>JBHJMN010000187.1:0-390 GCA_042219835.1 Paenibacillus elgii
GGCGGGGTGACCAACTTTCCATTTTAGCGAGCACCGACCTGACGCTTGCAGCGGAGGATATCATTCGCTTGTACGGCTATCGGTTCAAGATCGAATGCACGTTTCGGGAAATGAAGCAAGTGATCGGTGCATTCGGCTACCGTTTCTGGAGCAAGTCAATGCCAAAGCTGAAGCGCTATCTTCGAAAGGGGGAGCCTCATCCTTTGGAGCAAGTGACGGGCGAAACAGATAGACAACGGATTCGATTGACCCTTCAGGCCATCGAAGGATTTGTGATGTGCAGTTGTATTGCGATGGGACTGGTGCAACTGATCGCCTTGCGTTTTTCCGAGCGGGTTCCCGGCCTCTTCTTTCGCTATTTGAGAACCCCGTCCAAGACCATCGTTTCGG
>JBHJMN010000188.1:0-390 GCA_042219835.1 Paenibacillus elgii
AGCGGGGTGACCAACTTTCCATTTTAGCGAGCACCGACCTGACGCTTGCAGCGGAGGATATCATTCGCTTGTACGGATATCGGTTCAAGAACGAATGCACGTTTCGGGAAATGAAGCAAGTGATCGGTGCATTCGGCTACCGTTTCTGTAGCAAGTCAATGCCAAAGCTGAAGCGCTATCTTCGAAACGGGGAGCCTCATCCTTTGGAGCAAGTGACGGGCGAAACAGATAGACAACGGATTCGATTGACCCTTCAGGCCATCGAAGGATTTGTGATGTGCAGTTGTATTGCGACGGGACTGGTGCAACTGATCGCCTTGCGTTTTTCCGAGCGGATTCCCGGCCTCTTCTTTCGCTATTTGAGAACCCCGTCCAAGACCATCGTTTCGG
>JBHJMN010000189.1:0-382 GCA_042219835.1 Paenibacillus elgii
GAAAAATTAAGCTGGAAAACAATGTTGTTTGATGCGGGTGTAAGCTTTGCAACAGCAGGACTCCTTGATCCAAAGGTGCTTAAGACGGTAGGCGGGGCTATCCAAACGAGAATTGGCAATATGACCAAATGGATCTCGGAGAGCGTAAAGGACATTCCCCAAAACTTCAGCAAATATATAGCTGGCCGTAGTGAAAACGGCAGTACGTTAGCCAGGATTTATGTGGAAATAGAACAAAAAGGGCTGGCCGGTATCGCGAAGGAGTTTGAGGAAGCGTTAAAGAAAGATCTGAGACACATTGGCAGTAATGTAAGAGAACAACTTGAGAAGCTTGGAAATAGTTTGAGCCTCCCTCCAAAGCACCAATATGCGAATATACCGC
>JBHJMN010000019.1:0-101032 GCA_042219835.1 Paenibacillus elgii
TTTTTTGAATTTATCGAGATCTAAAAGATCATTAACTATATATATATCGTCTTCCGGTAGGTCTATGTTTGTCTCAATATATCGGATCAATGATTTATTATTGTAATTTTCCATTATCAAACAATAAGGAGCTTGGACCGTTCTAACGGCCAGCTCTAATGCTGATTTGAAGTCGTAGGTAATTTGATTGAAGAGTTTATCTTCAATAAGGCTATCAATCAAAATTAATGGAATTCCTTCAACGAACTTGGAGGAAATAGAATAGAACACCACTTCTTTTACATCAATCAAAAAAACTGCTTCCAAACTTCTCTCTATAATGATATCTAAAGATGGATTCTCTGCATCCAATGTAACCAGCAGGGTGTGGTATCCATGTGCAGTCAGCAATCTCTCTAATCCATCAACAAATGTATAATAGTTCTGCCGTTTCCAATAAGGCATGTTGGAGTCTTTATTAATGAGAATACCTACCAGTCCCGTTTTCTTTCTGGCGAGCGAACGAGCTGCCAGGTTAGGAGTATATTCGAGCTCCTTGGCAACTTGAAGAATTTTACATCGCGTAGACTCAGGAATCGTCTGATTATCGACATTATTCAATACATAACTTACTGTCGCAATCGAGACATTGGTAGCGCGAGCGATATCTTTCATGGTTGCTTTTTTCATTTAGATTGTCACCTCCCCAAATACCAACCAACCTTAATATCTCAAAGGTTAACATCAATTTAATAAATTAGTCAATTCAACTTCCAAATCTCAACAAGCAAAGGCCGATCCGCTAAGGACCGGCCTTAACTCGCTCTCAGCAGCAGCGCGAAACTTTGCCGCCTTTGGCGTTGTATCGGGCTTCCTGCGCCTCGCGGAAAAACTCCTCCCGCGTCTGGATCGGCTCGCCCGGATGGCATTCCTTCCGATGCTCGACGTACCGCTCATAATTCGGCACCCCGACAAGCAAGTCGAGGAACTGCCTGCGGTACTTAAGCACGTCCTTGACTGCTTCAAACATACTTTGGCACCTCCCGGGTACCGTCTGCGCCGCGCGCTACGTAAGGCGCTTCGCTCAGCCCGACAGGCAGGCCCTTCAGCACGCGGTACCATGTCCGCAGCGATACGAGAAGCACGGCCAGCACGATGATCATAAACACGCCGCATAAGATCGCATCCACATAATCGTTCGTGATGATCTGCTGCATCTGCGCGGCCGTTTTGGCCGGAGATACTAGCTTCCCGGCGTTCAACGCGTCCTGATACTGCTGCGCGTGGGTCAGAAACCCGATTTTGGCGTCGGGGTGAAACAGCTTTTGCCAACCAGCCGTCATCGTAATGGTGAGCAGCCAGACTGTCGGCACCAGCGTCACCCAGGCGTACGCCTTCTTGCCCATTTTCAGCAGGATGGTCGAGCCGAGAATGAGCGCCATGCCCGCCAGCATCTGGTTGGCGATACCGAACAGCGCCCAGAGCGAGTTGATGCCGCCCAGCGGATCAATGACGCCTTGATACAAGAAATAGCCCCAACCGGCCACGCAAAGTGCCGTAGCTACTACGTTGCCGAGCGTCGATTCGGTATTGCCGAGCGGCTTGACGACGCTGCCGAGAATTTCTTGAATCATAAACCGGCCTACCCGGGTTCCCGCATCGATCGTCGTCAAAATAAACAATGCTTCGAACAAGATGGCAAAATGATACCAGAACGCCATCAGCGCCTTGCCGCCAATGACCCCTGACAAAATATGCGCCATGCCGATCGCGAACGTCGGTGCGCCGCCGGTCCGTGAAAGAATCGTCGATTCGCCGACGTCCTTGGCCAAGTTCGTCAGATCGTCCGGTGTGATCGTAAAGCCCCATGACGTCAGCGTGGCCGCTGCTTGCACCGCATCGGCGCCGATGGCGGCAGCCGGGGAGTTAATGGCGAAGTAGGCGCCCGGCGTAATGACGCAGGCGGCGATCAGCGCCATAATGGCGACGAACGATTCCATCAGCATCGCGCCGTAGCCAATCGGCCGGGCGTGCGTCTCCCGCTCCAGCATTTTCGGGGTCGTACCGGACGAAATCAGCGAATGGAAGCCGGAGACGGCGCCGCACGCAATCGTGATGAACAGGAACGGGAACAGGTTGCCGGCGAAGACCGGACCCGTGCCGTCGATAAACTTCGTCGTGGAAGGCATCGCCAGATCCGGCATGACGAACAGGATGCCGAGCGCCAGTCCCACGATCGTGCCGATTTTCAGAAACGTGCTCAAGTAATCGCGCGGGGCCAGCAGCAGCCAAACAGGCAGCGCGGAAGCGATGAAGCCGTAAGCGATCAGCATGAGCGCAATCGTCTCGCCGCTGAACGTAAACAGGCCGGAGAGCATCGGGCTTTCCGCCACGTACTTGCCCCCTACGAGAGAGCCTAGAAGCAGCACCAGCCCAATCATCGAAGCTTCGGCGACCCGGCCCGGACGAATAAACCGCATGTAGATTCCCATCACGACGGCGATGGGGATGGTGGCTGCGATGGTGAACATCCCCCATGGGCTGCCGATCAGCGCTTTGACGACAACGAGCGCCAGCACGGCGAGCAGGATGACCATAATGGCAAGAATGCCGACCATAGCAATCACTCCGGCGGTCGGGCCGATTTCATCCTTGATCATTTCTCCGAGCGATTTGCCGCCCCGTCTCGTCGAAGCGAATAAGATGACGAAGTCCTGCACGGCTCCACCGAGAATAACGCCGATCACAATCCAGAGCGTGCCGGGCAAATAGCCCATCTGCGCCGCAAGCACCGGACCGACGAGCGGCCCCGCGCCAGCGATAGCGGCAAAGTGATGCCCGAACAAGACCCACTTGTTTGTCGGCACGTAATCTTTGCCGTCATTGTTGATTTCGGCCGGCGTCTTGCGGTTGTCGTCCAAACCGAGCACTTTGCGGGCCAAAAATTTACTGTAAAAGCGGTAAGCGACGGCATAGCACGAGACGGCGGCGACAATCAGCCAGACGGCGTTGACCGATTCTCCGCGGTTCAGCGCAATCGCCGCGAATCCGAAGGCGCCGAGTACCGATACGAGTCCCCACAAACCTATGGATTTCAAGCTTTTAGCCATGCGGTTCCCTCCACCTGTGAATTGCTTCCATATTGGCAGCGTTTTCAAACAAGTATAAACGCTCTTTTGCCCGAGGGAAACCGCTTGGATCGCATGATGTCCGGAATCCGGTTCAAGATGTCAGATTTCCAGCTTCAAACGCAGCTCCTTCACGTAATTCCTGCTGACGGGAACTCGGCTCCGCGCTGTATCGTCCATGCGTACGTCGTAAGCCCCGTTGACCCACGACTTCAATTCCGAGATCGCTTCCAGCCGGACCAGGTAACTTTTATGACAGCGGAAAAAGCCGAACGGCACCAGTTTCTGCTCCAGCTCTTGCAAGGTATAGGAGACCTCGTAAGCTTTGTCGAGCGTATGGACTTGAACCCGCTTGCCTTCCTTGCTGATATACATGATATGTTTCGGCGATACGTACTTGATGCCATCGTCCAATTCCAGCGCCAGCTTCACACAGGCGTCTCCCGCCACGGGCTTGCGCGAATTCGGCGCAAGGCTCTTCTCCGCGGCCAGCCGCAATTCCCGAAAGACCGCACCGAGATCGTCCTCGTCATACGGCTTCAAGACGTAATGAAACGCGCGGAGCTTAAAGGCGTCGACCGCATAATGATCGTAAGCCGTAGAAAAGACGATTTTGACCCCCGGGTTGAACTCGCCTATGATTTGCGCCACCTGCAAGCCGCTGAGGTCCGGCATCTCCATATCGAGAAACAGCACGTCCGGCGTCTGCTCCTTCACCTTGCGGATCGCGTCCATTCCGCCGACCGCCTGCGTCACATGCGACACGTCGGCGATCTGCTCCAGCAAATAAGCCAACTCCTCCCGGGAAGGCGCTTCATCGTCGGCAATCACCACATTCCAGCCCATTTCTATCACCTCACCCAAAAGCTAACTTTTGTGCCTTTCCCCGGTGTACTATCGATCTGCAGCGGCTGTTCCGTGCCGTAATGGTAGCTCAGCCGCTGGCCGATGTTGTACAGCGCCACGCCCGCATGCTCGTCCACCGCGCCCAGCACGCCCTGGCACATACCTGTGCCGTTGTCTTCCACCGTGATCCGGGCGCAGTATTGTCCGCCGTACGCTTCCTGCTTCACGCCGAGCCGGATCATGCCGGGCCTGCCGATGTTTTGGAGCCCGTGCACAATCGCGTTTTCCACCAGCGGCTGAATCGTAAACGGAGGAATGCGGCAGTCCAGCGCCGCTTCGTCAATATCTGTCACAAACTCCAGTTGGTCGCCCAGCCGTGCCTTGGTCAAGCTCAGGTAGGACATAACAAGCTCAAGCTCGTCGCGGACCGTGACCAGCGTTTTGCTGCTGCCGTTTATATTTTTGCGGAGAAATTTGGACAAGTGCATAATGAGCTGCCGCGCTTCCTCCGGTTTCGTGCGGATGAACGATTTGACCGTATTCAATACGTTGAATAAAAAGTGCGGGCTCATCTGCGCCTGCAGCGAGCGGATTTCGGCATCGGCCAACAGCTGTCCCTGCCGCTCCGCTTCCACGAAAGCATACTGCTGGGAAATAAGCCTCGCCAACGTTGTCATCATCCGCCGCCGGGACGGGGTATCCTCCTGCTTCCGCTCGTAAAACAACCGGAAGCGGCCGATCTGCTTCTTATTTTGCATTTCCATCGGCAAATCGACCCAATACGGTGTCTGGCGGCCTTCCTTGACCCATTCCATATCGTTTTTGTAAAAATAAGCGCCGACGGCTTTCGTCTCCTCATGCAGCGTTTTCGCAACTTCCCGGACCGCCCGGTCAAAATCCAACCGCCACAGCGGCATCGTTAAATCGGCGATATGCAGCGCTTTGCGCGCGTGCTCCGTCCCGATCCGGTCCTCCTCGCTTTCCATCGTATGATACACGATGAAAAATAGCGATACTCCGATTCCGTTAGCAACCACTTGCGGAATCCCGATCAGTGCGACCAAACCGAGCGCCTCGTTCCAAGGCTTCGCCAGCAGCAAAATCAAACCCATCTGCACCGCTTCCGCGAGCAGGCCGACGACAAACGCAAGCTTGGCCGAAGCCGCGTGCCGGAACCGTCGTTTGACGGCATTGCGGCATAATCCCGCCATGATGCCTTGGGCGACAGGCGCCGCCATGCAGGCGACGGCGACGAAGCCGCCGAGGCTGTAGCGATGCAGGCCGGCAATGACGCCGACGATCAGCCCGCTCTTCACCCCGCCGAGCAGTCCGGCGATGACGACCCCGATCGACCGGGAGTTGGCGATGGCGGCTGTGGGGGAGACATCGCCGATCCATGGCGCCGGCTGGTACGAATGCGGGGTCACGGTTACCCCGGAATACGTACCGAGAATCGCATACAGGCTGAAAAAGACGACGAAGCGCCACTGATGAGCCAGCTCCCCTTGGTAGCTCATATAGCTTCGCATCCACCGGCTCCGCGAGAAGACAAACGCCAGCGCAATCAGGAAGCCGACCCGCTCCAGCATATCGACAAAAAGATGCAGCATCCTTACACATCCGTTTTAAAGGAATCTCAGTACTTTGTTGTCTATTATATCGTATTTGCTGTGCTGTGAACGTCGAAATGATGAAAAAATGGGGTTAATTTGTAAATAATGTATTTCCGAAAATTTGAAACGAATCTTGTGTTATTATAATAGCGTAGTTTCATTCTCCGGAGAGGGGAAGTAGGTATGGGCGAAGCGTATAAACTGGAATGCGGTCATTGCGGTTATCATATGAATGTTTTTGTAGGAATCGGATTCATGTACGTTGATCTGCATTCCATCGCTTCATTCGCGCAGGACGCGGCGCTTAAGCGGCGAATTGCCGAGTTTGAGAAGAAACCAAGCACCCGATACAAGGCTTACAATGCTTTGTACCGGTGTACGGCATGCCGTTCGCTCTGGAATGAGCTTTATCTGCAGATGAAATCGGATCGCGATTATTTTGTCACCGCCTATTCCTGCGGGAAATGCGGGGAAGCGATGCATCCCGTGCCGGACGATCCGGGAGCGGTTCAGCTGGATTGCCCTGAGTGCGCAAGCGGCAAGCTGACGGCGACCTTTTACATGGACTGGGATTAGACAGCAGTTCATTTACCTAAACCTAAAGGTCAGCTTCGCGGCGGAGGCTGGCTTGTTTGCGTCAGCTCGACTCTGGACATGAGTTTCGGATTAAGAAAAATCGGGCCTTCTGCCGATAATAATCTGGAAATCGCATGATGAAATCGTCAGATCTTATGGCAATCCGAAAAGAAATGGGAGGAAAAGAGAAAATGTATTCGGGATTTTGGAAACGACTGTGCGCTTATATTATCGATGGCATCATTCTTTATGTAGGCAGCGTGATTCTGGGTATCATATTTACAATGTTCGAATACCTGCTTATGATTCCATTCGCCATGAATTCAACCGAATCCGTCGATTCCGTCGCGTGGGTTATCTTGGGAGTTCGGAGCCTGCTTTTTTTGGTTACCGGCTGGCTGTATTTTGCCATCATGGAATCGTCGAAATGGAGGGCGACGTTAGGGAAGCTTGCGGTAGGCAGCGTCGTGGTGGATGAAAGGAACGAAAGGATCTCTTTCGCGCGGGCGAGCGGCAGATATTGGAGCAAGCTGATTTCCGTTTGCACTCTATACGTCGGCTTTTTCATGGCCGGATTTACCGGGAAGAAACAAGCGCTTCACGATATCATAGCCAAAACTTATGTGGTGGATAAGAAGGTGTTCGAACTCCTGACGAACGGGACTGCGAACGCAAATGTGCAGCAGCAGTAATACAAATGATGGTTAGAGCGCAATTGTAGGAAGCTACATATTAGGTATAGAAAAATGAAATGGAATGCAAGGTCGGAAGCCGGGTTTATGAATGGGAAGTCATGCGAAAACCCCGGCCGCTTCGCCGAAGGTCCTGTAACAACGGACTTCCGCAGGCGGCCGGGGATTCTTTTTTATTTCCGGGTACGAATGTCAGACTTTCCGGCTGAGCCGGATGATCTGACCGCGGTATAGTTTAAGCGCAGGCAGCCTTTACTCGCAGGTACAGTTCAGTACGGGCTTGCGGGCAGCCAGCGTTTCATCGAGCCGTCGGACGACGGTCGTGTACGGCGCGTTTAACAGCAGGTCCGGCTGCTCCTCGGCTTCCTTGGCGATCCGGATCATCGTATCGACAAACGCGTCGAGCGTCTCCTTGCTTTCCGTCTCCGTCGGCTCGATCATGATGCATTCCTCGACGTTGAGCGGGAAGTAGATGGTCGGCGGATGATAGCCGAAATCAAGCAGGCGCTTGGCGACGTCGAGCGTCCGCACGCCGTACTTTTTGAGGCCGCGTCCGGACATGACGAATTCGTGCTTGCAGACGCCCGGATAAGGCATCTCGAAATACGGAGCCAGCCGGTGCATCATGTAGTTGGCGTTCAGCACCGCGCATTCCGAAACTTCGCGGAGCCCCTCCGGACCGTACGTACGGATGTACGTATACGCCCGGACGAGAATGCCGAAGTTGCCGTTGAAAGCCTTCACCCGTCCGATCGAGTCCGGACGGTCGGAGTCGAGATAGAACGTGCCATCCTCACGACGGGCCACGATCGGCTTCGGCAGGAACGGAATGAGCTTGCCTTTCACGCCGACCGGCCCTGCGCCCGGACCACCGCCGCCATGCGGGGTGCTCATCGTCTTGTGCAGGTTGAGATGCACGACGTCGAAGCCCATGTCGCCGGGGCGCGTAATACCCATAATGGCGTTGGAATTGGCTCCGTCGTAGTAGAGCAAGCCGCCTGCGGCGTGGACGATCTCCGCGATCTCCACGATATGCTCCTCGAACAAGCCGAGTGTGCTCGGGTTCGTCAGCATGAGCGCGGCCGTGTCGGGCCCGACCGCCGCGCGCAGCGCGTCCAGATCGACGAGTCCCTGCTCGTTCGACTTGATCGTCAGCGTCTCGAATCCGGCCGTCGTCGCGCTGGCCGGGTTCGTTCCGTGCGAGGAGTCCGGCACGATGACCTTAGTCCGCGTCTCGCCCCGGCTTTCGTGGTAAGCGCGGATCATCATGAGCCCCGTCCATTCGCCGTGCGCTCCCGCGGCCGGCTGCAGCGTCACCTGATCCATGCCGGTGAGCGCGGCGAGATCGTTCTGGAGCGTGTACAGCAGCTCCAGCGCCCCTTGAACGCTGGATTCCGGCTGATACGGGTGAATTCCGGCGAACCCGGGGAAACGCGCGGTATCTTCGTTAATTTTCGGATTATATTTCATCGTGCACGAGCCGAGCGGATAAAAGCCGTTGTCCACGCCGAAGTTGAGGCGCGACAGCTCGGTGTAATGCCGGATCACGTCGACCTCGTACACTTCCGGCAGGGCGGCCGGCTCGCTGCGAAGCAGGTGGGACGGAACCAGCTCGGCGGCCTCCGTCTCCGGGACGTCGCAGGCGGGCAGCGAGTATGCGACGCGCCCCGGCTGGCTCAGCTCGAAAATGAGCGCTTTTTCCGGTTTCATACGAGTTCCCCCAATCGTGCTGCAAATTCGTCAATTTCGGCTTTGGTCCGTTTTTCGGTAACGGCGACGAGCATATGGTTTTGAAGCTCCGGATAATAGCGTCCCAGATCGAGCCCGCCGATAAACCCGGCTTCCAGCAGCCGTTCGTTCAAGTCCGCGATATTGGCGTTCGCCGGAAGACTCACGACGAATTCGTTGAAGAAAGGCGCCGTGAACGGCAGCGACGGACCTTCGAGCTTCGCCAGCTCTCGTGCGGCATAGTGGGATTTCTGCAAATTCAGGCTTCCCGCCTCGCGCATTCCTTCCTTACCCATCGTCGACAGGTAGACGGAGGCGCACAGCGCCAGCAGTGCCTGATTCGAACAAATGTTCGAGGTCGCTTTCTCGCGTCGGATGTGCTGCTCCCGGGCTTGCAGCGTCAGCACGAAGCCGCGCTTGCCGTCGCGGTCGACCGTCTGGCCGACGATCCGGCCGGGCATGCGGCGCATCAGCGGCTCAGTGACGGCGAAGAATCCGCAGGTCGGGCCACCGAACGCCGGATGAATGCCGAGCGGCTGGGCATCGCCCACGACGATGTCCGCGCCGAGCTTGCCGGGCGCTTCCAGCAGTCCGAGCGACATCGGATTCGTGCTGACGACGAACAGCGCTTTGCGGCTGTGAGCGATCGGTTCGATCGCCGTCAGATCCTCGATGCAGCCGAAGAAGTTCGGCGACTGCACGATGACGGCGGCGGTATCGTCGGTTACCACAGCTTTCAGCTGCTCCAGATCGGTCACGCCGTCCGCATAGTCGACCTCCACCACGTTCAGGTTCAGGCCGCGCGCCGTCGTGCGCATAATTTCGCGCGCCTCGGGGTGGACGGTCCGCGAGATGACGATCTGCTTCCGCTGCGTGGCGCCGCTGGCGAGAGCGCCCGCCTCTGCCAGCGCCGTCGCGCCGTCGTACATGCTGGCGTTGGCGACCTTCATGCCGGTCAGCTCGCAAATGTACGATTGAAATTCGAAAATCGCCTGCAGCTCCCCTTGACTGATTTCCGGCTGATACGGCGTGTAGGCCGTATAAAATTCCGAACGCGAAATGATATGATTGATGACGACGGGCACGTGGTGATCGTACAGACCCGCGCCCAAAAAGCTGGCGTATTGACTCGTATCCGCATTGCGCGAAGCCAACTGCTTCATATGCTTCAGCAGCGAGATTTCGTCCAGCGCGCCGGACATTGGCAGCGTGCCGCGGTAACGGATTGGTTCAGGAATGTCTCGAAACAGCTCATCAACCGAGTCGACGCCGATCGTGCGCAGCATGTCGGCGCGATCCCGGTCGGTCATAGGCAAATACCGGTGTTTGACGCTCATGGTATGGGTTTCACTCCTTGTTGGTTGTCTCTGCAATTAGGATTTCCCGTTTCGCCGATAAAACGGCGCTTTGACGACAACGGCCTTCAACCGGCTGCCCCGGATTTCCACGTCCACTTCGGTGCCCGGCTCGCCATATTCCGCTTGAACCAGCGCCAGACCGAGATTCCGCTTGAGCGTAGGGGACTGCGTCCCGGTGGTCACTTCACCGATCTGCTGGTCGCCGGCATAGACAGGATAATGGGAGCGGGGAATGCCGCGGTCGATCATCTCGATGCCGACGAGCTTGCGCGGCACGCCTTCTTCCTTCTGGCGGAGCAGTGCGTCCCGACCGATAAAGTCGTCCTTCGCCAGCTTGACGAAGAAGCCGAGACCCGCCTCCAGCGGCGTAATCTTATCGGAAAGCTCCTGCCCGTACAGCGGCAGCTTGGCCTCGAACCGCAGCGTATCCCGCGCGCCAAGTCCGGTAGGCGTCAGACCGAGCGGCACGCCCGCTTCCATCAGCCCTTTCCATAGCGCGGGGGCGTCGTCCGCGGCAACATAAAACTCGAAGCCGTCCTCGCCGGTATAGCCGGTGCGGGAGACAAGCGCGGGTACGCCGCATACCCTGGCTTCAGGGATAAAATGGAACGGTGACAGCGCATTCAAATCGGCGTCTGTGACGCGGGCGGCAATCGCTTGTGAGTTCGGACCTTGCAGTGCGAGGAGCGCGGTTGCATCCGACTTGTTCTCCAGCAAGACATCGCCGAGCAGATGCGATTCCAGCCAGCGGAAATCTTTGTCGATATTGGAGGCGTTGACGACGAGCATAAATTGATCGGCCGACAGCCGGTAGACGAGCAGATCGTCAACGACGCCCCCGTCCTCGTAACACATCAGCGTATACTGCGCCTGGCCGTCTGCGAGCCGCGAGACGTCATTCGTCGTTACCCGCTGGAGGAACGCCTCCGCGAAGGTTCCGGTGACGAGAAATTCGCCCATGTGCGATACGTCGAACAAGCCGGCCTGCTGCCTGACAGCTTCGTGCTCGCGCCCAATGCCGGTAAATTGGACCGGCAGCTCCCAGCCGCCGAAGTCGATACAGCGGACGCCGGGGTACTCGGCATACAAAGGATAAAGCGGCGTTCTTTTCAATGACGGATTCAATCGGATCACCTCGATCGTGGTATGAGATTGCGACAGGCTTCAAGCGAAAAAAGGACAGAACGAAAAGGCAGGCAAGCATGTCAAAAACACATGCCTGCGCTGTCCTTCCGCTCTGTCCTTTGTACCTGAGAGTTACCTTGCAGTCTTCCGGGATGGAAGCGGCCGTACAAGTTTCCCCTTGGGTGACCCTGATCTTGCATAAAGCAAGCAGGGCGCTCTCCAGAGTTGCGTCCGGTAGAGGTCCTTTTGCCTGAGAGATTCACCCGGCTTGGCGGGCTTACTCCTTCGGCGCTACCGTGCGTTCCGGTAATCTCTCCCTTTACGTTCATCCGCGTTATTCGGTTGTATAGCTCTATATTCATTAATACTCCAAAGAGCAGGCCTGTGTCAACCGTAAACGTCAGGCAAGATTTTGGTGCGAATTCTTGACATCCCCACCCGGTTGAATTACTCTTGAAGGAGATGTGAATACAGCGAATGACGATGGTTGGGAGAGACCGGAGCGGCCGTGATAAGCCCGCATAAGGCACCGAAGGAGCAAGTCGCCAAACCTGCCGAATGGCGATTAATCTCTCAGGTAAATGTACCGCCATCCGACGCGCCTCTGGAGAGAGCGTAAGCCACCAAAGGGGTAACGGCGCGACGAGCGGCCCTAAACTCTCAGGTACCCGGGACAGAGAACAAGGCGAGATGCCTTTTCCTGTCCTTTTTTGGCGTTTGCGTGCGAGCGGGTGCAGCCGGGCATTCCGTGTGGAAGCGCTTCAATCTGATGATGACGCGGATAAAGCGCCGGTATTAGCGGATACGCTAAGAGGAAGCAGACCGTTTTGCCGACGGCAAGCAAGGCGGAGCGGAAACAAGATAGGGGCAGAGCCGCCGTCATGCTGCTGCCCGCGTTTTCAAAGTGATAGGGATTTATTCATTTCAGGAGAAAAGGGTGCTGACGATGAGTGAAGTGAAAGCGGGATTGCGTTATACGGAAGAGCATGAATGGGCGGAAAAGAGCGGGGCGACGACCGTGCGGATCGGCATTACGGATTTTGCCCAGCATCAGCTAGGAGACATCGTGTTCGTCGAGCTGCCGAAGCTCGGCGCCAAACTGGAGGCGCATGCGCCGATGGGAACGATCGAATCCGTCAAGACGGTATCCGATCTGTTCAGCCCGGTTGCGGGGACGGTGACGAAGGTGAACGAAGCGCTGCTCGATTCGCCGGAGCTGGTCAACAGCGAGCCGTACGGTGCCGGTTGGATCGTGGAAGTGGAAATTGACGGGGAAATCGGCCAAGCGCTGGAGAGCCTGCTTACCGCCGAAGCCTACGGCGAGTTCGTCGCAAGCCAGGACTAACCGTCCGGCAAACCGGGCAAATCGGACAGCATCGTTTAAAACAAAACCGGCGGTTAAAACGGACGAACCGTTGAAAGAAGGTAGGTCCAATGCGCTTCAAGCATGTGTTTACGATTATTGGGCCGGCGATGGTCGGTCCGTCCAGCTCCCATACGGCCGGTGCGGTCCGCATCGGCCGTGTGGCGCGACAACTGCTCGGCTGCAGTCCGGAGAAAGCCCGCGTGCTTCTGTACGAATCGTTCGCGGAGACTTATTGGGGTCACGGCACCGATCTGGCGATCGCCGGGGGGCTGCTCGACTACGATACGGATGATCCCCGCATTCCGGATGTGCTGGACGAAGCCCGGTCGCTCGGCATAGAGATCACGTTCGAGCCGGGAACCGGGGCGGCGCCTCATCCGAACACGGCCAAAATCGAGCTGTGGTCCGGCGATCGCTATGCGGAGGTATTGGGTGCTTCCATTGGCGGGGGCAATATTGAGATTCACTCATTGAACGGTTTTGACGTCAGCTGCACAGGGCAGTACCCGATGCTGGTGATCAAGCATTCGGACCGTACGGGAATTCTCGCCTCGATTACGAAGGTTGTCAGCGAGGCAGGAATCAATATCGGATTTATGGATGTCGACCGCAAGGGTCGTCAAGGCGAAGCAATGACGGTTATCGAGATGGATTCGGCTCCACCGGAGGGCACGCTGGACTCCATTTGCCTATTGGCGGACGTGGCGGACGCGAAGATCATCGATTTGGCACAAAGGAGCAGGAGAGCATGAGATTTCAAACGCTGCGGCAGCTGGCCGAACTATGCCGCTCGGAATCGACGACAGTCGCACGCCTCATGATAGAGGAGCAGGTGAAAGAAACCGGCGAGACAAGGGAGCAGGTCATTCGCCAGATGGCGGAGTATTATCAAACGATGAAAGAAGCGGTGCGGCGGGGCATCGAACAGCCGACGGTTTCACGGAGCGGACTGACGGGCGGCGACGCCGGCCGGGTCGCTTCCTTCGCGGCGAGCGGCGATCCTTCCTCCGGCCGCGAAGCGTGCACGGCGATGGCCTATGCGCTTGCCGTATCGGAAGTGAACGCTTCGATGGGCCGCGTGGTGGCGACGCCGACGGCGGGCTCCTGCGGCATTATCCCCGGCGTATTCGTCAGCTCGCAGGAACGGTTCGGCTGGCCGGACGAGAAGCTGGTCGAAGGACTGTTTTGCGCTGGGGCGATCGGGTATGTCATTGCCAACAACTCGTCCATTTCCGGTGCGGAAGGCGGCTGCCAGGCCGAAGTCGGCTCTGCCATCGGGATGGCGGCGGGCGCGCTGGTCGAAATGCGCGGCGGCAGTCCGGAGCAGGCCATGCATGCGGTCGGCTTGGCGCTGAAAAATACGCTTGGCCTGATCTGCGACCCGGTTGCCGGACTTGTGGAAATCCCGTGCATCGTTCGCAACGGGCTTGGCGCCGTCAATGCGCTCGCCGCCGCCGACATGGCGCTGGCCGGCGTACGCAGCGTCATTCCGTCGGACGAAGTGATCGGCGTCATGCTGTCGGTTGGCCAGGCTATGCCGCGAGAGCACCGGGAAACGGCGCTCGGCGGGCTGGCGCAGACGCCGACGGGACGGAAGCTGACGGAGCAGCTGCGCGATCGTAAGCGAAACGGGACGAGCGAGCAGAAGGAGCATGTTTAACCGTAAAGCTGGCTGTAATACTCGATACCCATCACCAATAATAGAAACAGCAGCAGGGAGAACGCTTTCAATAAGCGGATTTGATAGTCTGACATGGAATGGCTCCTCCTTGGAATGAGAGAATCAGCTTGCGATTTATTCCTTGGCGCTATATGGTGTCAAATATCCTTCTTGTAGTGCTTCATTACACTATTCTATTATACCCTGAAACAGATCAAAAATGTAAATGTAAAGGTTTTCAGTAGAACAAATAGACGCATTCGCCAGGAGCGGGCTGCGTCTATTTTATCCGCTCTGTCCTTTATCACCATATCCCCTTTTTAGTACGGATGAACGCCTTTGTTATGATCTTTCAATTTCCAAAAGCAGATTGTCCGCGGCAACGCTTATTGGGCTCAAATCGACGACAGATCACAGAAACTTCCGCATTGAAGCCGACAGCTCGCTGACGACCTTGCCGATTTCTTCGGGAGACAAGTGAAATTCCTGCAGCGTCCACTCAATCAGCATCATGTGAAGGAGGGCCGAGAACGACTTTTGCCCGTAGAGGCGGTAAATTTCAGACGGCGTGCCGCCCCCGCTTCGCCTTCGGTCGATAAACAGCTCGTCATGGTAATCGCAGATGCTGCGGAAAATAAGCTGCCGGATTTTGCGGTCCTGGCCTTTGATGTTCAGGATCAGCGACGGGGGAATGTTGTCCTTCCAAGTGCGGAACAGCAGGACGAACATCGCTTCCGTATACGGCTGCCCGCCCTCGATATGTTTCCACACGCCACTCATTAGCCGGGTCAAGTAAGTCAACAAAATTTCGTCTTTGTCCTGAAAGTTCCGGTAAACCGTTTGACGCGCGAGTCCTGCTTTATCGGCAATTTCCGTAATGGAGATGAGAGAGTAGGGCTTTTTTTCCATTAATTGAAACAGCGCGGTCTGAATCCATTCCTGTGACCGCAAGGAGAGCTTGCTCGTGGCCTCGCCCAAGTGTGACACTTCCTTTCAACTGTCCATTTTCGCCCCTGAGGAGAGCAGAGGTTATTGCATAATCGGACGATATCGTTTAATGTTACAAGTGTAACACAAGTGACAGCTGTAACGCTTGTTTGGTTTTCTCGGCTTGATCCCGGCAGAGCGGTGCTTTTTTTTGAATCATCATTGATAATAATAATCATTATCAACAAAAATGCAGCTTGTTGATCGCTGAAAGGGGAAGTTATCGTTGTTGTCTAAAGAATTTGGGGGATTCAGGTTGAAAAAGATTTCCGTACTAGCCGTTGTGTTGGTTCTCGCTTTGGTCGCTGCGGCTTGCGGTGGCGCAGGGAGCGGGAAGCCGGAGGCGGGGCAGCAGCCTTCGCAGCAGGAACCGGCATCCCGAATGATTAAGCATGCGATGGGAGAGACGAAAATCACGGGCACCCCGCAGCGGGTCGTCGTTCTGACGAATCAGGGCACCGAATCGCTGCTGGCGCTCGGCATCAAGCCGGTAGCCGCGGTCAAATCCTGGATTGGCGATCCGTGGTTCGAGCATATTAAAGAGCAGATGGCCGATGTGAAGATGATCGGGGACGAGACGCAGCCGAATGTCGAGGTTATCGCGACGCTGAAGCCGGATTTGATTCTCGGGACGAAGGTGCGCCAGGAGAAAATTTACCAGCAGCTGTCGGCCATCGCGCCTACGGTCTTTACGGAAAATCTGGGCGACAGCATGATCGACAACTTCAAGCTGTATGCCGCGGCGCTGAACAAAGAAGCTGAAGGCAAGGCCGTGCTGGACGATTACAACAAAGCGGTCGAGCAGACCAAAGCGCACTTGGGCGACAAGACGAACATGCGCGTGTCGCTGGCCCGCTTCCAGCCCGGCAAGGTTCGTGTCTACTACAAGAATAACTTCGCCGGGATTATTTTGAGCCAGCTTGGCTTTGCCCGACCGGACGCCCAGAACAAGGACGATTTCTCCGCGGACATTACGCAGGAGCAAATGACCGCGCTCGACGGAGACGTGATGTTTTATTTCGTCTCGGACCGTCAAGGGGATACCGGAGCCAAGAAAACGGCTGAGGAATGGCTGGGCAGCCCGCTCGCGCAAAACATGAACGTCGTCAAGACGAAACGGGCCTTCGTCGTCAACGAGCCGATCTGGAATACGTCCGGGGGCATTATAGCGGCCAAGCTGCTGCTTGAAGATATTCGCAAAAGGTTCGACAGTCTGTAGATTTGCACTGCCGGTATATTCCTGGACTCAATATATAGATTTGGGGCATTCCATTTTATTGGCACTGCACTTTTACCTTAACACTCAAGCCAAACTTGCCAAGGATCAGGCAAGTTTTTTTGTTTTGGAATAAGCACCTTATAGAGAAGGTCCATTATGTCGAAATAAAGAACCTTTATAGAGGAAATGCAGTAACCCTTGAGGCCATCAGGAACGGCGAAAATGCATGTCCGCTAATGCTAAGCGTATAAAACGCTTAAAATGTTGGCGCTGTCCCTAAAGTACTATTGACAAAAAATACATCAGTATATAAAAATATAGCCACTCCATTTTTTGATGGCTTATTTGGTTCGATTAGAAGAAGCAATAAAAGAAAATCTTCGAAAGTCCTAGCAAATACGTATTTGAAACAAAAAATCTATAGTAATCTTCTAGGAGGGATCATGTTGCAGCAGCTCTTTAGTGATATGATTAAGCAGGACGTAAAGCCGTTCCTTTCGAAGCGTGGCTTCGTAAAGAAGAATTTGAATTTCAGTAAGATAACAGAAAGCCTCATCTACATGTTCAATTTCCAAAAATCCTCTGGCAATTCAGCGAACAATGTAATGTTTTATGTGAACTGCGGTATTTATGCAGCGGAGTTGGCACAGATACAATCGAGAGAGATTCTGACAGCACCTCAAGAAGCGGAGTGTCACTTCAGAGCAAGAATTGGGGAAATTGTTGAGTCTGTTCCAGATCGATTTTCAATCACTCCTGATATTAATATGGATGATTTAAGAAAAACGCTGCTAAGTGGATTAGAAGAGGTTATTCATTTCTATGATACTAGGACCAGTGCCAGATCCATTGTTGATTATTATACTTCAGGTCCATTTTTACATCTGGGCGAAGAGAGCTTTCATTTGCTATTACAATCCAATGATGTAACAGCGGCTAAACATTATTTGAAGGCTTTACAGGAAAAGTATGGAATGGAACAGCGATGGAGCATATTCGAAAATAAATACAAGGCCATCTTCAATAAATATGGAGTGGAATCTGATAAGCTATAAGTCAGTATAGTGAACGTAAGTGAGAAATGATGTGGTGGCAAAAAAACTTGATGATACCTTACCCTGCAACGGATTTTGGTGCAGGATAGTCCGCGCACTACGTCAGAGCTGGGGAGCAATTTCCAAAGGGGGGATTTTTGACTTCGTGGTCAAGAATTGATATCATGGCCCTATGAGCAGACCAAGAGAATTTGATGTCGATCGAGCACTGTACCAGTCCATGGAAGTGTTCTGGACGAAAGGCTTTAAGTCGACTTCCTTTGAGGATTTGACCCGTACGACGCGGGTTAAGAAGCAAAGCTTGTATTGCGTATTTGAAGATAAGCGGGCCTTGTTTTTAAAGGCGCTGGCGCTGTATCGCGAACAGAGCATATCTGTGCTGGAAGAACTGGCCTCCCAGGAAGTGTCTCCCTTGAAAAAGTTGGAGGCCATACGCGATGCTGCGCTATGTCAAGGCAACGAAACCATTCGTAGAGGATGTTTCATGGTAAATTCCGTGCTGGAATTCGGAACCGACGACGAGGAAGTAACCCGCGAAATAGAGATGATGTTCGCCAATGTCGAACAAATACTTGAGAAGATCATCCGCAGCGGTCAGGAGCAGCGGTTCATTATGACCCGCTATACCAGCCAAGAGCTGGCCGCTTATCTGAACAACGCTCTTCTCGGCGCGAAAATCATGGAGAGATCGGGTGCTTCCCGAGAGCAGATCGATGCGGTCTTACGTACGTCTTTTGCGATGCTCGAACCTTGATCTTTTTTTTGCGAAGTTTTTGACCGCGCAGTCAATAAAGGGTCAGTCGGTAAACAATAAAAGTGAGATTGAAGGAGGTGGTTTTCCGGGAATATCCAAGTACATGAGTAAAAATCCGAAATCAAGCTGCTGATTGTAAGTTTTTTAATACTTTTTCCAACATGTATAATTATTAACATAATTTCATAAAATATAATTAAATTTGGAGGTTGCTATGAGTAATTCTCAATCTGCTCAAGCCTTGTTCGAACCGTTCGCAAACGGAACTCTGACTCTGTCTAATCGTATCGTGATGGCACCGATGACCCGGCAATTTTCCCCGGACGGTGTGCCAGGTTCAGATGTTGCCGCCTATTATCGTCGCAGGGCCGAAAACGGTGTCGGACTTATCGTGACGGAAGGTACGGTGATTAATCATCCTGATGCGTCCAATCAAGGCAATGTACCGCATTTCTATGGTGAAGCTGCATTAAACGGTTGGGCAAACGTAGTGATTGAGGTACACGCGGTAGGCGGACGGATCATACCGCAGATTTGGCATATGGGAGCGCGAGGCCAAGTAGGCGATTATTCGGAATCGGAAATCGCCGCTATCGTCCAAGGCTTCGCACAGGCCGCATCCGAAGCCAAGCGGCTTGGCTTCGACGGCATCGAGCTCCACGGTGCGCATGGATATTTGATCGACCAATTCTTCTGGGAAAAAACCAACACGCGAACCGATAGCTATGGCGGCGACATGGTTGCGCGCACCCGCTTTGTAGTGGAGGTTATCGAAGCTTGTCGCCGCGCCGTCGGACCGGAATTCCCAATCGTGCTTCGTTTCTCGCAATGGAAGGCGAGTGACTACACAGCGAAATTGGCAGAAACGCCGGAGCTACTGGAACAGTTCTTGGCGCCTTTGGTTGACGCGGGCGTTGATATTTTCCACTGCTCAACGCGCCGTTTCTGGGAGCCGGAGTTCGAAGGCTCCGATCTGAATCTTGCCGGATGGACAAAAAAGTTGACAGGGAAACCAACGATCACGGTCGGATCGGTTGGTCTGGATGGCGATTTTACGAGCCTTTTTACCGAAGGAAAGGGAGCCGATAATACGAAGATCGACGGGTTAATCGAGAGGCTGGAACGTCAAGAATTTGATCTGGTAGCCGTAGGTCGGGCATTATTGGTGGACCCTCTTTGGGCAAACAAGGTCCGCGACGGCCGAACAGCCGAATTGGTCCCCTTTACGACTGAGGCAGTGAAAACACTGTATTAAGCTCCCTTTTGATTAAACACGGGATACAGTTTTGGCGGATTCTGAGCAGTGGTCCCTGCTATAGCGTAGCAAAAACGGCAATCCGAAGGAGGCGCTGCTTCCCGGATTGCCGTTTTCATTTGCTGCGGATCAAGAAGGGTAGAGGATGATGTTGTGGTACATCGTCTTCTGATCCGATTTATTCGTATAAATATGGCTCTGGTCCGCCGTAAATCGAAGCGCGTCCCCCACCTTCAGCGTGTACGTCTTCTGCTGGATCGTGATGTCGAGCTCGCCCTGCATCATCAAAATGTACTCTTCGATCCCCTCGTTATGCGGCTCCGAAATGTGGGTGCAGTTCGCTTCCATTTCTACCGTATAAATTTCAAAACGCTTCTGCTGGTCGAACGGAACGAGCGGGAATGCCCGGTACCGGCCCTCCTCCTCCACAAAAGGCTCCAAATTCTCAAAACGGAAATGCGTGACCTTGGCCGGTTCCTCTTCGATCAGAGACGTAAACGAGATGCGCAGCCCGTTGACAATTTTCCACAGAATCGAGATCGTCGGGTTCGAATCGCCGCGTTCGATTTGTCCGAGCATCGCTTTGCTGACCCCCGTCAGCTCCGCTACCTGGTCGAGACTGAGCGAGCGGGCTTTGCGGATGGACTGCAGGCTTTTGCCGATTTTCTTATGAATTTGTTCGTGCTCCATGATATCCTCCCATGCTGCTTTACTCTCTCCATTATAAACGAACGGCGGTCGCGCACAACGTTTCCGTGTGGACTTGCCGGTGGTAAGAAAAATTTTTCCCAAGTTGCCGCTTTAACCTATGTACAATATCGCGTACATATGTATAATATATTATAAGTACACCATAGCGCACAATGATTTAATATATTATACAACATCCGGCGGAGGGATGCACGATGGGAACAACGATGATAGGGCTTGTGAAAGAAAAGCGGGCGTTCGGCGCGGTATTGAAGGAGGTTCCCGTTCCGGTGTGCGGTCCCGACGAAGTGCTGGTCCGGGTGAAAACGACTTCAATCTGCGGTACGGATTTACATATTTACCAATGGGACGCCTGGGCGGAGCAAACAGTCGTTACGCCTAACGTATTCGGCCATGAATTCGCGGGTGTCGTAGAAGCCGTAGGAAGCCGGGTTACGAACGTGAAGCTCGGGGACCGCATCTCGGCGGAAGGACATATCGTCTGCGGCGTCTGTAAGGCCTGCCGGACCGGTAACGCACACGTCTGCCCGAACACGAAAAGCTTCGGCATCACGGCGCCGGGCTGCTTCGCGGACTACGCGGTCGTCAAAGCGACCAACGTGATTCACAACGGCCCGCAGCTGCCCTTCGAGCTTGGCTGTTTGCAAGACCCGCTGGGCAACGCCGTGCAGACGGTGCTTTCCGGCGACATCGTCGGCAAGTCGGTGGCTGTCATCGGCACCGGACCGATCGGCTTGATGGCAGTAGCGGTGGCCAAAGCATGCGGGGCGGGCACGGTGATGGCGGTGGACGTAAACGCTTACCGCTTGGGACTGGCCCGCACGATGGGAGCGGACGTGACGATCAACAGCAAGGAGACGTCCATGGTGCAGGCGATTATGGAGCATACCGGCGGGGAAGGGGCGGAGGTGGTGCTGGAAATGTCCGGCCACCCGGACGCGATCCGCGGCGGATTCGAAGCGGCGGCTCCGGCAGCCCGCGTCTCGCTGTTGGGTATCCCGACCCGGGAGGTGTCGCTAGACCTGTCGCGGCATATTATTTTCAAGGGAATTCGCGTGGAAGGCATCACCGGCCGGCGCATGTACCAGACCTGGTACCAGCTTAAGGGTTTGCTCGACCGGGCGCGGATCGATTTGAAGCCGCTCATTTCGCACACTTTTACATTGGAGCAGTATGAGGAAGCTTTCGCGCTCGCGGCTTCCGGTCAATGCGGCAAAATCGTATTTCACCACGACACAGATACACAAACAACCAATAAGGGGGAGCTCGTACATGGTCAATTGGAACTCACTGCGGGATGAATTGGAGCAAGCGAAGCAGGAAGGACGGTATCGTCCGCTTACGGTCTGGGAGAGCCGCTCGGGCACTTGGATGACGTTGAACGGCCGCCGCCTGCTTCAGATGTCTTCGAACAACTATCTGGGGCTCACCGATCACCCGGACTTGAAGGAAGCGGCCATTCGGGCCATCGAGCAGTATGGCGTCGGCAGCGGCTCAGTACGCACTATTACAGGCACGCTGGACATTCACGACCGGCTGGAGCAGGAATTGGCCCAGTTTAAGGGGACGGAAGCGGCGCTCGTGTTCCAATCCGGATTTACGACGAACCAAGGCGTACTCTCGTCCATTCTCGGTCCGGACGACGTCGTCATCAGCGACGAGCTGAACCATGCGAGCATCATTGACGGCATCCGGCTGACGAAGGCGCACCGGAAAATATTCGCGCACAAAGATATGGACCAACTGGAAGCCGTGCTCAAGGAAAGCGCAGGGTTTAAAAAGCGCGTCGTCGTGACGGATGGCGTATTCAGCATGGACGGCGACATTGCCCCGCTGTCGCACATTGTGGAGCTGGCCGAGAAGTACGACGCCTTCGTTTACGTCGACGACGCTCATGCGAGCGGTGTGCTCGGCAAGAACGGCAAAGGCTCGACCGACCATTTCGGGCTGCACGGGCGGGTGCATATCCAAGTAGGCACGTTGTCCAAAGCCGTTGGCGCGGTCGGGGGCTACGTCGCGTGCGGCCGGGTATTGAAGGATTATTTGATTCATAAAGCGCGCCCGTTTCTGTTCAGTACGTCGCAGACGCCTGCGGTGGCCGCTACCTGCCTTGCGGCGATTCAAGTGCTCAAGCAAAGCGACGAGCTGATCAAGAAGCTGTGGGCGAACGCCTCATATTTCCGTTCGAAGGTGCAGGGTCTCGGATTCGATACGGGCGGGAGCGAGACGCCGATCATCCCGGTCATCGTGGGCGATCCGGCGAAGACGATGCGTTTCTCCGACCTGCTGCTGGAAGAAGGCATCTTCGCGCAAGGCATCGTATACCCGACGGTTGCGATGGACAAAGGCCGGGTCCGGTTTATCGTGACTGCGGGGCATACGCAGGAGGATCTCGATTTTGCGTTGAACGCGCTGGAGCGTGCGGGCAAGCAGTTGGGATTGCTGGGGTAAAAGGGGAAAGAGCAAGCGGCCGTCTCTCAGGGGAGAAGCGGCCGCTTGTTTTTAGTTGACGGGACGGACGGGGACTTGGCTGCATTTTGCTAATCGGTCATGTCTATTGCCTGGGACAAGCCGGGACCGGATTATTCCGCAAAAAGCCGTTCCGGAAGCTTCGCTTCCCACGTTGCGGAAGCTTCGATACCAAGCGCCCGGACGACGACAGCCGCCGTGTCGGTGATCGTCATCGTGCCCTGAAGCGAAGCACCGCGCCCGATACCCGGACCGACACAGCCCCAAAAGATCGTTTTGTCCATCGGATGATCGCTGCCGTGGTCCCGCGGGTCGGCTCCGCCGCCGCCATGGTCGGACACGAGGATCAGCAAGCTGTCGTCCAGAAGTCCCGTTTGTTCGAGCGCATCAAGTATAAATCCCGTATGCTCATCCGCTTCTTCGATCGCCTGCAGCTGTCCGGGCGTATTGTATCCGTGCCGGTGACCGGCCGCATCCGGCAAATCCAGCTGTACATACATCAGCTTCAGTTCGGGATGCTCCCGGATATAAGCGGCAGCGGCCAACGACAGGTCGCGGTCCTTCATCGATACTTTATGGACGCCGATGGACGGTTCGATAATGCCGTCGTTGATCGGGGACCACGCGCTGAATGCGGCCAATACGGCATCGGGATATGCCTCGCGCACAACCCGAAAGATCGACGGATATGGCGAATCGTCAGGGTATGGTTGGCTGCTTGCGGTTTCGTTGGTCAATCCGTGCTTGTCCGGTGCGACGCCGTGCAGAAGCGATCCCCAGCATTGCGCGCTGATCGTCGGAGACGCCGTCTGGGCTTGGAAGTCGAATGTCCCCATCCGGACGAGGCGGTCCAAGTTGGGCGTATTCGCGGACGTTACGAAATTGCCTGCTCCGTCCCAGCCAATAATAATGACACGAGCGATAGGTTTCATGGATGAGCTCTCCCCTTTCGTTACGTTTATCATAATCCTCGTTAGGGGAAAAAGTCAAACTAATTACAACAAATCACAACTAAATGCACATTTCCTGTAGAAATTGAGGAACTCCTTTGAACAACAACTTTTCTATTGCTGCAGCATGGACTTCGCAAATACTGTAATCATTATATTTACATAGAAGGAATTTACAGGAATAACGTCGAAAGATGTTTAAAGAAGGGAAAAAGTACCGCAATGTTGTAGAAGAAAGGAGGAATTGCTAGGAACGGTATCGACGATTGTCAGAGGGGATGCGGGACTCCAAATTGTAGCCGTATTTTTTCGCAACCGCTTACAAAAGCAAATAGCTCGCTGCCGGTAATCTAGGGCTGGGATGAAAAAAGGCTTTCCTTTCCGCCGAATGATAATGAATCGTCATAACTCAAAAGAGTCGTATGAATTGATGTTGTTACAAATGGCAAGTACTGCATATAAATGATGAATATAGCAGGTCCTGTTCAATGAAAGGGAGAGAGACAATGAAGCTGGATCATTTGTTTCAGCCGATACGCTTGGGCCGCTTGGAGCTTCCTAACCGTGTCATTATGGGCTCAATGCATACCGGGTTGGAGGGGGAAGAGGCGGGCAGTCAAGCCTTGATTGATTTCTATAAGGAAAGAGCCGGTCTGGATAGTCCGGGTTTGATCGTGACGGGCGGTATTTCCGTCTCGCCTGAAGGGGACGGCGGCCATAACTTCCTGGGCTTTTACCGCGATGAGCATGGCAAGCATATGCAAAGTCTGACGGCTCAGGTGCATGCAGCCGGAGGGCGGATCGCGGCCCAATTGTTTCACGCGGGGCGGTACGCCTACGCGGATTTGACGGGCATCCCCGCTGTAGCGCCTTCCGCCATCCGTTCGCCGATCCATCGTCACACGCCAAGGGAGCTTAGCTCGGATGAAATCGAGGAGCTTATCGCCCGCTTTGCGGTCAGCGCGAAGAAGGCGGCCGACCTCGGGTTCGATGCCGTGGAGATTATGGGGTCGGAAGGGTACCTGATCAATCAATTTTTATCCCCGGCCACCAATAAACGCACCGATGCATGGGGCGGCTCGTTCGAGCATCGGACAAAATTCGCGCTGCGTATCGTTCAAGCAGTCCGCGAAGCGGTCGGGCCCGGCTATCCGATCATTTTCCGGCTATCCGGCGCCGATCTGGTCCCGGACAGCACGACGGAGGAAGAAACGCTGCAATTCGCCGGCATGGTCGCAGACGCAGGAGCGGATGCGATTAACGTGGGAATCGGCTGGCACGAATCCCAAGTGCCGACCATCTCCATGATGGTTCCCCGGGCCGGATATATTCACATCGCGGAAATGATCAAACGGGTAGTCAACGTTCCGGTGATCGGCAGCAACCGGATTAACGATCCCCGGCTGGCCGACGAGCTGCTGCAGCGCGGAGCGTGCGATCTGGTATCGATGGCGCGTCCGTTCCTGGCGGACCCCGATCTGCTGCGCAAAGCCCGCGCCGGGCAATTCGACCGGATCAATACCTGTATTGCTTGCAATCAGGCGTGTCTCGATCAAGTGTTCGACGGCCTGCCCGCCTCTTGTCTGGTCAATCCGAGGGCGGGCCGGGAGTCGAAGTGGAAGCCTTTCAGGGTGCACCATCCCCGTCACATCGCGGTCATCGGCGGTGGGGCCGCCGGGATGGAAGCGGCGCGGGCATTGGCCGAGATGGGCGAGCGCGTCGTGCTGTACGAAAAGGATGACCGGTTGGGCGGGCAGTTGAATCTGGCGAAGCGGATTCCCGGCAAACAGGAGTTTGCCGAAACGCTGCGCTATTACCAGCATGAGTTACACCGCTTAGGCGTCGATATCCGCTTAAACCATCGTCCGACGCCGGAGGAAGTCGCCGCTCTTGCTCCGGATCTGGTCGTGCTGGCCAGCGGCATCAAGCCGCGAATCCCGGAGCTGCCGGGAACCTCGCTTCCTCATGTATTGACGTATCAGCAAGTGCTCCGGGGGGAGGCGGAGGTTGGGAAGCGGGTCGTTATCATCGGAGCGGGAGGGATCGGCTGCGATCTGGCGCATTACTTATCCGAGCAGGCGGAGCGTGAGATTTATTTGCTTCGCCGAAAAGGCAAGCCCGGCGAAACGCTCGGCAAAACGACCCGTTGGGCGCTCCTTTCGCATCTGCGGCAGAAAAAGGTTCAATTTGTGACCGACCTAAGCTACGAGCGGATTGATGAAGACGGAGTTGTTATACAGCTCCAGACGGAGCACGGGCCGGAAACGAAAAAAATTCCCGCCGACACCGTCATTCTTGCCGCCGGACAATTATCCGAAGCGTGGGACGACCAGCTCTTGCAGCGAGCGGGTATTTCTGTCGTTAAGATCGGCGGGGCGCGATTCCCGGGGGAGCTGGATGCCAAGCGAGCCATCTATGAAGGCGCATGTATTGCTTACGAGGAAGGCAGGCTTGCGAAGACCGAATAACGATATGGAGGGGTAGCATGGAAAAAGCATGGTACAAGGTGTGGCCCAAAGATGTTCCGCGGCATTTCATCTTTGAAGACAAGGTCTTGGAAAACTATGTGGAGGAACATGCACGAACAAATCCCGACGATACGGCGGTTTACTTCTATGGCAAGAGGATCACATATGGCGAGCTGGCGGACATGTATTTACAGCTCGCCTCCCAGCTGCATGCAAGAGGCGTGGGCAAGGGCGATACCGTCGCCCTCTATATGGAGAATAGTCCGCAGTTTATCATTGCGTTTCTGGCCGTGCAGCGTCTTGGCGCGATTGCGGTGCCTATGAACCCGATGTTCAAGCGGGCGGAGCTGAGCCACCTGCTGGGAGACGCCGAGCCTAAGGCGATCTTCATTCAGGAGTGTTTGCTGGAGCATTTGTGCCCGATTTTGCCGGAATTTCCCGGGCTGCGGATCATCTCGACGGCGCTGACGGATTTTGCCCCGGATCATCCGGAGTTTCCGATGTCGTTCGCTCCTGTGGAGAGAACGATAAGCAGGCTGCCGGGAGAGGAGCGTATTCTGGAGCTGATCCATTACGACGATCCGATTCCTCCGGCCAATGCGTGCCTGGACGACACCGCCGTGCTGCAATATACTTCGGGAACGACAGGCATGCCCAAAGGCGCGGAGCTCACGCACCGCAATATTGTGGCGAACGCGTTCTCGTTCAGGGACGGGTTGGGAACGAAGCCGCGCGACCGCCATCTGGCGGCGATGCCTTTGTTTCATGTTATCGGCCTGATCAACTGCATGGGGTCGCCGCTCTGCAATGGAGGCGCGATCATGCTGTTCCACCGTTTTGTGCCGGACGTCGTTCTGGAAGCGATTCACAAGCTGCAGATCCAGCATTGGGTAAGCACGGCTACGATGAATATCGCGGTCATTAACCACCCGAACGCGGCGAATTACGATTTGTCTTCCCTGTCGGGCTGCCTGTCGGGGGGCGCTCCGGTGCCGAAGCCGATCTTCGAGCGCTTCTACGAAGTCACCCGCACCCGGCTGCTGGAAGGTTACGGGCTGAGCGAGACAACGGCCCAGATTACGATGAACTTTATGGAAAACGCGAGGGTCGGTTCAGCCGGCATCCCGCTGATGGATGCGGATGTTCGCGTCGTTGCCATAGACGACTCGACCGTGGAGGTTCCGCCCGGACAGCAGGGGGAGCTTGCTTTCAAAGGACCGATGGTCATGAAGGGCTATTGGAAAAATCCGCAGGCTACGGCTGACGCGTTCGTCGACGGATGGTTTTTAACCGGGGATTTAGGCTGGGTGGATGAAGACGGCTACGTCCATATTTCCGGCCGGAAAAAAGAACTGATCAAATCGTCGGGCTTCTCTGTCTTCCCTAACGAGGTGGAGAGCATCATGCACAAGCATGCCGCGATTAAAGAAGTGTGCGTCGTTGGCGTAGCCCACGGTTACCGGGGCGAGGAAGTGAAAGCGTATATCGTGCTCAAGGACGAAGCGGTTGGGAAAGTGTCGGAGCAGGACATCGTCGAGTGGGCCAAAGAGCATATGGCTGTATACAAATATCCGCGGAAAGTCGAGTTTTTGAGCGAGCTGCCCAAGACCGGATCGGGTAAATTGCTGCGCAGGGTGCTGTACGAGCGGGCGAATCAGATTCAAAAGACGTAGGCGGATGGGGAGAGCGGTTTTGTAGCGTGCCGCAGAGGTCTTTTCGTTTGCGAGACCGTACCGGAGCAGGCAGACATCGAGACCTCTGCGACAGACTTAACTTTATAAAAAATTGACCAAAGGGCAATTGACACCAATGTAAGATTACAGTATTCTTAAAAAAAGGAAAGCGGTTTCAAAATAAGCCGATACGTGCAGACACCCAGGGGTGAGCCGTTTTCGCTATGTTGAACAGCTGTCCTTTTTTTGTTGTTTTCCGGTGTGGACATCTTGTTGTACTTGCATAGAAGCTTATTTTTTCCACAAAACCCGGTAAGGAGGGATGAATACTCTAAATTGACCGATTGCAGGCTGCAAGTAAAATCGAACGATGGGAGATGAGATTAACTATGAAAAAAGTATTTACCGTCATTGCCCTAGGGGCCATGATGACGACGGCTGCATTGCCTGCAGGGGCGGAATCGAACACGCCGAACGGTTCCGAAGGCGGGCTTGTGCAAATGATGGCACCGCGAATAATTGGAGAAACGTGGATCGCCCCGCAGGGCATGTCGAACGAAGATAATGTTTGGGGATATTTGGAGTCCAAGAAAAGCGTTCTCGGACTGGCAGGGGATACGAAGCAAAGCATCCGAATTACGCAGCAGATGACCGATGCCGAGACTGGAACGCGGCATGTCCGGTTGAAGCAGTATATCCAAGGAATTCCCGTATTCGGCGCGGACCAAACGTTGCACTTTGACAAGCAGGGCAATGTTTCCTTGTATATCGGAAGCACTGTCCCTGATTCGGGACAGCAATCCGTGGCCCCTCTGACGCCTAAAATTAGCGCAGAGAAGGCGATCGCGATCGCCAATCAAGACACCGAGAAGCGGATCGGCAAGCTGGGCAGCCAGCAGAGGGAGCAAACGACAGAGCTGAATATTTACCCGTCCAACGGGCAAAACCTTCTTGTTTACATTACTGAAGTCAACGTGCTGGAGCCTTCCCCGCAGCGCGTTCGTTACTTCATTAACGCGGACAATGGGAATATCGTCAACAAGTACAGCATGCTAGATCATGCTACCGGTACGGGCGTGGGAGTGCTTGGCGATACGAAGACGTTTACGACGACAGCAAGCGGTTCGCAGTATGTGCTTCAGGACAACACGCGCGGACGGGGCATTTATACGTACTCTGCGAATTATAGCCAGTCGCTTCCGGGCACGCTGCTGAAGGATTCGGACAACGTATGGACCGACCCTGCAGCGGTTGACGCCCATGCTTACGCCGAAGTCGTCTACGATTATTACAAAAACAACTTTGGCCGGGATAGTCTGGATGGCAACGGGCTCGCGATCCAATCCAGCGTTCACTATGGCCGGAACTATAACAACGCGTTCTGGAACGGCGTACAGATCGCCTACGGCGATGGGGACGGTAACTTATTCCGCACCTTCTCCGGGGATCTGGACGTCGTCGGTCACGAATTGACGCATGGCGTTACCGAGCATTCGGCCAAGTTGATATACCAAGGCGAATCCGGAGCGCTGAATGAGTCGATCTCGGATATTTTCGGAAATGCGGCTCAAGGAAAAAACTGGCTGCTCGGCGACGACATCTACACGCCGAATAAGCCGGGCGACGCGTTGCGGTCGATGGAAAATCCGGAGCTGTACAACCAGCCGGACCATTACAGCAAGCTGTATCGGGGCTCTGACGATAACGGAGGCGTGCATATTAATAGCGGCATTAACAACAAAGCGTTTTATTTGCTGGCAGAAGGCGGCACGCATTACGGAGTGACGGTCAAAGGAATCGGTCGCAAAGATTCAGAAAAAATTATTTATAAAGCGCTTACAAAACATTTAACGCCAACCTCCAACTTTGCGGCCATTCGCGCTGCGGCGATTCAAGCGGCTACCGATCTGTTCGGGGCAAACTCCACCCAGGTCAACTCCGTGAAAGCTGCCTATGGCGCTGTAGGCGTAGGCAGTCCCCCGGCGCAAGATACGCAGCCGCCGACCGCGCCGACCGGCCTGACTTCGACGGGCAAAACGCCATCGAGCGTAACCTTGTCATGGAACGCCTCCACAGACAACGTAGGGGTGACGGGCTACGATGTGTATAACGGCTCTGCCTTGGCTGTATCCGTGACTGGAACAGCAGCCACAGTGAGCGGATTGGCAGCCGGAACGGCCTACACCTTCACGGTCAAAGCGAAGGATGCGGCAGGCAACGTATCTGCCGCAAGCAATCCGGTCACGGTCACGACGTCCACATCCTCCGACCCGGATACGCAGCCGCCGACCGCGCCGACCGGCCTGACTTCGACCGGCAAAACCTCGACGAGCGTAACCTTGGCATGGGATGCCTCTACGGACAATATCGGCGTTACCGGGTACGATGTGTATAACGGCTCTGCCTTAGCCGCATCGGTTGCAGGAACAACGGCCACGGTAAGCGGACTGACCGCCGGAACGGCCTACACCTTCACAGTTAAAGCGAAGGATGCGGCAGGCAACGTATCGGCTGCAAGCAACCCGGTCACGGTTACGACAGATACGGAATCGACGGTACAGCCATGGGCGACGTTCGTAGCGTATAAGGCCAATGATCTCGTATCCTTTGAGGGCAAAACGTATAAAGCGCTTCAAGCCCATACCTCGCTGCCGGGATGGGAGCCACCGCTCGTGCCGGCGCTGTGGAGCTTGGTGGATTAAGCGTTTGGGGTGAAGTGAAAAGAGCCGTACCTGTCTGCAGGTACGGCCTTTTTGTGAATAGATTGTATCTTCATCGGCCGGTTCGCCACGGAGGAATGGATTTTTGACGGGAAAGTTAAATTCTCTATATAATCAAAAACGCCCCATCGAACGCAGGATTGCCTGTGCTCGATGGGCGTTGCAAGTAGCGGTGAAATGTCCGCGAGTGGTGAAATTGATCTTTTCCTACAAAAAAAGCCTTGATTCGCAAGAAAGCAAGAATCAAGGCTACGCTAATCGATTATAAAGGTGAGGAGGAGTGAGACCTCCATCTCCTTCGTGATGGGAAGGTATTTTCGTTAAACTATCACCTTACACAGGAAGGAGCGAAACCTTCATTCTCCTGCGTGAAAGGCAGGCGCTTTGATTAAGCTACTGTGTTTTAGTATAATAGCATAGATTATGAGGCTTGTAAAATATTTCAGGGTGATATAATGAAAAATCAGGAACCAACAAACGAGAATGATAGAAAGAATAGATGCTATGTTTGCAAAGAGTCACTTGTTGTAACTCACGAACGTTATGTAAAACTATGCCAATCTTGTGGTGAATACAATGAACAGAAACGCCAGGCCAAGCACGATTTAGATTCTTACATCGCCTTGATTACAGGTGGACGAACAAAAATAGGATATTATACCGCATTACGATTACTACGAGATGGCTCACGAGTCATTTTAACAACCCGCTTTCCATATGACGCCTTACAACGTTATATTAATGAACCTGATTTCGAAAATTGGTGTGATCGCATTCATATCTATGGATTAGATTTTCGTCAAATTGAAAGAGTAGAGAGGTTTGCGCAATTCATAGACAAAGAGTTTCCCAGCATCGATATCATTATTAATAACGCTGCTCAGACGGTACGAATGCTGGATGAGGAATATCAGGCGTTAGCCTTAAATGAAGCGGAACTCCAAAAACAAATCGCCGGCAACCAACAACTGCAGCTTATGGCGGACAAGATACCTGTTTCTCACTTTGTTAACTCAGAGAATGAAACAAAGGGATTTCAGCAGCTACAACAGATGAATCATGAGCTAGCAGTGATGAATCACAATCCGTTGTTACATAATTCATGGACAGCCCATTCTCATCAAATATCTGTTGTTGAGATGCTCGAAGTACAGCTAATCAACGTCACTGCTCCGTTTTTGATAAATACCAAGTTGAAAGATGCAATGTTAAGAAGTCCGCACCGGAATCGTTTTATCGTAAATGTATCCGCATCAGAAGGCAGATTTAATATGAAAAGAAAGGGCGGTTACCACGTCCACACCAACATGGCAAAAGCTTCCCTCAATATGATGACCCTGACCATGGCCAAAGAGTATAAGAAACATCGAATTTTCGTTACCAGTGTAGATCCCGGTTGGGTCTCGAACCAGTTCCCGGATCAGGTGAAAAATGATCGGAAGATTCAGTTACCCTTGGATTTTGATGATGCTGCCGCTAGAATCTGCGATCCAATATATGAAGGAAAAGACGTAGAAAGACCATTGACCGGTGTATTTTTAAAGGATTATAGACAAGTAGACTGGTAATAAACAATTGTGTTCAAGAGCCGATAAAACGGCTCTTTTATGTTGATTCGATGCAGATTTCACGACGTGGCGGAAAAATTCGAAAAAAACGGGGACATTTCTATGACCGATAATTTCTTAATGTGGGAGAAGTATAATTGCGATAAGGATAATCCGACCGTGTTGGCTAAAGTAAGATGGTTGCCGCCTGACCTTAAAAATAAGGCTCAATGGCCAAGAGGAACCGAGTTTTCTCTACCGGTGGAGTTCGATATTCTTGGCCAAGATGAATCTTGGAGTTTGGTTTTAAAAGTGCTTGAACCTGCAAATCGTACTAGCCGCGAAGTTGTAATGCAAATTAAGTTTCTTTTCGAGCATGCCCCTCATCATGTTTTAGTACCAGGTAATTCATTTGTTTTCTTCGATAAGGCTGCCGAGGGTATTGTAATTTCATGCAGATGAAATGCCAAACAGGCGCTGATCGTTCCCCTCAAAAATTTTCACTATTCCCATACCCTAAATCTGTAACGCTTTCTCGTGCTCGAAAAATCTTTTCAGTGTTGATGAGAATAGTGAAGCAGACCTTATTGGCAAACAGACCGTATGAAGCAGGAGATCATTGGTTGCGAATTTAGCGGCGGGCAGACATTCCAAATCTAGATCGGTTTTGATTTCATTATGGAATTGCTCGCTCGTACCTTGATCGCGGTAAGTTTATAGACTCTCGTCTAAAAGTAATCTTCTTAATATAGTCGGCTTCTTCACGATGACAAGCATTCAGGTTGTCGGCGCTATCGTTCCGGTGTCCATGCGAATGAGTAGCGGCTCGATATGGTCGAAGTCGCTTTTGCCTTGGGAAAGTAATCCCAGATAGCTCGCCATAACGTCAGCGTGAGAATGAATAGGTGTATCGATAACTTTTAATTTTGGTATGGTTAAGGCGGTTTTTAAGTCCTGTATGATAAAGCAACGCACCAATGGTTGCATGATCAGCATGTGTAGGAAGTCCTTAAAGCGAACAAATTTTTCATCATGCCCCGCAGGTAAATTTGAAAAAGCATCAATTTTTTAAATTTTTTCTTCCCTAAGGCTATATTTTTTTCTATTATCTCATTTTTTCAAAAGCTCATTTCACAGATTCAGGATACAATAATTTACCCTATAGTTTCCATATTTACAATATGAAAAAGTTGACGGAATTACGTTTTTACAAAAATACACTTGACGAGTTTAGACAAGCAACAGATACAAGTTTTTAGCGGATCAAGCAATACTGTCTAAGGATAAAGAATAACACAATGTGGTATTATTCTATTCATTTATCCTGAAAAATAATATATTACTTATAAAGTAATTAATTGACAATTTTTCTTGATGCTATTATAATATATAGAGTGGTATTTAAGTAATTTATTAACACTTAGATATTACTTGAATATTATAGGAAAGGAGGATTGATCCTGATGAGCAACGAAAAATAAGAAGATATTTCTGGAAGATTTTGATAATGAATTTATATACGATCTTCCAATAACAACATGCTATTCCAACTAGCCAGTTTCTGAAGTTGAATGAAGAAGAGATGAAAGAAGAAAAAGTATAATCAAACCTGCTCTTTAACTGGCTCAAAACCGAAATTGGTACTCGACATATTCATCTTCGATACAGTGTGTTTAGATGCCAGTAAAATGAGCTTTGAGCACTCTTGAATTTCGTCAAGCACTGATTATGGCGTAGAACTAAAAAATATGTACTAAATTTTATAGAAGGGAAGATAAATAAATATGAAATCCAAATTCACAAAAAATACGTTAGTTTTATCATCTTCAATCATTGCGCTAACAACAGCACTCGCACCTTTTCAAGCAGCAGCAGCGACACAACAGCCATCTCCTCCCGTTTCCTATTCAATCCCAGATACTGGTTCAAGTTTTACTCTAATTGCCGAAAAAACGGAAACTTTTGATAATACATTAGTTAATGGGGTTGTGTCAGCAACGTTATCGTATCTTTTTACCAAAGTGACTAAGCTAGATGTAGTAAAAGATAAAGCTGGTTACATCATTGGGTTTTCAGCTTTAACAGGTTATATTAATTCGAAATTGAGTGATCATAGGCTTGTCTATGCCAAAATTAGACTAGGCATTAGCTATAACAGCTATCTTGGTTACTACGAATATGTTGAAAGTATTGTCCAATACACTAATAGTTCTTTTAATACCCCCAAGGATGTGTATTATGTTCAAACTGGAACAAAAGTTCCTGATGACGTATTAGCGCAATATAATTTACGTAATCCGTAATTATGATGCACTTTATTCTAATTGCAGTTAATGCAATTATTCTCATTTTTGTATCTAAGCTCATAGACAACAATGCACATCCAATTTTGTACTTCATAGTTAACGCTTTAATTTTTTATATCTACTACCGTACTGTTATTTTTGTTGAGGCTAAAAAGAAGAAAAACAAGGAATAACTAGAACAATTGTCGCTTAAAAATGGCAAACCCCATTAGCTCACCGGCTAGTGGGGATTTTTTTCTGCCGTTTGGTGGAAAACCCGCAGAAGATAACCGTTGGGTGCTGCTGGCCCAGATGATTCCATGGTGGAAACTCGAAAAGAAGTACGCGAAGAACTTCAGCGTGAGAATGAAAAGGTGTTTCGATAACCTACGCACCAACGGTTGCAAGACCAGCATGTGTAGAAAGTATGAACTCCTTAGATCGAACAAATTGGATTTTCATAATGTACCTCCCAGATGATAATGAAAAGATATTAATTTTCTCAGCGTTTTCTTCATCTCAGGAAAAGCTCATTTCACGGATTCAGGCATACTACAAAATGTATGACAATTTACATTTAATAGTACAAGGCGTCCGATAGAAACCGCTCGCTACATTCACTCCACCGTTTTTTAAAATCTGTATCTCAAATGCACAATAGTACTAGTATATGGTAAAGTAGTGTGAAGAAAATAGGTTTTTAATCTGAAAGGAAACAGGTTTAGTTTGGCAAAATAACAAATAACTGGTAAATTCAAAAACTTAAACTTCGTATGAGATTGAGGAGGGAACAATGACGAAAGAGATCGAAACGGTATTAACCAAGCAGAGAAAGACCTTTAAAGATTACGTGCATTTGACCATTACGGACGCAACGCAGGTCTCTATCCTGAATGTCATCAAAGGCCGGCTGTACTCTGATAAAAAGACAATAAATCCGACCTACGAGCCGTATCCCGCCAAGCAAGAAGCCGTTGATCGAATGAACGCATTGGCTCATGAGCTCAGAGCTAAAGGCTTCGCCGAAGAACCGACGGACGTCTTGTTTCAGATTCAGGAAAAAGAGATGTACGTGTTCGATAAAGCGAAGTGGCATTATGAAGGGGACTTTCCGCAAGAACTGGACATATTTCAAGCTTATGTGCCGACCGGCATGTTCGTGCCGGTTTGCCGACGATCTATCACGTGGAGGACACGATCGAGAATTACCGGATGATCGAACCCGTCATTTCGGAACGCTACCGCGTCTGGAAACGCCACAAACCGATATAACAAAGAAAGCGTGAATCCGGTCGCTTTCGCAGGCGCCATGGCCCGGAAGGCGGCCGGAAGGCCCAGCTCGCCTACATCTGCATCCCCGACCGCCGGTACTCGCTCGGCGTAACGCCGGTAATCTTCTTGAACATCCGATTGAACGAGTTCATGTTCTGATAGCCTACCCGCCCGGCAATATCCTGAATGCGCAGATCGGTCTGCCGCAGCAGCTCCTTCGCTTTGCCGATGCGCACGTCGTTGACGAAATCGAGGAAATTGATTCCCGTTTTTTCTTTAAAATAAGTGGACAAGTAGCCTCCCGTAATGTTGAGCCAAGAGGCGACAAGGTCCAGCGTAATATCCTCCGTATATCGCTCTGTCACATAAGCGGTCGCTCCGGTAATAATCGGGTCGGCCGCTTCTTTTTTATTGTTGATGCGCCGGCAGGCTTCGCCAATCATCGCTTCGAAATAACGGTCCAGCTTGGAGACGGTATGAAGCTGCTCCGGCTCCAGGTCCGTTAATGTTCCGCTGTCCAGCCCCATGCCATGCAGCAGCCGGGTCGTTTTATGCATGATTTCGCGGGCAAATTCGCGGAACGCAAGCGCATCGGCCTTTCTTTTCTCCATCTGCGCCATGAGTCGCCGCAGCGTTTGCAATACGTTCGCGGCGTTCCCCGCTTGCAAATTCGCTTTAACTTCCTGCATCAGCGCATCGGGCACGACGAACGGCTCTTGCAGGACGTTGTGCGCTTCGAGCACGATCGTCTCGTCGTCGAACGGCCGGTGACGGATCATCCCCAGTGCCTCTTCGTAGGCGTCGGTCAGGCTTGCGGTATGCGCATGCAGCGGACTGACGGCAATCGTGAGGAAGCAGTAGGCTTTGTCCGTGTTCAGCACGCCGACGATGCCGTCCAGCGTTGTGCGCAAGCGGTCTTCCTCTCCGGGCGCCGGATGGACGATCGATAAAATCTGATTTCGCTCGATTTGGAATGTGAGCGATCCTTCCAGCTCCTTCGTGACGACATGGTTAATGTATTCGCGAATGTACGAGGCGGCGCGCTCCTCTTCCGCTTGAATTTCCGTGTGAAACGGGTGATTGAACGAGAGATGGAACAGAACGACCCGGAACGGCTTCTGTTCGCTTAGCTGCTCTGCCCCGGCGACCGGCAGCCCGCGGATTTTTTTCAGCTTGTTCATATAGCTGTGATAGCGCAGCAGCGCATGCTTCTCCTCCAGATCCTGATGCCGCAAATGCCGCTGCTGGAGCAAAAATCCGATATTGCCGCGAATGAGCTCGAATTCGTTATCGTGCCGGGGCACGGTGTCCTGCTCGTTCAAGCTTTTGATCGAGTCGACGATGCGTTGAACCGGATTGTTGAACCGGACGGTGAACATGATGGATACTGTGACACTTGCGGCGATGGCGACGAGCAGGACGGCAACGAAGGTCAGATTCAGCTTGATCAATTGGGACGAAATATGGCCGTCCGGCACGAGATTCACATAGGTGAATCCGGTTTTCGGTCCGGTGGTGTAGAAGAAGTACTGGTTATCCGTCTTCACCCAATCCTGTCCCGGAGGCAGAGCAGGCAGGGGCTTATCGGCTGCGGAGCCCGAAGCGAACAGCGGACGGCCGCTTGCGTCCAAGACATAAAAGTTATCGTTGACCGAGCGGTGGAACGCTTGAAACATGCGGTCCGCATCGACGAAAGCCAGCATCATGAAATCCGGATAAAACCGGCTTTTGACCAGCATAGGCCAGACCGGACCGGTTGCATCGCCCGGTGAATCGTTTTGCAGGTAGGAAGCGGCCGGATAGATCGTCATCGGATCGGCCAGCTCGAATTGCTTTTTCCAGAACGAGTAGGTGTAAACGGGATTGACATAATATTCGGTGAACATGGATTCGGGGCTTGCGCCTCGCGATTTCTCCAGCATCAGCGAATGCTTGACGTCATAGATGAACAAATTGTTCAAGTACAGCGCCTGATTCGATACGGTATTGCTGAGATAGTCCGTCACTTTGTTGGCCGCCACGTAATCGAGATACGGCTTGCTATTCAGCTCCTGCAGCCGCGGGTTCAGGTACAAATTCAGCATCGTTTTTTCCAGCAGCTCGAAATGCTTCTCGTAATCGTTAGTCGTATTCGTCAGGTTGACCGTATTGTATTTAATGATTTCGTCGCGGAGGCTTTGCCGGAAAACACCGTAGGTCAGGAGCTCGAAGATGACCAGAAGAACGATCACCCCGAGAAAGCTGAGCAGCAGCTTAAAAAAGACGGAACGCGCTTTCATTTTGATGCGGAGGATGCTTGGCAAAGGCGGTTTACTCCTTTCGTGCGGCGGTTCGGATGCAAATATGTCTATTTTTCGAATGCTTCACGGATTTACGGAAATCCCGAAAACCGTGATAAAACGGCAATAACGACGGTTTTCGGCGACGATTTCTCACTATATTATAACATTACAGCCCCGGGATGGGGGCGGCCCTTAAGTCTCAAAATAGACTGGAAGCGGTTCCAAGATAACGGGTGCGAACCTGCCGCTAGTCCCAATAAAACCGAGAAAGGAGTTTTATTATGGAAACGGAATTCACAGCCAAGGCAGCGCCCGATCCGGGCCCTTCCCGTATTGCAGCGGAGTCCGTGTCCGGCAGCTCACGTCGGCAACTGCTGTTGTCCCGGATGTGGAAAGAGCGTTACTTGTATCTGCTGCTGTTCCCGGGCCTGGTGTACTTTATCATATACAAGTACTTGCCCATGGCCGGAAATATGATGGCTTTTCAAGATTATAGCGCATTTCAAGGCTTCTGGGGCAGCGAGTGGGTCGGACTGAAGCACTTTGAGCGCATCTTCCAGGACAAGGAAGTTTTGCGGGTGCTCTGGAACACGCTGTACTTGTCCTTGCTGCAAATCGCCTTCGCCTTTCCGGTCCCGATCGTGCTCGCTGTAATGCTCAACGAGGTACGCCGCGAATGGTTCAAGCGCCTCATTCAATCGATCGTCTACCTGCCGCACTTCATTTCTTGGGTCGTCGTGATCGGCATGGTAACGGTGTTCCTCCAGTCCGAAGGCCTGGTGAACAAGCTGCTTCACGTATTGTTCGGTATCGGACCCGTTGCCTTCCTTCAGGAGCCGGGCTGGTTCATGCCCCTGGTCGTGCTCGAAGTCATCTGGAAGGAATCCGGCTGGGGCACGATCCTCTTCCTCGCAGCGTTGGCCGCTGTAGACCCGAGCCAGTACGAAGCGGCCGTGATCGACGGAGCGAACCGCTGGCGGCAAATCTGGCACATTACGCTGCCTGCGATTCGCAGCACGATTGTGATTTTGCTTATTTTGCGGCTCGGCAGCGTGCTCGATTCGGGCTTTGAACAGATTTTCCTGATGCTCAACCCGTTCAACAAATCGGTGGGCGACGTGCTCGACACGTATGTGTACGTTAAAGGCTTGACCGAATCCGACTACAGCTTCGCCACCGCGGTCGGTTTGTTCAAATCGCTCGTCGGCCTGCTGCTGATTATCGGGGCGAACCGTCTGGCTAAACGCTTCGGCGAAGAAGGCGTGTTCTAATCTTACCCGCGGCTGCGGCATAAAGCAAGATACGGAGGTGCAAACGCTATGATTCGTAATCGCACATGGCAGGAAAAAGCGTTCGGGGCCGTCAACGGGGTGCTCCTCGTGATCATCGCGCTGCTGATGCTGTTCCCGTTCTACTATATGACTATCGTGTCGTTTACTTCCTACACGGAGTACGTGAAGACCGAGCTGCTGCTCGTTCCGACAAGCTTTGTGCTCGATGCGTACGCCTATATTTTTCAATCGGATTCGTTCGTGCGTTCGCTTGGCGTGACCGTCTTCGTCACCGTCGTGGGCACGTTCGTCAATCTGCTGCTGACTTCGATGATGGCTTACGCCTTGTCGCGCAACATTCTCGGCAAACGGGTGTTTCTGTTCCTCGTCCTGTTCACGTTCGTCTTCGGGGCGGGCATTATCCCGACGTACATGATCGTCAGCGCCACCGGCCTGATCAACTCGTATTGGGCATTAATTCTCCCCGTCGCGATCAACTCGTACAATCTGATCGTCATGCGGCAGTTTTTTCTCAATATTCCGCACGAGCTGACGGAGTCGGCCCTGATCGACGGGGCCAACGACTTGCAAATTTATGCCCGCATCATTCTTCCGCTGTCCAAGCCGGCGCTGGCCGCCTTCGGGCTGTTCTCGGCTGTGGCCCATTGGAACACGTACTTCTCGGCGCTGCTTTATTTGAACGATCCTGCCAAATGGACGGTGCAAGTTATGCTGCGTCAGATTGTAATTCTGAGTCAGGCGGGCAATATTTTGTCCGAAGGGGTGCAGGCGGCCCGGGGGCTGCAGGTTCCGCCCGCGGAAACGATCGGCATGGCGGCGATTCTGGTATCGACGATCCCGATTCTCGTGCTGTACCCGTTTTTGCAAAAGCATTTTGCGAAAGGGGTGATGCTGGGCTCGGTCAAAGGCTAGAAGCAGGGGGTTGGAGAATCGGCTTGACTGATGTACCATAGCATTACACCTTAAGGAGGATATGCAGCCATGACAATGAAACGGTCTGTTTCCGTTCTGCTTTCGCTCGCTGTAGCGGGCAGTATGACAGCTTGCTCCGGAGGAGCGAACTCGGGTGCGGCGGACGCCGGCAAAGGCAGCGCGGACGCCAAAAATAAAAAGATAACAATCACCTGGTTCTCCGGCACATGGGAAAATCCGGTGCCGGGGCCGGACAGCGAAGCGGTCAAAGCGATCAACGAGAAGTTCAATGTGGACTTCAAGCCGCAGTATGTCCCTTGGGATACGTATGATGAGAAGCTCAGCGTTACGATGGCTTCCGGCGATATTCCGGACGTCATCGGTATGGAGCTGGTGGACGCCAATTATATGAAATGGGCGAAGCAGGGCGCTTTTCTCCCGCTGAACGACTATCTCGACAAATATAACTCGTTTAAGCCGGTGCCTTCCAATGTCTGGGATATGCTCAAGGTGAACGGCAAAGTGTATGCGGTTCCATACTTCTTCAACGCCAAAGGAGGCAAAAAGCCGGTCATCCGTAAGGATTGGCTCGATAAGCTGGGACTGGCGATGCCTACGAATTATGAAGAGCTGAAAAAAGTCGTCATCGCGTTCGCCAAGCAGGACCCGGACGGCAACGGCAAAGACGATACGATCGGCCTCGGGTTGGCCAAAAACATCTATTACAGCCCTACGTTCAGCCCGTATTACGGCGCTTGGTACGAAAAGGACAAGAACGGACAGTACATCCCCGACTTCGGCGAAGGCAGCAAGGAAGTCGTCAAGTTCCTGGCGGACCTGTACAAGGAAGGCGCGATCAAGAAAGACTGGGCCGTTACGAATTACAACGACGTGTTCAAGGCGTTTAACGCTGGAAAAGTCGGGATCTGGTACGAGGAGCCGGGCGGCAATCTGATCAACTACAAGACACTGGCCGAGAACGCGCCGAATGCGGTGCTTGCGCCGCTGCCCGCCTTCAAAGCGCCGGACGGCACGCAAGGCATCCGCTCGCTGGCCGGGTACTACAAGATGTATCTGCTGAGCGGCAAGCTGAAGAACGATCCGGAGAAAGTGCAGCGCATTCTCGAAATCATGGACTATTTCCGCGAATTCACACCGGCGGACCAGCGCAATGCGAAGAATGAGAAGTACGATTGGCTGAACGGCAAAGAAGGCAAAGGCTACAAAATGGAAGACGGCGTCCCGATTCCCATTAAGGAAAACCGTTCCAATGTGGCGCCGAGCGCATACATCAACACCGAAGGCTGGGCGCCGAACGACCAAGACCTGGAAGTGTTCATCAAGGGTTCGAAGTCGCCGCTCGAAAGGCAGTTTAACGAATCGGTGGTCGCCTATCTCAAGACATCCAAGATTTATCTCAGCCCGGTGATGGCCGTTCAGTCGCCGCTGTACAACACGAAATGGACCGAGCTGTCCCAGTTCCTGAACGACGAGAAGACGAAAATGATCGTCGGCCAGCGGCCGTTTTCGGATTGGGATAAGATGGTAGACGAATTTATGGCGAAAGGCGGCAAGGAAGTCGTCGACGAAGTGAACAAGCTGATCAAGGATAACAATGCGAAAGTCGGCTGGCAGTAAGGCTTAAGGCCTGAGGTCGGCAGATGAGTACGATATTCGGAAAAAGGAGCCTGAGAGCATGAAACCAATGACAGCCGTCTTGATCGGAGCCGGAGCGAGAGGGGCCGGCGGTTATGCGCGGTACGCGCTCGATTGTCCGCATGAATTGAAATTCGTAGCCGTCGCGGAGCCTAACGCCGAGCGACGGGACAAATTCGCAGCCGAGCACGGTATTTCCCGGGAAAACTGCTTCGAGACGTGGGAGGAGCTGCTCAGCCGTCCGCAGATGGCCGATATCGCCATGATCTGCACCCAGGACCGGATGCACTACGAACCGACGCTGCAGGCGCTCGATCTCAAATACCACGTGCTGCTCGAAAAGCCGATGTCCCCGGACCCGCGCGAATGCGTGGAGATGGAACAGAGGGCCTTGGCCAACAAGCGGCTGCTGACGATCTGTCATGTGCTGCGCTACACGCCGTTCTGGGCCACGCTGAAAAAAATCATCGCGGAAGGCCGCATCGGCGAGGTCGTATCGATTCAGCTGAACGAAAATGTCGGTTATTGGCATATCGCCCACAGCTTCGTCCGCGGAAACTGGAACAACTCGGAAAAATCCAGTCCGATGATTCTGGCAAAATCGTGTCATGACATGGATGTGCTGTCATGGCTGATGGACCAGCCATGTGTGAAGGTCAGCTCGTTCGGTTCGCTGATGCATTTCCATTCGGGGAATGCGCCAGCCGGATCGACGGATTACTGTATCGACGGGTGCGCGGTGGAGGCGGAATGCCCTTACTCCGCCCCCCGGTTCTACTTGGGCGAAGGCAAAGCCTGGGCGCGGCATTACACGGAGGAGCTGACGCGGGAAAACATTGTGAAGGGCCTGCGCGAGTCGCCGTACGGCCGCTGTGTCTACAAGTGCGACAACAACGTGGTCGATCATCAAGTGGTCAACATGGAGTTCGCGAGCGGAGCTACGGCGATGTTCAGCATGTGCGGCTTTACGCGGGAGCAGGAGCGCCGCATCCAGATTATGGGCACGCGCGGCGAGCTTCGCGGGGAAGAGAGCAGCATTACGCTGATGGATTTCCTGACGCACCAGAAGACGGAGATCGAAATCCCGCCGCAGGTGAGCGGCCACGGCGGCGGAGACAGCGGCATTGTGCGCAGCTTCCTGCGCGAGGTGCGGAACAACGCCGGCGGGGAAAGCCTGACCTCGGCCAGCGCCTCCGTGCGCAGCCATCTGATGGCGTTCGCAGCTGAGGAATCCCGCTTGAACGGCGGCAAGGCCGTTCTCATCGACGATTATTACAAGCAGGTTGTAGCGGCGACCTAAGTCGTCGGCCTTGCCGGGATGCGCTGAGCTCCCCATCGCTTAAGGGCTATTGCCTTCAGGCGGTGGGGGGCTCTTGCGATTTTGCGATGCGGGCGTTCTCCGCCTTGATCTCCGCCCGCTTCTGATCGAGAAGCTGCTGTTCGATACGGGATAGCTTGCGGGAGATCGTTTGCAGCCGGTAAATGACATAGATCGGAAAGGCCAAGAAAAGAAGGGCGAACAAAATCATATTAGGCCAATGAACCGCGTACATAGGACACCTCCTTTTTAGTATCCTCTAGTGTTTTTGCGTATGTCCCCGCCATTCACAGAACAACATGCTGCTCCTCCGTAACCCCGTATCGGCTCAGCGCCTTGGCTGCCGATTCCCGCATGCGCCGTTTGAGCTTGTCGCCTTCGATCACCCGGACCCGCTTGCCGAGAAAGCGCAGCTTGGACAAAATATATTCGCTCTCGTCCCCAGGGAACGTCAGCCGGATCGTGTAGCTGTCTGCCGCTTCGTCGTACCCGATCTGCTTCTCGAAACAAGAGAAGGCGTAAAGGATGCGGGACAGCTCGCTGTTATACTGGCGCACCACCTCGATGACCGCCGATTCCTTCCGGCTCTCCAGCATGCGGTTGATGTCCGCTTCGACAGCCGCGGCTTCCTCCGCGGAAACCGGCTGTTCCGCAAGCTCCACGATATGCTGCAGCTTCGTATTCATCAGCGTCCGATGCCGAAGATGATACCAGATCAAGTACCATTCCCGTTTGACCATCGAATATTCCAGCTTGAACGGAAAGCCGGGCTGCTCCTCGAACATCCGTCCGTCTCTGATCCGGTGGTTGATGAGAATGCCGCTTTTCCGCAGTATGATCCGCCGCAAGGGGCGCAGAAGCGGATGGTATACCTGCTGATCCTTGCTTTTGGCCTTTTCCCAGAAGCCTTCCTTCATATCCAACGCAAGGTCGCCTTCGAGCATGCTTTGCAGCTTCTCCAATGTCTCGGGGGTAAAAGCTTGCCCGGACGCCGGGTGCTCCAGCATCGCCTTAAGCCATGTCCGCTCATGGGAGGTGACGGCAAGCGTACCCGTTTCGTGCAGGCGCGACATGACCTGGTAATTAAAAATTTTCTCAAACGGATTCATAATACGCTGCGATCTCCTTCCACTCCTCAATCAGCTCCCGGCGCAGGTACTCCGGCTCAAGTACCTCGCAGCTGGAGCCGAAGCTACGCAGCCAAGGCTTGATCTCGGCCGTCCCATGCACTTTAATTTCATAGATAAAGGAAGCTTCTTCTTCCTTCGTAATGTGACCCCATTGGCCTTGGAGCAGCACGCGCTCCTTGACGAAATTGGGCTGCGGGGCCTCCGGGCTGAAAAACCGCACCCGCACCGTAAGCGGCTTTCCCGTATCGATAAGCCAGCTGTAGCGGGTTTTTTCCTCCAACAGGCGCAGCTTTTCGTTGAACGTTTCTTCGGATACGTCCTCGTCCTCGTTCAGTTGCGTCAAGCCTTCCAAACGGAACTTCACGATCTCCCGCCGGGTTTCCGAGCCAAGCAAATACCACCGACCGTATTGGTGATCGTAGATCACCTTGAGCGGCAGCATCACCACCTCTTTTCCCTCGGTTTCGCGTTCGAACAGCGGGTTCGTATTTTTCGAAGCGTAGCTCTTGCGCGTCTTGGGCGAGAAATAAAGAAACCGTACCTTCCGGCGCTGCCGAATGGCTCCAAGCAGGGTGAACAAATGCGCTTCATCCAGAATGCGCGAGTAATAATGGTACTTGTACAGAAAAGGCTCTCCGGTGACGTTTTCCGCCCCGTTCGCTTGCTGCAAAGCCTTCTTCACACTATCCCGCAAAAGATAGCCTTGAACGGACGGCACCTGCGTATTCGCCATAATGTCGACGTAATCGTAGAGATCGAGAAGCTCCTCGTAGGTCAGGTCCTTGACGAGCCGATCGTGAACGCGGTACCGGTAAGGCCGTCCCCCGGGCTCTTTTACGATAACGCCGACTTCCTCCAAATATTTCAGGTCCGAGCGAATCGTTTTCTCGTCGGGCAGCGAAAGCTCCTCGGGAAGATCGCTGCAGCACGCATCGAGCAGCTCCATGACGGTCCGGGCCTCATCCTGCATGGCGGCGAGCAGCAGTGACAGGCGGTGGCTTTCGGATTCCTTGAGCGACTTGGCGCGGTATAAGAACAGCAGCATCGGGTCTGCGGACTCGTAGTAGCTGAAGCGGAGCGTTTCGGCGAATTCTTTGCCCTGCTCCTGCGGGAGCTGCTGGTACACCGTGTTCACGATGTCCTTCAGCCGCCGGATCGTTTTGTCGAAGGTATGTACGGAGATACCGAGCCGCTGAGCGAATTGCTGGCGGCTGTAGGCGCCGCTGGTCAGCACCAGCATGCGCAAAAACTGGATTTCTTTATCGAAGCTTTCTCTGGCCATGCACAACCTCCGTTTTCATAGCTGTTCCTATTATTGTAACAGGGAAGGGAATTGGAGAAAAAGGAAAACTTTTCTCGTCGTAATACTTTCGCCATGTTCGCGGGGCCGAAAATAAGCGATGATAGTACACGTAAGGCCGACGCCGAAAGGCAAAAGCTTTACGCCAAAAGATCACCGAGGCGCTTGGAAGGGTTACTTCGCCTCTTAAGCGACAGGTCGCCGGTTCGAGTCCGGCTTCCGCTATATGGCGGAATAGCTCAGGGGATAGAGCGGTTATGTACCTTTCCGCCCACTTCCTCGGGGATCTTTCATGAATAGAAATACCGAAGCGAGGCGCTTGAAAGGGCTCCTTCGACTTTTATGGAAAAGAATTGACGGCGAAAGCCGGGCGTCAGAGATGCCATGCGCCTTTTCGTTTTTCCCTCGCTTCGTTCTTATTAAGTTCATATTACGGCAAGGCGCCGGGGAGGGTTCCAACCATGAGTTCCGCTAAAAAAATGTTCGGCGCCATGTTGCCGACGACACATAACAAAGACGGATTTCCCGCTTATGCGCGTTCGGCCGAAGAGCAGTATGTGCAGACGCTGTTAACCAATACGCTAGGAAATACATTTTACACCGATCAAAACGAGCTGCTGAAGGATGCGCTGGAACTGCATCACGAAATGGCGCAAAAGAACCCGCAGTTTATGGCCAAAGCGCTGGTGTTCGCCCGCAACGAGGGATTTATGCGGCTGCAGCCGTTGTTCGGATTGGCCATCCTGTCGTCTTACCGGCCGGATGTATTCGCCAAGGTGTTCGACCAGGTGGTCCGGATTCCTTCGGATTTGTCCGACTTCCTGACGATCCTGCGGGGACTTGGCCGCGGGCAGGGCGGCCGGGCCGTGAAACGGCAGGTTGCCCGCTTCCTGTCCGGGGTATCCGAATATTGGGCGCTGAAGTACAACGGCCGGGGACGCGGATTTAGCTTGGGCGACGCGATCGCGACAGCGCATCCGAAGCCGGCCGATCTCAAGCAGCAGGCGCTGTTCCGTTACCTGCGCGGGCAGGAGACGAGTCTCGCCATGCTTCCGCAGGTGGAGGCGCTGGAACAATTGAAGCGGGCGAGAAGCGAAGCCGAGCGGCTTGCTTGCATCGAACGCGGAAAGCTGCCGTACGAAACGGTGACGGGGGCGATCAAGCCGTCCAAGGCCGTCTGGGAGGCATTGCTGCGCCAGATGCCTACGTTTGCGCTGCTGCGCCATTTGAACGCGCTGGATCGCGCGGGCGTGTTCGAGAAGAAAGCCAATCTGACGTTTGCGGTGGAGCGTTTGACGGATGCCAAGGCGCTGCGCAAAGCGAAAATTTTGCCGTTCCGGTTCGCCAAGGCGTTCCGGGAGGTAGAGCGTCCGGAGCTGCGCGACGCGCTTCGGGCGGCGGTGGAGCGTACGTTTGCGAACTTGCCGGAGATCGGCGAGAACACGGCGATTTTCCTCGATATTTCCGGTTCCATGCAGGGGGAATATTTGCAGATCGGGTCCGTATTCGCCTTGGCGCTGTACAAGAAAACGCAAGGAAACTCGTTGTTTTGGCTGTTCGATACGGTTGTGACAGATGCCAGGCCGTCGCGTCACGACAGCATCTTAACGCAAGCGGACCGCATCCGTTCCCGCGGCGGAACCGATACCGGCGCGCCCGTGCGCAAGCTGTTTAATGAAAACAAGCAGGTCGATCAGATCATCATGATCACGGATGAGCAGCAGAACAGCGGCAGCTCGTTCTACGCCGAACTGGCAAAATACCGCGCCAAGGTGAACCCGCAGGTCAAGGCGTTCATTGTCGACATTGCGCCGTACCGCTATGCGATGGCGCCACCCGCCGACCGGAACACGTTCTATATTTACGGCTGGAGCGACACCGTGCTGTCCTATATTGCGCAAGCGGTACAGGGCTACTCGGATATGACCGGGAAGATCGACGCCATGGAGCTGGATGGCACCGAAAAGTAACGATCCATTTCCAACGAAAAGGAGACCGATGAAGATGGCAGGGATTAGAACGACGAAATTACAGTTCATCCTGAAGTACAAACAACACAGATTCGACTTCCGCATCTCATCGGTCCTATTCGGATGGCATTTTACGGAGTCGGCCATGCCCGACACACGACGTAAACCCATCTATAAGAGCATCGGGCCATGGACCGCTGAGGTCGATGGCTTTTTTACATACAGCAGCATCTCGATCCGAAGGAGGAGAACCGCGATGACCGACTTTCGTCAACCTATATTAGAAGAGCTCTACCAGATCGAGCGGCAGGAGCAGGTGCGCATCCTGTACGCCTGCGAATCAGGCAGCCGGGCATGGGGGTTCCCGTCAAAGGACAGCGACTACGATGTCCGGTTCCTGTACGTCCGGCCTGTCGAATGGTACTTATCCATATTTGATCAACGGGACGTGATCGAGCGGCCGATCAGCGACAAGCTCGATATCAACGGCTGGGATTTGAAGAAGGCGCTGAATTTATTCCGCAAGTCGAACCCGCCGCTGCTGGAATGGCTGCAATCGCCGATCCCGTACTACGAGAAATACTCCGCGGCGGAGCGTATCCGCAGCATGTCGCCGCTGACCTTTTCCCCGAAGTCGTGCATGTATCACTATCTCAATATGGCGAAGGGAAATTACCGTGAATACTTGCAGGGGGAGCAGGTGAAGATCAAAAAATATTTTTACGTGCTTCGCCCGGTTCTGGCCTGCGAATGGATCGAACGGTTTAACGCGATGCCGCCGATGGAATTCGACGTGCTGGTGGACCGTTTGGTGCCGGAGGGCAGCGAGCTGAAACAGGTCATTCTCAAGCTGGTGGAGCGCAAAATGGCGGGAGACGAAATGGACTACGAGCCGAGGATCAACCCCATCAACGAGTTTTTGGAACAAAAAATGAATCATTTCGAGCGTACGGCCGTTCATTTGAACAGCGCCGAAGGAGCGCAGGCCCGCGAGCTTGACGGGCTGTTCCGCGCCGTGCTTAGCGAAGTGTGGGAGAACAGGTGATTGACGATGATAACCAAGTTTCATCAAAATACGCTTTATCCATGGGCCGGCAAGCCCTCCATCTATGAGTACATCGTGTCGGCATTGGATGACCGGGAACGCCTCGCCAATGACACGCTGCCGGATGACGACCAGTATTGGGCCGGACATTCCATGCGCTGGGTTGCGGGGGGAATGGACGGGACGTTCAGCCACCACACCGCAGGGCAAGCGGATACGGCGAAGGTGCAGGCGCTGGTGCAGCTTCTCGTCAAGCAGAGTCGGAGTCCGGGCAGCAAAACAAGACGCGCCACGTACCTCAAGCTGATGCAGGAAGATGTGCTAAGCGTCATCGACCCGCTGCTGGAGTCGCTGCGGGAGCACCCCGGAGTCGTAATTCCGAATCTGTATCAGGAAGCGGAATGGTTTGCGAGACACGGGGCGCACCGCAATGTCGTCAAGCTGGGGATTGCGCTGCTGGGCCAGTTCGAAACCGAGAAACACCGGGAGCTGGTCGTTACGCTGGGCAAGCATGACGAATTTACGCTCTATTCGGCGGTTGCGATTCGGGGCAGTCTGGACAATGCCAACGAGACGCTGTTCGAATTGGCCAAAGTTGTAAACGGATGGGGGAAAATCCAACTGGTCGAGCGTATGGAGCCGCAAACGCAGGAAATTCGGGACTGGCTGCTTCGCCACGGATGCCGCAACAACGTCATGAATGAATATTTGGCTTGTTACTGCGCGCGTAACGGCGGGCTGGCTGAAGCGCTGTCGCAAGCCTCCGTGGACCTGCAGCTGTATGACGGGGCAGGGGTCATCCTCTCGGCGCTGCTGGCTGGAGGGCCTGCGGAAAATATCGACGACTACGAGGATGCAGCGTCGGCGGTAGGCGATTTTCTAAGGCTTTCGCAGACGATGTGCGTGACCGCGGCGCAGCTATCGGTTGTGACGGATATTTATGATTTTCTAAACGAAGACGGGCAGCGTTGGGAACAACGGTATGGCAGAGGCTGGTCCGGCGACCTGCGCGAAGCCTGCAAGCGGCTGTGCGAGAACGTCATCCGCAACGAAGAATGGTCGTCCAAAATAGGGGAAGCCATCCGCTCGCAGGACAGCACGGTACGGCAGCATGCGATCTATGCGGCCAACCGGCTTCGCATGGACATCTGGGAGGAGCTGCTTGGGCAGCTGCAGAAGCATCCGCTGGACAGCCTCCTGTATTTTCAGCTTGCGCAAACCGATGAGCCAGAGCGAATGGACCGCTTGGTCCGTTATGCGGAAGCGCATCTTCCGTTAGATGAAATTGCCAGCGGTCCGCAGGACGAAATCGGCTACGGGGAGCAGTACAAACCGCATCAATGCCTGCAAAGCATGCTGCAGGCGCTGGACGTTTTCGAGGGGCACGGGACGAAGCTGATTGCCGCCGGTTTGGTGAGCCCGGCAACCATGAACCGTAACATGGCGCTGAGATGCTTGGAGGCATGGCCTCTTCCGGTGTGGGGAGAGGAAGTGGCGACCGCCTTGCAGGAACTGATCGCCTCCGAGCCGAATGAACAAGTAAAAGAGCGAATTGCGAAGCTTTTGCAGGAAAAGGAGCTGACGGCATGGCTTATCAAATCATAGACGGCGTCCGCGTCTGGGGGAACCCTGAGGCAGGCGCCCTGGCACAGGCCAAAACGTGCGCGGAGCACGGAAATGTCGTGCAGGCGTTGCTGATGGCGGACCACCATAAGGGCTACAGCCAGCCGATCGGCGGGGTGATCGTCTACGAGGGACAAATCTCGCCGTCCGGCGTCGGGTACGATATTGGGTGCGGGAACAAAGCGGTGCGAACGAACCTGCTCGCAGCGGATATCCGGCCACAGCTAGCGCGTATCATGGATGAGATCGCAAGGAACGTTTCGTTCGGCATCGGGCGTGTAAGCAACAAGAAGGTGGATCACGAGTTGTTCGACGATCCGGACTGGTCGGTGTATTTGTCGGTCGGGCGTCAGGAGCACCGTAAGCTGATGAAGCTCGCCCGCGAGCAATTGGGGACCGTAGGCAGCGGGAATCACTTTGTCGATTTGTTCGAGGAAGCGGGGACGGGACGACTGTGGATCGGCAATCACTTCGGCAGCCGCGGATTCGGGCATAAAACAGCCAGCGGGTTTATTAACCTTGCAGCGGGACGGGAGTTTATGGCGAACGCTCCCGGGGAAAAGATGGACCAGCCGCCGGTACTGCTCGATCTGGACAGCGAGCTTGGCGATATGTATTACCGCGCCATGAAGCTGGCTGGGCGGTACGCATACGCCGGAAGAGATGCCGTCATCCGTCAGGTGCTGGCGATTCTGGGAGCGGACGCGGAGTTCGAGGTGCATAATCACCACAATTATGCGTGGAAAGAGACCCACGGCGGCCGCGAAACGGTCGTCGTGCGCAAAGGGGCGACGCCGTCCGCTCCCGGCCAGCTCGGGTTCATCGGCGGGAGCATGGGCGATATCTCGGTCATTGTCCGGGGAAAGGATACGGAGGAAAACCGGGCGGCCTTCTACAGCACGGTGCACGGCGCGGGAAGAATAATGAGCCGCACGCAAGCGGCCGGTAAAATGAACTGGAAGACGCGCGTCCGTACGGGCGGCCTCATCTCGGAGGCGCAAATGCAGGAAGCCGTACAGAGCTTCGGCGTCGAGCTTCGCGGAGCCGGAACGGATGAAAGCCCGTTCGTGTATCGGAAGCTTCAGGAGGTGCTGGACGCCCATGCGGAGACGATCGATGTGCTGCATGTGCTGAAGCCGATCGGCGTATGCATGGCCGGGGCGGACGAGTTCGATCCGTATAAGGACTAGCCGCGCTAATTTTTAATCGAATTTTGAGCTTCCTTTAAGGTGTGCTTAAGCTTGTTGGGGCATACTAAAGAAGATCCCGTTACTTAACATATAATTTGAAACCCCGCCGTCGCTGCCATCGACGAGGCGGGGATTTTTTTGTTCGTTTATGCATATGGGCGTTACTCCACAAACGGAGCGATTTTCGGAAACACGCGCAGGGCGGTTTTGTAAAAGACATGCTCGTGATACGCTTCCGGAATCAGCTCCTGCACGAATTGCAGATAAGGCTGTACCGGAGCAAGCGGCCAGTCGGTGCCGAACAGCATTTTCTCATAATGGTCGCAAAACGTAACCGCATGGCGCAGATGGGCGAAGAAGAGCGGGGAATCCTTGAGCCGCGCGCATTCCGCGGCATCGCCGACCATCAGGCCGGACAAATCGGCGAATACATTGCGGTTCTTGTAGACGATCTCGGCTCCGTCCAGCACCCACGGGTCTCCGAAGTGGGCGATCATGAAGTTGACGTCGCGGTGGGCGACGGCAACCTCGTCCACCGTCAGCGGGTGAGAATATTTCAGCAGGCCGCGCTCCGAATACGTATCGCCCGTATGATAGACGACCGGGACCTTGTACTGCTTCGCCAGCTCGTAGACCGGCTGGTAGACGTCATCGTAGGCATAGTACGGATAGTAACCGAGGTAGATTTTGATCCCGACCGCCTCCGGCCGCTGCAGCTCCTGCTCCAAGGCATCCAGTCCGGCGTTGCCCAGCTTGAACGGGTTGACGCCGGGGCAGTACACGATCTGCCCCGGATACGACTCCACCATATCAAGTCCCATCGGCGTCGGGGCTTCCCGGTCGGGGAAGCCTCCGGCGGCGGTCTCCGTCACCCCCATGCCGATGCCGAGCACAACACCGTTCTCGGCGTATTCGCGCAGCAGCCCGTCAACGGAGTAATCGACGAACGAACGGCTTTCTGCGGTTTCCTTGAACGAAGCAATATGAGACAAGTGCATGTGTGCATCAATGATTTTCATTCCGTATTACTCTCCTTCTTTCGTATCATTGGCTTCAAGTATAATAGGGAAGGTGAGTCTTCGTAAAGCCTTCAAGCTGTCCGCCGGCAGCGGGGTGTCCGGGAATACGAGGAACACCGGAGCCGACCGGTTCACGCTTCCGTGAGGCAGGCGAACCTTCCGCGAGAACGACAGGCAGCTGATCTCCTTGTTCGTGTAGACCGAAGGGCGGTTGGCTTCTTCGTCCGTCACGATGTGCATGACCCCGGTCCGGCTATCCAGGCCGAACACGTAATCCTTCGTTTCGCGTACGCCGAGATCCCCTTTTCCGAGAGGATAACGCAGCGTTTTTCCGTTCGGAGCGCAGGTTTGCAGCCACCCATAGCCGCTTGTCTCGTCGAGACGAAGGAACAGCTCGCTGAGCACAGATTTGTCCAAATACGTTCCGGTGTTCTGATGAATGTCCGTCATATAAGCGAGCACCGGCACTCCGGGGAGCATCAAATAATAGCTGTCCATGATCGTCCCTTTGAACGTATCGTGGTTCCGGATGGATTGGCGGACCCGGATGCCTGCCCACACGTTGCCTTTCTCGTCGGAGAGGCGGACAAAGGCGGAGGAATGCTCTTCTTTGCGCACGGATAACGGACCCATCTCGTCGAAGTGGCTCGACAAGCCCCCGGTCCAAGGATTCCACCACGACTTCGCCCCGTATTCGGGAAACCCGGAAGCGAGCCATTCCCGGCCATCGACCGTAAGCGAACGCAGCCCGGGGGAATAGTCGGCCGAAGCCGAGATGCGAATGATTCCATTATCGGCCTCAAGCACCGAATAATCGGCTTCAGTCGACGTCGTGCTGCTGATTTCATCGCTGGAAACGGGGAACAATGCGGCATGATAAGCCTCTTCATGCGCGCCGAGCCGCGCTTCTACCTGGACCACGCGGCAGCGGGATGCCGGCGGAGGCAGCATGAAGCGGGCTTCCGTCGCCTCGTCGTCGGGCGACAAAAGCACCCGCTCCTCCGTTTCGGCTGCATCCATATAGCGGGCGGAGAGCTCGCCTTCCCATACGGTCTGCTTCATATCCCGAAGCGCGACCGGCATTTCTTCCGCATCCGGCGGCACGAACGGATTCCCTTCGTTGGCCGTCAGTTCCACATGACGGATTGGCAGCGCCGTCGTTTCTTGTCCGATGCGCTTCAGGGCAAATTCCCGGAACGAGGTCCAATCGTCGAACCCGCCCATAGACAGGAAGATCGTATCCGACGTTTTCGTTTCCCCGGCTTCCAGCTGCCCGAAGCAAGTTTCCAGCTCCAGATACCACTCGCCCATATTCATCCGGTGGTTGCCGGACCAGCAAATCCCGTATGTGCTTCTGGCGCCGCGTGCGAAGAGCCAAGGCTCGCTAACTTTGGTGCCGTCCCAGTACTCGTGATCGATGCCGTGCGAGTCGGTCGTTTCGACGATTTGACCGTTATAAGGCAGAACGACTCCGTACAAGTCGGAATCGAAGCGCTGGGATACCCACATTTCGCTGACGACGGGAGCGTTCGAGTCGTTTTCCAGCTCCTGCCACAGCTTCGCCGTTCCGTCGGCGTAAAGCAGCGTATGGAGATGCACCAGCAGCTGCGGGAAACTATCCGAGCGATACGTTAGACGATAGCCGACCGCTCCCCGCTCCTCTTTGGGCTCGACACGTACCGGCTTCTTGCGGGTAAATTCGGCGGAATACGGCTTGCCTATGTACGGCGGCCACAGCTTGAGTTGTTCGTCCTTCCGGCTCCACGCCTGAAGGAGCGTTTCATTGTGATCCTTATCGTATTTGATTTCATAGCTGCCGTTTACGGCAACCCGGTTGGTTTCCGTTTCTCCGGTAAACATCGCCCCGGGGCCAGCGAAGCTTCCGCCAACAAAGCGGGTGAACGTTACCTCCGGCCCGTTGTCCGGATCCGCCCGGACTTGAATCGGGGCTTGATAGAAGCCGTAGTCGAGCAGGCGGTACGGAACCGCCAAAGATATACGCTCCTTCGCTTCCAAGCGGGCTTCGAAAGTCCGCTGTCCGAACGCAAGCCAAGCTTGTTCCGGCAGTTCGAAGAAGAACGAGGCCGTTACCGGGAAATGGTTTTGCATATCGAGGTACAGGACGTAATCCCCGCCAAGCGCATGCCTCGCATCCGGCACCCGCATCGTCAGGCCTGCCGGAAATTTCGGCACGATGCCGACCTTGAGCAGCGCCTCCAGCCCGTTAATGCGTACCCGCGTCTGCACGACAGGGCAGGTGCGCCATTCGCTCTGCTCTTCCTCGATGGCTCCGACGAAGAAGCGCGCGGAGATTCGTTCCTCGCCTTCCACCTGCAGTTCGCCTTTCCAATCGAATGCGACATTGCCGTCCGGTTCGCCCTGAAGCTCAAGCTTCAGCGGGGCGCCAGATTTGTTCACGATGCGGTATTCGATAACGTACTCGCTGCCGAACACCGGCTCGGCCTGCTCCGCGGTTGCGGACAGCAAGTAGTCCTCCGTTTCGATGAGACAGATGCCGCGGCCTCTGCGCTCGATATCGACGCGAAGCGATTGTCCGTTCTTGGACCATGCGTAAGTGTATATATCGAAGCCGTTCACTTTATGGCCGTCCGGCTTCACTTCGATCGTCCGCGTCAAGTCGGCGTACCAATCGATATCCTTAAGATAGGGGGCAAGCGCTTCGCAAGCCGCCACTTGGGGGATGAAATTCATGAAATGCGTCGAGTCCTCGCGGTCTTCCCAGAAAAAGCCGCATTTCTTGTACAGCGGCACCGCCTTCATATTGGCTTCCCAAGTATACAAATCGACGCGCGGCCAGCCCAGGCGAATCGTTTCCTCCACCGCCCGCAGCACGAGCATTTTGCCGATTTTGAGGCCATGGTAGTCCGGGCGTACGTTCAACAGCGGGATATACAGTGCGCCGCTATCCTCGCGGTATTCGCCCAGGTTGCAGTATCCGACGACTTGATCGTCGCAGACGGCGAGAAAGACGGCCAAGGCGTCCGAGTTTTCCTGGTCCCGGCGAACTTGCTCGGCTGTCCGGACGGCCGATCCTCCGCCCCATTCGTCTTGGCTCCGGTTCCACATCTCGGCTAAGCTCGACGCATAATCGGGATGGTATTGGATGATATTCACGAGTGTTGTCATTTTGCTTCCACCTCGGCTCCAGTAAAAATAGATAAGATAATGGATATACGTCCGAGAAGGGAGGAAGGTTACAGGCTCGGGAAAAAAAAAGGGGGAAGATCGCTCCCGCGGCGAAGCAGTAAGCGGCAGACAGCTAAGGATGCGCAGGTTGGAATAGGAGGGGCTCCCGCCGCCGTCGTATCGACGGAGCGGAAGCCCGGGAAGAGTCAGAAGCCGTCCGGCTGCAAATTCCGATTGCCGCAAAACTCCTCGAGCGTTTGCGACCTCATGTCGTCCAGCGGGAATCCCGCAGGATAATTGGTATACATCAGCATGATGCCTTGGAGCGTCGAGGAGAAGTGAAGAGACCGTTTCCGTGGATCGGGAGCCCCCAGCTTCTCGAACATTTCGCATTGAGCCTCGAACTGCTCCGCGTAGGCGCTAAGCAGCCGGTTTCCATGTCTGGCCACAACTTCATCTTGTCTCGGACAGGTGAATAAGTTCAAATAGAAGCGGAATACTTCCGGCCGCTCGCGAACGTTGTCCAGCGCCCCTTCGACAATGAGGCGCAGCTGCTCGGCAGGGGTTTCTTTGGCGGCGGCAGCCTGCATCACTTCGAGCAACTCTTCGATACGAAGATCGACCATGGCCGCCAAGAGCTCCTCCTTGCCTTTGAAATAATTGTAGAGAAGGCCCTTTGAAATGTTCGCTCGCTTGGCTACATCGTCGATGGAGGCGGAGTGAAACCCTTTCTCGATGAAAAGCTCCGTGGCCGCTTGTAAAATTTTGTCTCGGGCGGCGCGGCGAATCCGTTCGTTTTCTTCCGGTGTTCGGGGCATGTCGTTACTCCTCCAGAAACTGCAAAATCGTATGAGAGACCTCGTCAGGATGGGTGACGACCGGACCGTGACGCTTAACCGAACCGCTGGGAAAAGGCGCCATGGTCCTTGCAGCTTTAGTATAATTTATGACTGAACATACAGTCAATATAAAACAAATAATGAGCATAATTATGTAAAAAACGTCATATTTTCGGATGTTAATTCGTTAAAAAAGTGAGAAAATTATATATTATACGCGAAATCGAATGTTTAAAAAATTTGGAGCATCTGCTATTATGGAAAATATTATTCCATAAGGATTATAATGGGATCTATGTATTGGAGGTGTGATTCGGTGGCTTTGTTAACCGGCAAAACGATTCTGATCATGGGGGTGGCTAATAACCGCAGCATTGCATGGGCAACAGCCCAGTCCTTGGCTGGCGAAGGGGCCCGTCTAATCTTTACGTACGAAAACGAGCGGGTGGAAGAGCGGGTCAAGCAATTGGCTGAAACCTCGCCCGAGTCGCTTACCTTTCCCTGCAATGTAGGAAGCGATGAAGAGATCGAGGCATTGGCTCGTTTTTTAAAGGAAAACGTTGGTGTCCTTCATGGGTATGTCCACAGCATAGCGTATGCCAAAGGCGAGGATTTGGAGGGAATGTTTGTCGAAACCTCGCGTGAGGGATTTCGCATCGCTCAAGAAATTAGCGCATACTCTCTAACCGCAGTTAGCAGCAAAATTTATCCGCTCATGTCGGAAGGCGGGAGTATCGTTACCATGACCTATATCGGCGCCGAACGCGCGATAAAAAATTACAATGTCATGGGAGTGGCCAAAGCATCCTTGGAAGCATCCGTCCGGTATCTCTCCAGCGACTTGGGAAAGCACAATATACGGGTCAATGCCATTTCGGCCGGTCCTATCCGCACCTTAGCCGCCTACGGAATAAAAGATTTTAATACGATGTTAAAAAAGATTGAAGAGATTACGCCGCTCGGCAAGACGATTGACGCCTCCGAAGTAGGAGATACGGCTTTGTTCCTGCTTTCCAAGCTTTCCAGAGGAATTACCGGGGAAGTGATCCATGTGGACGCCGGTTACCATATCGTAGGGATGTAAAGGAGTGATTAACCTTTGCTTGTAACTCAAACGGGCAGCCGGATTATTACCCCCCAAAGCTTGTTTACGAGGGAGCGCTTTGAGAACAATGTTCATGCGTTCTGCCACATGCTGATTCTCAATGGAATTGCCGAAGGCGACCGGGTTGTCTTAAAAGCGGAAAATTCATATGAATTTGTTGTCGCCTTGTTCTCTTTGTGCCGGCTTGCCGTCTCGATTACTGTTGTGGATGAACAAATAAACACCGACGAATTAAGCCAAATTTATGCGGAAGTTGAAGCGTGCTGTTTGCTTACGGATACGGCTCTCCATCTTCCGGACGCCCAGAGTTTACTGATCGGAGATATATTAAGGGACGCTGCGCTATTGGGGGAAACGGCTTTACCCTCGATGTGCATCGACAAGTGGATTCGGAAACAAGACGCGCTCATTCTTTATACTTCCGGCACGACAGGCAAACCGAAAGGAATCGTGAAGTCAGGCTCTTCATTTATGGACAATATAAAGCTATCCGTCCAAGCGATGGGCTATGTTCCGGGCGATTGCCTGCTCCCGATCGTACCTTTTTCCCACTTTTATGGAATTTCTCTTATTTTCTCCTGGTGGCTGACCCCATGTTCTTTGATTATCTGCAACCGTAAAAATTTATGGAGTGTCATTACGCATATTGCGAGAGAAAAAGCTACTGTCGTTGACGCCAATCCCTCCGCCTATTATACGATCATCCGCATGTTATCAAGAAAGCCGGAGCAATTGGAACAAGTAAAAAACTCCCAAGTCCGCATGTGGTGTGTCGGCGGGTCCCCTTTAACGAACGATTTGGAGGAGAAGTTTGCTGAAATGTTCGGACAGCCTCTGTTGAACGGCTACGGTTTGTCGGAGCTGGGGAATGTCACCATGGGGACGCTAGATCACCCTGAGGGCTGCGGCAAGCCTCTTCCCGGGGTCGAAGTCCGTATTCACGGTCAAAACGGGGAGGAGCAAGCCGGGGGGGAACTCGGGCAAATTTGGATACGCACTCCGGGCTGTATGGAAGGATACTTAAACCAGGAAGAGCTCACGAAATCGGTTCTTCAGGATCAATGGTTTAAGACCGGCGACCTCGGTTATTTGCAAGAAGGCAATCTGCACGTCATCGGCAGAGAAGGAAGATCGGTCAACCGCATGGGGTATACGTTTTCTCCTGTCTATATCGAAAACCAGATCAGCCGGCTGGGTTATCGTTCTTGTGTCATTACGTTGGACGACGATGTCAAAGGAACGCTGATAGTCATATTCGTCGAAAGTGAATCCTCGCAACAATTGTCTTTGGTCCGTAAAAATATTAATCGAATGCTTCCCACTTACATGTATCCCGATATGCTGCTATTAATACCCCAATTTCCTTTAAATCGAAACGGTAAAGTCGATCGGCTAGAGCTCGAACGCACAGCTAAGAGAAGGAAGGTTTAGCCAATGAATATGGCACATGCCACCCGATGCCCCCAAAACATGATTTTATAGAGGAAAGGAAGCGATAGTTTGAGCACGAATCTGGAAATGAAGCAAAATGCCGTTTTTTCCGAAAGATACGAGAGTATTGTCCGGTGCGCGGATTATTTGACGACAAACCGGGAAGAGATTTTGAGCATTTTGTCGAATATTTCGTCGTATCGGGCAGCTCAAGCCGAAATTGACTCTACCATCCGCACGCTGCAGGACGCTATGCGGGAAGTAGAAACGTCCAGCCCTGCCTGCCAGGAATTGATGTCCGTGTTTATGCCCTCCAACGTGATTCTGTACTCGTATGCGTTATATTTGCTCATCCCCTCCTTATATGTATCCCGAATCGAATTCAGAGCCTCTTCCCACGTTGCCGAATATGTCAGTATGCTGCATGACAAGCTGAAGGATATTCATCAACTGCCGATCAGCCATCTGCAAGTCAGCCAGAAAGCTTTTCTTACAAATTCCGTGAACCGGGCCAACATCGTGGTGTTCACCGGCACTTATCAGAATGCGGAACAAATCAAGAAGCAAATCAAGAAGGAACAGTTATATGTCTTTTTTGGACAAGGCATTAATCCGTTCATTATCGGTCCCGATGCGGATTTGCCGCTGGCGGCCGAAGATGTCATCCGAATGAGATTATTCAATTCGGGTCAAGATTGCTTGGGGCCGGACATTATTTTAGTTCACCACAACATTGCGGAAAGTTTCAAAAGCTTATTGCTGGACAAGGTACAGGCGTTAACCTTCGGCGCCAATGACGACCCGAATGCCAATTATTCGCCTATTTTTTACAAAGATACGCTGACGGCCATGTCGGAATATTTTAATAACAACGACAAGTACATCATTTACGGCGGGGGCATCGATTTTCGCACCAAAAAGATGGAGCCGACCATTTTGTACAGCACGTTGGAGGATGAGATCGAAATTACGGAGTATTTCTCTCCGGTATTCAACGTCGTCAGCTACCGGGATGACGAACAGTTAACCAAACTGATCGGTTCGAGCTACTTTTGCGAACGCGCCATGGGGTGCAGTCTGTACGGCTCCGAGCATTTAAGCGATATGCTGCAAAAAAAACATACGCTCACGATCAACCAAACCTTGGAGGATGTCGAACAGGGGAATAAAGCGTTCGGCGGCTATGGAACGATGTCCAATTACATTTTCTACGATATGCAGCTGGTTTCCAAACCGATTCTGATTTCGGAAATTGTCGCCGAATACCTTTCGGAGAAGAAGGTTGACGCATGAGAACGAGCATGGCGGCATGGGATGCAATTATCGGTTGCTTCCAGTCATGGGGAGTAAAGTATATTTTCGGATTGCCGAGCGATGATTTGAAAATCTTATCTTCGCTTCCTTCGTCGGACATTCGCTTCATTATTTGCAGGGATCAACGAAACAGCTTGTTCATGGCGTCGGGCTATGCGCTAACGTCCGACCAATTGGCGGTATGCATCGTGGGAAAAGGGCCTGCGCTGACGAATACGGTTACGGGATTGCTAGAAGCGCACAATCTGGGCGTGCCTTTGTTGTTGATCGCCTCGGGTACCGGCAGTGAAAAACTGGGAACGAAGGCTTTCCAGGAAGCGGACCAGCTCTCGGTGGTTAAGCCCTTGGTGAAATGGGCGTACCGGGTAGAGCATCCCGATCGACTCGTATGGGCGTTGGAGAAAGCGGTCTTTATGGCTGTCAACGGTGGCAAAGCTCCCGTCTATCTCGAGCTGCCGGAGCATGTTGCGGAGCAAACGGTGCCGGTGAATCTCCCGTTTCCGAAGTTGAACAGAGTGACTTGTTTCCCTTCGCCGTACGAGCTTGATGCGGCTTGGGCCGCCCTTCAACAATCGCGCAGGCCGGTGATTTTGATCGGCGGAGGCATGAAGCCGGGACTGCGTGGCTCCATCGAACCGTTAGCTGCCAACTTAGGTGCGGCGATGTTTACGACGGCATCGGGCCGGGGGGCGGTAGATGAAGAAGATCCTTTATTTTGCGGCGTCGCCGGGTTATATACGGATAGCAGCATAAGGCGCATCTGGGAAGAAGCGGATGTCGTCCTGACGCTGGGCAGCCGTCTGGAAGAAACGGCAACGTTCGAATGGGACGTTTTACTCGAACATACTCCGGTCATCCAAGTCAATGTGAATGTCAATGATTTCTCCCATCAGTATCGGGGGGACAAAGTGCTGGGGGACGGTTATTCGGCGGTGGAGCATTGGTTGTCCCGTATTCACTGGCAGCCGGATCAAGCATGGCTGAACCGGATTGCAGACTGCAAGCAGGAAGCGTTTCGGAAGAAAGAAGCGTATATGGACCTGGTCAAGAAACGAGCTGCGATTCATGTATCCGAAGTGCTGGACGTCCTGCAAACGGCGTTTCCGGAAGACTTCATCCTTGTGCAGGAAAACGGACTGCAGGATATGTGGTCTTACTTTTATCCGTATTACCGGTTTACCGGAAACAGCCTATCCATCGTTCCAAGCGATCAGACCAGTCTGGGCTTCGGCGCAGCTGCAGCCGTAGGAGCCAGTGTGGCGGACCGTCGTCCGGTCGTGGCGCTGGTGGGAGACGGAGCGTTTAATCTGTTCAAATCTGATTTCATTACGGCGGTACAGTACCGCATCCCGCTGATTTACCTTGTCATGAGTAACGGCGGGTACGGATGGCTGCAATATCAGCTGAATCAGCTGAATTTCGAAGACAAGCCGTTTCAATTCGTGTCGGATACGCCGTTGGAGCACATGAACGTCGTGGAGCATGAACATGTCGAGCAAATCGTGATTCATGAAAAAGAAGAGCTGAGCGCGAAGCTGCAGCTCGCCTACTCCAAATTTCAAAGGAACAAACTGGTGGTCGTCATGATCCCGGTAGGGCTTGAGGACGTGCATGAGAAGATCCGCCATATTTACGGCGATTTTCCGGTTTGTGAAAAATAACAAAAGGCGGGATTGTGTTGAAGAGACGTGTCGTGGTAACAGGGCAAGGCGTAATAACGCCGGTTGGGCTCCATGTGAATGATTTCTGGACATCGCTTCTTGAGGGAAAAAGCGGAATCGGTCCTGTTACAACCTTTGATACCAAAGATATGCCGACAAAGATTGGGGCGCAGGTGAAAAATTTCGATCCTTTGCAGTATATGAGCAAAAAGGAGGCAAATAAGGTGGCGCAGTTCACCCAGTTCGCCTTGGCAGCAGCCAGGCAAGCCGTGGAGCAAGCGCAGCTGCGCATTGACGAGAAAAATGCGCCACGCATCGGCGTCATCGTCGGATCGGGGGCCGGGGGACTGGATGTGATTGAAGAGAACTACGATAAGCTCAACCAAAGCGGTCCCAAGCGGGTCAGCCCGTACTATGTATCGTCGATGATGATCAATTCCGCGCCGGGGGAAATCTCGATTGCTTTGGGAGCCAAAGGCCCGTCCTATGCTGTCGTGACGGCATGCGCCACGGGCAGCAATGCGATCGGCGAGGCTCTGCGAACGATCCAGTACGGCACGGCGGATGTTGTCATCGCCGGAGGCTCGGAGGCCAATTTCAGCCTGCTTGATCTGGCGTCGTTTTCCAACATTCACGCCTTATCAAGGCGCAACGATCAGCCTCGGCAAGCGAGCCGCCCCTTTGACCGCAACCGCGACGGATTTGTGATCGGCGGAGGCGCGGGCTTGGTCGTGCTGGAAGAGCTGGAGCACGCGCTGAATCGGGGGGCCAATATCTTGGCCGAATTGGTCGGTTATGGTTGTACCACGGATGCGTATCATATCACGGCTCCCGATCCGTCGGGGTCCGGGCCTGCGGAAGCGATCCGGATTGCTCTGCGGGACGGGGGATTGACGCCCGAGGACATTAGCTATATCAACGCCCACGGGACAAGCACGCCGTTCAACGATCGGATGGAAATCAACGCGATCAAAACCGTGTTCGGCGAGCACGCTCCCAACATCGCCATCAGCTCGATCAAATCGGTTACCGGACATTTGATGGGAGGAGCCGGCGGTGTCGAGCTGATTGCGACCGTGCAAAGCCTGCTTCACAATAAAGTGCCGCCCACGTTAAATTGCGACGATCCGGAAGATCCCGAATTGAATTTTGTGCCCCACGTGGCTCAGGAACGCGAAGTGCACGCAGCCATAAGCAATTCCTTCGGGTTTGGCGGTCATAATGTATGTTTGGCCGTCCGGAAGTGGCGGGGAGAGGCTGACGTAAGTTGAAAGACGACACGATCCATATTCCTGACGCGCTGCCCCACCGCTATCCGTTTTTATTAATTGATAGAATTGTTGAGGCCGAGTCGTCCAAATGGGTTAGAGGGTACAAGAATATCAGTTGGAACGAATGGTTTATGACCGAGGCGAATCCGTATATGCCCCATATGCTGGTGGTCGAAGCCTTGGCGCAGTTAAGTGCTTTTTCCGAGATGGAAGAAAAAGGAATCGCCTTCTTGTCCTCGCTAAATCATGTTGAAATGGAATCGCTGGCACAGCCTGGCGATCGTTTGGATCTTTACTTCGAGGTAAGCAAACAAAGAAGAGGATACCTTCTTGGCAAAGGGCTGGCCACCGTAGGAGACCGGGTCATTGTCAGAGCGGAGGAAATCATGGTTTTCGTACAAAAATAGCCGTCGGGAGGCGACGCTTAAGCCGACTGCCGGCTTACACCGGATATCTGCTAGAACAGGAGGAACGAATCGCATGAATGCTACCCCTTTATATCCCTTAACGAACGCTCAACAGCGGATATGGTATACCGAATTGATGTACCCGGATACAGCAGCGGCGCTGCTATCGGGAACTGTGAAGATGAAAGGGAAAATAAACCTCGATGCCTTTAAGCAGGCCATGAACCTGGTGATTCGCCAATATGAATCGTTTCGGACCCGAATCACGTCCGAGAACGGCCTGCCGCAGCAATATGTCGTCCCCTATGAGGAGAAGGAATTCGAATGCTTGGATTTATCGGATTTCAAGAGCCTCGCTGAAGCGGAAACATGGTTGGAACGCCATATACGGACACCTCTGAAGCTGTTTCATTCCGAGCTCTTTCAATTTGTATTTATTAAAATCCATGATGAAGAATATTGGCTGAACATGAGAATTCATCATATTATCTCCGATGGCATTTCGATCGTTCTGTTCGGAAACCAACTGTGCGAATATTATATCGATCTGATGAACGGACTGGAACCTCGGGTGGGAGAAGAGCAATCGTTTATCGAATATATTCAGACGGAACAAACCTACGAACGGTCGGATCGCTATCAAAAGGATAAAGCGTACTGGCTTGAGAAGTTTTCCTACTTGCCCGAGATGACTGGATTTAAGCCTTACAATCCCTTATCGCTTAGCACGGCGGCAAACCGGAAAGAGTTTATTGTCGATCAGACGCTTTATAACGATGTAAAAGTCTTCTGCCAGGAGCATCAAATCAGTTTGTTTCATTTATTTATGGCAGCCATGTACATTTACATGAATAAAGCCACGACCCAGCAGGACATAACCATCGGTACCGCCTACGGGAACCGGACGACCAAGAAAGAAAAAAACATGATGGGGATGCTGGTAAGCACCGTTACCGCCCGGGCCTTTGTAGACCCGGAAGCCGACTTGATGTCATTTTTGCAAAGGGTAGTCAAGGAGCAGCTTTCCGTCTTGCGCCATCAAAGGTATCCGTATAATCAGTTGATTCAGGATTTGCGGGAAATTCACCGGAATCAAGACCTGCAGCGGCTGTTCGGCATTTCGATTAACTACCGGCCGGTGAGCTGGGTCGATTTGGACGGTGTTCGTATCCAAACGGACTATGATTTTTGCGGGGATGAAGTGAACGATTTTATCCTTCATATCGTAGAAATGCTTGATGAGCAGCAGCTTGTCCTGCATATGGATTATCGAATTCATTTATTTGAAGAAAACGAAATCGTAAGCATCGTTCAACATCTTCTTGCCATTATTGAAAATACGATTCGCGATCCCTATCAAAAAATATCCGGCATATCGCTGATAGGTGACGACGAAAAGCAAAAGGTATTGACGCTGTTCAACGATTCGGCTGCTGACTATCCCCGGGAAAAAACGATTCATGGCCTGTTTGAAGAACAAGCTGCGCGTACGCCGGAGCATGTGGCCGTTCGATTCGAAGATCGGCAAATGACATATGGAGAGCTCAATGAACGGGCGAACCGGCTGGCGCGAACGTTGAGGGCCGAAGGGATCGTGGCGGATTCGCTGGTCGGGATCGTGGCCGACCGTTCCGTCGAGATGATCGTTGGGCTGCTCGCCATCTTGAAAGCCGGAGGCGCGTATGTGCCGGTCGACCCGGAATATCCGGAAGAACGCATTCAGTATATGCTTGAGGATTCCGGCGTACGTCTGCTCTTGCTTCAGCATCATCTCAAGGGGCGCATTCCGTTCGGAGGTAAGCTGGTGGACTTGGACGATCCGGCAGTGTACCGCGAGGACGAAACGAATCTGGAACCGGCTTCCGGGCCGAATCATCTGGCTTATGTAATCTATACCTCCGGAACGACCGGCAAGCCCAAAGGCACGTTGATCGAGCACAAAAACGTCGTTCGCCTCTTGTTTAACAGCAAAAATTTGTTCGATTTTAACGCTTCCGATACATGGACGTTATTTCATTCGTTCTGCTTCGACTTCTCGGTGTGGGAAATGTACGGGGCGCTGCTCTATGGCGGGACATTGATCGTCGTGCCTCAACTGACGGCAAAAAGTCCCGCGCAATTCCTTCAGCTGCTGAAAGCCCGGAAGGTCACGGTTTTGAATCAAACGCCGACCTATTTTTACCAGCTCCTTCAAGAGGAGTTAATGAGCCCGGGGAACGAATTGAAGCTGCGGAAGGTGATTTTTGGCGGAGAGGCGCTGAGCCCGTCTTTATTGAAAGACTGGAAGACGAAATACCCGGATACCCGGCTGATCAATATGTATGGAATTACCGAAACGACCGTGCATGTAACCTATAAAGAAATTACCGAAGTGGAGATCGCGCAAGGCAAAAGCAATATTGGCCAACCTATACCGACCTTGCGCGCCTACGTTCTCGATGAGTGGCGACGTCCCCAAGCTATCGGCATTCCGGGAGAGCTGTATGTCGCCGGAGACGGGCTGGCGCGGGGCTATTTAAACCGTACCGATTTGACCGCAGAGAAGTTCGTGGACAATCCGTTCGAGCCCGGAAAGCGGATGTATCGAACCGGAGATTTGGTCCGCTGGCTCCCGGACGGCAGCATCGAATATTTGGGGCGGATTGACCAGCAGGTTAAAATCCGCGGTTACCGGATTGAGCTCGGCGAGGTCGAGGCCCAGTTGTTAAAGACGAACTCTGTACAGGAGGTCGTTGTAATCGCACGGGAAGACGAAGCCGGCCAGAAGTACTTGTGCGCGTACTTTGTAGCGGATTGCGAGCTGACCGTGAGCGAGCTCAGAGGGGCATTGTCTCAAGAGCTGCCGGGCTACATGATTCCGTCCTATTTTGTCCAGCTGGAACGGATGCCGTTGACGCCGAACGGAAAGCTGGACCGCCGGGCGCTGCCTGCGCCGGAGGGAACGCTGCAAACGGGAACGGAATACGTTGCCCCGCGCACTTCGACGGAAGCGAAGCTCGCACAAATCTGGCAAGAACTGTTGGGACTGCAGCGCATCGGGGTGAAGGATCATTTCTTTGATATTGGAGGGCACTCTTTACGGGCGACGCTTTTGACGGCACGAATTCATAAAGAAATGAACGGCAGCCTTTCCTTGCGGGATGTATTTCAAGCGCCGACCATCGAACAAATGGCGCAATTGTTCGTAAGCAGGGAGCGGCTCGCTTACGCTTCCATTCCGGCCGTCGGGGAGAGCGCGTATTATCCCGTTTCATCCGCTCAGAAACGACTGTACGTCTTGAGGCAGCTCGAAGGCGGAGACATCGTCTACAATATGCCGGGCGTGATGACGGTTGAAGGTGCGCTGGACCGGGGGCGGTTCGAAGATGCGTTCCGGCAGCTGATCCTGCGTCATGAAGCGCTGCGCACTTCTTTTGAAGTCGTGGACGGCGAACCGGTGCAGCGGGTGCATTCCAGCGTGGCATTTGCGGTGGGTTATGCTCAAGCGGGCCAAGAAGAAGCGGAAGAACGTCTTCGCGGGTTTGTTCGCGCGTTTGATCTTGATCAGGCACCGCTGCTGCGCGTGGAGCTGGTCCAGTTGGAGCAGGAGCGCCATCTGCTGCTGTTCGATATGCATCACATCATCTCCGACGGCGTGTCCATCGGCATTCTGACGGAGGAGCTTGTCCGGTTGTACGGAGGGGAAGAACTGCCGCCGTTGCGAATTCAATACAAGGACTATGCCGCATGGCAGCAGGCGGAACTGCCCAGCGAAACGATGGGCAAGCAGGAAGCCTATTGGTTAGATGTGTTTAGCGGGGAGATTCCGGTTCTCGATCTGCCCACGGATTACAGGCGACCGGCTGTAAAAAGCTTTGCTGGAGACACATTCGAATTTGTCATCGGCAAGCGGCGCAGCGAGGGCCTGAGAACGATTGCGGCGCAGACCGGGGCTACGATGTATATGGTTTTATTGGCTGTTTATACGACGCTGCTTTCCAAATACAGCGGACAAGAAGATATCATTGTCGGCAGCCCGATTGCAGGCCGACCGCATGCGGAACTGGAAAGCATGGTCGGCATGTTTGTCAACACGCTGGCCATCCGGACTTACCTGGCCGGAGAGAAGACATTTGGGGACTATGTGCGGGAAGTCAAAGAAACCTCGTTAAAAGCGTACGAAAACCAGGACTATCCGTTTGAAGCGCTGGTCGAGAAGCTGGACGTGAAGCGGGATTTAAGCCGTAACGCCTTGTTCGACACGATGCTTGCTTTGCAAAATACGGTGCCAGGGAAGCAAGAGATCGAAGGTCTGCAGTTTAAAGCGTATCCGCATCGTTCCCACGTGTCCAAGTTTGACCTGACCCTGAATGTGGAGGAAGACGAAGAAGAGCTCGTATGCTTCTTCGAATACGCCCGTGCGCTGTACAAGCCGGAAACGGTGGAGCGGATGACAATGCATCTGCTGCAGGTGATCGATGCCGTCATCGGGGCTCCGCAGACGAAGCTGTCTTCCATCGAAATCATTACGGCGGAAGAGAAAAGCCGGATTCTGGATGCTTGGGGCGATACGAAAGCGGACTATCCGCAGGAGAAGACCGTCCATCAGTTGTTCGAGGAGCAGGCGGAGCGCGCTCCGGAGCGGATTGCAGTCGTATTTGAGGAAAGCCGTCTCACCTATCGCGAGCTGAACCAGCAGGCGAACCGTCTGGCGCGAATGTTAAGAGCCGAAGGGGTGCAGGCCGGGCAACTGGTGGGCCTTATGACCGAACGTTCCATAGAGACGATCGTAGGGCTATTCGGTATATTAAAGGCCGGGGGAGCCTACGTGCCGATCGATCCCGAATACCCGGAAGAACGAATCCGGTATATGCTGGAGGATTCGGGCGCGAAGCTGCTGCTGACGCAACAACGTTTGCGGGAGCGCGCTTCCTTTGCCGGTAAGCTTGCGCTGCTGGATGACGAAGAGATCTACGATGACGACAGCTCGAATTTGGAACCGATCGCCGGCCCGCACGATCTGGCGTATGTCATCTATACGTCGGGGACGACGGGTAAACCTAAGGGTGTGCTGGTGGAGCACCGAGGCTTGTGTAATTTGAAGCCGTTCTTCGAGCGAACTTTGCGCGTTAACGAGCGGGACAAGGTCGTCCAATTTGCCAGCTTGTCGTTCGATGCCTCTTGCTGGGAAACCTTGATGGCGTTGTTCAACGGGGCCACCTTATGCATTCCTTCGGCGGCTACAATTTTAGATTATCCGCTATTTGTCGGCTTCATGAACGACAACGGGATTACAACGGCGGTGTTGCCCCCGGCTTACGCCACTTACCTGGAGCCGGACAGTCTGCCGGCACTGAAGAGGCTGATCACGGGCGGGTCCGCTTCCTCCACCGAGCTAGTCCGAAAGTGGAGGGACAAGGTCGAGTACTTTAATGCGTACGGTCCGACGGAAGATTCCATCTGTACGACGATCTGGGCAGATTCCGCCGGGACGATGGACGACAGGTCTGTTTCGATCGGACACCCGATCTTCAATCATCGTATCTACATTGTGGATGCTCATCGTCACTTGCAGCCTGTCGGCGTACCGGGAGAGCTGTGTATCGCGGGCGTTGGATTGGCGCGGGGCTACTTAAACCGTGCCGATTTGACCGCAGAGAAGTTCGTGGACAATCCGTTCGAGCCCGGAGAGCGGATGTATCGTACCGGGGATTTGGCCCGCTGGCTGCCCGACGGCAGCATTGAATATTTGGGGCGGATCGACCATCAGGTCAAAATCCGCGGTTACCGGATCGAGCTTGCCGAGGTGGAAGCAAAGCTCTTGAATGCGGATTCCGTGCAGGAGGCGATCGTGCTCGCGCACGAAGGCGAAGGCGGACAGAAGGACCTGTGCGCGTATTTTGTAGCCGGCAGAACGTTAACCGTAAGCGAATTGCGGGCTGCGTTGACGGTGGAGCTGCCGGGCTACATGATCCCGTCCTATTTCGTACAGCTGGAGCGGATGCCGCTGACGCCGAACGGCAAGGTGGACCGCAAGGCGCTGCCGGCTCCGGAAGGAAACATGCGGACGGGGGCGGAATATGTCGCGCCGAGGACGCCCGCAGAGCAGGCGCTGGCCTCCGTTTGGCAAGGGGTGCTGGGAGTTCGGACGATCGGCATTCACGATAACTTCTTCGAGCTTGGCGGCGACTCGATCAAAGCGATCCAGGTTAGTTCAAGGCTGCTCCAAGCGGGCTATAAGCTGGAAATGAAAGATTTGTTCAAACATCCGACCGTTGCGGAGCTCAGCCCGCATCTTCAAGCGGCTTCCCGAATCGCGGAGCAAAGGGAAGTGAGCGGAGCGACGAAGCTGATGCCGATCCAGCATTGGTTCTTTAAGAGGCAGACGGCGGATCTCCATCATTTCAACCAAGCGGTGATGCTGCACCGGAAGGAGGGCTTCAACGAAGCGGCGCTTCGGTTGGCGGTCCGTGCGATGGCGGAGCATCATGACGCGCTGCGCTTGGTGTTCCGTCAGGCAGAACATGGTATCGAAGCGTGGAACCGCAGGGCGGACGAAGGCGAGCTTTACAGCTTGGATGTCTTCGATTTCACAGGAGAGGCGGATTGCGCTGCCATCGTTGAAGCTAAAGCGTCGGAAATTCAAAGCGGCATCAGCCTGAGCGAAGGACCGCTGATGAAGCTCGGTTTGTTCCGCTGCGCCGATGGGGATCATCTGCTGATTGCCATTCATCATCTGGCGGTCGACGGGGTATCGTGGCGGATTTTGTTCGAAGATCTGACCGCCGGTTATGAACAAGCGGCGAGCGGGCAGACGGCCGACGGACTAGCCATCCGACTACCGCACAAAACGGACTCCTTCAAGCTCTGGGCAGAGCGGCTGTCGCTGTACGCGAACAGTCCGGCGATGGAAAGCGAGCGGGCGTACTGGCGGCAGCTCCGGCAGACGAAGACAGAGCCGCTGCCGAAGGATGATGCGCAAGAGCGGGCATTGGTGCGAGACAGCGAAACGATTACGATCCGGTGGACGGAGAAGGAAACGGAGCAATTGCTCAAACAAGCGCACCGGGCGTACAACACGGAGACGAACGATCTGCTGCTGGCTGCGTTGGGAATGGCGGTTCACGAATGGTCCGGCATCGGGCAGGTGCTTGTCAATCTGGAAGGGCACGGTCGGGAGCCGATCATTCCGGACATCGACATTACCCGTACTGTGGGATGGTTTACAAGCCAATATCCGGTGGTCCTGGACATGGGAGCGGACCAGGACGTATCACGCCGGATCAAACGGGTCAAGGAAGAGCTGCGCCAAATTCCGCATAAAGGCATCGGCTTTGGCATCCTGAGCTACTTGACTGCGCTGGAAGAGGACAGCTCCCTGGAGGTAAAACCGGACATCAGCTTTAACTATTTGGGCCAATTCGACCAAGACCTGTCAACGAACGGGCTGCAGGTTTCGCCTTATTCGACCGGTATGGCGATGAGCGGAAACGCGGAACGGCATTGCGCGCTCGATATCAACGGGATGATTGCCGGAGATGCCTTGACGCTGACGATCGGTTACAGCGGCAAGCAGTACCGTAGAGAGACGATGGAACGGTTCTCCGGCCTGCTGCGGGCAAGTCTTCAAGAGATCATTCGGCATTGCGTCACGAAAGAGCGGACGGAATTGACGCCCAGCGACGTTCTGCTGAAGGGACTGGCCATTGAGGAACTGGATGCTTTAGTCGAACAGGCGGGACACATTGGCGACATCGAGAACGTGTACAAGCTGACGCCAATGCAGAAGGGCATGCTGTTTCACAGCCTCCTGGAGCCGGATTCGGGAGCGTATTTTGAACAAGCGGCGTTTGACCTGCGGGGGACCTTTGATGTGGAAACCTTCGCCAAAAGCTTGGACGCTCTGGTACAGCGGCATGACGTTTTGCGGACAAACTTTTACAACGGTTGGAAGGACCTGCCGTTGCAGATCGTCTACCGTAACAAAAAGAGGGGCTTTGCTTATGAGGATTTGCGCGGGATGGACGAGGCGGAGCGAAATGCGTATATCGAGGCGTACGCCGCAGAGGATAAGGCCAGAGGCTTCGACTTAACGCAAGACGAGCTGCTGCGCGTGTCGATCCTGCGTACGGGCGAAGAAGCTTATCGGATGCTATGGAGCTTTCACCATATTATTATGGACGGCTGGTGCCTCCCTCTCATTACGCAGGAAGTGTTCGAGCATTATTTTGCCATCCGGGAACGGCGGCAGCCCTCGCTTGCTCCGACGCTGCCGTACAGCCGGTATATCGAATGGCTCGACCGGCAGGATGACGAAGAAGCCTCCCGGTATTGGCTTGGGTATCTGGAAGACTATGAGCAGCATACAACGCTGCCGTTTGCCAGCCTCACGGGTAAGGAGAAAGGCTATGTTTCTGAGCAGTTCGAATGTGACCTGGGCATGGAACTGACCCGGCGTATCGAAGAAGCTGCGAAGCAGCATCAAGTGACGGTCAACACGTTGATGCAAGCGGTATGGGGACTGATGCTTCAGAAATACAATGGCCAGAGGGACGTTGTTTTCGGAAGTGTCGTTTCAGGAAGACCGACGGAAATACCGGGCATCGAAAGCATGATCGGGTTATTTATCAATACGATCCCGGTACGTGTCCGGACGGAGGAACATGCGACTTTTGCGGAAGCGGTCAAAAAGCTGCAGGAGCAGTATTTGGCGTCGCATGCGTATCATACGTACCCACTCTATGAGATTCAGGCGCAAGCCGGACAAAAACTACCTTTGATTACGCATATTATGGTGTTCGAAAATTATCCCGTTGAACAGCAGATGCTGCAATTGGGAAGCGGCAGTCCGGCAGACTTTGAGATTACGGACGCCGAGATGTTCGAACAAACGAGCTATGATTTTAACCTGATTGTCCTGCCCGGCGAAGCTTTCAGGATTGTTTTCCGTTACAATGCTTCCGTTTATGAGCCGGCAAGCATCGAACGGATTCAAAGGCATCTGGTTCATATGCTGAATCAAATCGCGAACGACCCGCATATCAAATTGAGCGAGCTTGAGCTGATCACGCCGGAAGAAAAGGCGTTGATTCGCAGTATTGGAGAGACTGCGACGACCGATTATCCGAAGAACAAGACACTCCAGCAATTGTTCGAGGAGCAGGCGGAACGTGCACCGGATGCCGTGGCGGTAGTCTTCGGGGACAAGCAGCTGACGTATGGCGAGCTGAACGACCGGGCAAACCGGTTGGCCGGTACACTGCGTTCGGGCGGCATCGGCCGGGAATCGATCGTCGGCATCCTGGTCGACCGTTCGGTGGACCTGCTGGTCGGCGTGCTGGGGGTCTGGAAGGCGGGAGGTGCGTACGTACCGCTTGACCCGGATTATCCGTCTGACCGCGTCGCGTTTATGCTGAAGGACAGCGGGGCGTCGGTGCTGCTGACGCAAACCCATCTGAAAAACCACTCGCAAGCGTGGCTGGAGGATGAGTCGGCACTGCAACGTGTGCTGTGCTTGGACGACGAGCAGTCGTATGGCGGCGATGCGGTAAATGGGCCTAATGATGTCAACGTGCCTGATACGAGCGAGCCGCAAGATCTGGCATACGTGATCTACACGTCGGGGACGACGGGACGGCCGAAGGGCGTCATGATCGAGCACCGCAGCTTGGTCAATACGGCAGCGGCTTACCGCCGGGAGTACCGGCTGGACCAGTTCCCGGTCCGGCTGCTACAGCTGGCGAGCTTCTCCTTCGACGTGTTCGTCGGGGATATCGCCCGCACGCTGTACAACGGCGGAACGATGGTGATTTGCCCGAAGGACGACCGAATCGATCCGGCCCGTTTGTACGGTTGGATTCGCGATTGCCAGATCACGATCTTCGAATCGACGCCTGCGCTGATCGTGCCGTTTATGGAATATGTGTGGGAGCAGGGTCTGGATATGAACTCGCTGCAACTGCTGATCACAAGCTCCGACAGCTGCAGTGTGGCTGATTACCGGGTGCTGCAGGAGCGTTACGGCTCGCAGTTTAGAATCATCAACTCGTACGGCGTGACCGAAGCCGCAATCGATTCGAGCTTCTACGACGAGCCGCTCGCCAAGCTGCCGGCAACAGGGAACGTGCCGATCGGCAAAGCTTGGCTGAACGCCCGGTTCTACATCGTGGATGCGCAGTTGAAGCCGGTGCCGGTAGGCGTGCTAGGCGAGCTGTGCATCGGCGGCGTCGGCGTGGCGCGGGGGTACTTGAACCGCCCCGAGCTGACGGAAGAGAAGTTTGCGGATAGCCCGTTCGTCCCTGGGGAGCGGTTGTACCGTACAGGCGATCTGGCGCGCTGGATGGCGGATGGCAACGTGGACTTCATCGGCCGGATCGACCATCAGGCGAAAATCCGGGGTTACCGGATCGAGATCGGCGAAGTGGAATCGCAGCTGTTGAAAGTCGTAGCCGTAAGGAAAGCGGTGGTCATTGTCCGGGAGGACGGAAACGGCCAAAAGGCGTTGTGCGCGTACTTCACGGCGGACGGCAGGCTGCAAGCAAATGAACTTCGAAGCGCGCTTGCCCAAGAGCTGCCCGGCTATATGATTCCGTCGTACTTCGTGCAAATGGAACGGCTGCCCCTGACGCCGAACGGGAAAATCGACCGCAAGGCGTTGCCCGCACCTGAAGGAAGCGCGAGCGGCGGATCCGAATACACGGCGCCGCGAACCCCGCTGGAAGCGAAGCTGGTCCGCATTTGGCAGGAAGTGCTCGGATTGGAGAAGGTTGGGGTGAAGGACAACTTCTTCGAACTTGGCGGACATTCCTTGCGCGCCACGACGCTGGTTAGCAAGGTGCACAAGGAGATGAATGTCGAGTTCCCGCTGCGTGACGTGTTTCGCTGCGTGACGGTTGAAGAGATGGCTCAAGCGATTGCCCGAATGGAAGAACGCCTGTACGTATCTATCCCGAAGATCGAGGAAAAGGAGTACTATGCGTTATCTTCCGCGCAGAAGCGGCTGTTCATTCTGCATCAGTTGGAAGGGGCGGAGCAAAGCTATAATATGCCGGGCGTCATGATGGTTGAAGGCTTATTGGACCGGCATCGGCTGGAGAAAGCTTTCCGGCAGCTGATCCGGCGTCATGAAACGCTGCGGACCGGCTTTGAAACGGTGAACGGCGAGCCGGTACAGCGGGTGCACCCGGAAGTGACGTTTGCGGCAGCGTATGTCGAGGCGCGAGAAGAGGACGCGGCAAAGCACGTCCGCAGCTTTGTGCGGGCGTTCGATTTGCAGCAGCCGCCGCTGCTGCGTGTAGGTTTGATCGAGTTGGGAGCAGAACGTCATCTGCTGATGCTCGACATGCACCATATCATCTCCGACGGCGTGTCCACGAACATTTTGATCGAAGAGTTTGTCCGGTTGTACGAGGGGGCGGAACTACCGCCGCTGCGGATTCAGTATAAGGATTATGCGGCATGGCAGCAGGCGGAAGTCCGGAGCGAACGAATGAACCGACAGGAAGCGTACTGGCTGGATGTGTTCCACGGGGAAATCCCGGTGCTGGATCTGCCGACTGACTACCCGAGACCGGCGGTGCGCAGCTTCGAGGGCGATACGGTGACGTTTGCCGTTGGCCAAGCCGGAAGCGAACGGCTCCGGCAGCTTGCGGCGCAAACCGGCTCCACGCTGTATATGGTGCTGCTTGCGGCTTACATGACGCTGCTGCACAAATATACCGGGCAGGAAGACGTCATCGTGGGCACGCCGGTTGCGGGCCGTTCGCATGCAGACTTGGAGCCGGTGATCGGGATGTTCGTCAATACGCTGGCGGTGCGCAGCTATCCGGCCGGCGAGAAGACGTTCCTCGGGTACCTGCAGGAAATCAGGGAGCATGCGCTCAAGGCGTACGAGCACCAGGATTATCCGTTCGAGGAGCTGGTCGAGAAGCTGAATGTGAAGCGGGACATGAGCCGCAGCGCGCTGTTTGACACCATGTTCGTACTGGAAAACATGGAGGAAGGCGTGCTGGGTATCGAAGGCTTGACGTTCAAGCCTTACCCGAGCGGGCACGACGCGGTGAAGTTCGATTTGACGCTTAGTGCCGTCGAGGCGGGGGACGAGCTGGAGTTTGGCCTCCGGTATGCCGGGGCGCTGTACAAGCGAGAAACGGTCGAACGGATGGCGGGCCACTTCGTCCGACTGCTTGGAGCCATTGCGGACAACCCGCAGGCGAAGCTGGCGGAGCTGGAGATGATCACGCCGGAGGAAGCGGCTCAGCTTCAGTCGGAGTTTAACGATACGGTGGATGACCGATATCCGCAAAACCAGACGCTGTATGCGGTCTTCGAGGAGCAGGTCGAGCGGACGCCAGATCGGATAGCCGTGGTGTTCGAGGATGATCAACTGACCTACGGCGAGCTGAACGAGCGGGCGAACCGCGTGGCTCGCATGCTGCGGGCGCGTGGGGTCGCGGCGGATCAGCCGGTGGCGATGCTGGTGGAGCGGTCGCTGGAGATGATCGTCGGAATGCTGGCGGTGCTGAAAGCGGGCGGTGCGTATGTGCCGATCGATCCGCAGCATCCGGAGGACCGGATTCGCTTCGTGCTGGAGGATAGCGGGGCGAAGCTGCTGCTGACGCAAAGCTGGCAGCAGACCAAAGCGATGGATTTCCGCGGCGAAGTATTGTGCCTGGACGAAGCGGGGCTGTACGAAGGCCCGGCGGAGCACGGCGCGAACCTGGAGCCGGTGTCCACGGCGAACAATCTGGCATACCTGATTTACACCTCGGGAACGACGGGGCAGCCGAAAGGAGTCATGATCGAGCAGCGGAGCGTAGTGAATTTTACGCTGAGTCTGTTTGAGCCGATTTATGCGGCGCATCCGGAGTACCGGAACATGGCGCAGCTGGCGCCGTACGTGTTCGACATGTCGGTGAAGCCGATCTACGGGGCGCTGCTGCTGGGGTTGACGCTGCACATTGTACCGGAAGAGACGCGGATGGACGGGGAGAAGCTGCTAAAGTTTTTCCGCAAGCACGATATCGACATCACGGATGCGACGCCGACGTATCTGGCGATTCTGGTACAGGCGGCTGAAGCCGGCAGCGGCGCAGCGGGCGCGAAGCACTATGTAATCGGCGGCGAGGCGTTGACGACGAAGCTCGTGAAGTCGTTCTGGTCAACGTTCGGCGAGCAGGTGAAGCTCACGAACGTGTATGGACCGACGGAGTGTACGGTCGACTCAACGATCTACGAGGTGGAGCCGCAGCGCTTGGCGGAACTGGCGGACACGGTACCGATCGGGCGGCCGCTGCCGAACCAGAAGATCTGGATACTCGACGCAGGGCAGCGGCTTGTGCCGATCGGCGTAGCAGGCGAGCTGCACATCGGCGGAGCGGGCGTAGCGCGCGGCTATAACCGGAGGCCGGAGCTGACGGAAGAGAAGTTCGTGCCGAATCCGTACGAGACTGGTGGACGAATGTACAAGACGGGCGATTTGGCCCGCTGGCTGCCGGACGGCACGATCGAATATTTGGGCCGGATCGACCATCAGGTGAAAATCCGCGGGTACCGGATCGAGCTGGGCGAGGTGGAAGCGCAGCTCTTGAAGGTGGAGCCTGTACAAGAGGCGATCGTTCTGGCACGGGAGGACGAAAACGGCGCGAAGCAGTTATGCGCATATTTCCTGGCAGCCCGATCCCTGACGGTAAGCGAACTCAGAGCGGCACTGTCGCGGGAAATACCGGCCTATATGATCCCTTCGTACTTTGTGCAGGTGGAGCGGATGCCGCTGACTCCGAATGGAAAGATCGACCGCAAAGCGCTGCCTGCGCCCGAAGGAAGCGTCCCGACGGGAATGGAATACGTAGCTCCGCGCACGTCGCTGGAAGCACGGTTGACGGAAATTTGGCAGGAGGTGCTCGGCCTTCCGAACATTGGGGTTCAGGATAACTTTTTCGATCTTGGCGGACATTCTTTAAAAGTTCTGCAAATGCTCCAGAAGGTTTCGGTGGAATTGGACGTTCAAGTTCCTCTGCATACGGTGTTTAAAATGCCGACCGTTGAAAATATGGCTTATGAAATCGGCAAGCGCGAGGCGGAAAAGGCATTTGGCAGCGAGGAGAACGACATTGTACGCTTGAACGAGAAAGGACCGGTCAATGTTTTCTGCTTCCCTCCGTTGGCGGGATACGGCCTCGGGTATTACGAAATGGCAAGGCAGCTTGAAAATCATTGTGTCGTCTACGGCCTAGAGTTTATCGGGGATCGTTCTTCTCATGAGGACATGCTGGAGCAATATATCGATTCCATTCGGAGTATTCAACAGCAAGGGCCTTATATCTTCCTGGGTTATTCGATCGGAGGCAGTCTGGCGTTCGAGGTGGCCAAGGCTATGGAGAACCGGGGATACCAAGTGTCGGATATTATTATGATCGATACGTTAAGACGTACGGAAACGGTCGAATCCTCGCCGGAGGAAACGTCCGATCAGATCGAGCAAATACTGGCTGGGCTTTCCGACACGTACAAATCTTACCTGACGGAACCGTCTGTTCGGGAAAAAGTGAAAAACAAAATGTACGCCTATGCTTTGTACCGGGATGGGCTGCTCAATACCGGAGCCGTTCAAGCGAACATTCACGCTTTGGTTGCCGGCGGTTCGGCTGCGGGAATCGCTGCTCCGGATGATGCTTTATTATGGCGGCAGGCTACGCTGAACCACTATGCCGAATATGAAGTCGTCGGAAGTCACGATGTGGTGCTTGATGCCGGATTTATCGAAGAAAACGCCAAGGTTCTCCGTACTATCGTAAAAAAAGTGATTCAGGAGACCCGCCAGTTAAATCCGACGCTTTTGTAGCAAACGGATTTGTAACGTGTCGGCGTTTCCGTGGAGCAGAGAAAGAAAAAAGCCGACGGACAAGTGATCCGTCGGCTAGAACGATAAGTCACCCGTTAGGGTGGTTGTTATATTTTAATGATGGCTATCATAACATCTCCGTCTTCGTCCATACCGACGTCAACGAAACCAAAGCTGGCGTAGAAGTCTTTCGCTACAGGATTATTGGGATTGTAGCAGATCTCGATTTCTTCCAATCCATCTGTCTGTCTAATTTCATCAAGGGCCAGCAGTAAAGCTTTGCGCCCAATACCTTTGTTTTGACTCCACAAGCGACCACATATTTTCTGATACATAATCGTATTGGTCCTCAGCTACGAGAAGTCACAAACCTCTTCATAATTGTTCTTATCCACATCTGTTAAGGTTATATTCATTTTATGCTACATCTCCTTCTGCATCGTGCAACTTTTAGAACGGCTGCGTTTGGCGCGCGAAAAATATAAAAATATGATCGCGCCAAACGCCAAGCGTGGCGTGCCAATTGCACCAGTGCTGCGTCAGCGTCGGGCATTGGAGGATGGCATTTAAAATGGAATTTGTTCCGTGATAAATGCATAGTCACGCTCTTCCGCCCACTCTTGCAGGCCGCTCCAGAAAGCCTCGCACGTCAGGAAGACGCGGTCCGGGTCGGATAGCTCGCCGGACAGCACGAGCTGTGCCAGCGCATCAAAGCCTTCCGGCCGGTCGGGCAGGGTCATTGCTTCGGGAATGACCTTGGCTCCCGTAGAGTAGGTCGTCCGATGATGCAGCCCGATGAGCATCGCGGCGTATTGCGCGGTCTCCATGGCCAGATAAGGCAGGTACGTCCGCGGGCCTTGGGCGTTGGCATTGCGCCATTTGCCGGCGAATTCGAACATTTCGCCGACCAGAATGCCGCGGATGCTTTCGCGGAAATCGGCTTCGTCCGGCGACTGGACCGCCGCTATCAGGTCATCGAAAAAGCCGTCCGGGTCGTACAGCGGCAGAGCCGTAAGGAAGGCGCCGTGGGATAAGGGCCATGAATCTTCGACGGTCTTCGCGTACTTCAGCAGCTCCTCCTCGCTGTACACGTTTACCTCCGCTTTCCAGACGCCGGCCGCCCATTCGTGGCTGAAGTCGATCGGTTCTTCTTCGTCTTCCGTGTGGAGAACGCAAAGCATCTCGGTGTCGGAGTAAGGTCCGTCGGTGCCTCGCGCCATAGAGCCGTAGAGGCCGATCGCTTTTATTTTGTCGCCGTACACCTGTTTAAGCCGGTCAGCAATGTTATGGGCAATGGCCCATCGTTCTTCTTTGGTTACCGCCTGTGGTCCGTTCATTCGTTTGCACGCTCCTTGATAAAAATAATGTTTGTTTCGCGCACTGCTTCGAACGGAGGCGGCGGTCCCCGGGGTTAACGGGGGACTTTTAGGCGAGGCATAAGTATCGATCTCCTTTTGGCAAAAATGTACGATTGTCTTATTCTTACGCGCGAGAGGGGAATAAGGTTTCAACAAAATCCGGCTATGCTTTTCTCGGCCAGAAGGTATAGCTGAAGCTCCATATAAAGTCGATCCCCAGTATGACCGCCCAGAGCGAGATCATGCTCCACAACTCCGTCGTCCGGCTTTCGTCGTCGATGAACCAGATCATGCCGAGCAGAATCACGCTGCCGATGATCCAGGCCAGCAGGTGAAGAAACCACGTCTGCCGCTCGCGGCGGGCATGGGCGGCGCCGTGCTTGGGCTTCGGTTCGGGCGCCGGAGCCCCTGCGAACCGGTGTGCGAACCGTTTGTCGGCCCACCGGATCATCCGGTGGCCGAAGGCGACGGATACGCCGATATAGACGGCGGCGAGGCTGTGTATGAAGCTGGCGGTCGCCCCGTTGCGCAAATCAATGACGGTCGCGATTATCAGGACCAGATCGACCACCGGCGTGGCGATCAGCAAAAGCGCTCCGATTGGTTTCATGCCCAAAATATAGCGGAAGACAAGTCCGGCGACGACAAACACCCAGAAGCCAATTTCACAACCGATAATAAATGCGGCTATCGTCATACAGTCAGTCCTTTCTTTTCTTTTTTTGATACACTTGTATTGCTAAGCAGGGTTTATTTTAGCATTGTTGTATTAAAAAAAACAACCGTGCTATAATCGAGACATGCCTAAAATCGTAAACCATGAAGAGCGACGAGAGCAGTTGGCGGAAGCGGTGTGGCGGATTATTCGCCGGGAAGGGCTGGAAGGGGTCAGCGTTCGTAGTGTCGCCGAGGAAGCCGGGATGTCTCTTGGCTCGCTGCGTCATTACTTCGATTCGCAATCGGCTTTATTGGCTTTCTCCATGCGGCTGGTCGCCGAACGGATAAAAAAACGTATACAGTCGCTTCCGCAGGACGGCGATCCCCGGAAAAATATCGAAACGCTGATCGGTCAAATCGTGCCGCTGGACGAAGACCGCTTGGCGGAAAGTCAAATCTGGATGGCCTTTTCGACTTTTGCTTTGACCGAGCCGTGCTTGAGGCCGCTGAGCCGGGAAATCCACGACTCGCTGCGGGACGTGTTCCGTAACATCTTCGAAACTCTCGCCCAATCGCAGCTGCTGAAGCCGGGCCTTGACACGGAGCTGGAAGCGAAGCGGTTCCACGCGTTGGTGGACGGATTGCTCGTACACGGCGTCATCGCGTCCGAGGTCATGCGTGCGGAAGAAATTGCGGGGATCATTGCGCGGCATCTGAACAGCTTGCTTGTGCCGTAACGCGGTTGCTGTCAGAAAGTATAGAGAGCCTGTCTCGGAGACAGGCTCTTTGAGTATGGAGAAACATGAATTCACGGCTTACCCGAACTGGCGCAGCGCCGAATGGCGGGTCGGGCCGACAAAGCCGTTCAGCGGAAAGCCGTGCCGAATGGCTGCGCTGATGAACCGTTTTGCGGTGTCGACCGCTTCTTTGACGTCGGCGCCTTTGGCAAGCTCGGCCGTAATGGCCGCGGAGTACGTGCATCCGGCTCCATGCGTATAGGTGGTGGAAATTTTGTCGGATTCGTACAGCTCGAATGCCGTTCCGTCATACAGCAAGTCGACCGCTTGAGGGTGATTGAGCTTCGCGCCGCCTTTAATCAGGACGTATTTGACGCCTGTCGCATGGATGATCTGCGCGGCTTCTTTCATGTCCTCCAGTGTTTGAATCGGCGGACGGTTCGCAAGCTGCGCCGCTTCGAACAAATTCGGAGTGACGACGTCCGCGATCGGGACGAGCAGCTCCCGCAGCGCTACCGTGGATTCGGGATGGAGCGCCTCGTCGTTGCCTTTGCAGACCATCACAGGGTCTACGACGATACGCTGCAGCCCTTTACCTTTGAGCGTGCGCGTGACGAGCTCGATCAGCTCGACGGAGCCGAGCATGCCCGTTTTGAGCGCATCGACGCCTACGCCGTCAAGCACGGTTTGCAGCTGGGCTTCGACGGTAGGCAAAGCGACCGGATGAACGCCGTGGTGCCATTGGTTGTTCGGGTCCATCGTGACGACCGTCGTGAGAACCGTCATCCCGTAGACGTCGCGTTCCTGGAACGTTTTCAAATCGGCTTGAATTCCGGCGCCGCCGCTTGTATCGGAGCCGGCAATGGTTAACGCTTTTGGTATGCTCATTATACTTCTCTCCCCGGATAAATGATGTTGCATTTATGACCTATCCTATCACGTTGGCGCAAAATTTCAATCGAAATTTCACGGATTCAGACGAAAAATTCCAAAAATTACTATCGCCCTTTGACGCCCTGCAGCAGGCGCATCATTTGGGCTGCCGCCTCGCTCGCCCACTCCGCGGCGCGCCCGACCGCTTCCTGCAAGTCGCAAGGCTTGCGCACGATGGAAAAAGCTGCCGTCAGTCCGAGCTCGTCCAGCTGCTCTGCGGGCAGCTCCAGACTGCCGCACAAGGCGACTACCGGCACTCCGGCGTCCCGGGCCTTGCGGCAGATGCCGGCAATCGCTTTGCCGGACAGCGTTTGCCCGTCAAGCCGGCCTTCGCCGGTGATGACCAAGTCGGCGTCCCGAAGCTGCGCTTCAAACTTCGCCTTCTCCAGCACGATGTCGATGCCGGAGCGAAGCTGCGCGCCGAGGAACGCATGCAGCCCTGCCCCCATGCCGCCGGCCGCGCCGCCGCCGGGCAGCGTCAGCACGTCGATGCCTGTTTGCCGGCGAATGACGTCGGCCCACTGCCGAAGCGCCCGATCCAGCGCCTGCGTCATGTCCGGCGTCGCGCCCTTCTGCGGGCCGAAGACGGCGGAAGCCCCTTCCGGCCCGCAGAGCGGGTTGCGGACGTCCGTCGCCGCCACGAAGCGGCATTCCGTGAGACGCGGGTCTATTCCTGTGGCGTCGAAACCGGCGAGCTCGGCGAGCGCTCCGCCCCCGAAGGGCAGCGGGACGCCGTCCGCTCCGTACCATCGGACGCCGAGCGCCTCCAGCATGCCGGCCCCGCCGTCGTTCGTCGCGCTGCCTCCGAGGCCGATGAGGAACTGCCGGCATCCGTGGTCCAATGCGTCCCGAATCAGCTCGCCCGTCCCGTAGGAGGAGGCGGTAAGAGGGTTGCGCCGCGCTTCGGGAACGAGCGGTAGCCCGGACGCCTGCGCCATTTCGACGACGGCGGTGCCGTCCTTCAGGATGCCGTAGACGGCCGTGACCGGCTCTCCGAGCGGGCCGCGAACCCGCGCTTCCACCCGGGTACCGCCGCAAGCATGCACAAGGCTGTCTACCGTGCCTTCTCCGCCATCCGCGACCGGAAGCTCGACGATGTCGGCGTCCGGGACGAAGCTCCGAATGCCGGAGCTTACGGCTTCGCACAGCTGCCGAGCGGACAGCGAGCCTTTGAATGAATCCGGCGCAATCACGATTTTCATGTACATTCCCCCGCAAATCCATGGAATAAGACGATTATACCACTGCGCCAAAAGCCGTATCCAACATTTCCGGCCGGTCCCGATCAGCGTTTCATAAGGGAAATATCAGGAAGCTATCCGTTCTCCTTCCACCGGTGCTTGGCTACAAAATCCAATGGTTCCCAATTTTGATCCTTGTGATAAGATGGGAAGAGGGCTTGCGGGCCCGCGCCTCAATCGAGCAAGGCGAATGTTCGGAATGAAGGAGCAATTTGGGATGACCCGAGATCTTGATGATGTGTGCCTTGGGCGGCATACGCTGCTAAAAGGCGGCGCTTACCGGATCGAAGAACGGCTGGCTTCCAGCGAGCTGTCCATCGTTTATACCGGATGCCCGTCCGAGGGAGAAGAGAGGCTTGCGATCAAGGAATTTTATCCCGGAAGCCTGGCTTTAAGAGATATGGACGGGGAGGCGGTCTTATGCCGCCGTCCGTCGAGCCGCCGGAAATTCGAAGAGCTGAACGATGCCTTCCGGAGGGAAGCCTCGATTCTAAGCCGGCTCCGGCATAGGCATATCGTAGAATACATCGACCATTTCGAAGAAAACGGAACGAGCTATCTGGTTACCCGTTATTGCCCGGGCAAGCCGCTCATGGACTTTATCCGGGAGGAGAAGCCTTCGGCGGCGCAATTGATCCGGAACGTTCTGCTGCCACTTCTGGATACGGTGGACTTCGTACACCGGCAAGGCATCATCCACCGGGATTTGAAGCCGGGGAATGTGATGATTTCGGAAGAAGGCCGGCCGGTGCTGCTGGATTTCGGTTCGGCCGTATCGCTCGCAGAGCCGGACGTCCGGCCGATTTTTACAACGGCCGGCTTTTCCCCGCTGGAGCTGTATTCGGAAAAGGCCCGGCAAGGGAAAAAGGCCGATCTGTTCAGCGCCGCCGCGATTTTATACTACAGCTTCACCAGGCGCGTTCCGATGGACGTTTCCGAGCGGCTGATCGAGGACCGCATGGAAAGTGCGAGAACCGTGAATCCGGAGATCGGCCTGCTGCTATCGGGAATGATCCGATGGGGGCTTGCCGTTCAGCCGCGCAGAAGATGTCCGTCGCTGAAGCTTCTCAAGACCGCTCTGCGGTTGGAATATGTGCGCCTGAAATTCGGGATGCGGCGGAAGCGCTTGGACACGCCTTCGACCGTGTCGGAAAAATAGCGGAACTGCGGGGGCGCAAATTGGTTCATTTGCCTAGTCGGCCTCCGCTTAGAGGAACTGTGGCGCGTTATCGATGCTTCGCAGGCACGGCGGAATATTTTTCGACACGGTTAGGGTGTCCCGAGTTTCGCTATATTCCGGGGTAAGCGCAAAAATTTCGGATAGCGCATCGTGCGATAGAACATCAAAAACCCAACCCCTGTTACAGGGCGTTGGGTTTTACTTCTTTATACCGCAGCTCGATTTCCGTCAGCCGGTCCTCGAACGTGATGTAAATTTTCTCGTTGTAGCCGATCGATTCCTTTTTGTTGCGGGGGATTGGCGTCTTGCCCTTTTCAATCGTGCAGCGCGTGTTGTGCCGCAGCAGGATCGTGCCGTTCTTCCCGGCTTCGATAATGATGCGCTCCGCCTCCGGCAGCGGCTCGTTGACGTCGAGGCTGGCGAACAGCTCGCGCAGGCTGATCTGGCGCTTCTCGAACGAAGCGAGAGGCCAGTACTTCACCGGAATATCGCTGCCGCTCGCCGTATTGAGGAAGTACCCTTCCAGCCTACCGGCAAAGCGGGGCTTCGGACGAAGGAGCCAATAGACGGCCCAAGCGGCCAGCAGCACGGCAAGCACAATGCCCGCGATGATCAAATAACGCTGCACGACGGAGTGCACGTTGATGACGAGGTCCGAGGTGACGGAAGCTCCCTCGTCGTCCGTGACCGACATCGTCAGGACCGCTTTGCCGGCGTGCATGGAAGCAACGGTTAACGTATCGCCGTCCACTGCGAAGACGGCCAGCTTGGCGTTGCTGTTGGAGGCGATCGTATAGCTCAGCTTGTCCTGATTTACATCGCGAAAATAGTTCTTAAGATCTATTTTGGCGTCCCCGTCTTCCTTCGTCAGCCCAATGGCTCCACTGCCGATCGGTTCGGGCGCCGTGTTCGCGATATCCAGCTCGCTGACCGTTGTTTCCCGGTAAAAATCCGGGCTGCTCAGAAACACGCGCGCTTGATACTTGCCGGAGTGAGGGAAGACGGTCTGCGTTTCGAAGCCGTTTCCGTTCAGCTTCATCGGCGTCCGTTCTTCTTTATTCGTCTGCAAGTCTTTCACGATCAGCTCGGCCTTCATCGATTGGTACACGTCGGCGTCGGCCAGCTTGGTTCCGTCCGCTTGATGCAACAGGAAGGCGGAAACGTTCGACGGCACGCCCTTAACCGGCTGGGCAAGCTCCATCCCAGCCTTGAGGCTGTAGTTGCCGAGCAGGCTGATTTTCACGAAATCCCCGGGCTTTGCTTTGAATTTCAGCAGAAAGGCGCCTTTTTGTGGCTGGGGAATTTTGAGCAGCGAATATTTGTCCGATTTTACGAATCGGATGTTTTTCGAATTGTAGTACAGATGCGTTTCGGCGATCGGATGCTCCGACAACAGCACGATGTTGGCTTCGTTCATGCTGCCGTTCGGAATGTTGACCGTCACCTCCTGCAGCTCCCCGGTGGCCGTGACGGCCGCGACGGGGACGAGCACGGAGCGGATTTGTTTGGCGAAAATGTTGTTGAAAATTTCCGGCAGATCGCCCGCGCTTTCCGTGATGAACGACGTGCCTCCCGTCTTGGCGGCGATCGTTTCGAGCTGCGGCGCGTTGACCGAGCCGTCATGATTGAGCCCGACGGTGTAGATGGGATAGCCCTTCGACTGCGCTTCCGCGATTACTCGCTCCACGTTTTTGTTCGAATCGTCAACAGATCTTCCCGTAGAAATAGGTCCAAAGTCCGTACCGCCATCCGACAGCAGAATCATAAACGGACGTCCGCCGCCTTTGCCGCCCCCGACAAGCTCCGCCCCTTTGCTCAGCCCAAGGCCGAGATCCGTATAGCCGGAAAAACGCAGCTCCGCGATTTTCTTTTTGAGCAGATTTTTTTGCTCCTCCTGGGTCAGCGGGGCGAGCGGCTGCGCCTCGACGATTTTATGGTTGTAGGCGACAAACCCGACTTGGGTGCGGGCGGCCTCGCTCATGTCCATAAACATTTTGATGACTTCCGCAGCGATCCGGTCCCGGTCCGTGGCGTTCATCGAATAACTGACGTCCATCACGAACACCGCGTCGAATCCCGGATTCGAATCGCCTTCGGCAAACGCCGATCCGAGAGGGACGAACAGCAGCGCCAACATGACAGCAATCGCCAAAATTCGCAGCCCGACCGGGACGCGCCTTCTTGTATGCATTTCCCCAACCATCAAAACTCACCCTTCATTTGTAAAATGTGTGAAAGTTCACCAAAAATACTCTAAACTATCGGTATTGTTTTACCGAAAAAAGTAGTACAATGGGCAGTAGTAAAAAAATACAGTTTTGTTAAGTTCGACACATTTTGATGGGAGGATGATGGAAAGGGAATAAAAGGATAGGTTTATATGGTTAATTCAGCATATAACAGAAGGGCCAAAAAATAAATGTGTTTGCTCAAAAATAGGAAAATAGTACTTGATTGTTCAGGAATGAATAACTATAAAATCCATAGTTGACAAAATAAAACACCAAACTCTATGATTAGACCTGTGTTTCCGGTCTTCATCCCAAAATGCTCGGAAAGGAGTAGGCTATAAGAATCATACGCCGGTTCCGGCAAGTTTTTATAGCCGACAACTCAATGGACATCATCAATCAAACGAACCGCACCATGCTCTTCGAAGAGATCAATCCGGAAAAGCTTGATCTCGTCACGATCGTCGGGGACGTCAGAGGCATCGACAGCTTAAGCGACGATACGATCAAGGAGATTAACCAGCATCTGCTCGTTCGCAGCTTCGACGAGTTTTTGGACAAGTTTTCGCCGACCGTGTACTCGTTTTTCAATGCGGCCAACCAGAAGGTTATGTACACGCTCAAGAAGCCGGAAGGGATTTCCGAGGACAGCATTTCGGAGATCAAAATTGACCAAAGCAACGATTTTCTGAAAATGCTGTTCACGCTGATCGACACGAAGCGCAGCCAAGGCATCCCTAACGTGGACTTCAAGTTTGAAAACCTGCTCGACATGATTTCCCCGAAAAAAGTAATGGACGACATCCGCCAGGTGCGCAAGGAAATCCATTATTTGTACACTCAATACGACAAGCTGGACGACGGCGATCCGAAAAAGCTGGACCTCGGGGACAAGCTCAACATCATGTTCGAGGACGCCAGCAAAAACTATAACAACGTCATGGCCATGCTTCCGCTGGCGATCGAAGACATCAAGACCCGTCTTCTGCTCGGAGGGGCGCAGGAAGAAAGCGAATCCGAAGCGATCCAGATCGGGATGCTGATGATCGGCGATTCCGGTGAACTGAAAATTATCGAATCGCCGAAATCGGACACGATGCAGCTCATGATCGCGGACGACAACAGCACGAACGGCCTGATCGGCGTATTCGAGGACGATTACGAGTCCGTGTCGGATACACCATCCGCTTATGTCAAAGACCTGGTCGTACGGACGTTCTGCCCGCTGCCTGCGGTACAGAGCGAGATCGATACCGAGAAGGAAGTGCAGAACTACAACACGTATCTGGAGTTCTACAAAAACGCCAAGGACGAGTTCGTGAAGACCGTTAAGCCTTTGGTGGAAAAATTGTTGGGCATCAAAATGTTTTTCGAGCAATACTCCACCAAAAACAAAGGGATGCAGCCTTCGATGCTGATCACGAACACCAAGCTGGACATGATCGTGAAAAGCAGCAATATTCCGAGGCTGGAAACGTACCTGAACACGGTCAACTCGAAGAACGATTTCACCGATACGATCTGGTTCGGCATCGTCCCTTCGGTGCAGCTCGATTCCTCGGGCGCTTCGAAGGTGAGTCGGGAGCGGTTCCGAGGCAACGAAAAGGTGGCCAAGCAGGACGGCAACACGATGGAATCGCTTTCGATGCTGCTGCAGGTGATCAAGGACTTCAAAGTGCAGGTGTTCTTCAACTTCGAGACCGGCGAGGAGACGACGTTCAACAGCATGGCGACCGCCGGCATCGACAAGTACATCGACAAGTGCGGCGTGCTTGTCCGCAAGGAATACAGCGAGTTCGCGGTGCCGTGCGTGCCGAACTTCACGATTATTCCGAAGGACAAGTCCGGGGTCGTCATCGACAGCAAAATGCTGCAGACCGAGGACGGCGGCGTCAAGCTGTCGCAGGAGAAGGAAGACATTCTGAAGCTCTGGATTGAGGGCGTCTATGTCGGCGCAGCCTATGTGGCGGCGGGGATTGTGGCGGCTTACCAGTGCCCGGAATATTTGCGCGAATCGTTCAAGACGATAAGCCGGGAGTTCCCGGGCGTGCGCTTCGATATCGAGGCCGGGGAGAACGGTCTGCGTGCCGTCACGACGATGGCGAAGGAAATTTCCGGCTTCACGAACAACATCAAGGATTCGATCAACCGGAAAAACTTCGGCTTCGTGTTTTCTTCCGAGAACGCACAGCTGCAGGGCAAAGACATCAAGCGCATTACCGTCTACAAGGCGCGGAGCCTTGCGTCGACCGACGACGGCTTCGATTCGATCTACAAGACGCTGGTCAGCACGTACATCGAACGCATCCTGCGCTTCCAGACCGGCGATTTCAAACACGACAACATCGTTAAATTTTTCAGCAACAATCCGAGCAGCCAAAAGAGCAAATGGCTCGGTACGCGGGGATTCGTCAACTCGATCATCCAGGACGGGGACGACATGAGCTACATTATCGACGATAAGAGCAACATGTGCCATATCGACCTGGTGTTCAACGGCAACGTGAAGAACCTTGAGGTGATGATCACAAAAGGGACCACCCCGGTTAAAGCGTAACGATGCTGAACAAACTTATGCGGTTGTTAAAGGAGAGCTTTCGCAAGCTCCCCTTTCAACATAAATCCCGGCAGCGCCAGACGCTGTCGGGGACCATACTTACCTTTAGGGAGGATTTATCAATGGGCTTCAGGTTAAAAGTAGAAGGCGCAGAAACAATCGAACTGGGCATGGACAACATTCAATCGGTGATTTACGACACGGATACGCCGGACGACTCCAACGCGAGATCGACCGACGTAGGCGCGTTCCTGAAAATCTCCGGCAAAATCATCACTGCAACGGATGGCGACAGCGCCGACGACACGATGAAGCTTGCTTTGTGGTCGCTCGTACCGGCTGAGAAATCCGACTGCTACCGCAAAGTGACGCTGGAAGTGATCGCTGCCAGCCAAGTGGTGCGCAAAATCTACTTCCCGAACGCGTTCGTCGTGGATTACCAAGAGCGTTTCGGCGACACGGAAGGCGTAGGCACGTTCACGCTCTTCATCAAGCAAAAGAAAGACAAAACGGAATTCGCCACAATCGAAGGCGGATACGCCGTATAATCGGCTTGACCGGTTATTGCAAGCAACAGGAGTTAAGGGGCCTTTCCGCCCCTTAACTTTCTCCATTTCCGGCGGTAAGGATGAATCCGATGAACAATTACTACGAGATTTTGGAGGTCGAACGCAGCGCCTCCCCCGAAGAAATCAAGAAAGCCTACAAGCGGCTCGCCAAGCTTCATCATCCTGACGCCAACGGCGGCAGCAAGCAGGCGGAGCTGAAGTTCAAGCAAGTGACCGAAGCGTATCAGACCTTGTCCGACGCGTCGGCGAGGCAAGCCTACGACGAACGTCTGGACCGCAAGAAGGAAGGCAAGGCCGGTTCGTCATCCGGCGCGGGCGCCAAGACAAAGGAGCGGCGCGCCGAAAGCGGCCAGCCCCAGTTTGATCTGAAAGATATGGAAAAGCAATTCGAGCGTTTTTTCGGTTATCATCCCAAAAGCGGGGAAGCCGGGATCAAAAACAAGAGCGAGACGAAAAATCCGGTCGATACGACGGCCATGTTCGAGAAATATTTTGGCATCCGAAAAAAATAAGCACATCCTGTTCCAACGGGGGAACCAATGTTGAGCGAAAAAAAATCCGTATGGGTAACCGTAGTCAACGTGCTGATCGCGTTGGTCGCGGCTTTTACCCTGGTTTATACGTATATATGGAACACCAATGTCGCCCTGGGGCTGTTCGTCGCCGTCTTTTTCATCATCGGCTTGGCGGGGATGGCTTGGCGTAAGTACGGGCGGACGGCTGTGTCGGCGACTGAAGCCAAGAAGGAAGCGGCGATTACGAAGCTGGCGCTGCTCGGCGACGACGGCGAACGAATCAAGGAATGGTACATTCACGGGGAGACGTCGCTCCTGATCGGGAAAAGCTCTTCCGATCTCGAGGTGCAGATCGACTTGTCGGGTACCGAGTATGCCGCCCTGGTCAGCAAGCAGCACGCGGTGCTGAATTACGCTTCCGGCAACTGGTATATCGAAGACCTCGAATCCAGCAACGGCGTCGGCATCAAGAAACGCGGCGAAAGCGGCAAGCGGCTGCTGAACGGCGATGCGCCCGAGCAAGTGTATTCGGGCGATACGCTTTACATTGCCAATACGAGGCTGTTGGTCAAGTAAGGCATTTCGGGTTTGAGCGTTGAGAAGAAGCAGACGGGGGAATAGATATCCATGAGTTTGACAAGATGCGCCAACGGACACATGTTCAGTACGAGAAAGCACGGCACCATATGCCCCTATTGCAGCATGGTCGTGGAGCCGGCTTCCAAGGCCGAGGGCAAGAAAGCGGCAAGAGTCCAGGAGGACGAAAAGACGATGCCTTATCTGGGAGAGTCCGAAGGCATCGAGCCGGTGACCGGGTGGCTTGTCTGCATCGAAGGGCCGCAGCAAGGACAAGATTATCGGATCATGGCGGAGAAAAATTTCATCGGCCGGGCCGAGGATATGCACATCCGGATCATCGGGGACAATACCATCTCCCGCCGGAATCACGCGGTTGTCGTGTATGACCCGAAGAAACGGAACTTTTTCCTGCTGCCGGGCGATGCGTCGGGGCTCGCTTATCATAACAACGAAGCGGTCTACACGCCGGTCGAATTAACCGCGTACGACGTCGTGCAGCTCGGCCACAGCAAGTTTCTGTTCATTCCGTTATGCGGAGTGCACTTCGAGTGGGACCAAGATCAATCGGATAAGGAATGATGAGCATGCCGGAACAACACGAATGGTTGCCTTATGTCATCGTTTGGGCCTGCGTCTGCGTCCTTGTGGTTTTGTTCCGCATCCGGAAAGGTCTGCTTCATCAGGACGCTGTTCCGAAGATCGAGATCGGCAACGGACAGACGATCGGGGCGCGCGAGGAGCAGGACGACTATTTCTCCACCTTCGTCAGCCCGCACGGGACGATCGCCGTTCTGGCCGACGGCATCAGCGGACTGTCGGGAGGCAGGGCGGCGAGTACGGCTGCCGTGACGACGTTCGTCAAGCAGTTTCTCAAGCTGGAGCATATTCGGGAGCTTCCCGAGTTTTTTGCGAATGCGGCGGTTGCAAGCAATGCGGAAATCATGCACACCCTGAAAGGGGCGCAGGGCGGAACGACACTGGTCGCCGTTGTGGTGGAAGGCGGCAACCTTCACTGGGGAGCGGTGGGGGATAGCCTCATCAAAATTTTCCGGAACGGGGACTTCATTGACGTCAATCAGAAGCACACTCTGGAATCGGTGCTTGAGGAACGCTTCGTATCCGGGGAGATTACGCGGGACGAAGCGCTGGACAGTCCGATGAAGAACCAGCTGGTCAACTACTTGGGCTATGAAGGCTTCAAAAATATCGAGATCGGCACGGAGCCCTTCCGGCTGAAAAAGAGGGACAAAGTCATTCTTTGCAGCGACGGCGTGTACAATACGCTCACGGAAGTGGAGCTGGAGGACATTTTGTCCAAGCCGATTTCCGCCTACGACGCCGCCGAGGAAATCATCGAAGCGGTCGAGCGGAAGCAGCTCGCGCACCAAGACAATGCGACGGTCGTGATTTTGGAAAAAGGCTGGTAGAACCCGATGCGTAAGGAAAACAGCGATTTCAAAACGAGCTTTCTATCCGAGGCGGGAACGTTTATCCGCAACAAGGATTATTTTGCGTTTACGGAGCAGGACGATAAAGCTTGCTATGTGATTGCCCGGGGGCTCGATTCCGATACGGAGAAAGAAAGCGCCGAGCTGGCGGTCAAGAGCGTGCTTGGCAGCTTTCTCGACCGCCCGACGCTATCCCGGCGCAAGCTGAAACGGTATTTGTGGGAAGCGCACGAATTGCTGCAGATCGAAAGCCGGCGGGTCCGGCGTAAGGTCAGTCTGACACTGGTCGCTACGGACTATACCCGGATGGTGTGGGCGGTGGCTGGGAATACCCGGCTGTATCAATTTCGCAATGGAAGACTGCATACGAAAAGCAAGGATCAGAGCTTGTCGCGGTCGATGGCCGATGCGGGAGAGCTGTCGGAGGATCGGCTGGATAAGCACGAGGAACGGCACAATCTGCTGTGGTATATGGGGAAGCCCGGCGCTTTCGAGCCATTCGTTTCCAAGAAAACGCTGCTGTCCGAAGGCGACGTCCTGCTGCTCTGTACGCCGGGGATGTGGGAAAACGTAGACGGCGCGGAGATGCTGGATGCACAGGAAGAGGTCAAGGAGCCGGCGGAGCTTGTCGATACGCTGGAGGACGTGCTGCTCAGCCGGCAGAACAAGCAAGTGCCGAATTACACGGCGGCGGCCGTTTATGTCAACAAAGTGTTCAAGGAAGACCCGAAGAAGAAATGGAAAATTATGAAAAAGATCGCCCTGGTGCTGATTCCTCTCCTGCTGTTGGGAGGAGGCGCCTATTATTATACATACAAGACCGCTAAGGCCAAAGCGGAGGCTGCGGCCGCCATCCTCGAGCGTGAAAAAAGCGGCGACGAGGCGGTGCAGGAGAAGGATTATCCGAACGCGGTCAAGGAGTACAGCGAAGCGCGCAATGCGGCGATCAAAGTGAACGATGTTGTCCATATGCGGCTCATCGGCAAAAAGCAAAAGACGGCGCAGCTCATCGTGGACGGCGACGGCTCCTTCAAAGACGGGAATTATGCCAAGGCGCTGGAGAGCTACGAGAAGGCGCAGAAGGAAGCCAAGCAGCAAAGCCTATACGATGAGAAGGATCTGGAGGCCAAAATCGCCAAAGCCCGCACCTACCAGCAAATTACGGAGCTGATGAAGCAAGGGGATCAGAAGCTGCAAGCGCAGGATTACGAAGGCGCGAAGGAAACTTACGCGAAAGCGAAAAAGGAAGCGCAGCAGGTCGATTTTGCAAGCGGGGAAAAGGAGCTGGCGGCGAAGTTGGAAGCGGCGGATGCGAAGATTGCCGGCGTGTTTAAAGAAAAGAAGCAGCTGGACGCCGACAAGCTGGAGAAGAAGGGCGACCAGAGCTATACGGCACAGGCTTACGAGCAGGCCGTGACCTCCTACGCGATGGCGCAGGAGATTTATCAGGAAATCAACATGCTGGAGAAGGTGCTCGGCGTCGAGCGGAAAATTACGAAAGCCCAGGAAAAGCTGAATCCGCCTCCGCCGCCGCCCCAGCCGGCCGGAGCCGACGGAGCCGCGGGAGGCGGCGGACGCGCTCCGGCAGCTCAAGGCGCGGGCGAAGCGGGCGCGGCAAGCCAAGGAGCTGCCGGTCAAGGTGGAGCCAATGCGGCGGCGGCAAACGGCGGTCAGGCCGAGAAGACCGAGAGAGGAGGCAAGTGAGTTCCCATGAAAGACATCTTGCTGGACAGGCTGAGCCGAATGGAGGATCTCGAACAGCGCAAGCTCTTGAAGCAGATTGTGACGGGCGTCTTTTTGAACCTGGTGGAGTATCAGGAGGACTTGAACCGTAAGCTGGAGGAGCGCGTGTTTAACGAGGTGGAGGACCAGGAGGACCGGGACGACATCTATGTGACCTTATGTGCCCGGGAAGAGATCGATCCGATTCACGAGTTTCTGTACCCGATGCTTGCCGCCGACACCGAGCCGAAAACGTGCGACCTGCGAAGCGTGACGGAGCAAATGCAGCGGGGGGAAGAGGCGCTGCTGATGACGCTGTTTTTGCAGTGCGATTACTCCAAGCTGAAGGAGCTGCTGCACGGAAAACGCACGTTCCGGGGAGAAATCGTGACTACCGGAGGCACCCGGTCCATTCAGGTGCGCTTGCGGCAAAATCTGACGTATATCCGCGAGCTGGAAAAGCTCTATTTTATTTTCCAAAAAAACAACGTGCCGTGGAAGACGGTGAATCATCCGTACGCGGGCAAGTTTTTCGACGTGCTGTGGACCGGCGGGGAGCAGCCGACAAGTGCGGAAGAGGAGCTGCTTGAAGTCCGGATATTCCTTGAGGAATTCGAAGCGTACAAAAAGCTGGATATGGTGCCGATGTGGAACATTGAGCGCTTGGAGCTCAAAAATGTAGGCTTTCCGGTGCCGGCCGCCGACCGGATTAATTTCGAGCATGTGCTCTCCTTGCGCAAAACGGGGACGCAGCACGGCTATTTGGTCGACGGGGATGAGGCGCTGATCCGGTATATCAAGCGGATGCCGGAGGAGCTGACCATCGTATCCCCGCAGGACAAATCCGGGAACTGGAACGTGCTGAAAATTACGCAGCCGGCGCCGACGAAGCTGGGCCGGCTGGCTTACGAGCTCGTTTCGAACAAGCGCAAAAGCAGCTTCACCGGCCGTTTCTCCCGCAAGCATCCGGTCGTCGTCCGGGCGAAGGGCGAGATTGCGCGGATCGCGGGCTCCTTCGAGGCTTCGGACGACCTTGAGCTGGTGCAGGTCGAGATCAGGGACGAGGCGGACGGAAAGGAAGTCACTTACGGGATGAACCCATTCATCAGCGACAACGTGAGGGTGGAGAACGACAAAAAACGGATGCGGCTCCGCTTTAGAGCCCGCCGGAGCGGGAGCTTTATTTTGCAGGATTTGATGAGCTTCGTCGTTTCGGAGATCCAAATGTATTTTCCAGAATACGTCTGCGAAGGGGAATGGGCTTGAATTACGTATGGGATCTGGTCATTCGGGCAGCGGACGCGGGCACGCCGAAGGACGACCTTTATTTTGTCCCCGCCAAAGTGTACTCGCCTTATATGGAGCTGAGCACCGAAACGCTGAATGCCCGCACGGTCGAAGAGCGTACGGTCGAAGTGAATCCGTATTACCGGTTTTACGATATTTTCCGCGATTTGTTCGATATTAACAATCAAGAGGATACGGAATTCCGGCGCACGCTGTTCGATCTTGCGATGCATTTCTTGACCGATATCGACCTCGTGCAGGGCATGAACAAGCGCGAATATTATATCCGGTTCGTGCTTCGGGATATGGAAGCGGGGCTGTTCGGCGACGGCGTCCGGGACCGGCTGAAGCTGCTGAACCGGGAGGAACGGGAAGTCGTGGCCTGCAATCTGCTGCGGCTATACGAGACGGGGGAAGCGGTGTATCTGCTGAAGGATACGATGCGGAAATTGTTCAAGCATTCGACGATTTACGCGAACTGCGAGGAAAAGGACGAACTGTTGTTCTATGTGGGACAGCGGGAGAATGAGAACACACGGGCGAAGCTGGAACTGATCAAGGACCTGTTTCTGCCCGTGCGTTTTCATACGGAGACGTATTGGGAGCATCATTTCGGCATGGTGGACGTTGAGGACACGATGCGGGTGGATCATATCGCGATCTATTAGAGGTTTCTACGAAAGGAGCGGAGACATGAGAACGTATAAGCTGAACTCGCCGAAGAACGGCGGCACGGAAGAGACGAGCAAGGTCAAATACACGCGGGACGAGCTGTCGGAGATGACGACGCTGCAATTGCGGAGCATCTGCCATAAGGAGAAGCTGGTCGAAGGGCTCTCGGGCCCGCTCGACCGCGAGGCGCTCATCCGCACGATTCTGAAATACCGCAGCGCGGAGCAAAGCCTGCTCATCCAAAGTTACGACGAGTACGGATGGGAGCGCGTAGAGGCGGTGATCGCCCGGTATTTGAATACGCCGCTGCCGGATGACGGCAGCATTCAAATTCCGGCCAAGGTGACGCTGTACGACGGACTTAAGGTCGATAAACTGGACCAATACCGGGTCAAAGCTCCGGGCACCGTCACCGAATCGAACGTGCTGCTCGTCAACGATCATATGGAGCTGTGCGGCATTATGAATCTGGTCAAGGACGGGCCGACCCCGGGCATGTACTGCCTGACGGCTTCCAAGGAAATGTCGTTTCGCCGCACCTCGAACAAAAACTACAGCTTCCTGCTTTTCCGCAAGCAGGATTCGGAATATGTATACCAGACCTACGCCCGCAGCAAGCCGCTGCCGCCTACGAATCTGCACTACTGGCGGATTCCGATTCCGGAGCTGGAAATCCGGGACCTGGAAGATACCGATGCGGTGCTGGCCGTCGATTTTGGTACGTCCAACACAACGGCAGGCGCTTATCTGGACAGCAGCTACATTTCGAACCCTTCCCGGCATGATCTGTTGAACGGAACGCTTCGGCTAAACAGTATCAATCTGGTGAAATTCCCGGTAGCCAGCGGCAAACGGGAGGAATGGATCGAGCTGCTGCCGACGATTGTTGCCGTAGCGGACTGCTCGGATACGCAGCAGGTGAAGTATTATTTTGGCCACGAGGCCATGAAATTCATGAAGAAGAACGGGTATACCGGCCATGCCACCGTCTTTCACGGCATCAAGCGCTGGGTCAACCGGTATAAGCTTCCCGAGGAAATTGTGGACGGGCAAGGGAATACGGCGGTCGTCCGCAGAAACGACATTTTGCGCGCGTATCTGCTTCACGTGATCGAGACGGCGGAGCATCAATTCAAATGCCGTTTCCGCAAGCTGCACATTTCCAGCCCCGTGAAGCTGAAGACGCAGTTCGCCGAAATGTTCGCGGAGCTGCTGCCGGATTACCGCATCGAATCGGCGGATGCGCTCGACGAAGGGATGGCCGTGCTGTTCAATACGATCGCCGATCAGATCGAGAAAAATACGTTTATGGACGGCGAAACGTACAATGCGCTTGTCATCGACTGCGGCGGAGGAACAACGGATTTGTCTTCGTGCCGGTTTCGGATTGAGGACGGCCACATCTCCTACAAGTTGGATATTCATACGGCCTACGAGAACGGCGACACTAATTTCGGCGGCAACAACATTACTTACCGGATTTTGCAGTTTATGAAAATCGTCTTTGCCGACTATTACACGAAGGGCGGCAGCGTGCCGGAGATCGACAGCCTGATCGGCATTCCCGGCCCCGATTTGTTCCGGCATGTGGACGAATTCGGCGTCGAATCGGTTTACGAGCGGTTCGAAGCGCGCTACCGGGAGGCGGAGCGCATCATTCCGACCCGGTTCAAGGATTACGAAAACCGGACGCGGGAAGAATACTTGCGGGTAAAAAGTAATTATTACTTTTTGTGGGAAATCGCCGACAGTATGAAGAAAGAGTTTTTCCGCAAGACGGGCATTCTGCGCAACCGGTTCGATTCGCAGACCGGGGACCGGCAGGAGCAGGATTTGAAAATAACGGCGGTGGACCGCTGGTGCCTGTCCGCCTACGAGAACGGCCGCATGAAGGATATCTACGAATTCCCCCGCGTCGTGTTCAATATTAACGAGATCAACCAGTTGATCAAAGCGGATATTTACGACATCGTGCGCAAGTTTCTGGAAGATTTTTACCAGGACGGGCGGCTGCAGGAATATTCCATCATCAAGCTGACCGGCCAATCGTGCCGCATTGACAGCTTCCGCGAAGCGCTGAAGGAATTCGTTCCGGGCCGCAGCATAGAATTCCGGCAAAAAACCGAAGAGAGCGACAGCGTTCCGGAGCTGAAGCTGGCCTGCCTGCGGGGAGCGATCCGCTATCTCAGCGCGAGGAAGGCGGGCACGATCGAGGCGTATATTACGAATCATGCGCCGGTTGTTCCTTATACCGTCAGCGCCTTCACTCACAGCCGACAGGAAAAGCTCTTGATCAGCAGCCAGGAAAGGCTGAATCAGGTGCAGGGGTCCATCTCCCGGCCGTTCGAGGTCAAGGAGGTGGAGTTTTTCTTGAAAGGAAGCGACGGCGCGGTGCGACACAAGTATGCGTATGCCAACGAGCCGGGCAGCTTTGAACCGATTCGCTACGAGGACATCGCCGGACGGTACGGGGCCAAGATTCCGCAGGACGACACGGACTCCATCCAGAACGGCGAGGTCAAGTTTTTCGTGTTCGCGGAGGACAACGAGTGGGGCTTCCATGTGGTGCCGGTTGCGCGGGAGGACGAGCAGCTGTACTTGGGAAGCAAGCGCTTTTTTGCATTTGAAAACGATCTGTCGGAGCTTGATTTCTTTGACGGCTGGAAATAGGAGGTAGCGGATGTTCTCCAATGTTTATCCGAATTTTCATAAAGGCCGGATTCTGAAGCGGGAGATGCTGGAGAGCCTGAGGGATTATCCGAGGCAGCTCGCGGACCTGTATTTTCAGTCGTACTCGGCCGGCATCGTAGCGGGAGTCGATGTAAGAGTGGAAGCGGAACAGCTCGTGGTCGGCTGCGGGATCGTCAAGCACGGCGGCCGGCTGTATACGCTGGAGGAGGAGCATCAGGTGCCTTACGCTGCGACCGGCAAGGAGACGGTGCTCAAAATCCGCTTTCACGCAGCGGAAGAGCAAAGCGATTATACGGTGTACGGCGCGGAGCTCGTCTTGGACGAGGCGACTGCCGACGATAGCGAGCTGGAGCTTGGCCGGTTCAAGCTGAAAGAGGGCGCGAAGCTGCGGTCGGAGTACCAGAGCTTCGCGGACTTCGCCACCGAGTTCAATACGTGGAACATAATCCACGCGGCTTATGCGGGCGTCGGGCAGCGAAGCATTCACCCTGCGTTGCTGCGGTATTTTGCCGGCCAACTGCTCAGCCGGGGCAGCACGAACCCGTACGACATCGCTTTTGCGATGCAGTGCATGAGCCAGGAAGCCGTCGACCGCGAGCTGATCCTGCATTATATCGGGACCCGGCTCGGCATGGGTTATAAGCCGTACGACAATGGGCAGATTCACAAATATTTGGGACGCATATTGGACGACGTCCAAGGCGGAAACCGCCGAGGGCCGGAAATAAGGCCGGGCGGTCCGCGGCGGATGATTGTCGATTAATTGAGCGAGGGACGGTGAGCGGAATGGAATTTATGGATGAGAAAATTCAGGCGCTGCTGAACGAAGCGGAACAAGCGAAGCAGCCAAACGACATTCTCACGGGACCGGTGAGGGTAGGCAACAGATACTATACGTTCGAGGAGCAAGCGTTTTTCGACGGCAAGCTGACGATGTATATCCCGCAGGATTTTACGGATATGCCGGAGCAGGTGCGGAAAGTGAAATACCCGTACGAAGCACGTCCGCCGATCGTCAAATCCGACGAGACCGGCAGTATCGCGTTCACCTTAAACCGGATCGACCACGACCTGCAGGAAGAGTGGGTCGAGGAATTGACCGGCGGCATGAAAGCCGGCATCCGGCGGACGAACCCGACCCATCTGTTCTTTTCGGACGGCACGGAAGAGGCGAACGGCAAGAAGATCGGGTACTTCGAATTTAAGAGCCCCGTTTTGGACGGATTTATGTATCAGCTTTTCTTTTTCTTCGTCTTCCACGGTAAAACCGGGATGGGGACGTTCAGCTGCCGCTACGCCGATTACGCCCAGTGGAGGGACATCGCGATCCAAGTCATCCGCACCGTTCACGTGTTGCCGCCGGATGACGGAGAGGAGCAAGCATGAGCCAAAACCAGCCCGTTTATACAAGTGCCAACGTTGTGGTCGCCCCGTATCAATTCGAGCGGCTGCTCGACTTGACGCTGAATAAGCAATTGAATGAGCATGTCAAGCTGTCCTTAAGCGGTATTGTACCGGAAGAGAAGCTCGATCAATACGTCGACGAGGCCGACGATCAGGAGCAGCTGGAAGTGTATGTGCAAGACGGCGATCGCAAAATCGTCCTGTTTCAAGGCATCGTCACCGAAATGGCCGTGCAGGCGAACCGTAATGTCCGCACATTAACGATTGAGGCGACGAGCACTACCCTCTTCATGGATCTTCAGAAAAAGAGCCGGTCTTTTCAAAATGCCGGCTTGGCTTACCGTGACCTGTTCGCGCAATTGACTGGGACCTATGCCAATGGTGATGTCATTGATGCGGCTTCGGGTGGCAAGACCATTGGGGGACTTATCGTACAATACCAGGAAACCGACTGGCAGTTTGCCAAGCGGCTCGCTTCCCATGTTCATGCTCCGCTTACGCCGATCGGTATGCACAAAGGCCCACACTATTATGTCGGGCTTCCCGATTTGGGCGAGCCGGTGAAGCTGGACGAATACAATTACACTATTCGCAGGGACCTGAAGGAAACCAAGCAGCATGCCGCGAACGGCTTGCCGGGAGTTGGCGACGAGAGCAGCATCCGCTATAAAGTGACAAGCCGCAGGCTGATCGAGCTCGGGAGCCCCGTTGCGTTTCGGCAGCGGACGCTCTACGTGACGCGAGCGGAAACGAAGCTCGAAGGCGATACGCTCATCAGCCATTACGAGCTGCGGGACAAGCAAGGCGCAAGCTGCCCCACCACCTATGCGCATGCCTTGTCGGGCGCTTCGCTGTTCGGCAAGGTGCAAGGCGTGTCCAAGGACAAAGTGAAGGTGGGGCTGCATATCGACAGGGGACACGATCCCGGGGCGATGTGGTTTCCGTACTCGACCGTCTATTCTTCCCCGGACGGAAGCGGCTGGTATTGCATGCCGGAAGCCGGCGACGAAGTGCGTCTCTATTTTCCCGACGAACGGGAAAGCAACGCCTTTGCCGCAAGCTCGGTCGACGCGGCCTCCTCC
>JBHJMN010000190.1:0-363 GCA_042219835.1 Paenibacillus elgii
AGAAAGAAAGGTTCTAATCGTTGGCAAAAGCAGCGATTGAACATTGCAAAACTACACGAAAGAATTGCAAATCAAAGAAAAGACTTTCTACATAAGGAATCACACAGATTAGCGAAACGGTATGATTGCGTAGTTATCGAAGATCTCAACATGAAGGGAATGTCACAAGCCCTTCATTTCGGCAAAAGCGTTGCCGATAATGCATGGGGTATGTTCACGACATTTCTCCAATACAAGTTAGAGGAGCAAGGGAAAAGGCTTATTAGAATAGATAAGTGGTTTCCCTCATCCAAAACGTGTTCAAGTTGCGGTCAAGTGAAGGAGTCTCTACCGCTTTCTGAGCGTACATTCCACTGCGATTGC
>JBHJMN010000191.1:0-362 GCA_042219835.1 Paenibacillus elgii
TGCGAACCGAGCGTCATACCGATGGAAAAGAACTGATGAAAACGGTCAGACAGAAGCTAATCGGTCACTATCGATACTATGGAATCACAGACAATAGTCGGTCGATGGAGACGTTTACGTTTCGAGTTCGAAAAGCGCTGTTCAAATGGTTAAACCGAAGAAGTCAACGGAGGAGCTTTTCATACGAACAGTTTGAGCGATTTCTTGCCCGCCATCCTCTACCCACGCCCAAGATTTACGTCAGCATCTATGGTTAAAGAACTTATGCCATCTGTAAGAAGATAGGAGGAGCCGTATGCCTTAATTGGGCACGTACGGATCTGTGAGGGGTGGGAGCCGTGAGGCTCACATCTACTCGACCA
>JBHJMN010000192.1:0-357 GCA_042219835.1 Paenibacillus elgii
GTCCAATTGTGGCGGGCCGTAAAACCCACCTCATGAGGAACCGAATTTACAATGGTCTGCTTCAGTTTTTCCTGCTGCTCTTTCGTTAAGCGAACCGGCGCTCCTGGTGAATGATTCATTTTCAGAGCGGATAGACCACCTGTTTCATAAGCCCGAATATAACCTTTTACAGTTTTGACACTTCGGTCTAGAACAGGTGCAATCGCTTCTACCGGAGTACCCTGTAAATGTAAATACAGCGCCTGATAACGCTCGAACATGCGGCGATCCTTTGCTTTTTTCATCGCTTGTTTTACTTCTTCAAGTTTTGATGTGTTTCCCATATTCATTCCCTGCCTGTCTGTTCATGTTTCATTA
>JBHJMN010000193.1:0-368 GCA_042219835.1 Paenibacillus elgii
TTTTGGCTCAATCTAAAAATTAGCGGTTGACTTTTCAACTTGGTAAACGGAGTCGATTGCATTCAATTAATATACCAGCTTTGTAGCACTCACGATTACGCATGAAGTAGTGCCGACGCTGGTAAGCCTTGATGCGATTATGCCGTCCTTCAATGGTTGCGTTCGTCCACCGACAACGATGGTAGTTCACGATCTCATCCTGCCAATTGCGCATGGTTTTCAAGATGTTTCTCACCGCGTCATGGTCTATTTTCTCACCTTGCTCTAACCAGCGGGTAAAACCCAGACGAGCTATGTAGACGTTCGTTGAACAGTCATACCACTGAGAAAATGCTTCCTTCCATTCCCAAACGCTGCATAACCGCTGC
>JBHJMN010000194.1:0-356 GCA_042219835.1 Paenibacillus elgii
GGGAGCGACGAAAGTAGAGTTTCCTACGTGGACGGAGCATGATGGACAGGATGATTTAGAGAACCCGTGGCTGCAGGGGGAAAAGGTAACGGAAGGCGTATGGAAAGCTACTATTCGTTTGAACAAACATAACAACGAAACGGGAAACTACATTACCCATATTTACATCGATGGTGCAATAGCTCATATAGTCTCCAAGCAAGTTAACCCGGCAGCGGTGAAAGCACGAGCTCCCAAGGATGTGAATTTAAGTGATGGATCGTACGACATCTACGTAGATGGAGTAAGCAATCAAGTGGCTAGAGTGCTATTCCCGACATGGACGGAATACAACGGACAGGACGATTTAGAGAATT
>JBHJMN010000195.1:0-355 GCA_042219835.1 Paenibacillus elgii
CCAGCTCGTTCAGCCTGGCCCCGATTTGCAGCAGCGCCTGCTCCAGCAGCTGCCCAAAGTGGGCCAGCAGCCGCTCCACGCCGCTGCGCGTATAAACCGCCGGGTCGTATTCCACCGTCCCGCCGATTTCCGCTTCATTCCGTTTGAACGCAAACAGCAGCCTGCCGGCCGCGCTGCCAGCATACTGCTTGCGGTGAATGTTTTCCAGCAGCACCACCGTCTGGTATAAAGGCGCCTCGTTCTCCCCGCGCTCCGGGTGCAGCTGATCGTACAACACGTCAATCGGATAATTTTGATGCTCGACCGCCTCGCTTACCGCCTGTTTTACCTGCAGCAGCAGCTCCTTGAAGCTCAT
>JBHJMN010000196.1:0-355 GCA_042219835.1 Paenibacillus elgii
TGTTCCCGAGGCTACGGGTGATGATACGATCTGCGAGCCGTCCGTTCCTGTATTCTTCCATTTGTCCCATCCGTCTGCCGTTCCGCTTGTAATCCCCGTATTTGCCTCGAAACTCGGATTACTAAGTAAGTTGCCTTCCATATCGTATCTAAAGCTCATACAGTCGATATAGAAAGCACCTGCCCCGCCATCGGCCGTTGTTTCAAGGCCTGCATGAATTCTGGCCCGCCGCGCATTGCTCGGTGTGATGTCGTTCATCGATAGCGTCATATATCTGTTCAGCATCCCTTGTGGGTAATTCACTGACTTAAAACCAATATAATTGTTATTATCATCAAAAAACTGAATAAGCAGC
>JBHJMN010000197.1:0-351 GCA_042219835.1 Paenibacillus elgii
GAAAAAAATGTACATGGTTCTGTCGCTCCTGCTGGTATTCGTCATGGTGGCAGCCGGCTGCTCCACCAAGTCCAATCTGGAGGGCGGAGCCAAGACGGCCGAGCCGAAGAAAGAGGGAGGCGCCGCCCCCGGTAAAACAACTATCGGTCTCTCCATTTCCACGCTTAACAATCCGTTCTTTGTTACGTTGAAAGAAGGCGCCGAAAAAGCGGCGAAGGAAGCCGGAGTCGATCTGGTCGTTGTCGACGCGCAGAACGACACCTCGAAGCAAATCAGCGGCATCGAGGATCTGATCCAGAAAAAAGTAAACGTCATCCTGATTAACCCGACCGACAGCGTGGCGGTCATTAC
>JBHJMN010000198.1:0-349 GCA_042219835.1 Paenibacillus elgii
TTAAACCGTAACACCAATGGATTTTATGTGGCAGGATGGTATATCCCTTGTGATGCCCTGTAAAGTTGCTCTCCTTGGCAACTTCGTCCAGATATGCATTAGCGGCTTTGGTGTTCTTGGTCAACCAGAAGTCGTTGTACTTCGTTTTCATATACAATCCCTTCCTTCTTGTGCTGTTATGCCGCCATCGGGCGGCTATGGAGTAGGGAAGGCGGCTAGCCTAACACGTATCCTTACCTGTTTATGTAAACTGGTCGTCACCAGATTGTTCTTGCACTATAGTCATCGCGGCAAGTAGCCAGATTGTTGCGGACAGATAAGTCCTGACAATATTAATAGTCGGGCTAAC
>JBHJMN010000199.1:0-346 GCA_042219835.1 Paenibacillus elgii
CCGCTGCTTGGTCTTATTGTCGATATCCAAATAAATCACGTCAATGATCTGGCCAATGTATCTTTCCATTCACGTTCGCCTCCAAATGAGAACATTTGTTTGTATTATATACGAACGAGATACGAACAGGCAATAGTCCATTTGGTTTATACTGGATAATTGAAACATTATGATGCACATCGGAGAGAAGATAACAAGGTTACGAATACCGGAAGCCGAATCATGAGAGCTGTTGTGAATTCCCGCTAAATTGAAAAAGGATAGCTCGTCAGAAGTTCGCTCTGACAAACTATCCTTTCAAGAAATATTGCCCGATTACTTCAACAACCACAACGAAGATGTGTTA
>JBHJMN010000002.1:0-290223 GCA_042219835.1 Paenibacillus elgii
TTACCGGATCGAGCTGGGAGAGATCGAAGCGGCGCTGCTGGCGCACGAGGAGGTACGGTCGGCGGTTGTCCTGGCCCGCGAGCAGCGATCCGGCGACAAGTATTTATGCGCGTATGTCGAATGCGGGAAGGAACTGGGCGCGCAAGCGTTGAAGACGCATTTGAAAGCCGCCCTGCCAGATTACATGGTGCCGGCGCATATCATAAGGCTGGATGAAATGCCGCGCTTGTCAAGCGGCAAGATTGACCGGAAGGCGCTGCCCGAGCCGGACGGCCGTTTACGAGCGGGCGAGTATGCCGCGCCAAGGGCAGAAACGGAAAGAAAGCTTGCGGATATTTGGAAAACGACGCTCGGTGTCGCCTCCGTAAGCATCAAGGATAACTTCTTCGAACTCGGCGGTCACTCGTTGACGGCAACCGGGCTTATGGCTCGTATCCATAAGCAATTCAAAGTCGAGCTTCCGCTGCGCGATATCTTTGAAAATCCGACGATCGAAGAGCTGAGCGTCTTGATTTCCAGGCAAGAGGCTGCGACAGGGGCCTTTAGCGAGGTGCCTCCTGCGGAGGAAAGGGACTATTATCCTGTGACGCCCACCCAAATGCGGCAGATGGTTCTACATCAGTTCGAAGGGGCAGCGACGGCTTATAATATGCCGTTCGCCTTGCAACTGAAAGGAAAACTGGACGTCGAACGATTGGAGCAGGTTTGCCGGGAGTTGATAAACAGACACGAGGCGCTGAGGACTTCATTCGAATGGATCGGCCAGGAACCGGTGCAAAAAATTCACAGCAAGGCGCCTTTTCGTCTGGCCTGCACCGAAATCGGCAGCAGGGGCGGCGAATCGGAAGCCTCCCGAATGCAAACGATGTTCAGAGCGTTCGTGCGCCCGTTCGATTTGGGACAAGCCCCGCTGTTCCGGGCGGAACTGGTCCGCCTGTCGGACAGCAGACATATTTTGATGGTGGACATGCACCATATTATTGCAGACGGCACTTCCATGGAGATTTTAGCCTCCGATTTTACCCAATTGTATCATGGAGCGGAATTGCCCCCTTTGCGAATTCAATATAAAGATTATGCGGTATGGCTCAACGATTGGGTCCAACGCGGGAACATGCGGGAAAAGGAAGAGTACTGGTTGAACGTTTTCTCTGACGAGGTGCCCTTGCTGAACATGCCGACCGACTTTCAAAGACCGCCCATCCAAACCTTTGAAGGCGAGCGGTATTTCTTCCAAGCCGACCGTGAGCTGGCCGAGAAGTTGACGCAATTCGCGGCACAGCGCAACACGACTTTATTTATGGTGCTGTTGTCGGCTTACAACGTATTGCTGCACAAATACTCGGGCCAGGACGATATTGTCGTCGGATCTCCGGTAGCCGGCCGAAGCCATGCCGATCTGGAGCGCATCATGGGGATGTTCGTCAATACGCTCGTGCTGCGCAATCGCCCTTCAACCGGCAAACCGTTTAAACAGCTTCTTCTGGAAGTGCAGGAAAACGCCTTGGAGGCATTCAAGCATCAAGATTATCCAATGGAAGAGCTGATGGAAAAGCTGGAGCTGCGCAGGGATTTAAGCCGGAATCCCATGTTCGACACGATGTTTTCGCTGGAAAAGATCGATTCGGCGGGCTTGCAGACCGGCGATTTGACCATTCGTCCGTATTCGGCGGATGCCGGTATAGCGAAAGTCGATCTGACGTTAACCGCGGAATCGAACAAGGAAGAGCTGGCTTTCCGGTTCGAGTATTGCAGAAAACTGTTCCGCAGAGAAACCATCGCAAGAATGTCGGGACATTACTTAAGAATCTTGCAGGCGGTGGCGGAGCATCCGGACCTTCGGATTGGCGATTTGGATATGGTCACAAAGGCGGAGCAAACCGAGCTGCTTGCACTGTCCAACGCCTCGACCGCCTATGCTGCAACCCTGCGCCAGCTCTTTGAAGAACTGGCGGCCGGAACGTTGGGACGCATTGCCGCTTATATTTTGGACGGCAATCACAGGCTGCAGCCAATCGGTGTACCCGGGGAATTGTTCATCGCGGGGGACGCGCTGGCGCAAGGGGAGTTGAAGCGGTCCGGCTTGACGAAGGAGGGGGTTGTGCCGAACCCTTTCGTTCCGGGCGAAGTGATGTGCCCAACCGGCGATATCGCCAGATGGCTGCTGGACGGAAATATCGAGCTTCTGGGCCGGAAGAGCGATTTAATAACAGCCACTGGGGTCACCATCGAAGCGGGGGCCCGCAGCAAGGCGGGCTCAACAAGGACGGCTGCTACGAATGTTCGTTTGGACTTGGGGATGTGGTACGAGCCGCCGACTAATCCTACGGAAGAGACGCTGATCCGCATTTGGGAAAGTGTGCTCGGCCGGGAAGGGATCGGAATCACCCACAGCTTCTTCGATATTGGCGGCGATTCCATCAAGGCCATCCAAGTCATCGCCCGTCTTCATCAATACGGGTTGAAGCTGGAAATGAAGGATTTATTCCAGCACCCTACCATTCAACAGGTGAGCCTGCTTGTTAAACGGCGAACAAGGGCAATCGATCAAGGCGTAGTGAAAGGAAACGTACGGTTGACGCCGATCCAGCGGTGGTTTTTCGAGAACAAAAAGGACGATTCGCATCATTTCAATCAGGTGGTTATGCTGTACAGTCATCGTGGGTTCGACGAGAAAGCCTTGAACAGCTCGTTTGATGCGATTTTGCTCCACCACGATGCGTTGCGGATGACATATGAGATTGGCGAGAGCGGTGTCCGTCAGCATAATCGGGGAACGCCGGAGAAATCGGTCCGCTTGGCTGTCTACAATATGCAAGGGGATGCCGGGTTCAAGGAGAAAATCGAGGAAGAAGCGACGCGGCTGCAGGCCAGCATGGATCTATGCGCGGGCGAGCTCATTCGAATCGGCTTGTTTAAAACGGACGCGGGGGATCATTTGCTGATCGCAATCCATCATCTGGTCGTTGATGGCGTATCTTGGAGGATTTTGCTCGAGGATTTCGATACAGCCTACAGTCAAGCTGCGCAAGGGGAACAAATTGTGCTGCCCGGTAGGACGGATTCATTCCAATACTGGGCCGACCAGCTTGAGGAATATGCGAACAGCCAGACGTTGTTAGCGGAAAAAGCGTACTGGAAGCGGATCGAAGACATGGAATTCGAGCCGTTACCGCAGAGCCGCAGGAAACTTGCCGACGATTCCGGAGCCAGAACAAGCCACACTGTCCGTCTGAATAAGCAGGATACGCAGCTTCTGCTCGGGAGTCTTCATCAGGTCTACCATACCGAAATCAACGATCTCTTGCTAGCGGCATTGGGGATGGCTGTGAAGCAGTGGTCGGGTCTTGACAGATTCCCCATCAATCTTGAGGGACATGGCAGAGAAGAGATTATGGAAGACATCGATATCACAAGAACGGTCGGCTGGTTTACATCCATGTTTCCGGTAATTCTGGATATGAGCGAATGCGGGGATGATGTATCATCCGCCATTCGCTGTACCAAAGAAACGATCCGCAGCATACCGAATCGGGGAGTGGGGTACGGGGTCTTAAAGTATTTGACGCAGGTGGAGAACAAGCAGGAGTTGAGTTTCGGCATTCAGCCTGAGATCACCTTCAATTATCTTGGACAATTTATGGAAGAAGCCGGGAATGGGACGTTCGAACTGTCTCTGTTGTCTCCGGGACGTTCGATCGGCGGACGGGCGCAAAACCGCTTCGGGCTTGACATCAACAGCATCGTTTCGGAAGACCGGCTGGTGATCGAATTCGAGTACAGCCGCGGCGAATACGAGGATAATGACATTGTACTGTTGGCTCGCGCCTACACGGATCATTTGAGAACATTGATCAATCATTGCACAGGCCGAACCGACAGCGTGCCAACGCCGTCCGATTTTCAGGAAAAGGAGCTTTCGATCCGCGAACTGGACCGGATTTTCTTACAGTATGGCGGGGGTGAACAAATCAGCCGTATTTACCCGCTTACTCCGATGCAGCAGGGCATGTTGTTCCATTATTTAATGGACCCGGAAACGACGGCATATGTGGAGCAGGTTGCGGTTGAAATCGAGGGTCGGATGCAGCCGGAGCTGATGGAGCAAAGCTTCCGCCGCTTGCTGGAGAAATATGAGGTGCTTCGGACGAATTTCGTTTATACCGATATCCGGGCGCCCCGGCAGGTTGTGCGCATGCATCAATACGCCAGCGTTCATTTTGAGGATCTTGACAGGATGGACGACAACGAAATTACAGCCTATGTCGACGGCTATAAAAAGCGGGATCTCTTGGCGGGATTTGACTTGTCCGACGATGCGCTTATTCGCCTGGCTGCGCTGAAAATAGCTCAGGACCGGTTGATATTGATCTGGACTTTCCATCATATGATTATGGACGGCTGGTGCGCGGGAATCGTTTACCGCGATTTCATGCGCATGTATCTGGAACTGGTGAACGGCAACGCGCTTGTACCGGAAACGGCGCCGTCCTATTCCACCTATATCCGGTGGTTGGAAAAACAGGATGCCCGCAAGGCGATCTTTTATTGGAAACAGGTTCTCGACGGATACGAGCAATGTGCCGTTGTTCCGAAAACAACGGGATCGGCAAGCAAAGCCGACTATAGGACGGAACTGCTTGAATTTTCTTTGGATCGAATGTTAACCCGGCGCTTGTCGGAGATTGCATCTGCAAACCAAGTGACGGTCAATACTTTGCTCCAGGCGATTTGGGGTACACTGCTGCAAAGATACAACAATACCAACGATGTCGTATTTGGAGCGGTAGTTTCAGGCCGACCGCCGGAAATTCCCGACATAGAAAGCATGGTCGGAATCTTTATCAATACCGTGCCGGTGCGCATCCAAGCAGAGGAAGATGAAAGCTTTATCCAAGTGGCTAAACGCGTCCAACAAAACGCCCTTGCATCGGCCAAATACGAATATACGTCGCTGGCTGACATTCAATCGGTTTCCAAGTTGAAGCAAAGCTTGCTGGATCACATTTTTGTATTTGAAAATTATCCCGATTACGGAGAAGAACAAACGATGCTGGAGAGCGCCTCCTTGAAAATCCATGTGCGCGAGATGGCATTTTTCGAACAGACGAACTATGACTTTAATATCATTGTTTCGTTGAAGGAAGAGCTGAGCATCAAGTTTTTGTATAACGCCAATGCGATAAGCGGCGAGTTCGTCGGTAGGATCAAGGATCACCTTAACGGGATGATCGGACAGATTATTGAAGATGCCGAAATTCGCGTGTCGAATATCGAAGTGGTTACCGGGGCAGAGAAGGAGGCAATATTGCGCGGGTTTAACGATACGAGGGCTTCCTATCCCAAACAGAAGACGATCCATCAACTGTTTGAGGAGCAGGTTGAGCGGATGCCGGATCGAACGGCCGTTATCTTCGAAGGGCAGCGGCTGACCTACCGGGAATTGAACGAGCAAGCGAACCGGCTTGCCAGCGCGCTGCGCCAAAGCGGGGTGCGGCCTGACGAACGGGTCGCTCTGCTGGTCGAACGTTCCGCGGACATGATCGCGGCCATTTTGGCCGTATTGAAGGCCGGAGGAGCCTACGTCCCGCTGGACCCGGATTATCCGGAGGACCGGCTGCAGTTCATGCTTGACGATTGCGGAGCAAAAGTGTTGGTGCATCAATCCCACTTGGTCAACAAAGCGGCGTTTGCAGGCGTCACGTTGAACCTGGGCGATTACACCGATATGAAATCGACGGTGGAAGCGAATGGGTACGCCAACCTCACGCCGGTCAATCGGTCGAATGACCTGGCATATATGATCTACACATCCGGCACGACGGGCCGACCGAAGGGTGTCATGATCGAGCACCGCAACGTTGTGCGCTTGATGGTCAACGACCAGATGCCATTCGACTTTTCCAAGAACGACGTATGGACCGTGTTCCATTCGTTCTGCTTCGACTTTTCCGTCTGGGAAATGTACGGCGCACTGTTGTATGGGGGTGCTTGTGTCGTTATACCGAAGGCCATGGCGCAGAACCCGATGAAATTCGCACAGCTTTTGCGCAGGGAGAGAGTCACGGTGCTGAATCAGACGCCGTCTGCATTCTATGCGCTGCTTCAGACCGAATTCGATCGTGACGTCCGGGAAAATCAAGCTGGGTCGGGGGACGAAGAAAACCTTGCGCTGCGCTATGTGATGTTCGGCGGAGAGGTGTTAAACCCGGCGATGCTGAAATATTGGAAAGAGCGCTACCCCGAAACGAAGCTGATCAATATGTACGGCATAACGGAAACGACCGTGCATGTCACGTACAAAGAAATGAGGCCCAGCGAAATCGAATCGAACCTGAGCACTGTCGGAGCGCCGCTTCCGACGCTGGCAGCTTATATTTTCGATAAACATCGGAGGCTGGCGCCCGTGGGCGTAGCCGGGGAACTGTATGTAGGGGGAGACGGCGTCGCGCGCGGGTACTTGAACCTGGAGGATTTGACGGGCGAGCGATTCGTGGCTAACCCGTACAGGCCGGAGGAGCGGTTATACAGATCGGGAGACTTGGCGCGAAGGGGACCGAACGGGGAAATCGAGTATTTGGGCCGGATCGATCATCAAGTGAAAATCAGGGGCTACCGGATTGAGCCGGGCGAGATCGAAGCGGCGCTGCTGGCTCAAGAGGGGGTCAAGGCCGCGGTTGCGTTGGCTCACGATGACCTGTCAGGGGGCAAACGCTTATGCGCGTATGTAGTCGCCGAATCGCATGTAACTGCAACGGCATTGAGGCAAAGTCTTTCGCTTTCCCTGCCCGAGTATATGATTCCTGCTCAATACGTGTTTTTGCTACAAATGCCTTTGACAACAAGCGGGAAAGCGGATCGACGGGCATTGCGGCAAATGAATTTGGAATCGAGCCGCTATGAGGAATATGCGGAACCCCGAAATGAGCTAGAAAGACAATTGGTTGAAGTTTGGGAGAATGTCCTGGACGTAAAGAATGTGGGCATTGACGATCATTTCTTCGATCTGGGCGGCCATTCGTTAACGGCGATCAGGTTGGTGTCCAGACTGCAAGGCATCGTAGGAAATGAAGTTCGGCTGAGCAGCCTCTTTCAGTATCCGACCGTCCGAAGCATGGCGCAGCATGTAGTGGAATGGGTCAGCGACGGAGCCGCTTCCGTACGGCAATTCAATCAAGTCGGGACGCTGCTTTATGACAAGTTGGGTTTAAAGGGTTCAATGCGCCAGGTGCAGGCGGCCGGAGAGCTCTTGAATGTTCTGCACATCGAGGAAGGTCCGGTCCTCGGTGACGAAGAGATCATGGAGCTTCTGACCGCGCATTTCGCTGAAGCTAACCAGCCGCATTACATCGTTTGGCTGCCGGAGGGTGTCTTTAAGCTCGCGAAAGCGAATACCGCAGATATCCGCAGCGAGTGGACGGAAACGATTGACCGTATGCAGGATGCGTTCTCTCGATCGATTCTCGGGCAGGGCATTGTCGAGATGCAGCCCGTTTCCCCGACGCAACGGTATCATTTGAAGCATACGGATATTTCCGGGACGGTCATGACGTTCGATAAGCACGTAAACGTGAAGCATTTGGAAAAGGCCATTGTACAGATCGTGCGGGATCAAGATTTGATGAGGAGCGTTTCCGTCGAACAAGATGGGGAGCGTCTGTGGCAATTGCATGCATGCCCTGACCGAATTCCGCTTCCTGTTATTGATATTTCGGCCTTTGACGAAGAGACGAAGCAAAATATTTTAGATGACATCATCTGGCCGTATTTTTATAAAAGCTATGACATGAACGGGGCGCTATTGTACCGTATGCTGCTGGTGAGGAAAAATCTCAAAGAATACTTGCTGCTCCTGCCCTTCGCGCACTCCATTTTCGATTATATGAGCAGTGAAATCATTAAAAACCGGATTTACACGTACTATGAGTGTTTCAGATCCGGAAAGGATCTGCAGCAGGAAACGATCAACCGTTATTGGGATTTTACCGCCCATGTTATGGAAGGACCACAGGACATTGACGATACAGAGCTTGTACGCATGTACGATTTGCCGGCGTTTGAAGACGAGATAAGCCGAATAGCCTCGTTAGTGGAAAGTAAACCCGTATGCCAAGGACATACGACCGTAAAGTGGAAATTAGATTATGCCGAAACGGTTAACGGTTTGGGCGATAGCAGCAAGTGGGAGGCGGCGTTCTATATTTATTCCGCGTTCTGTCAAACCTATTTCGGGATCGGGCGGGCACCTGTCTGGGTGGCTCAATATGGCAGGGGCTTCGGCAACAAACGTTACTATGACGTGATCGGGGAGTTCGTTGACTATATTCCGGTTGCAGCGAATCCGAAGGAAGGCTCCGCTCGGCTGGAGAAACAAGCAAAGGAAAAAATACGTCTAGCCTCCGAGCATCATATTTGTTTTGCCAACCTGATCTACAACCCCGACGCGAAAGATTCGTATCCGTTGTCATGCGGGCATCTGCAGGAGGCATTTGAGAGAATGCCGGTCGTTTTTAACTTCCTTGGAGAGCTGCGAAGCGAGCACAAGGTATTGCAATCGGCCGATCTGGGTAATGTCAATGTCGAAGGAAGAAAACGTATGTTGTGCGAGGTTTGGTATGACCAAGAGGACACCTTGTTCATGGCGCTTACGCTCCCGTATCCGGAAGACGAGGCTGTGGTGGTGGCTCATTTGCAGGACGCTTTAGAAAAGATGAAAAAACGGGATAGCGGTTCTTTAACCATTGCCCCGGCCCAATAAGGGGGATACCATGAAGCATTCGAGGCCATTCTCGTCTTATGCCCGAAGCAATCTGTTAATCTTTTCCGTGACGCGGTTCATCTCCGAATTGGGAAGCTCTGTCTTTAAGTTTGCATTGAGTCTGTATATCCTGGATGTGACCGGATCGGCGGCCATTTTCTCGATGGTGCTGGGCCTGTCGATCCTTCCGGGGGTGCTAGTCAACATTTTCGCCGGGGTTTTGGTGGATCGAAGCGATAAGCGGAAGCTGCTTGTTGTTACCGAGCTGTTATGCGGTGTTGCCGCGATGGCCTTTTTACCGATCTTCCTCCTTGATCCGACAAATGTCCAGTTCCTGGCTGCATTTTCGGTCGCGCTCAGTTTAGTCCAATCGTTAACGTTTCTGACCTTAAACGCATCGATCCCCAATCTTGTGGAAAGGGAAAACGTTAACAGGGTCAACTCTTCCTATCAAAGCATCGGGGCGATCATTAATGTGGTCGGCCCGATGCTGGGGGCGATCGCCTATCGCGTCTTGGGACTGGAGATGATATTGACGCTCAACGTCTTTACGTATATTTTGGCCGGCCTATTGCAAATGCGGCTGAAGTTTCGCGAGTCAACCGAGGATCAAAGGTCTCCGGGTTATTTTGATAGTTTAAAGGACGTATTTGCCTACATTCGCGGTCAAACGGCCATCAAATATTTGCTCGGAATCTTCGTCGCGATCAACTTCATTCTTGTGCCTTTGATTCAGGTCATCCTGCCATATGTCACTTATCGGGTGATGCACGTCTCTCCGACGCAGCTTTCCGTCATACAAGGAGCTTGGTCCGTTGGGGTCATCGCTGGCGCTTTTCTGATTTCATGGCAAAAGATTCATCATTTTATCGTGAACAAAAACAAGATTTTTATTTTGATTCAACTTCAGGCAGTCTTATTTATCGCATGGTGCTTTCCGCAACTGCTTCCGTCGATGCAAGGACACATGTGGCAGATCACCTCCGTATATGTGTTGATTTTGGCGGCAACCGGATTGTTCAATTCGATGGGCAATATCCCGATGACTTCTTATGTCCAGCTTTATACGCCGGAGAACATCAGAGCGGGGATTTTCGGTGTATCCAGTTCGATGATCATGTTGGCAACGCCTCTCGGTATATGGTTTTACGGCATTTTGTCGGAGCTCATCCATTGGGTGGTCCTTACGATTTTTTCCGGGATCGTTGTTCTTGTTATTGGCATGGCGGCGTACAAAAACAAGCAGCTTAGGGAGTTTTTCAACCGGTGGGGTACTCCTGTACTCGATCCGGCTGGAGATAAGGGCCGAGCGACAGCATCCTCCTGAAACCGGCAATTGCGCCGCCTGCCGGAATTACGCTTCTCTGCGCTTAATGCGAAAAAGAGAGCAGGGTGAACGATCCGTTCCCTTGCTCTCTTCCATATTGTTCAAGCAGTCTTTCCCTTTTCCGGGAATATGCTACTTTCTGCTCTGCGTTACTTTTCCCTTCACTTCGCCGACGGTCACTTTACCGCTCCCGCTCTGAATAATGATCACATTCTTGGCTACACGGTCGATATCAAGAGAACCGTCGCCCAACTCAACGTTGGCCGAACCGCCAACGTTTTCCACTTTGAGATGCCCGTTTACATTCTCGATGTTGACGTCAGAGGAAACATCACGGATCGCGATTTCTCCGTCCCGGTTCTTCACCTGAATCGGCCCGCCGATAGCGCTCAAGTTGAGATTGCCATTGACGTTATCGATGGTCACGTCCGAGGATAAATTGGATACGGTAATATTGCCGTCCTTGTGAGGCTTTTTGATCTCAAGCTTCATTCGCTCCGGAAGCGTTAACTTGATATCTACGGACTGAGGCCCCGTTGCTAAAAATTGGCCTTCGAAGAAAGCGTTCAGCGTAGCAACGCCGTCCTTGTTCTCAAGATTCAGCTTCAGCTTATCCATGTTGCTGCCGTTTATGACAACGTCGGCTTGGATTTTATCCGCGTCCTTTTTTCCGACAACTTCAATTTGCCCGTTACTGTTGTTAACTACAAGCGCGGAAAGGTTGGCTCCTGGCAGCTCGAGCTGCTTGGTTGAGGTCGATGCTTGTTTAGCGGAACAAGATACCGATAACAGCAATGCGGCGGAACAGATAACAAGATTTAACCATTTCATTTTCGTCACTCCGTTTTAGATGGATTTGAATGCTTAGGCGACATCCCGTTTCACGAACAGGGGATATGAAATCAGATGCAAGAGAGCAAGATGGAGAAGAAGCATTATAACCGAAAAGCCTGTGGTCAATCCCTCGACCGATGCCGTTCCGAAGAAATAAGGCGTTAGATCGGTATGGGAAAAAATGAAGTATTTTGTCCATGGCCAACCGTTCATGGCGATGCTGATGACAAATCCGGCAATCGCGGCCAGCATGGAGAAAACAATGGAAAAGGTAACGCTGCGAAATGCGGCGGAAATCGTAAACGCGAATGTCAACACGAGCAGCATGAACGGGACGTTGAATACAAAAGAGCCCACTAAAGCCTGCAGCATCCCGGTTTGCTGTACGGTCTGGTCTTTGACGAACAAATAGGAGCCGCCAATCCCTTCGAAGCCGAACAGGATGCCGCCCAAGAAGACGGAAGCCAGAAAACCGATCAGGCACATAAATAATCCCAGCAATACGGCAGCCGTATATTTGGCGATATAAATTTTCGTGCGGCTGGCCGAGCGGGTCAGTAAAAATTTGATCGTTCCCGATGCGAATTCGGCAGCGACAATGTCGCCGGCTATAATGAGTGCGAGAATCGTAATACCGAAGATTACGTTTTTGGCCTGGCTCGCCGTAAAGCTCCAAGCGTTCACTTGCGGCGGAAGGTTGTGGTCAAGGTAGTATTGATTCAGCAGCAGTTTGTCCGCCGCCGCCTTCTTCTCGATGGGCAGGCCGTCCGATTTCGCCAGGTCGCGCGTCAGCTTGGCGTTTTCGTACTGTAGAAGCGTCTTCCAGTCTTCATTGTAACCTACGGCTCCGGAGCCTCTCAGATTCACCATCTGGACGAAGATGTACAGTACGAGTATACCGATCATGATCCATGTTCGCTTCCGTTTGTAAATCTTCATATTTTCATTGCGTATGAACGGAATCATCAGGCGCTCCCCTCCGTAATTTCGATGAATTTATCCTCCAGCGTTCGTTTTGCCGTTTGAACGCCATAGACCTTGACACCGGCTTCCATAAGTTTTCCGGTGATTTCGGGAATTTGCTCTTTATGAACGGGGACTTGCAGCATATTTTGATCCGCAATAATCTCCTTGCCGGATAGCAGGGACTGAAGCACCGGAAGTGCCAGATCCGGGCGGTCGATTTCAAAACGGACTTGCGTAAGCTGATTTTGCATCATCTCCGCAACCGGATGTATGCCGATCAGCTTTCCTTTTTGCAAAATGGTTACCCGGTCGCACATCATTTCCATTTCGGCCATCAGATGGCTTGAAATGAGCACGCCGGTCCCCTCTTTTTTGGACAAATGGATCAAATGCTCTCTAAGCTCACGAATACCGGCCGGATCCAATCCGTTTGTCGGCTCGTCAAGTACGAGCAGGGAAGGCTTATGGACCAGGGCGACCGCCAAGCCGAGCCGCTGCTTCATGCCGAGCGAATAGGTTCCGACTTTGTTCTGAATGCTGTCTTCGAGCCCGACCAACGAAATAACCTCCTGAATTCGTTCCCGGCTCACGTCAGGGGACATTCTGGAGAAATGAATCAAATTGTCGTAGCCGGAAAGGTACTTGTACAAATCCGGATTTTCTACAATCACCCCCACATGCTTCATCGCGGTCTCGAAGCTCTTATTAACATCTTTTCCTTGGACTAGCACTTGACCGCCGGACTTAGAGATCAGTCCTACGATCATTCGGATCGTTGTCGTTTTTCCAGCTCCGTTGGGGCCGACCAATCCGACAATTTCTCCCGGCTGCACATCGAAGGAAAGGCGGTCCACAATCGTCTTTTTGCCGATCTTTTTTGTCAGGTTGCGAATTTGAAGTAATGATGTCAACGGCTTTCCCTCCTTTTCGTCTCATAAATCCTAACCCGCAAGGCCCCCTAAACGTAACAAAAAGGCCATCATACTCCCTAGTGACAAAATGTCATAACCTTGTTATGATAATGGAAAACAACAGAAATAATGGTCGATGTTATTAAAATATACATTTATTTACCTGATGGAATGGAGCTTCTCGAATGCGTCTTTTGAATATCAATTGGTCGTGGCAGGATTGGACGGTCTTTTCCGTTCGAACCCTTTGGATGGTCATCGTTGTCTTTTTATCGTATCAGGATAATCCGTCCTTTCCGTTTTCGATCGTTTTGTTCGGTGTGCTGGTATGTTACACATTACCCTTGCTCTTGATGCCCGTTCATTACCGCTGGTATCTGCTGGCGGAAGGTTGTCTGGCTGGCGGTTTATCCTTGTTCCTTGCTCATCAATATGAGCTCATCCGCTTGTTTCATCCTGCCGTCTTTACGATCGCGTTTTATAGCCGTGGCAAATCGCATTTTATCGCTGTACCGTTGGCGCTTACCATCTTTTGCTTCGGTGGAAGAGGAGCCTTTCATTTCACGCTTGAATCGGTTTTGCAAAATTTGGTCGATGGCGCCTTTGTGTACCTCATTGGCTTTGGGTTACAAAAGGCATTTGGTGCTGTTAACAATATCCTGTTAAAGTTGGAATCGATCAAAAAACAGTATCAAGCTTTGGAGCAGCATTCCAACCAAGTCGAACGAATGACCCTGCTGGAAGAAAGGTATCGAATGGCCCGCGAGCTTCACGATACGATTGGTCATACGTTTACTTCCATGATATTGGGTATGGAGACGTTGCGCCCGTACATTTCTTCCCGGGAAGGGACGGAGAAGCTGCAGTCCATGCTTCAGTTGGGCAGATCGGGGTTCGAGGATATCAGGCGACAAGTTCATCAGATGGACCCGTTGGAAGAAGATCTTCCTTTAGACTTGTCGCTTCTTAACATCATCAATGAATTTAAAAAAAACACTTCCATCCGTGTCATTTTTCGAACGATGGGCGAGCCGTTTATCGTCCTGAAGCAGGCCAAGCTGATCCTGTATCGCTGTCTTCAGGAAGCTTTGACCAACGCAAGCCTGCACGGCCAGGCCAGTTCTATTCAGGTGCTTGTTCAATACGACCGGGAGCAGATCATCATGCAGGTGCAAGATAACGGCAAGGGAAATAAAGCTATCGAGTTCGGCTTCGGGCTATCGGGGATGAAGGAGCGGCTGGCTTCTCTGCAGGGAAAGCTGTATGTTCATTCCCGGGAGGAGGAAGGTACGGTCGTCGTCTGTTCCATTCCGCGGTTGTATGAAGAAGGGAAGCCCGTTCAGAAAATCAAGGTGTTGCTTGTCGACGATCAACTGCTGATTCGCGATAGTTTGAAGTCGCTGCTCGAATATGAAAAAGGGTTTCGGATTCAACTGGCATCCAATGGGAAGCAGGCGGTGGAGCAGTGCAAAAACGATCCGCCCGACGTCATTCTGATGGACGTGCAGATGCCGGAGACGGATGGCATCGCCACGACGAGAATCATCAAAGAAGCCTGGCCGGATATACGCATAGTGATGATCACAACATTCGAGGACGTTTCCTATGCGTCCCAGTCCCTTGCTTCGGGGGCCGAAGGCTATGTGTTAAAAACGATTGATCCTAAGGAACTTGCAGCGGTTATTCGGCTTGTGTACGGCGGTGGCACAATGATTTCTCAGGATGTCGCCAACCGTTTGTTCCAGCAAACGGGACCGGCTAAGAATCCTTACGAATTAACGGACCGCGAATTGGAAATTCTCCATGGTCTGGCGGAAGGGCTTCGCTATAAAGCAATCGCCGCCAAGGTACATTTGTCCGAAGGTACGGTCCGAAACTACGTTTCATCGATTTACTTGAAAATGCAGGTACAAGGTCGCGATGAAGCGATTGAGAAAGCCAAAAAGGAATGTATTGTCAACTCTGACGCGAAGCATTAAAAAAAGAATCGGGGTGGGGTTATGTCCAAGCTTGCTTTTTTATTTCCCGGACAGGGTTCGCAGTATGTGGGAATGGGCAAAGGATTCTGGCATGAGTTCGCGATTGCCAAGCATTTATTTGAAGAAGCCAATGAAACGCTGGGATTCGATTTGAAGCAAATGTGCTTTAACGGCAGCAGTATGGAGCTAACACAAACCTTGAACGCGCAACCCGCCATTCTTACCGTCAGTGTCATTGCTTTTCGGGTCTATATGCAGGAGGTCGGCATAGAGCCAGCTTATGCGGCTGGACACAGTCTTGGGGAATATTCGGCGCTTGTATGCAGCGGCCAACTTGCATTTGCCGACGCTTTAAGGCTTGTCAGGCTAAGGGGAGAGCTGATGCAAGCCGCAGCCGATTCTGAAACAGGCGCTATGGCCGCAGTGATCGGAGAGTCAAGAGAAGCTCTGGAGGCGCTTTGCGAGCAGATTTCGACGACTAAACAGCCTGTCGTCATCGCATGCTACAATTCTCAGCAACAAAATGTGATCTCGGGGCAACGCAGCGCCGTTTATAAAGTCGTGGAACAGCTGCAAAAAAGGAAGATTAAATCTGTTTTCTTGAAGGTGAGCGCTCCATTTCACTGCCCTTTGATGCTGGAAGCGGCCAACGAGTTGTTTAACGAGTTGTCTAAATTCAAGTACAACGCGTGGAGATGGCCAGTGATATCTAATGTAACCGCCCTGCCTTACGGACACCACGATTCATTGGCGGAGCTGCTGCGGCAGCAGATGATTGCCCCGGTAAGGTGGGTGGACACGCTGTTCTTTTTGCAGGAACAGGGCATCGGCAATTTTGTAGAGCTGGGGCCGAAAAAAGTGGTGAGTGAACTGGTCAAGGAGAGTATAGCGTCGGCCCATGTATACTCGTTGACAGGCCCCGATTTATTACCGGATATTGCGAGGTGTTTTGGCGATAAGGCGGGGCGCTTCCGGAAAGGTCTTGAATGGATGGAAGCTTGTTGGAACCTGGCTGTGACAAGCCGTAACCAGAATTGGAATCTGGAGGAATATATGCGGGATGTGGTCGGAAATTGCAATCGGATGAAGGACATCATACAAGGTATAAAGAATGCAGAAGCATCCCCGACTTCAGATCAAGCGCATACGATGCAAGAACTATTGGTAACCGTCTTGAAAGCGAAAAAGCTCTCTCAAGAGGAACAGGATCGCATCATGAAAAAAATAGATTAACATACCGGGAAGTAGGCGAACGGGCCGTTCCGTCCTCAGCTTGTCGCCCGCTCCAAAGCTTCCAAATACGCATAGGCCTCTTCGTTCGAATGGCCGCACATCTCCTCCGAGGCTCGCAGGCTGCCGCATACGGCGGGGCGTTCCGGACTCCCGAACAATCCGCAGCGGTTATCCGAAGTGAGCTGGATGCAGCGAACCCCGGCAGGCTTGCCTTCCGGCATACCCGGGATCGGGGATGAAATCGATATGACGATACAGCAGGCGGCGCATCCGATCCGGCACTCCATAGGTCTTACCTCCCACCCTTTTGCGCTTCTACGACTAGTCCTCTTATTATACCATATCCTTTTCGATGATCAGGCAACCTTCGGGTTGTCTCTTTTTGTGTCAGGAAGACACTATTAAAAATGGTAAATATGATTAAGTAGATAATTTTATCCCACCAAAGTTGAAATGTATACCTGTGACGCGTCATGGGGCGATTTTATAATAAAAGCAAGGTGAAGGTCACCGATACAAATATCGACATAGGGGGATTCCCAGATGAAGAAAAGTGTACTTTGTTCCGCAAGCGCAGCGCTCTTGCTGACCACCGTACTGGCTGGCTGCGGCAGTTCCGCGCCGGCTGCGAATAGCGACAAAGACAAAGGAGCGGAGGCCGGCAAGTCGGCTGCCGGAACGGAGGCGAAGGCCGGCTCGTTCCAAATGACGGTGCGTCACATCAACGTCCGGGAAACGGCGAAATCGGCGCTGGAGCTGCTGCAAAGGGTGACGGCGAAAACGGAGCAGGACGTTCCGGGACTTAAGCTGAACCTCGACGGCGTCGAAGATACCGTCAACCGCGATGTGAAGCTGAAAGCGGAAATGTCCTCCGGCAAGCCGCCGCATATTTTCAACTTATTCGGCGGTGCGGATACTCAGAACTACGCCAAGGCAGGCCATTTGCTCCCGTTGAACGATATTCTGAAAGAGCTTGGCTTGTCGGACCAATTCTACAATCTAGGCGAATTTACAGTAGATGGGAAAATCTACGGTCTGCCGGAATCCGGTTACGTGGAAGGGTTCTACTACAACAAGAAAATGTTCCAGGACGCCGGCGTCCAGGTTCCGAAAAACTGGGAAGAATTCCTCAAAGTAAGCGAAGCTTTGAAAGCGAAAAAAATTACGCCGATCGCGCTGGGCGGCGGACCGGAAAGCGCTTGGGCGATCAACATGCTCGGCAACAGCTTGTTTGTCGGCTTAGGCGGTACCGAACAGCAGGAAGGCTTCAAATCGGGCAAAACCAAGTGGACTGACGCTCCGGTTGTAGAGGCGTTCAAGCGGATGAAGGAATTGAAGGATAAAGGCTATATCGATCCTAACGTATTGGGACTGAAATATGCCGAAGGTCAGGCGAAGTTCTACACAGGCCAGGCTGCCATGCTGTTTGACGGCACGTGGACGACTTCCGCGGTGCTTGACAAAGAAAAATCGACCGTGAAAGACAATGTCGGCTTCTTCCGTCTCCCGGATATGGGCGGTAAAGGCGACGGCTACATCAACGGCGGATGGAGTAACGGCTACGGTTTCTCCGCTCACCTGAACGACAACGAATTGAAAGCCGTTAAAACGTTCATCAAAAACTTCTACACGATCGAGAATCAAGCCGATCAGCTTAACAAAGCAAACCGGATTCCGGCTATGAAAAACGTCAAAGGCACGAACGACGCGCATCCGCTGGTCAAAGAGATCAGCGACGCTCAAGGATCGTCCAAAGGCGCATTCCCGGCGTTCGACGCCTTGGTTCAGCCGAAAGTGAAGGTGACTCTCGAATCTTCGATACAAGAACTGCTTGGCGGACAAATTTCACCGGAGAAACTTGCCGAACGTATGCAAAAAACACAGGATGAAGCGAATCAAGCCGACGGCCAAAAAAAATAAACAGCTAAACAAGGGTGCCGCCATCGCGCGGCGCCCGCATTTTGCTATCGGAGGGTGATCCATGAATAAGGTGCTGAGGAATCCGGTGGCCTATTTAATTTTTATCGTCCCGGCCCTGGTTTTGTATGTGACGTTTTATATCGTTCCGCTGTTCTCGTCCCTAAGATATTCCGTCACAAGCTGGAACGGGATTAACGAACCGGTGTTCAACGGAATCGAAAACTTCCTTAAGGCGCTCCAAGACGAAAAGTTTTGGATCGGATTTAAAAATAATGTCTATTTTGTCGGGTTTTCGCTTTTTATTCAGGTTCCGATTATTATCGCGGTCGGCATTATCATCAGCAGGGCGAAAAAGATGCTGGGGCTTTATAAAGTATCGGTGTTTTTGCCGAGCATCCTGTCGACGGCCGCCGTGTCGATTATATGGCAATTCATCTACCAGCCGGATGCCGGGCTGCTCAATCAGCTTCTCCGCGTTACCGGTTTCGCCGAAGTGGCCAAGCCGTGGCTTGGAACCCCGGATACGGCTATGACTGCGGTGCTCATAGCGAACGCTTGGCAGTGGACCGGATTTTATATCGTTCTGGTGCTCGCAGCCATCTTCGCGATTCCTTCGGAAGTGCTGGAGGCGGCGGAAATCGACGGCGCCGTCGGCTTCAAGAAGGCGTGGCACATCACCGTGCCGCTCATTCGATCGGTTATTGTCGTCGTCATGCTGCTGTCGATTACGGGCGCGATGAAGGCGCTGGATATCGTCTTGATTATGACCAGCGGCGGCCCTTTTGGCAGTTCGGAAGTCATGGCCTCGTATATGTACAAGCAGGCGTATTCGGCCGGCGAATACGGTTACGCCAATGCTATTGCGATTATCATTTTTGTGTTTACGTCTATCGTCACGCTCATTTTCCATCTGTTCTCACGCAGGGTAGAGGAGGTTAAATACTGACATGAATAAAGCGTTGGTCAAAAGTATTCCTCATCTGGTCCTGATTCCGTACGTGCTGATCATCGTCTATCCCATCTATTTCATTGTGATCTCGTCTTTAAAGAAAAATAACGAGATCATCACGAATCCATGGGGATTGCCTTCGGAGTTTTCCTTTTCGCATTATGAGAGCGCACTGACAAATTCGAACCTTGGCACGTATTTTATTAACAGCCTTTATATCGCTACCATCGCTACGGTCGGGTCCTTGCTGCTCGCCATGGGGATCGCTTTTGCGGTCACGAGAATGCGGTTCCCGTCGCTCAGCAAGCTGGTGTACGGGCTGCTGCTGCTCTCGCTGCTCATTCCTCCCGCTTCGCTGCTGATTCCGCTGTATATTATGGTGAAGGACATGGGGCTCTACAACACTCCGTTGGCGCTCATTATACCGTATATGGCGTTTGGGATTCCGTTAACCGTCTTTGTCGTGGCCGCTTTCATGAAGGCGATTCCTAGCGAGCTTGAAGAAGCTGGCGTCATGGACGGACTGTCCGCTTACGGCTTGCTGTTCCGGGTTATATTTCCGCTATCGCTGCCGACACTCGTTACGGTGTTTATCATTAACTTCCTCGCCCATTGGAACGAATATGTTATGGCGAACCTTTTTCTATCTACACAGACGCTCCGGACGCTGCCTGTGGCGGTCGTCGGGTTTGCGGACAAATTCAACATGAACTATGGCGCCCTGTGCGCTTCGATCAGTATCAGCGTCATCCCGATCATTATCATCTTCATCTTTTTGCAAAGACAGATTATCGAGGGCGTTACGGCAGGCAGCGTAAAGGGGTAATCGCCCCTTCTGCCTGCCTTCGCTGCGTCAAGCTTCGAAGCTCCGGCCGCATTCGGCCCGGGCTTCTTTGCGTTCACCCGAAAATCTCCCGCTTAGACAAGCGGCGAATCGGACAAGCCGGAGGGCTCTCGCCCGAATGGGCCAGCATCCGGCATTTCTCTTAACGTATAGAAGCGTTGCAGCCGGCAAAAAAAATGGTTAGTTTTCTATTGACAGGTTAGATTATCCAGTATAAAATACCACTCAGAGATGAATTGAACAATCGTTCAAAACGTATGTTCAAATTGAAAGGGAGGTTTTCATGAAACCGGAAGCGCAGGGAAAAGACGTTAAGCTGAAAATATTGAACGCCGCCAAGAAGCTGTTCGCGAAAAAAGGCTTCGAAGGCACGACGGTGCGGCAAATTTGCGATGAAGCGGGAGTGGCGCTCGCTCTGGTGTCTTATCATTTCGGCGGCAAGGAGAACGTGTTTTTTGCGCTGTTCGAAACGTTCGCCCCGGCGTTCCTGGTGGCGGAGTACGAACTGAACGATCCCGTACACGATCTGCAATCGTTTATCCGGGAGTTTACGCTTTTCCGCTTGGCGGAGCCCGAGCTCATTAATATACTTCAGCAGGAGGTCATGATGGAGAGTCCCCGGCTGGAGAAGCTGCAGTCGATTATCCACGTGCTTTGGCGGCAGCTGCGGCTCATTCTTCAGGCGGGTAAAGCCAAGGGGCAGTTCGAGTTCGATTCGACTCGCCATACGGTGCATTTTATCGTAGGTGCGCTTGTGTTTTCGCGCAGCAGCCCGTTTCTGGACCCCGTATTCCGGGATGAGAACGAATCCGTCCAGCCTAAGGCAGCCGAGACCGAAGCATCGGTTGTGGAGCTGACGACCAAATTCATTCTTAACGGAATCAAGAGCCAGCTATAGACCATATAGAGAAAAGAAGCATCAGGAGAGGGGAACGGAGGAAATGAAGAAACAAGTGGCGGCAATCGTCGTATTGGCACTAGCGCTAAGCGGGGGAGGCTGGATGCTGGCGGCACAGGGCAAGGATGCGGTAACACTGGCCTCCTCCAACAAAGGAAGCATTCTGACGGCAGAGCAGGTAAATGTATCCTTTCAAGGCGTCGCCGGCAAAATCATTGAGCTTTCGATCAAAGAGGAGCAGACGGTGCGTAAGGGGGACGTATTGATGACGCTTGATCCGACGGATATCGACCTTCAGCTCCGCAAGGCGCAGGCCGATGTGGAGGTTACGACCTTAAAGATCAAGCAGGCGGAAGACGGCATCCAAGTCGCCAAAAGCAAGCTGGACAATGCGGTGAGGCTGGCACAGGTCGGCTTGTCACAGGCGGAGACGCAGGAGGCGCAGGTGGCGGACGGAGCGAGAAGCGAAGATATCGAACGGCAGAAGCTTGCCGTCGCGGCCTCGGAAGAAGCGTACACGCATGCGCTCAAGCTGTACAACCAGCTGCTGAATACGGAGGAGACGTACGATAACAATCCGTATTCGTACAAGGATCACCGCGATGCGGTCGAGAAGGCGCGCAGCCAGGTAGCGACGCTGGAGAATGCGAGAAACCAGCAGCAGACCGTTTTGGATAAAATGCTGGCCGGCGCTACGGATAGGGAACGCAAGCTGGCGGCGCTGCAAGCGGACCGCGCCAAGGCGGTCGTCGAGCAGCAGCAGCTCGCCGAAGGCGATATCTCGAATCAGCAAATCGGCATCGAGGCGCTGAACAAACAGTTGGAGCAATTGAACATTTTGATGGAATCGCTGAAGGTGCAGAAGGACCGCTTCACGCTGCGCGCTCCGGCGGACGGCAAGGTGGTCAGAATTATACCGAAGGCGGGCGAGAATGTCGGCTCCGGGATGCCGGTCGTCGTATTGGAAACGGGCAAGCTTTATTACGACTTATATGTAGACGAGCGACAAGTCGGCAAGTTCCAGGCCGGTTCCGCTGTACCTACGCATTTTGCCGCACTGCCGGACAAAGTGGAGGGCAAAGTGCAGTTCGTCACGGCCGCGCCGCAATTCGCCGCGCTTCGCATGAGCCGGGAGAAAGGCACCGCGGATTTGAACTCGTTCCAAGTGCGTGTCTACGTAGAGCGGACCGACAAGCTGCTGCCAGGCATGACAGCGGAGGTGCGTGTCGATGAAATCCCTGCTCGATGAATGGAAATACGCGCTATCCGGCAAATTCGTGATAGCGATTCTGATCGCCCCGCTTATCGTGGCGGCGCTGTTCGGCTACATGTTCAAGAACGGCCAAATCAACGAAGCGCCGATGGCGGTCGTCGATGAAGACAATAGCTTGTACAGCCGGCAGTTTATTGACAAGGTGAACGCATCCCAATACTTGAACGTCGTGGACGTGTTCCACGAGGCGATCCCGCCGGAAAAGCTGATGGCCAATGAAAAATATATGGTCATCATGTATTTGCCGCGGGGGATGGAACAGTACCGCTTCCAAGGGAAGCAAATTAATATAGGCCTGCTCATCGACAACTCGATGCCGTCGGCGATCGGGAACATACGTTCCGGCATGCAGGAGCTGATTACGATCGAGAACACGACGCTGTCCGTAGGCAAGCTGAAGGTGATGGGACTTGGCGACGATGCGGCGATGGGAATTGCCTCTCCGATCTCGCTGCAGCAGCGGCTGTTGTTTAACCCGACCTCCGATTTTATAGGCTTCATGGTCGTCGGTTTCGTCAATGTGGTGGCGCTGGGGATTACCGCCATCGCCGCCGCATCCATCGTCCCTCGTCTGCGGGTGGAGGGCCGGCTGGAGGAGGCGCTTCGTTCGCCGATCGGGCTCTGGTCGCGCGTGCTGCCGTATGCTGTGATCTCATGCATCAGCCTGATGCTGGCCTTCGGACTTCTGAAGCAGCTTGGCGGGCTGAGATTTGTCGGGAACCCGCTGGAATTTGCGGTTCCGCTGCTGCTCTACACCTTGACGGTCACGCTGATGGGCATGGTCGTCGGCTGGACGGCGGCGGACCCGTCGAAGGTAGCGCTTCGCACCTATGCGATTGTGTACCCGTCCTTCATGCTGTCCGGTGTACAGGTGGCCACGATTATATTTCCCGGGCCGATTCAAGCGATCAGCAACATGCTGCCGCTGACCTGGCTGTTCAAATTCATTCGGGGCATCGGCTATCGCGGCGGCTCGCTCGAATATTTCTCAAGGGAACTCGGTGTATTTGTCGTGATGATCGGCGTGATGTCGCTTACCGTCGGTTTGCTGACGATGTGGGAATCGCGCCGGGTTAAAGTAAAATCAACGGTGGGAGAGGTTGCAGCATGATGAATTCGAACCAACAATGGAAAAAAACGGCGCTTTCCGTCGTCCTGACGGCTTCCCTGCTCGGTACGGTATCCATTTCGCCTGCCATGGCGGCTTCGGAAGCTGCGGCAGCGGGCGACGCGTCGAAGACGGCTTCTGGCACTCAGGCATCCGGCAAGATCGCCGGAACGCCGCTGCTGCAAAGTTATGTGCTCGCGGATAAGCTGCAGGTTGAAATCAAGAGCTTGCTGAACGAGACGACCAGCGAAGGCACACGCATCGCTGCGGTCGTGCGGGTTCGGAGCTCGGACGCCAAGGTGGCGAAAATTCCGGATCTGGAGCTGCGGGTCAAAACCGCCGACGGCTACGAATATCCGATGCAAGCGAGCGTGTTTAACGTCCATGCCATTCGTCCGGGTACGACCGAGGAATTGAACTTCTTCGTCAAGGTGGACCGCCGGAGTCCTGCGGAGCTTGCCGAGCTTGTCTGGTATGCCGTCGACTGGTACTCGTATCCGAAGAAGGAAACCGTGCGGCTCGCGGTGCCCGTGAAAGGACAAGAATGGACCGGGCCGCTGTCCGGCTTCGCGAATGCTTCTTCCTCGGTGCTGTCGTGGGAGCGCTCCTTTACGCTAAGTCCGGCGCTGGAATCGCCGCTCGTCTATACGCCGGTTTCGGTGAACCGGGATAACACGCCGCAAGGCCCGGTAACGACCGTGAAGATGCGCGTGGAGAATCCGTCCGCGACCAAGGAGGCCGTCCCGGATATTACGCTGGACGGCAAGTCGAACGGGAACGGCAGCACCGATAAAACCGTCTTCCCGGGAAAACGGGTCGAGGCGTCGCCGCTGGTGCTCGAACCGAAGGAGCAGCGGTACATCCATTTCGCCATCCCGACCGATAAGGATACCGTGCTCTCGAGTTTCAATGTGCTGACTCCGGAAACGTTCCGCCAGCTTGATCCCAAAGGCCAGCCCAGTCAGGTTTCCTACAGCGTGGGACGTTATCAGGTGGCGCTGCCGGTCACGAGCAGCACGACGGAATTCAACGCGGCCAAGCCTTACGAACTAGGCCAGCCTTTCGCATACGACAGCTTGTCCGATACGATCGATCCGCACCTATCGGTGTCGATGGTCGAGTTCCATCGTCATGAGAACGACGGCGAAGGCTATCAGACCGTGATTGCGAAGCTGCTGCTCAAGAACAACAGCGCCCTGCCGGTTCCGGTGCCGACATTCCAAACGAAGCTGATTACGGCGCAGGGCATGACGTATTCCGGCAATCGTCAAGCGGGGACGATAGCGGAGATTATGCCGCAAACGAGCTATGCCGTCAGCTATGCGTTCAACATGCCGACCGAGAACGAGGACGAGCAATACGTTCTGAAGTTCACGGATGCGAAGACGGCAGCGCCGGCCTCGACGGCGATCGGAGCGTACCGTGTGGCCATGCAGGAAACGAAGCTGGACCTGAAAAATATGTCGTTCTATCCGTTCAACGTCAAGCTCAATGACTGGACGCTGAACGCGCGGTATATCGTACCTTCGGCGCTCTCTCCGAACACGCCAATCGGCTATACGTATCGTATGAAGCTTGATATGGACATTAGCCGCAACGAGCATGTCGTCGTCGATCCGAATTCGTCCAAAATGCAGTTGGAACTGGTAGATAAGACGGGCAAAAGTTTGTCGACCAAGTCGCTGCCGTTCAGCGGCGTGAACCGGTTGATCAGCGGCGTACAGTATATTCAGTTCGACGCCCTGCGCACCGAAGAGCATGAGTATCCGCTGGACATTCATATATACGAAGTGATAGCGACTCCGACGGGCGAAGCGAAGCGGCTTGTCGGCGTACTGAAGCAGTAGGGTGATTTTTTAACGGCATACGGTATACCCGAGGAAGCAGGTCCTCTCAGCGAGGGCTTGCTTTTTTATAATGATAGAATGTTCTTAGGCGGACGATTAAGAAGCTGGTAATAGTGTGATAAAATAAGGCAGGGACCGGGGGAGACGTACGAGTCGTTCCGGGACAGCATGGCGGCGTTGCTTCGTTCGCTGAAGCCCGGCATCACGGAAATCATCATTCATCCTCCGCGGATCGACGAAGAGCTCAAGGCCATTCATTCCCATTGAGAAAAGGGGAACGGAGTTCAAGGTGTTCCGCGATCCAGCCATTCGTCGGGTGATCGCTTCCGAAGGCATCCGTCCGATTCGCGGGTCGGAGCTGCGGAATCTGATGCGAAAGGGAGCTTAGCCCGCCCGGGCACCAAAAATAAAGATCCCGCCAGGCTCCGAAAGGAGCAGGCGGGATACTTGTTGTATAGGAGAGTGCGGCGCTGCCGTTAACGCTGCCAGTAAGCAGGCAGCTCCGCTTGGTTTTCCCGCAAAATATCGTCCAGCACCGACTTGGCCAGCGAAGCGGAGCCGACGAGCGGATGAAGGGTCAGCGCTTGAAGCGCGGTGCCGTAATCCCCGGTGACGGCAGCTTCGACCGTCAGCTCCTCGTAAGCTTTTACCGCTTGCAGCAGCCCGCGGATTTTGGCGTCGATCGGAGTGGCCAACTGTACCGGGTGAGCGCCGTTCGCGTCGATCACGCAGTTCACTTCTACTGAGACGTCGTCCGGCAGACAGCCGATGATGCCGTTGTTGCGCACGTTGACGGTTTGGATGTCCTTTTTGTTGTTGTAAATGGAAGAGACCAAATTTAGCGCTGCTTCGGAATAGTAGGCGCCGCCGCGTTTTTCGAGCTGCGGAGGCTTGACGTTTAGATTCGGGTCTTTGTACATCTCGAACAGCTCGTCTTCGACCTTTTTCACGGCTTCCGCCCGTGTACCGGTCGTTTCCGCCGCATGGAGCTGCTCTTTCAGCATCTCGTCGCGCAAATAATAATAACGGTGGTAAGCGCACGGAAGCGAGCCGAGAGATTTCAAAAATTCGAGATCCCAGCCGAAATCCGGGATGTTCTTCATCGTAAACCCGCTTTGTCCGCTTGCTGCTTGGAACAGCACCTGCTGGGTCGCGTCGACGCCGTCCACGATCACACGGGTCGTCCAGTTCAGATGGTTGATGCCGATCATCTCAATGTCCACTTGGGAGACGTCGACGTTCAGCGCTTTGGCGATCTGCATCCGGGTGCCGATCGGCAAATTGCAGAGCCCCATCGTCCGGATGCTGGAATGCTTCAGTACGGCTTCCGTCACGATCCCCGCCGGATTCGTAAAGTTGAGCAGCCAAGCATTGGGCGCAAGCTCTTCCATGTCCTTGCAAATGTCCAGAATGACCGGAATCGTGCGAAGCGCCTTGGCGAAGCCGCCCGCGCCGGTCGTTTCCTGCCCGATCAGATTGTAGCGCAGCGGAATGCGTTCGTCTCGGGCGCGTGCCGCGAGCAGGCCAACGCGGAGCTGCGTCGTGACGAAGTCGGCATCCCGGATCGCCTCCCGGCGGTCCAGCGTCAAGTGGAGATTGATGGGGACGTTCGCTTTTTCCAGCATGCGCTTGGCCAGATTGCCGACGATTTCGAGCTTTTCCTTACCGGCTTCGATATCGACGAGGTACAAATCTTTCACGGGAAGCTCGGGATACCGTTTGATGAAGCCTTCGATCAATTCCGGCGTGTAGGAAGAGCCGCCGCCGATAACGGCTACTTTTAACGATTCCTTTTTCATGCCTCATACCCTCCGTAAGCTGCAAATTTGGAATGCATAGCTTCGCCTGCCGCCAGACCCAAATGATCCATGCCGAGCAGCACGGCGCCGTAAACCGGAGCCATCTCCGGAATGATCAATTCGATGGAGCCGTGCTCCTGCCGGACCGTCTCCTCCAAGGCGGCGAGCAAATGCGGATTGCGGCCTTTCTGCACTACGCTGCCGACCAGCACGATCGGAATCGTTTCCTTCCGGAAGCCGCCCAGCCGGCGGATGACCGAGCACGCCGCGATGCCGAGCTCCCGGCCGGTGTCCTGCAGGAGACGGATCGCCAGAGCGTCGCCTTCGTCAGCCGCCTCGTGCAGTACGATCGTGAGATTGCCCTCCCGCAGCGAATAAATGTCCCGGTCCAGAAAATCGTTCACCATCTGCTCGACGGTGTCGAAACCGAAATAACGAGGCACTTTGTGCTGCAGAACGGACGGAATGTCCCGGTACTCCCAGGAGCGAACCGCCGCTTGGAATGTCCGCGTCGCCATGTAGTGGCCGCCTGCGGCGTCGCCGTACAGCGTTCCGAGGCCTCCGGTTTGAATCGTGCGGCCTTCCTCGTTGCGTCCCGCCGCATTCGTGCCGCTGCCGCAGACGAGTACGATGCCCGCATTGTCCGGACAGCCGATGCGAAGGCCTTCCATCGTATCGCAGACGACGTCCCAATTCGCAAAAGGCAGCGTTGCCAGCGCCGGGCGAAGAATCGAGAAGTCGTGCTCCCGGTCCGCGCCCGCGAGGCCGTATTGGACGAAGGCGATATCGGCATAGGTCAGGCCGGCCTCTTGAATCGCCAGCTCCATCGATTGCCGGATATGTCCCAGCGCCTTATCGATGCCGACAATCTGATGATTGCCGCATCCGGCAATGCCGCTTCCTCGCTTGTTTCCATGCTCGTCAATGACGACCGCATACGTTTTGGTTCCGCCGCCGTCTACGCCGATGATATAGCTCATGCTGAAGCCGACTCCTTTCCTTCTCCTAAGAAGCATTTGTTATTACAAATATTATTAATTTGTATTTGTCATTACAAATTTAACATGCCTTCCGAGCGGCGTCAACGGGTTATTTTCGGATAAAACAGGCTCTTGAATACCTATCTTCAACGTTGTATCCTATAGTTGTATCTAAATTTGTATTGAATGTATGGGTACAATGACTATGGTTCCTATTGGAGGTTTCGACGTGGCAAAAACGAAAGCGGACGCTCCGCTCTATCATAAGCTGAAAAACCGCATACTGGAGCTGATCGAGTCCGGACGGTACCGGCCGGGGGACCGCTTGCCGACCGAATACGAGCTGTGCGAGCAGTTCGAGGTGAGCCGGACGACGGTCCGGCAAGCGCTGCATCATTTGAAGCTGGAGGGGCATATCGAGCAAACGCAAGGCAAGGGCACCTTCGTCGCTTCTTCCAAAATTCAGCAGCCGCTGTCCAGCTACATCAGCTTTGACGATTATATGAAGCGCTTGGGGCTAACTGGCGAAACGAAAGTACTGGAATTTGCCGTGGTACCGGCAACCGCGAAGCTGGCCAAGATGCTGCAGGTCACCGAAACGGACCCGCTCTTCAAGCTGATCCGCATGCGCTATGTTGACCGGATGCCCTTGAAATATTCCATTACGTATATTCCGTGGAAGGTTGCGCCGGGTCTAGCCCTTGAGGAAATTCAAGGCTCGCTGTACGACGTGTTCCGCAGCAAATACGGGCATCAATTAAGCAAATGCGTCGACTGGATCGAGCCGATTCTGACCGACGATCAGTACAGCAACTATTTGGAGGCGGCCGTCGGGGCACCCGCCTTGATGGTCCGTTCCGTTACCTACGACACGGCGGGCATACCGCTGGAACATTCGCAGGAAATATTCCGCGGCGACCGTTCGAAGTTCGTTCTTGAGCGCGACCTCCAGTCGCCTTCTGCGAATTATACGGGGCTGCTGCCCGACCCGTGGCAGCATGAGCCGGACGGCGCGGAATAACCCGGAGCACGACAAAGCGGCCCGGTTCCAATGAACCGGACCTGTTCCACGCTTGCCTTGCCTATTCGAAACGGCAGCAGCCCGGGATTAGCCGGAATGATGCTTCTTGACGTATTGCTCCGGCGACGGCCCTACGATCGACCTGAAATCGCGGATAAAATGGGACTGATCGTAGTAGCCGAGCGTCAAGGAGAGCTGCGACCAATCGGGAACGGAGCCATGGTGCATTTGCTCGGCCGCTTCATGAAGCCGGTAGCGCCGAATGACCCATTTGGGGCTTACGCCGACATAGCGGTCGAACAAGCGCTGCAGCGTCCGCTTGTGTACTCCGGTTAGGCGCACGGCATCATCTACTTTGACGATGGTCCGGTCGTTTCGGATGCGGCTGACGATATCGTTTACCAAGCTGACGTTGTCGTCCGGCGCCGGGAGCCGCTCGCCGAGGAACGTTTCCACTCGGCGGAGCGCCGGTTCGATCTCCTCCTGGGCAAAAATTTCTTTCTCAAGCGGCCTGCTGTCCATCCCGAACACTTCGCGGAAGCTGACGGAGCTGTCCGTCAACCGGGATACCGGCTCGTTCAGGAAAGGATAGAAGCCTCCGGGTTTGAATTTCAGGCCAAGCACCCAGCCTCGGTCCTGCAGCAAATGCGAGGAGGTCGCGCTGGCAACGCCGTAAATGCGCGTAAGCTCCGGTTCGAAAACCAGGTTGACGTTCGGATGGGTTAATACCGTCTGACGATACGGCGCATCTCCGCGCAAGTCCCACTTGACGATCCAATAATGCTGCACGAAAAAGTCGATTTCCGCCGAAGGCTGGAATCGGGACAATTCAAACTTGGTTTCACCGTTTTTCGGATGCAATATTCCTCTGGGGGTCTCGTCGGCCGTCCTATGCATCAAATCTCTCCCTTGCTCCGGTGTAATGGGAAAATCGTTCTGTCGCGTTTTTCCTATACGCTTGTCCGCAGCCGAATGTATAGTAAGAGTAGCAGTCGGGACGTCCGATTGCAATTCCAAAATTCATTGTTGCGCGGAGGGATAAGAATGGATCTTGTTTACCATTACTATATCGGGGCGTCGCCTGAGGACGTTTGGCAGGTATTGATTTCGGACGAAGGCGTGAAAAAGACGATGTTCGGCTGTACGATCCGCTCCACCTTCGAGGTCGGCGCCGATTACGCGTATGTGGGACCCGGAAACGACGGCGACGAAACCGTCCACGTTTACGGCAAGGTGCTCGCCATCGAGCCGAACCGTCTGCTCAGCGTGACCGAGCATGCCGGACCGTCTTACCGGGAAAACCACGCCGAGCTGGAGACCCGGATCACGTTCACGCTGGAGCCTATGGGCAGCTGCACCAAGCTGACGCTCGTTAACGACCAGTGGCCGACCGACCATCCGTCGTACGAGAACACCCGGCAAAGCTGGCCTATGATTTTGAGCAACATCAAAACCTACGCCGAAACGGGCAAAACGCTTAATTTCGGTTATTGATATCGTGTCAAACGGGACGGAGACTTGCTTCGTTCCGTTTGACTCTGCGATTTTTGCGTCGGCACAGGCAATGAACAGAAGGAGCATAATTCAGACGGACCGTTTCGAAGGTGATGCGAAAGCGCTTGCGTCCACTGGTCATCGCCGAAAATAAAGCCACCCGATTGGAGATGCATATGCCTCCGTCATGCATAACGAGAATCAGACCTCCGGCTCTTTTGCGCTTTAGCGATTTTAGCCCTTCATGCTGTCAGCCGATAGGCCGGGAACTGGCTGCGGTTTCTTTTTGGCTTTACCCAAACCGGTCATCCATTGCCCGAGGAACGGAATCTTGGACAGCGCAAATGTGGCCAGCACCGACATCGTCGAGCAAAGAATAAAGGCAAGGATCGTGCGAAGCGTGACGTTCACCTGCGGAAGCAGTACGTCAGAGAGCAAGGTAGCGCAGGTCAGCATTAGCGCATGGATCAAATAAGCGCCATAGGAATATTGGCTGACAATCCAGAGCACACGGCGCGTAAAGCCCTTCGCGGATTCAGCGGCCCGTATTCCGAACTTATATGTTACAAGAATTGAAACGATTAAGAAAACCGCCGTCACCGGGCGCAGCAAAAGCAAGTCCTCGTAGTGATTCTGAGATGCGGGGTTGTTTTCGAAGCCTGCAACGACACGATACGTCAAGTAAGCGGACAAGCTAAAAAAAACGGCATACACCAGCGGCCCGTTGCGTCTCAGCCATTCCCTCCAGTGCGTTAGCGCCAAACCGGAGACCGCTCCAAGGACGAAGTAGTAGAAGAAATAGAGCGAGTTGCGGTCTGCATATTCGGTCAGCATCGGGGTCAGCACCGGCAGATTCCATTGCTCCGCCGCCTGATAAAGCGGCCATATTAGAGTCATACTATACACATACACGATAGCCAAAAGCATCATGGTGGCGATCGCGCGCCCAGATGTCACGATTCGGCTTCGTACATTCCGGATCACCCAACGCCAAAGCGGAAACGTCACGTAAAACGGAATAATCATCACAATATACCACAAGTGATACGAGGCTTTGCCGGTAAATGCCAGCCCCACAAACTGCTGTACGCCTGAGAAGAGGCCGGTGCTTTGCAGCAATGCGGGAGCAGCATAGATGAGGGACCAGAACAAATAAGGAACGCCGATGTCCTTCAGCCGCTTTTGCAGAAACGAACTGTAATGTAGCGGCCCGTCATAATTGTAAAATAGCACGAGACCTGTAATAAAGATGAACACCGGAACAGCAAATTTGGAAAAAAGAAGAAAAAGCGTAAACATCACGCCATCCGAAAGCGTTGTATCCGGCTCGGACAAATAGTGGCCGATCGAGTGCTGCAGCACAACGGCCAAAAAGGCAAGAGCTCGTAAAACATGTATTTCTTCAATGTTACTTTTTTTCATTTCGATCTTCTCTGACCCCCCTAACGACAATAAACCCTACTGTTATGATTCAAACAACTCTATCATTATAGTGTAAAGTATAGCGCTTATGGAAGATATGACGGATTCGGGATTTCTGGAATTGAATTAAAAAATTTCCGTTTTCTTTTGCAAACGCTGGTTCATCAGCTTCAGGTTAATGCGGCGGATGAACTGATTTACCGGCGTCCTCTATGAAGCTTTGGGCTGATCCACACAGCGGATTTTCCGGTTTTGGAAGAGGGTTCTGGTTTTGGAGCCTTCGTTTGCTTTGAAACGAACAGGCGGGAAGGGACGGTTTTGCGGGTTCGCGATTTGCCGCTCCGGCTGGCGGTCACGGTTTTGGCGATGGTTCGTTGTGCGGACCTCGACCGGTATGACGATTTTATAGGCTTAGCCGAATCGTTCGGCACAAAACCGGTTGCCGGGTAGACGGATTCCGGTGCGTTTGATAGCGGCAAGAACAATAGCGTCCGGGCCGCTTGATCATAAGCAAGCAGGCACGGCTGCGCGTTGCCCAGACGAAGCTTGGCCGCAGCTCCTGCCGACAACACGAATTGTTCGTTAAGCTCGTTTTGGGGCACCGAGAGGCGGAGCTTGACGGAAGTATTTCCGCGTCTGGCCCGCACGGTCCGGCTCCTTCGTGCGCCAGCCATTCCGAGCTTGTTCAGTAACGAATACCCGATTCTTACTCTTGGTTCCGATTGGCCCTTTTCGGTAAGCACGATGACCCGCTCTTTGTTCAAGGTAATTTTGGTCAGAGTCACAGTCTGTTCGAGCTCGTTATATTCCAGCAGGCAGCGGGCTCCTCCCCGCAGGTTGGCGGCTTGGGCCGTGGCCGGTCCCATTTCGATGTAATGAAACAGGCATTCGTCGTCGTGTTCCCGCACGATGCGGATTTGTTTCCCCGGACTGCCTTCTTTTTTCAAAACGACCATCGTTCCGTCCCGAAGCGTGTGCAGTTCGTGGTCGTAGCCGTTTATGCAATTCGCGACCACTGTCATCGTATCCTCGCTATGCTCCGGGTTTACGACGACATCGAATAGTCCTCTAGCCACTTCGATCCTCTCCCGTAATGCCGATGTAAGTTTCTGTCCTGCTAGCACCTATATAAGGTATGTCATCCGCTGTCCTATGGTATGGACAGGTGTCTTGAGGCACCTATCACGAAAAAAAGACGCGTTCCCGGAAACAAGGTGTAGGCTTCGCCGAAAAAACATAATTGACAATGATAATCATTATCATTTAATATGATTGAGGAAGTAGATGGAGCATGACGGAAACGGAGGAGCTTGAATATGAAGCTGATTATTGTGTTTGCCAGCATGACGGGCAATACGGAGGGGATGGCCGACGAGGTCGCAGAGGGGGTACGCGAAGCGGGGATCGAACCGGTCGTCAAAAACGTGATGGATACAAACGGTCACGAGCTGGCTGAGTACGACGGCATTATTCTTGGAGCCTACACTTGGGGCGACGGCGAGCTGCCCGACGAATTTCTCGATTTCTACGAAGAGATGGACGGTCTGGAGCTGAGCGGGAAAAAGGCGGCGGTCTTCGGTTCGGCCGATTCCTCGTACGCGCAGTTCGGAAAGGCGGTCGACCTCCTCAAGGAGAAGCTGGAGGAGCTCGGAGCGGACGTTGTCGCAGAAGGGTTGAAGGTCGAGTTAAACCCGTCGGATTCGGAGAAAGCTGCCTGCCGGGCACTCGGCAAACAGGTGGCGGACGCTTTGGCCTGACACGGCTCGCCTTATCGTAGCGCTGCGCCCGGCGTTTCAGCTCATCAAGCTCGGCCTCGGTCCAGCTCTTTCCGCAGTTTCGCCAGCGACGCATAACCAGCTTGTCCAGCATCCCTCTCGGTTAAACGCTCTTTTTCCGCAACGGCCTCTACGCGTTGAAGCTCAAGCACGCCGACCGGTGTGTGCAGCCAGACTCCCTCATTGATCCGCGCGTTCTCCCAGCATGGAAAAGCCGTCGTGACGCTGCCGTCCGACAGCCCTTTCAGCACGTCATTGTCGAACAGCATCGGCGTTCGCCTCCCGATCATTTACGGCATAAGCTTGGCGCTCCGAAGGGAGCGTGATAAAATCAGTTCAGACGACACTTTGTCGAAGATAGATTTCACGCTATGCCAGATTAGGAAAGGAGAGGGGAACCGATATGTTTACGACTTTTATATTCGATATGGACGGCGTCATCATTGACAGCGAGCCGCTTCACTTCAAGGTGGATATGGAGGTGATGGAAGGGCTCGGCGTTCCGATTACGAAGGAGGAGCTGGAAGAGTATGTCGGGATGACCAATCCCGAGATGTGGACCCGAATCCGGCTGAAATACGGTTTGGAGCCATCTATCGAGGACATCATTGAATTGCAGCTGAAGCGGAAACTGGCGTACTTGGAGGCTTCGGACGACCGGCCGATTGAGGGGATCGCGGAACTGCTTCATTCGCTGCATGGCAGCAAGCGGATCGGTCTGGCTTCCTCCTCGCCGCGGGTGTTCATTGAGGCGGTGCTGAATAAGTTCGGCCTGCTTCCGTATTTCGATTTTGTATTAAGCGGCGAAGAAGTGAACCATGGCAAACCGGCACCGGATGTTTATTTGAAAGCCGCTGAAATGCTCGGTGCTTCGCCCGATCAATGTATTGTCCTGGAAGATTCCCGCAACGGCGTGGCTGCGGCCAAAGCTGCCGGCATGACGTGCATCGGGTTTCAAAATGTCAATTCCGGGAACCAAGATTTATCAAAGGCCGATTGGATCGTCGGCTCGATCCGCCAGATCCGGCTCGAAGAGCTCGAGAGGCTGATCCCATCGGCCGAAGCGGGAGCTTAAGCCGCCGCGTAGTCGGTCCAACAGAGAAGCGCACCTTTTTTCGGGCAAGAGCGTCATTTGCAGCCCCGGCAGGTGCGCTTCCGCTTGCCTATCCGTCCCCTCGCAAGAATTCCACCAGTCCCCATGGATCAATCGTTTGTCTTCTCACCCGTATATGGCATAGACGCTGCGTGCGGCGCATAAATTACCAAGTACAGGGGAAATGGCAGCGCTTTCGGACAACCTGACCGGCCGTTGGCCGCAAGCGGCAAAGCGGACGGTCCTGTGGTTCGTCTGCTAGGGCGGTTTACCGTTTCCCCAATCGGCCGCCGCCGAGGCGTCATGTGTGACCGGCGAAACCGTCGGCGTCGGCCTCCAGACCAAGGCAACCTTGCATGGAGGTGGTTTTAATGCCCGATAAGCCTTGGCTACGTCACTATCCTGCCGAGGTGCCGCCGACGTTCGACTACCCGCGACATTCGCTGGCTTGTTTTTTGACGGAGTCTGCCCGTACGTATCCGCAGCGCGCCGCTTTGGATTTTATGGGCAAAACAATGACTTACCGTAAGCTTCTGGAGCAAGCGAGCCGATTTGCGGACGCGCTCGTCCGGCACGGCGTGCGCCAAGGCGACCGGGTGGCGCTCATGCTGCCGAACTGCCCGCAAACGGTCATTGCGTATTTCGGCACGCTGCTTATGGGCGGCATCGTCGTGATGACCAATCCGATGTACACCCCGCGCGAGCTGGAGTATCAGCTCAAGGATGCGGGGGCCCGGACGATCGTCGCGCTGGATCTGCTGTACCGGCGGGTATCGGAAATTGCCGAGTCCGCCGAGCTGAGGAATGTCATCGTCACGTCGATCAAGGACTACATGCCTGTCCCGCAAAAATGGCTCTACCCGCTGTTCGCAAAGAAGCAGGGACTGAACCGGAAAGTCGTATACAGCAACGGTGTCTATCCGTTCCGGCAATTTATGGAGCGGGGTTCCCCGGAGCTTCGGCAAGCGGAGGTGGACGCGGAACACGATCTGGCTTTGATCCAATATACGGGAGGCACGACCGGGCGGGCCAAAGGTGTGATGCTCACGCATTATAACCTGGTCGCCAATACGATTCAAAGCCGGCTGTGGTCCTACCGTTTGAAGCCCGGACAGGAAACGTACTTGTCGGCGCTGCCTTTTTTTCATGTGTTCGGGCTGACGGTGCTGCTGAATCAGTCCGTTTATTTGGGCGGAACGCTGGCGCTCCTGCCGCGGTTCGAGACCGGCTTGCTGCTTGAGACCGTCCGCCGGACGAAACCGACCGTGTTCCCCGGTGCGCCGACGATGTATATTGCCCTTCTTCAGCAAGCCCGCAAGCCGCGGTTCAACCTATCTTCGCTGAAGCTGTGCATCAGCGGGGCCGCTCCGCTGCCGCTTGAGGTGCAGGAGCAGTTCGAGGCCATCTCGGGAGGCCGCCTCATCGAGGGCTACGGCTTAACGGAAGCGTCGCCTGTCACGCACGGGAACAACATCTGGGAGCGGCGGAAAATCGGCTCCATCGGGATTCCGTTCCCCGATACGGACGCACGGATTATCGATCCGCAGACGCTGGAGGAGCTGCCTGTCGGAGAGATCGGTGAGCTTGCCGTCCGCGGACCTCAAGTGATGAAGGGCTATTGGAACCGGCCGGAGGATACGGCGGCGGCGCTGAAGGACGGGTGGCTGTACACCGGCGATATGGGAAGGATAGATGAGGACGGCTTTTTTTATATTTTGGACCGCAAAAAGGACTTGATCATCGCCGGAGGCTTCAATATATACCCGCGCGAGATCGAGGAGGTGCTGTACGAGCACCCGGATGTGGCGGAGGCTGTGGCGGTCGGCGTGCGCGATCCGTACCGGGGGGAAACGGTGAAGGCGTATCTGGTCATGAAGCAGGGCAGCGAGGCGGGAGCCGAGGAGCTCAACCGGTGGTGCCGGGAGCGGCTGGCCGCTTACAAGGCGCCCCAGATTTACGAATTTCGCGATTATCTGCCCAAAACGATGGTCGGCAAAGTGCTGCGCAGAAAGCTGCTGGAAGAAGAGGCGGAACGGACGGAAGGCGAAACGCCCGGCGATTGACGGCAGGTGGAGGGCTGCCTGATCCACGCCATAATGCGTAAGCTTATATAAAACGAAGCAAAGTGCTTCTGCAGGCAGCGGTACACGCTGCGGCAGAAGCACTTTGCTTTTGCAGGGATGCCGTCCGAACGCGTGCGGCAGATCGGAGGTACGGCAGCCGATCACAAAATTTGCTCCCCAAGCAGGGAGCCGATCAATTCGACGGCGAGCTGTGCCGTCTTCTGTCCCGTATCGAGCGACGGATTCACCTCGACCAACTCGGCGGACGTCACGATTCCTGATTCGTGCAGCAGCTCCAAGGCCAGGTGCGCTTCCCGGTAGCTGAGCCCGCCTTTCACGGGCGTTCCTGTGCCGGGCGCTTCGACGGGATCAAGGCTGTCGATATCGAAGCTCAGATGTACGCCGTCCGTGCCTTTGCCCGCCACCTGAAGGGCTTCTTCCATTACGCTGCTCATTCCACGCCGGTCGATGTCGTGCATCGTAAAACAGGTGATGCCCTGCGCCTTGATGCAGGCTCTCTCCCCCGGATCGAGGTCTCTAACTCCAAGAAGGACCGTATGCTCCGGCCTGATCTTCGGGCTAATGCCTCCGATTCGGGTTAACCGTTCGTCGCCTTGCCCGAGACTTGCGGCGAGCGACATGCCGTGGATGTTGCCCGAAGGCGTGGTATCGGGCGTGTTCAGATCGGAATGGGCATCGATCCAGATCACGCCGAGCCGGCTATAGTGCGAGGCCAGCCCTGCCAGCGTACCGATCGCGATGCTGTGATCGCCACCGAGAACGAGCGGGAAGCTCCCCTGCTGCACGATACGGGAGACGCCGGCGGCCAGCGCTTCGTTTACGGCCAGCACGTCGTGAAAATGCTTTAGTGCGGTAAGCGGAAGCGCATCCTGATCGAGCTGCGGCTCCGGCCAAGTCAAAAGTCCGGCATCGTTCCATTGGACGCCGAGCCGGCTTAATTTTTCAGGCAGACCGGCTTGCATAATAGCCTCCGGTCCGCCGCAGGCTCCCCGGCGTCCGGCCCCTAAGTCGAAAGGAACGCCGAGAAGTGTGATTGAGTTTGCGCGGGTCATGAAGTCCAGCTCCTTCTTCTGTGCTTAGTTTAAGGCTCTATGCGCTCTCATGCTGCGGCAGCAGTACTTCTTCGAGCCGCTCCAGCGCCATATCGAGCTCTTCCTTGGCAATGATCAGCGGGGGAGCCAGACGAATCGTATGCTCATGTGTTTCCTTGCACAGAATTCCGCGCTCTTTGAGCTTTTCGCAGTAAGGCCTTGCCGCCGCCGCCAGCTCGATCCCGATAAACAACCCGCGCCCGCGAACCTCACGAACAAGCGGGCTGCGGAGCCGGCGGAGCCGCTCGATCGCATACTCGCCCAGCTCCCGGGAACGCTCGACCAGTCCTTCGGACTCGATGACCTCCATCGCGGCGATCGCGACGGCGCAGGCGAGCGGATTGCCGCCGAAGGTCGAACCGTGCGAACCGGGGGAAAGTAGCTCCAGCACCTCCCGGTCGGCCGCTACGGCAGAGACAGGAAGCACGCCGCCCCCGAGCGCTTTGCCCAGGATATACATATCGGGCACGACCTGTTCCCAGTCGCATGCAAACCGTTGGCCGGTCCGCCCGAAGCCGGTCTGAATCTCGTCGGCAATAAATAGCACGTTTCGCTCCTTGCACAGCTGCCAAGCTTTGTGCAAATAGCCTTCCGGCGGCAGGATAATGCCTGCTTCGCCCTGGATCGGCTCGATGAGAAAAGCGGCCGTATTCGGTGTGATAGCGTTTTCGAGCGCCTGCAAATCGCCGTAAGGGACAACCGTAAAGCCCGGGGTAAACGGACCGAAGCCCTTCTTGTATTCCGGCGTTGTAGAGAAGGAAGTGACCGCAAGGGTCCGGCCGTGAAAATTGCCTTCGCAGACAATGATTTCGGCCATCGGCTCCGCTACTTGTTTTCGCTCATAGGCCCAGCGTCTGGCCGCCTTCACCGCCGTTTCCACCGCTTCCGCCCCCGTGTTCATCGGCAGGATCATCGGCTTGCCCGTCAGTCGCGCCAGCAGTTCGAAGAACGGTCCGATCCGGTCGTTGTGGAACGCCCTGGACGTTAAGGTGACCCGCTCGGCCTGGTCCTTCAAGGCCTGGATGATTTTCGGATGCCGATGCCCTTGGTTTAGCGCGGAATAGCTGCTCAGCAGATCAAGATAACGCCTGCCTTCCGCATCCTCGACCCATACGCCCTCGGCCTTGGAGATGACGATCGGGAGCGGGTTGTAATTGGGAGCGCCATAATGTTCCGCCAAACGAATGAAATCCTTCGATCCTCCCATGTTAATTCACCTCGATTTGGTAAATTTGAAATTTTGGATAAACCTGTTTCTATATTATATATTCCATACAGAATCGAACTGTCCTCCTTTGAATTAGGGATCTCTCCTTTAATTTTTATGGTTTTCAAATATGTACCATAATGATATAATTTTTGATATATTATAAGAATTAAATTCAAATTTCTTTAAAATACTACAAAATTAGCCGAAATAAGACTCGGCTAATGTAGGAAGTAATGCCTATTTTTTGTCAAAATAAGCGATATTCTCCATTCGAAAAAAATCTGACAAAAGGAGCAAAATTGCATGAACACAAAATTGCTGTCCGGCAAAAATATTTTAATCATGGGGGTGGCTAACAATCGAAGTATCGCATGGGCGACCGCCCAATCGCTGGCCAGAGAAGGCGCCAATCTCATTTTCACTTATGAAAACGAACGGGTCGAAGAACGGGTCAGGAAGCTGACGGAGACATTGCCGGGCTCGTCCGTTTACCCTTGCAACGTCGGCTCTGACGAAGAAATCGATGCGCTGGGGCTTTTTTTACAAGAAGAGGTCGGTGTTCTTCATGGACTCGTCCACAGCGTCGCCTTTGCGAAAGGTGAAGATTTGGAAGGGCTGTTCGTGGACACCTCCAGGGAAGGATTCCGGATCGCGCAAGAAATCAGCGCTTATTCGTTAGCAGCCGTGTCCCGGAGGATCTACCCGTTGATGACCGAGGGGGGCAGCATCGTCACGATGACCTACATCGGAGCTGAGCGGGCGATTAAATATTACAACGTAATGGGGGTGGCAAAAGCTTCGCTGGAAGCGTCGGTGAGATATCTTTCCAATGATCTGGGACAATTCAATATTCGGGTCAATGCGATTTCTGCCGGTCCGATCCGGACGTTAGCCGCTTACGGAGTCAAGGATTTTAACACGATGCTGAAAAAGATCGAGGAAATTACACCGCTTCGCAAGTCGACCGATGCCTCCGAGGTGGGGGATACGGCGCTCTTCTTGCTTTCACCATGGTCAAGAGGTATTACGGGAGAAGTTATTCATGTGGATGCCGGCTACCATATTGCGGGCACTTAGGAAAAAATTCGGCACGGGGAGGTTTGAAAGCGTTTGCTAGCAGCTCAGACAAAAGTCGAAATCGTTACTACTCAAGGCGCATTTACAAAGAATGAGTTTGAAAAGGACGTCCTGATGTTCTCTCACATCCTGCGGATGAGAGAAATTACGGAGGGGGACCGGGTTATCCTGAAAGCGGAAAATTCATACTGGTATATCGTATGTTTGTTTTCCTTGTGCCACCTCGATGTTTCGATCGCGGTGGTTGACGAACAGATGCCGGATCACGAGTTAAGTAAAATTTACCGGGAAATCGGAGCCTGCTGTCTGATTACCGATGCGCCGTCCGAAATTGAGGGTATTGCCGTATTGCCGATCGAAAGCATGATTGAGGAGAAGGAAGGGTACCGGTCCGGGCCGGGAAAACCGAATCCTTCCGAGATCACCATCGACCGATGGACTCGCAGACGGGATGCGCTTATCTTGTTCTCTTCCGGTACGACCGGAAAGCCTAAAGGAATTATGAAGTCCGGAAATTCCTTTATTCACAATATCGAGCTGTCGGTTCAAGCTATGGGCTATCAGCCTGACGACCGGTTGCTTCCGCTCGTTCCGTTTTCCCATTTTTACGGAATATCTCTCATTTTTTCATGGTGGTTGACGCAGTGCACCTTGATCGTTTGCAACTACAAAAATCTTTGGAATGTCATATCGAGCATCATGAATGAAAAAGCGACTGTGGTGGATGCCAATCCGGCGGCATATTACACGTTTCTTCGCATGCTGTCGAGAAAACCCCATCATATGGACCAGATCCGCAATTCAACGGTCCGCATGTGGTGTGTAGGCGGTTCTCCGCTGACAGACGACCTGTCGGATCGGTTTGCCAAAATATTCAACCAATTTTTGCTCAACGGTTACGGACTTTCGGAACTGGGCAATGTCACGATGGGGACCTTAGAAAACCCAAAAGGCTGCGGCAAGCCTCTTCCCGGCGTTGAATTGCGTGTCCTCGATCCAAGCGGGGCGGAGCTGGCGGAGGGGGAAACCGGCGAAATCTGGATACGCACCCCGGGATGTATGGAAGGCTATCTTAACCAGGAAGAGCTTACGCAATCGGTTATAATCGAGGGCTGGTTCAAAACGGGGGACGTCGGCTTATTACTGGAAGGTAACTTGCATGTCTTGGGAAGAGCCGGCACGCTGGTGAACCGGATGGGGTATATGTTTTCGCCTGTCTATATCGAAAATCAGATCAGCAGGGTAGGCTACCGGTCTTGCGTCATTGCCCTGGACGACGAGAAAAAAGGCACATTGCTGATTGTTTTTGTCGAAAACGATACCGGTCGCTCCTTGTCTATGATCCGCAAAACGATTACTCAGCTGCTGCCCACGTATATGTATCCCGACTTGCTGCTGCTGCTGGCGCAATTTCCTTTAAACCGGAATGGGAAGGTGGACAGGCTGAAGCTCCAATGTCTGGCGAAGGAAAAGATGCATTCCAAAAACGAGGAAGAAGGAAGGGGATCCTAGTGAGCACAAATCTGGAAACTATGCACAATTCTATGGTTCATGAGCGGTTTGAACGCCTAATGAAATGCGTCGATTATTTAAAGATGCACCGGAAAGAAGTTTTGGACATCCTATCCAATATTTCTTCATTCCGGGCGGCTAATGCAGAAATTGACTCGACCATTCAAGCTTTGCAGGGAGCAATGCGGGAAGTTGAAACCTATAAACCGACGTGGCAAAACCTGATATCGGTGTTTATGCCCTCCAACGTCATCTTATATTCTTATGCGCTGTATTTGCTCATCCCCTCGCTGTATGTGCGAAGGGTCGAATTCAGAGCTTCTTCGCATGTCGCGGAATATGTCGCTTTGCTGCATGACAAGCTTGAGCCTGTTCATCAATTGCCAATACATAACCTCAAGGTCAGCCAAAAAGTTTTTCTCGAAAATTCGGTCAAGCATGCTGATATTGTCGTTTTCACAGGCAGCTACTCCAATGCCGAACAAATCAAGAAACAGATCGGCAAAGAGCAGCTATACATCTTCTTCGGGCAAGGGCTTAATCCGTTCATCATCGGACCCGACGCCGATTTGTCGCTGGCAAGCGACGATGTTATTCGCATGAGATTGTTTAATTCAGGGCAGGACTGCCTGGGACCGGATATTATATTAACCCACCGAAGCATCGCCGAAATATTTAAAGAGCTGCTTCTGGCAAAGGTAAAGGCGCTTGTTTTCGGAGCGAATGACGACCCGAACGCCAACTACTCGCCTATCTTTTACAAGGATTCGCTGACGGCCATGTCGGAGTATTTGAACCGCAACGACAAGTATATTATGTATGGCGGCAGCATCGATTTCCGCACGAAAAAGATGGAGCCAACGATTCTGTACAGCGACATGGAGGACGATATCGAGATCACCGAATACTTCTCTCCCGTATTCAATGTGGTAACTTATTTGAATGACGAGCAGCTTATTAAACGAATCGGATCCAGCTATTTTAGCGAGCGCGCGATGGGCTGCAGTCTGTACGGCTCCGAGCATCTGGCCGACCTGCTGCGGAGAAAGCATACGCTTACCGTAAATCAAACGCTGGAAGACGTCGAGCAAGGAAATAAAGCGTTCGGCGGGTATGGCACGATGTCGAACTATATTTTTTACGATATGCAGCTGGTTTCAAAACCGATTTTGATTTCAGAGGTTGTTGCCGAATTTATTTCCGAAAAGAGGATCGACGTATGAAAACGAGTATGGCTACCTGGGATGCCATCATCGGTTATATCCGCTCCCTGGGGGTGGAGCGCATATTCGGATTGCCGAGCGACGATTTGAAAATATTGCATTCCCTTCCGGCGTCCGGCATTCGCTTGATGATCTGCAAGGACCAAAGAAACAGCTTGTTTATGGCGTCCGGCTATGCGCTGGCATCCAATCGGCTCGCGGTATGCGTCGTAGGGAAGGGGCCGGCTCTGACCAACGCGATCACAGGGCTGCTTGAAGCGCAAAGCTTGGGAGTGCCCTTGCTGCTGATTGCGCTTGGGACGAATAGCGAAAAGACAGGAACAAGGGCTTTTCAGGAAACGGATCAAATGGCCTTGGTCAAGCCTCTGGTCAAATGGGCGTATCGGGTCGAGCATCCGGACCGGCTGATATGGGCGCTGGAGAAAGCGGCGTTTTTAGCCGTCCATGGCAGCAAGGGACCGGTGTATATCGAATTGCCGGAGCAGCTTATCGATCAAGAGGCAACGGTACAGCTTCCGTTTCCGGGCCTGGATATAATATCGTGCGTGCCTTCCTATAACGAGCTGGAATCCGCTTGGAACATCATACGGTCGTCCCGTAAGCCGATAATTTTGGTCGGGGGAGGCATGAAGCCGGGAATAAAGGGTTCCATCGAATCGCTGGCCGCAAAATGGGGAGCGGCAGTGTTCACTACGGCATCGGGAAGGGGAGCCGTAGACGAAGACCACCCCTTGTTTTGCGGAGTAGCGGGTCTCTACACAGACAAAAGCATGAGAAGCATCTGGCAAAATGCGGACGTTGTCCTGACGCTCGGCAGCCGTTTGGAAGAGACGGTGACGTTTGAATGGGAGGGCTGGCTTGATCAGACGCCGGTTATTCAAGTCAATGTCGCCATGGAAGATTTCTCGCATCTGTACCGGGGAGTCAAAATACTCGGAGACGGTTATGCGTCCGTCACTTATTGGATGTCGCAGGATCGGCCGCCCGACGAAGAGTGGCTTGCCCACATCGCTTCCTGCAAGCAAGAAGCGTTCCGAAGCATGGAAGCTCATCTCGAACGATTGAAGGGAGCTCCGTCGATTCACGTGGCGGAGGTGCTGCGCGCCATCCAAACCGAATTTCCGGACAATTGCATCGTCGTGCAGGAAAACGGTTTGCAGGATATGTGGTCTTATTTTTACCCGTATTACCGGTTTACGGGGGATAGCCTCTCCATCGTTCCAAGCGACCAGACGAGCTTGGGATTCGGCGCAGCCGCAGCTGTGGGAGCCGGGGCGGCCGATCATCGTCCGGTTGTGGCTTTAGTGGGGGACGGAGCCTTTAACCTGTTCAAATCCGATCTGTCCACAGCCGTTCAATATCGCATCCCGATCCTTTATATCGTGCTGAATAACGGGGGCTACGGGTGGCTGCAGTATCAATTGAACCAGCAGAACCTCGAAGGCTTCCGCTTCACCTCGGAGAAGCCTATGGATAATATGGATACGATGCAGCATGAATTTGTCGAATATGTTGCGATTTCGAAGAAAGAAGAGTTAGTCGATACGCTGCGGCTGGCATTCTCCCGGTACCAGGCGAACAAACTTGTCATCGTGAACGTTGCGGTGTCCCTGGAAGACGTGCACGAGAAGATTCAGCATATTTACGGAGACTTTCCGGTATACGACAAATAAATACGACCAAATCATAGCAAAAGGTGGGAGCAGCTTTGAAAAGACGCGTAGTGGTAACGGGACAAGGGGTAATTAGTCCAGTAGGGCTGAATGTGGATGATTTTTGGACCTCGCTGATCGAGGGGAAGAGCGGAATAGGCCCCATTACCCTTTTTGATACCAAAGATATACCGACAAAAATTGGAGCTCAGGTCAACAATTTTGATCCGCTGCAATATATGAGTAAAAAAGACGCGAATAAAATGGCGCAATTTTCCCAGTTTGCTTTGGCGGCCGCCTTGCAGGCGGTGGAACAGTCGAAGCTGCGCATCGACGAGAAGCTTGCGCCCCGGGTCGGAGTTGTCGTCGGATCGGGGGCGGGTGGGCTCGATGTCGTGGAAGAAAGCTTTCACCGGTTCATCGAGAGCGGTCCCAAGCGGGTAAGTCCATATTATGTATCGTCCATGATGATCAATTCCGCATCCGGAGAAATCGCGATCGCTTTAGGAGCGAAAGGGCCGTCCTTTGCCGTCGTAACCGCATGCGCCACCGGCAGCAATGCGATAGGAGAGGCTATGCGGACGATCCAGTACGGTACCGCCGATGTCATGATTGCAGGCGGGTCAGAAGCCAATTTCAGCCTTCTGGACATGTCGTCGTTTTCGAATATTCACGCTTTATCCAGACGCAACGACCAGCCCCAACAAGCGAGCCGTCCCTTTGACCGCAATCGTGACGGTTTTGTCATCGGCGGCGGCGCCGGCGTGGTGGTGCTGGAGGAGCTGGAGCATGCGCTCAACCGGGGCGCCGTCATTTTGGCGGAAGTGGTAGGGTATGGATGTACGACGGACGCCTACCACATTACCGCACCGAACCCTACGGGACACGGCCCTGCGGAAGCGATTCGCATCGCTCTTCGGGACGGAGGGCTCTCTCCTCAGGACATTAATTATATTAATGCGCACGGGACAAGCACTCCTTTTAACGATCAGATGGAATTGAACGCCATCAAAGCCGTGTTTGGCGAATATGCGCCCCGTATTCCAATCAGCTCGATCAAATCGATAACGGGGCATTTAATGGGGGGCGCTGGAAGTGCCGAGTTTATCGCCACCGTCCAAAGCATGCTTCACAACAAAGTGCCGCCGACGTTAAATTGCGACGATCCGGAAGACATCGAGCTAAACTTCGTGCCTCACGTCTTCCAAGAGCACGAAGTAAATACAGCCATAAGCAATTCCTTCGGTTTCGGCGGTCATAACGTTTGTCTGGCGGTAAGAAAATGGCGGGGAGAAGCGTAGGCATGGCCGACGAAATGGATATCCTGGATGTACTGCCTCACCGGCCTCCCTTTATTATGGTCGACAAAATTGTGGAAACCGGCCCCACGTGGGTCAAGGGATACAAGCTCATCACTTGGAACGAATGGTTCATTTCCGAAACGACCCCGTACATGCCTTGCTCCCTGATCATCGAGGCTTTGGCGCAGATGATCGCCTTCATTTCGTTGGAGGAAAAAGGAATCGCCTTTTTGTCTACGCTTAAAAATTTTGAGATGCATTCCCTTGCCCGTCCCGGCGACCGGCTGGATCTTTATTTTGAGATGACCAAGCGAAGAAAGGGATACTTCCTTGGCCGGGGGACTGCAACCGTGGAGGATCGGGTCGTCGTGAAAGGGGAAGAGATCGTAGCTTTCATGCAGTCGTAGACTGGGAAGGCGTCCCCCTACGGAGAATATTGAATATCAGGAGGATGACGCAGAGATGAACGAATTTCAATTGTTTCCGTTAACTAACGCGCAGCAGCGAATATGGTATACCGAGCTGCTCTATCCAAATACGACCGTATCGTTGTTCTCGGGAATTTCGAAGATGCAAGGCCGACTGAACTTCGAGGTGTTTAAACATTCGATAAATAAGCTGGTCGAGCATTACGATTCGTTCCGCATTCGGATCACCTCCGAGAATGGTCAGCCACGGCAGTATGTCGTGCCTTACTTGGAGACGGATTTCGAGTACCTGGACATTTCCGATTTCGAAAGCGCCGATCAAGCGGAGCAATGGCTGAGAAATCATAGACAGAAGCCTCTGGAGCTGTTCGATTCGCCTTTGTACGACTTTGTGTTTATCAAGATGAACGAGGAAGAATATTGGTTCAATATGAAATTCCATCATATCGTTTTCGATGGCATTTCGATCGATATTTTTGTAGAGAAAATAACGGAATATTACCTCGATCTTATGAACGGAGCGGAGCCCGGGAAGGAAGAAGCGCATTCGTTTATCGATTATATTCAGACGGAAAAGGCTTACGAGCAGTCAGAGCGTTACGAGAAGGATAAAGCGTATTGGCTTGAAAAGTTTACCCGTCTGCCCGAGGCTACCGGCTTCAAAACCTATAATCCGTTGTCCTTGAGCACCGAGGCGGCCAATAAGGAATTTACGGTTGATCCGGCGTTGTACGAGGAATTGAAGGCGTTCTGCGGATCGAACAACATTAGCTTGTTTCATTTTTTTATGGCGGCCATGGCCGTGTATATGCACAAAGTGACGAACCTGCAGGACGTTACGATCGGAACGGCGTATGCCAACCGGACGACCAAAAAGGAAAAAAGTACGATCGGCATGTTCGTCAGCACCGTAGTCGCCCGCAGCTTTGTGGATTCCGATATGGATTTGCTGTCTTTTATCCACCAGGTTTCGAAGGAGCAGCTCTCGATCCTGCGCCACCAGAAGTATCCGTACAATAAGCTGATTCAGGATTTGCGGGGCGTTCATCCGAATGTAGACGTTCTTCGTCTCTTTGGCATTTTTATGGAATACCGGCAAATGAACTGGGGCGACATGGACGGAATTAAAACCGAGGTGGAGTTTGATTTCGGCGGGGAAGAAGTGAACGATCTTGTCGTTCGTGTCGTAGAAATGCTGGACGATCACAAGCTGGTGCTTCATATGGAGTATCGCACTCATTTATTCGAAGACAACGAAGTCGAGAGAATCGTACGGCATCTTCTTGCCATTGCGCAGTGTATGGTTCGTACGCCCGAGCAAAAAATAGGCGATGTATCCCTGATCTCGGAGGCGGAAAAACATACGATATTGACGCAGTTCAACGATACGTCAGCGAACTATCCGCAAAAGACCGTCTACCGCCTGTTCGAAGAGCAGGCGGAACGCGCGCCGGACAAGCCTGCGGTAGTTTTCGAAGGCAATCGGCTGACCTACGGCGAACTGAACGAACGGGCAAACCGGGTTGCCCGTGTGCTGCGGGGATGGGGAGTCGGAGCGGATTCGCCTGTGGCGATTCTGGTAGAACGCTCGTTGGAGATGGTCGTGGGAATGCTGGCCGTCTTGAAAGCCGGCGGCGCCTATGTGCCGATTGACCCGCAATATCCGGAAGACCGAATCCGCTTCATGCTAGAAGACAGTGGAGCCGGGGTGCTGTTAACGCAATCCCGGTGGACGGGCCAAACGTTCTTTCCGGAACAGGTACTATGTCTCGATGACGCCGGGTTGTATGAAGGCCCCGCAGCAGACGGCGCGAATCTGGAGCCCGTATCCGCGCCGGAGCATTTGGCCTATATGATCTATACCTCAGGTACGACCGGCAAGCCTAAAGGGGTTATGGTGGAGCAGCGCAGCGTGGTGAACTTTGTTCTCAGCTTGTACGAGCCGCTTTATGCCGCCCATCCGGAATATCAGCATATGGCGCAGCTTGCGCCTTATGTATTTGACATGTCCGTTAAGCCGATTTACGGCGCGCTTTTGATGGGGCGCACCCTGCATATCGTACCGGAAGACACCCGGATGGACGGCGGGAAGCTGCTGGAGTTTTTTCGCGAGCACGCCATCGATATAACGGACGCTACGCCCACCTATTTGTCGATATTGGTGCAGTGCGCCCCTTTTGGCGGCAGCTTGCGGGTGAAGCATTTTATCGTCGGCGGGGAGGCCTTGTCGACGAAGGTCGTGCGTTCGTTATGGTCGGCATTCGGAGAGCAGGTCAAAATTACGAATGTGTACGGTCCGACAGAGTGCACGGTCGATTCGACGATCTACGAAGTCGTTCCCGAACGGCTTGCGGAAGCGATGGATGCGGTGCCGATCGGGCGGCCGCTTCCGAACCAGAAGCTGTGGATTTTAGACGCGAAGCAGCGCCTTTTGCCGATCGGCGTAGCCGGCGAGCTGTACATCGGAGGAGCGGGGGTGGCCCGGGGCTACAACCGGCGTCCTGAGCTGACGGCGGAGAAGTTCATAGCCAATCCGTTTGCGGAAGGCGAACGGATGTACCGGACGGGCGATCTTGCACGCTGGCTGCCGGACGGCAACATCGAATATTTGGGACGGATCGATCATCAGGTGAAAATTCGCGGATACCGGATCGAGCTTGGCGAGGTGGAGGTCAAGCTGCTGAAGACAGCGGCCGTTCAAGAGGCCGTCGTGCTCGCGCAGGAAGACGGGCACGGGCAAAAATATTTATGCGCGTATTTTGTGGCGGATACCGTGCTGACGGCAAGCGAGCTTCGGGGAAGGCTTGCTCAAGAGCTGCCAGGATACATGATTCCGTCCTATTTCGTACAACTCTCGCGAATGCCGCTGACGCCGAACGGAAAGATCGACCGCAAAGCGCTGCCTGCTCCGTCGGGAGGTCTGCAAACGGGGGCGGAATATGCCGCTCCGCAAACGAAAACCGAACAAACGTTAGCGTCTGTATGGGAAGGAGTTCTTGGTTCCGGTAAAATCGGGATCCGCGATAACTTCTTCGATCTCGGAGGGGACTCGATCAAGGCGATCCAAGTTTCTTCCAGGATGCTGCAAGCAGGCTATAAGCTGGAAATGAGAGATTTGTTCAAATATCCTACCATTGCGGAATTGAGTCTGCACGTCCAGACAGTCAACCGGATCGCACCCCAAGAGGCGATAACGGGAGCGACAGAGTTGACACCGATTCAACGCTCGTTCTTCGCTCAGTCGTCGGCTGATTTGCATCATTATAATCAGGCTGTGATGCTGTACCGGGAGGGAGGCTTCGAGATCAAGGCGCTTCGTCAGGTGATGAAGAAGATTGCCGAGCATCACGATGCATTGCGGCTCGTCTTCCGGCAAAGCGAGCGCGGATATGAAGCATGGAACAGGGATATCGGGGAAGGCGAGCTGTACAGCTTGGAAGTAATGGATTGCAGGGGCTTGGAAAATAGTGCGGCAGCCATCGAAGCGAAGGCCAACGAAATCCAAAGCGGAATCAATCTAACCGAAGGCCCGTTGATGAAGCTGGGGCTGTTTCAAGCCGAGGCCGGGGACCATTTGCTGATCGTCATCCATCATCTTGCTGTAGACGGGGTATCCTGGCGTATTTTATTCGAGGATATTGCGACAGGGTATGAACAGGCACGAAACGGGCAAGCGATTCGTTTCCCGTACAAAACGGATTCGTTCCGGAGCTGGGCGAAGCAGCTGTCGATTTATGCCGGCGGTCCGGCGCTGGAGCGCGAACGGGCGTATTGGCGGCAGATCGAACAAACGGACACGATTCGTCTCCCGAAAGATTACGAACAGGACAATGCGCGGGTAGAGGATAGCGAAACCGTAACCGCACAATGGACGGCTCAAGAGACGGAGCAGCTATTGAAGAAGGCGCATCAAGTCTATAACACCGAAATGAACGATCTGCTGCTGACAGCGCTCGGCATGGCCGTTCGGAAGTGGACGGGAAGCGAGCGCGTTTTGGTCAATTTGGAAGGTCACGGCAGGGAGCCGATCATTCCCGATATCGACGTTACGCGTACCGTAGGATGGTTCACAAGCATATATCCTATCGTCCTTGATATGGGAACGGATCGGGAAGTCTCCAGCCTGATCAAGCGGGTGAAGGAAGGGCTGCGTCAAATTCCGCATAAAGGAATCGGCTACGGAATTCTGAAGTACTTATCTGCTTCTCAAGAGGAGAGCGGATATGCAATAACACCGGAAATCGGCTTTAACTATTTGGGGCAGTTTGATCAGGACCTGAATCATAACGAGTTGCGATCCTCGCCCTTTTCGCCCGGTGCGTCCGTCAGCGGGAAACGGCTGCGGAAGCACGTGCTTGACATGAACGGGATGGTGTCCGACGGAGCCTTGGCTTTGACGATAAGCTATAGCGTCAAGCAGTACCGGCGAGAAACGATGGAGCGGTTGTGCGGGCTCATCCGGGAGAGTCTTTGTGAAGTCATCGCGCATTGCGTAGCAAAAGAGCGGCCGGAACTGACGCCGAGCGATGTACTTCTTAAGGGGATTACGATGGAGCAGTTGGAGCAGCTTGCAGCACAAACCCGGAACGTAGGCGAGATCGAAAATGTGTACGGGCTGACGCCGATGCAGAAGGGCATGCTGTTCCACAGCTTGCTGGAGCCGTCCTCGACAGCGTATTTCGAGCAAGCGATGTTCGAGCTTCAAGAAGAAGACTTTGATCCGGATGGCTTTGCTCAAAGCTTCGATGCCTTGGTGCAAAGGCATGCCGTACTGCGTACCAATTTTTACAGCGCATGGGACGACCAGCCAGTGCAAGTCGTGTACCGAAGCAGGAAGACAGAATTTTATTACGAAGATGTACGCGGGATAGAGGAAACGCATCGCGAGGCGTATATTGAAGCCTATGCGGCCAAGGATAAAGCAAGGGGATTCAACTTGGCGCAAGACGTCCTCTTTCGGATGTCGATCCTGCGAACGGGAGAAACGAGCTACAGGCATTTGTGGAGTTTCCACCATATCATCATGGACGGCTGGTGCATGCCGCTTATTGCACGGGAAATATTCGAGCATTATGCTGCGCTTCGACAGCAGAGACAGCCGAAGCTCGCGCAAGCCTTGCCGTACAGTCAATATATCGAATGGCTGGAGCGCCAGGACGAAGAGTCGTCTTCGAAATACTGGAAAGAATTATTGGACGGTTACGACCAGCATCCCGTTTTACCACAAGCGAAATTGTCGAATCATGTCGAAATCTATGCTCGTGAGCAGATCAATTGCGATCTGAACGAGAAGCTGAGCAAGCGGCTAGAGGACGTGGCGAAGAGGCAGCAGGTAACCGTAAATACGTTGATGCAGGCCGCATGGGGGATTGTTCTGCAAAGATACAATAATATGCAGGACGTTGTTTTCGGAAGCGTCGTATCCGGAAGACCGGCGGAAATCCCGGGAATCGAAAGCATGATCGGGTTATTTATTAATACGATTCCGGTACGCGTACGGACGGAACGGGATTCCACCTTTGCCGAAGTGCTGCAAAGAATCCAGGAGCAAGCTTTAGCGTCGCATGCGCACGATACGTATCCGTTGTTCGAAATTCAGGCGAACACTGAGCAAAAACAAAACTTGGTTACGCACATCATGGTGTTCGAGAATTATCCGATGGAGCGGCAGATGGAGCAAGCGGGAAGCGGCGATCAGGCGGATTTCGAAATCCTGAGCATCAGCATGTTTGAGCAGACGAACTACGATTTTAACATTGCCGTAATCCCCGGCAAGAAAATCAGAATCAGCTTCCAATACAATGCGCTTGTCTATGAGCAGGAAGCGGTCGAGCGGATGCAGGGGCATCTGCTTCATGTCATCGAACAGATTGCGGCCGATCCCCAAATCCGCGTGAGCGAGCTTGAACTGGTGACGCCGCAGGAAAAGATTCTGCTTCTGGAAGCGTGGGGCGGCGTCAAGGCGGAATACCCGCAGGAGAATACGATCCACCGGCTGTTCGAGGAACAGGTCGAGCGCACGCCCGAACGGGTAGCGGTAGTATATGAGGGAAATCGGCTGACGTACAGGGAGCTGAACGAAAGAGCGAATCGTCTGGCGCGCACATTGCAAGCCGAAGGAGTACAGGCCGAGCAACTGGTCGGGCTCATGGTCGAACGTTCTCTGGAAATGATTGTCGGGATATTCGGCATATTAAAAGCAGGCGGGGCTTATCTTCCGATCGATCCGGAGTATCCGGAGGAGCGTATCCGCTACATGCTGGACGATTCGGGAGCGCAGCTGCTGCTTACCCAGCGCCGCTTGCGGGAACGGGTGGCTTTTGCCGGACGGCAGCTGTTTTTGGACGAAGAAGAGACCTACGCCCGCGAAGAAGCGGCTGCAGATTTGACAGCAGTCGTCGGTCCGGACAATCTGGCGTACGTTATTTATACGTCCGGCACGACGGGGCAGCCCAAAGGCGTTCTGGTAGAGCACCGCGGCTTGTGTAACTTAAAGCCGTTTTTCGAGCGTATGCTGCAGGTGAAGGAAGACGACAAGGTTGTGCAATTTGCCAGCTTCTCGTTCGATGCCTCGTGTTGGGAAACCTTGATGGCGCTGTTCACCGGGGCCTCCTTGTATATTCCGGCCTCGTCAACGATTCTGGACTACTCGCTATTCGAACGCTTTATGAACGAAAACGGGATTACTACGGCTACTTTGCCGCCGGCGTATGCCATTTATTTGGAGCCCGACCGTTTACCGGCGCTGACGAGATTGATCACAGCCGGTTCAAGCTCGTCCGCCGAGCTGGTGCAAAAGTGGAAAGAGCGAGTCTTGTACTTCAATGCCTACGGGCCGACAGAGGATTCGATTTGTTCTTCGATTTGGTTTTATTCGAGCGGTTCGCCGGTTCCGGGCTCTGTTCCGATCGGCCGTCCTGTCACGAACCATCGTTTGTACATCTTGGATGCGAACGATCGTTTGGTTCCGGCCGGAGTTGCCGGACAATTGTGCACGGCGGGAGTCGGATTGGCGCGGGGCTACTTAAACCGCGACGATCTGACCGCGGAGAAGTTCGCAAGCAGTCCGTTCGACGCAGGGGAACGCATGTATCGAACGGGGGACCTGGCTCGTTGGCTTCCCGACGGCAATCTTGAATATTTGGGCCGGATAGATCATCAGGTCAAAATCCGCGGTTACCGGATCGAGCTTGGGGAGATAGAAGCAAGCCTGATGAGCGTGGAAGGCGTACAAGAGGCCATCGTGACGGCGCGCGAGGAAGAAAACGGCCAGAAGCAGCTGTGCGCCTATGTCGTGGCGAAGGAGCAGCTGAGCGGAAGCGGACTTAGGGAGGCGCTGTCGCGGAAGCTTCCGGGGTATATGATACCGGCGTACTTCGTACAGCTGGAGCACATGCCGCTGACGCCGAACGGCAAAATCGACCGGAAAGCGCTGCCGGCGCCGGAGGAAAGCTTGCGGACGGAGCATGTGGCGCCGCGGACGGCGGTCGAGGCGCAATTGGCGCACATCTGGCAGGAGATATTGGGGCATTCGAACGTCGGGGTCAAAGACAGCTTTTTCGATATCGGAGGACATTCGCTGCGGGCAACCGTGTTGGCGTCGCGGATCCGCAAAGAGATGAACGGGGATCTGGCCTTGCGGGAAATATTCCAGGCGTCAACGATCGAGCGGATGGCGCAATTGCTGGAGAGCCGAGAGCGGACGGCCTATGCATCGATTCCGGTTGCGGCCGAAAGCGAATACTATCCCGTTTCGTCGGCGCAAAAGCGGTTGTACGTTTTAAGCCAACTGGAGGGCGGCGAGCTGAGCTACAATATGCCTGGCGTGCTGATGGTGGAAGGGCCGCTGGACCGGGAGCGGGTCGAGGAAACGTTCCGGCAGTTGATCCGCCGCCACGAAGCGCTGCGGACCAGCTTTGAAACCGTTGACGGCGAGCCGGTGCAGCGGGTGCATCCCGAAGCGGCGTTTGCGGTGGAGTATGCGCAGGCGAAGGAAGAGGAGACGGAATGGCGCCTTCGCGCCTTCATCCGGCCGTTTGATCTGGGACAGGCGCCGCTGCTGCGGGTAGGACTGGTGGAGCTGGGTCCGGAACGGCACTTGCTGCTGTTCGATATGCACCATATCGTCTCAGACGGCGTCTCGATGGGAATTTTGATCGAGGAGTTCAACCGGCTGTACGAAGGCAAGGAAGTGCCGGCGCTGCGAATTCAGTACAAGGATTACGCGGTATGGCAGCAGGAGGAGCTGTCGGGGGAACGCCTGAGCCGTCAGGAAGCGTACTGGCTGGACGTGTTCCGGGGCGGAGCGCCGGTGCTGGATATGCCGACGGATTATGCGAGACCGGCGCTGCAAAGCTTCGAGGGGGACCGGATCGCCTTTACGATCAGCAAGGAGCAAGGCGAAGGGCTGAAGCGTCTGGCGGCGCAAACGGGATCGACGTTGTACATGGTGCTACTGGCGGCTTATACAACGCTGCTGTATAAATATACAGGGGAAGAAGACATTGTGGTAGGCACGCCGATCGCGGGAAGACAGCACGCGGATTTGGGAAGCGTGATAGGCATGTTTGTCAATACGCTGGCGATACGGAACTACCCGGCCGGACAGAAGAGCTTCCGGGATTACTTGGAAGAAGTCCGGGAAACGTTGCTGAAGGCGTATGAAAACCAGGATTATCCGTTCGAGGCGCTGGTCGAGCGGCTTGATGTGAGAAGAGACCTGAGCCGCAACCCGCTGTTCGATACGATGTTTGTGCTGCAAAATACGGAGCGCGAACAACAAACGATCGACGGGCTGAAGTTCCAAGAGCATCCGTTTGAGCATCCGGTAACCAAGTTCGATCTGACGTTCAGTATGACGGAGGAAGCCGGGGCTCTCGCATGCCGCATTGAATATGCCTGCGGGTTGTTCAATAAGCGAACGATAGAGAGAATGGCGGATCATTTCGGACAGTTGATCGGCGCCATCGTGAACAATTCGCAAGCCAAGCTGTCGGAGCTGGAGATGATCACCCCGCAAGAAAAGGCTCTGTTGCTGGAAGCGTGGGGCGATGCCAAGGCGGAATACCCACGGGAAAAGACGATCCACCGACTGTTCGAGGAACAGGCGGAGCGTACGCCGGAGCAAGTGGCGGTGATGCTTGGGGAGGACGGGCTGACATACCGCGAATTGAACGAAAAGGCCAATCGCTTGGCGCGGACGCTAAGAGCCGAAGGAGTCCAGGCCGAGCAAATGGTAGGCCTAATGGTAGAGCGCTCCTTGGAAATGATTGTCGGAATGCTGGGCATATTAAAAGCCGGCGGAGCGTATGTGCCGATTGATCCGGACTATCCGGAGGAGCGCATTCGCTATATGCTGGACAACTCGCAAGCCAAGCTGCTGCTCACGCAAAAACATTTGCAGGCGAAGGCGGAGTTCGCGGGTCGCGTGCTGGATTTGGCCGACGAGCGCAATTATCACATCGAAAAAAATAATTTGGATCAGCCCGGCCGTTCGGATTCCTTGGCATGCGTCATGTATACCTCCGGTTCGACGGGCAGGCCCAAAGGCAACCTGACGATGCATTACAACATTGTTCGCGTCGTCAAAGAGACGAACTACATCCGGTTTACGAAGAACGACCGCATTTTGCAGCTGTCCAGCTTTTCTTTCGACGGATCGACATTCGATATTTACGGAGCGCTGCTTAACGGGGCCACGCTGATGCTGATTAACCGCGATCAGATGCTTGATGCCCGCGAGCTCTCGCTTGTGCTGAAGGAGAAGCGAATTACGAAATGCTTCGTAACGACCGCGCTTTTCAATACTCTGGTTGACATTGACGTCGATTGCTTCGAAACCGTGGAAACCTTGTTGTTTGGCGGGGAGAAGGCGTCGATCGGGCATGTGCAAAAAGCGTTTGAGCGGCTTGGTCCGGGACGCTTGGTTAACGTATACGGGCCGACGGAAAGCACCGTATATGCAACCTATTATCCGATCGATCGTTTGTACCCGGATATAAGCACGATACCTATAGGGAAGCCGATCGGCAATACGTCCGTTTATGTGCTGGATCAAGAGCGGCGGCTGCAGCCAATCGGCGTTCCAGGGGAGCTGTATATCGGCGGGGACGGCCTCGCGCGAGGGTATTGGAACCTGCACGAGCTGACCGAGGAAAAATTCGTATCTTCCCCGCTCGTTCAAGGCGGAAAGCTGTACCGGACCGGCGATCTTGTAAGATGGCTGGAGGACGGGAATATCGAATATCTCAGCCGAATCGACGAGCAGGTCAAAATCCGCGGTTACCGGATCGAGCTTGGGGAGATAGAAGCAAGCCTGATGAGCGTGGAAGGCGTACAAGAGGCCATCGTGACGGCGCGCGAGGAAGAAAACGGCCAGAAGCAGCTGTGTGCCTATGCCGTGGCGAAGGAGCAGCTGAGCGGAAGCGGACTTAGGGAGGCGCTGTCGCGGAAGCTTCCGGGGTATATGATACCGGCGTACTTCGTACAGCTGGAGCACATGCCGCTGACGCCGAACGGCAAAATCGACCGGAAAGCGCTGCCGGCGCCGGAGGAAAGCTTGCGGACGGAGCATGTGGCGCCGCGGACGGCGGTCGAGGCGCAATTGGCGCACATCTGGCAGGAGATATTGGGGCATTCGAACGTCGGGGTCAAAGACAGCTTTTTCGATATCGGAGGACATTCGCTGCGGGCAACCGTGTTGGCGTCGCGGATCCGCAAAGAGATGAACGGGGATCTGGCCTTGCGGGAAATATTCCAGGCGTCAACGATCGAGCGGATGGCGCAATTGCTGGAGAGCCGAGAGCGGACGGCCTATGCATCGATTCCGGTTGCGGCCGAAAGCGAATACTATCCCGTTTCGTCGGCGCAAAAGCGGTTGTACGTTTTAAGCCAACTGGAGGGCGGCGAGCTGAGCTACAATATGCCTGGCGTGCTGATGGTGGAAGGGCCGCTGGACCGGGAGCGGGTCGAGGAAACGTTCCGGCAGTTGATCCGCCGCCACGAAGCGCTGCGGACCAGCTTTGAAACCGTTGACGGCGAGCCGGTGCAGCGGGTGCATCCCGAAGCGGCGTTTGCGGTGGAGTATGCGCAGGCGAAGGAAGAGGAGACGGAATGGCGCCTTCGCGCCTTCATCCGGCCGTTTGATCTGGGACAGGCGCCGCTGCTGCGGGTAGGACTGGTGGAGCTGGGTCCGGAACGGCACTTGCTGCTGTTCGATATGCACCATATCGTCTCAGACGGCGTCTCGATGGGAATTTTGATCGAGGAGTTCAACCGGCTGTACGAAGGCAAGGAAGTGCCGGCGCTGCGAATTCAGTACAAGGATTACGCGGTATGGCAGCAGGAGGAGCTGTCGGGGGAACGCCTGAGCCGTCAGGAAGCGTACTGGCTGGACGTGTTCCGGGGCGGAGCGCCGGTGCTGGATATGCCGACGGATTATACGAGACCGGCGCTGCAAAGCTTCGAGGGGGATCGGATCGCATTTACGATCGGCAAGGAGCAAAGCGAAGGGCTGAAGCGTCTGGCGGCGCAAACGGGCTCGACGCTGTATATGGTGCTGCTGGCGGCTTATACAACATTGCTGCATAAATATACGGGTCAAGAAGACATCGTGGTAGGGATGCCGATCGCGGGAAGACAGCATGTGGAGTTGGGAAGCGTGATGGGCATGTTTGTCAATACGTTGGCGATACGGAACTACCCGGCCGGACAGAAGAGCTTCCGGTATTACCTGGACGAAGTGCGGGAAACGTTGCTGAAGGCGTATGAAAACCAGGATTATCCGTTCGAGACGCTGGTTAATCGGCTTGATGTGAGAAGAGACCTGAGCCGCAACCCGCTGTTCGACACGATGTTTATTTTGCAAAATGCGGAGCGGCGGGAGCAAGACTTCGAAGGGCTGCATTTCAAGCCGGCGCCTTTCCGGCACGAAGTAGCCAAGTTCGATTTGACGTTCAATGTGACGGTGGAAGGGGAAACGCTTGTCTGCAGCATCGAATACGCCAGCGCTCTGTATGACCGGGCTACTGTACAACGGATGGGAAGCCATTTTGCGCAAATTCTCGAGATCATTGTGAAGGAGCCGCAGACGGATCTTCAGTCGATGGAAATCATTACGCCGCGGGAGAAAACGCAAATTCTCGAAATCTGGGGCAATACTGAAGCGGACTATCCGCAAGCAAAGACGATTCACCAGCTGTTCGAGGAGCAGGCGGAGCGTACGCCGGAGCAAACGGCGATCATCTACGAGGGAGAGCGGCTGACATACCGGGAGCTGAACGAACAAGCGAACCGATTGGCGCGAGTGTTGCGAGCGGAAGGCGTGGAAGCCGAGCAGAAGGTCGGGCTGATGGTCGAACGCTCTCTGGAAATGATGGTAGGGGTGTACGGCATCCTGAAAGCCGGGGGTGCGTATGTGCCGATCGATCCTTCACTGCCGGAAGAACGCATCCGCTTTATGCTGGAGGATTCGGGAGCGAAGGTGCTGTTGATGCAGGGTCATTTGCAGGAGCGCGTATCGTTCGACGGCAAACGGGTCATTCTGGACGCGGAAGAAAGCTACACTGAAGACGGAGCGAACCTGGAGCCGGTTGCCGGCCCGCGCAATGTGGCGTACGTGATCTATACGTCAGGAACGACGGGCAAACCCAAAGGCGTCATGGTCGAGCATCATTCGGTGATCAACCGGTTGATGTGGATGCAAAAAGCATACCCGATCGCTTCGGGGGATACGATACTGCAAAAAACGGCAATCACGTTTGACGTATCGGTGTGGGAGCTGTTCTGGTGGTCATGGGTAGGGTCGAAAGTATGCCTGCTGCCGGTCGGAGGAGAAAAGAATCCGGAGGAGATCGTGGAAACGGTCGCCCGGAATAACGTGAGCACCCTGCATTTTGTGCCGTCGATGCTGGACGTGTTCCTGGAATATGTCGGTTCAACCGGAGGGAAAGCAAGCGGCAAGCTGGCGTCGTTGAGGCAAGTATTTGCGAGCGGAGAAGCGCTGACTCCAGCGCATGTGTCGAAGTTCCGACGGGAAATTGGCGACACGAGACTGATCAACTTGTATGGCCCGACGGAGGCGACAGTTGACGTTTCGTATTATGAGTGCACAGCCGGGGAGTTAAGCGGAACGGTGCCGATCGGCAAACCGATCGACAACATCCGGTTGTATATCATAGGAGAAGGAAACCAGGGTCTGCAGCCTGTGGGTGTGGCCGGAGAGTTGTGCATCGCAGGTGTCGGGCTGGCGCGTGGATATTTGAACCGGCCGGAGCTGACGGAAGAGAAGTTTGTGAACCATCCGCTGGTGCCGGGAGAGCGGATCTACCGGACAGGGGACTTGGCGAGATGGCTGCCGGACGGCAATATTGAGTACCTTGGGCGGATCGACCATCAAGTCAAAATACGTGGCTACCGGATCGAGCTGGGTGAGGTCGAGGCGCAGTTGTTGAAATTGGCGCCGGTACAGCAAGCGGTCGTGATAGCGCGGGAAGACGGAAGCGGTCAAAAGCAGCTTTGCGCATATATCGTGGCGGAACAGCAGATGACGGTAAGCGAGCTGAGGGGAGAACTGTCGCGGGAACTGCCGGGGTATATGATTCCGTCGTACTTTGTGCAGTTGGAGCAGATACCGCTGACCCCGAACGGCAAGATCGACCGTCAGGCGCTGCCTGCCCCGGCGGAAAGCTCACAGCCGGAAAAGGTCTACGCGCCGCCCAGGACGGCGGCCGAGCAAGCTCTGGCGTCAGTATGGCAGGCCGTATTGGGAAGCGAACGGGTCGGGATCACCGACAATTTCTTCGATCTGGGCGGTGATTCAATCAAGGCGATTCAGGTGGCTTCCCGAATGCTTCAAGCAGGGTACAAGCTGGAAATGAAAACTTTGTTTTCGTATCCGACGATAGCCGAGCTGAGCGGATATCTGTCGTTGGTCGGCCAATTGGCAGACCAGGGCGAAGTTACCGGGGAAGTGAAGCTCACCCCTATCGTGCAATGGTTCTTCGAGCAGCAGTTCGACAAGCCGCATCATTTTAATCAGGCCGTCATGCTTTATTGCGAGCAAGGCTTTGACGAAACGGCGCTTCGTCAAGTGATGAAGACAATCGCCGAACATCACGACGCGCTGCGCATGGTATTCGAACAAACCGAAGACGGCCGCTATATCGTGGTAAACCGTGGTGTAAACGAAGGCGAGCCGTACAGCATGGACGTATTCGATTACCGGGGAGAACCGGCTTGCGCGGAAACGATCGAAGCGAAAGCGACCGAACTCCAAAGCGGCATCGTCGCAAGCCGGGGACCGCTCATGAAAACGGGCTTGTTCCGCTGCGACGACGGAGACCACCTTCTGATCATCATTCATCATTTGGCGGTGGACGGGGTATCGTGGCGTATTTTGCTGGAGGATATCGCGATCGGCTACGAGCAAGCCTTAAAAGGAGAGGCGATTCGCCTTCCGCATAAAACGACCTCGTTCCAAGTTTGGGCGGAGCGGCTATCGCGTTATGCGAAGGGGCCGGAAATCGAGAGCGAACGGGCGTATTGGCTGCAAATCTCTCAAGCCGGGTATCGTTCGCTGCCCAAGGATGACGAGAAAGCTGCGCAGCAGCCGCTGCGGATGGGCGAAAACGAAAGCATCAAGGTTAGGTTAACGGCGCAAGAAACCGAACGATTGTTAAAGCAGGCACACCGCGCTTATAATACGGAAGTATACGATTTGCTGCTGACGGCGCTGGGCATGGCTGTCCATGCTTGGACCGGCATGGAGCAGGTACTGGTCAATTTAGAAGGCCACGGCCGGGAAGATATTTTGCCCGAAACGGACATTACGCGCACGGTCGGCTGGTTTACAAGCCAGTATCCGGTTGTCCTTAAGGCGGGGTCCGGCTGGACTGTATCCCAACGGATCAAGGAGGTCAAGGAAGGGCTTCGAGACATCCCCAATAAAGGGATCGGTTACGGGATTCTCCGTTATTTATCCGAATCTCAAGGAGAAAATCCGTTCGAGATCGAGCCGGAAATCAGCTTCAACTACCTGGGCCAATTCGATCATGACCTGGAGCAGGGCGTGATCCGGATCTCGCCATATTCCAGTGGGGTATCGGTGAGCGAAAGCAGCGCGTTCAAGCATCCGCTGAGCGTGAGCGGGACGATTATGGCCGGCGTGCTTGTGCTGGACGTCCGTTACCATGCCAAGGTGTACCGCAAAGAAACGATGGAGCGTTTGGCCGCCTTGCTTAAGGAAAGCCTGCAGGAAGTGCTCGCGCATTGCGTCGGAAAAGAGCGGCCGGAGTTGACGCCAAGCGATGTCCTGTTCAAGGGGCTGACTGTGGAAGAACTGGATTGGATCGTGGAACATACGCAGGATACGGGCGAAATCGAAAACATATACGAGATGACTCCGATGCAAAAAGGCATGATGTTCCACCATCTCATGGAGCCGGACTCAAGAGCATACTTCCAGCAAGCGGTATTCGAGCTGTCGGGAAGCTTGGACACGCGGTTGTTCGCGGAAAGTCTGGAGCTGCTGACGCAGCGGCATGAGACGCTTCGGACCAATTTCTACAGCGTATGGCAGAAAGACCCGCTGCAGATTGTTTTCAGAACGAAGCGGAGCGAGGTATGGACGGAAGATCTTCGCAGCATGGAAAAAGCGGAGCGCGAGCGGTATATCGCAGCTTTTGTCGACAAAGACAAGGCGAGAGGGTTTGATCTCGCGAAGGATGCGCTAATCCGCGTAGCGATACTGCGTACCGGCGACGAAGCGTACCGCTTCGTTTGGAGCTTCCATCACATTGTGATGGACGGGTGGTGCTTGCCGCTGATTACCAATGAAGTGTTCGGCGCTTATTTTGCGATGCTGAAGCAGCGGCCTCCGGTATTTGCCGAGGTGTCGCCGTTTCGCCGCTATATGGAATGGCTGGAACGGCAAGACCGCCAAAAAGCGGCTGCGTACTGGCGGGATTATTTGGCGGGATACGAGCAACGTACACTACTTCCTAAAACCTCCGCCGCAACCCAGACAGAAGGCTATGTGCTGGAGCAGCTTATTGGGGACTTGGGCACGGACTTGACCCGCAAAATCCATCAAGCGGCGAAAAAACATCAGGTGACGGTGAATACCTTGATGCAAGTGGCGTGGGGGATTATCCTGCAAAGATACAATGGCAGCCGGGACGTTGTATTCGGCAGCGTTGTATCGGGAAGACCGGAGGAAATACCGGGGATTGAGCGGATGATTGGGCTGTTTATCAACACCGTTCCGGTACGTGTGCAGACGGATGAGGACCAAACTTTTGCCGACGTTTTGAAGCGGAACCAAGAGCAGGCCTTGGCGTCGCATGCGTACGATACGTATCCGCTGTACGAGATTCAAGCGCATTCCGGACAGAAAATGAATTTAATTTCACACATTATGATATTTGAAAACTATCCCGTGGAACAGCAGATAGAGCAAGCGGGAAGCGACGACCGGGAGCCGTTTGAGATCAGCAACGTCCATATGTTCGAGCAGACGAATTATGATTTTAACCTGATCGTCATGCCGGGCGAAACGATCAAGGTTTGCTTCCGGTACAACGCGCTCGCTCATGACCGGGCAAACGTCGAGCGGATTCGGGGGCACCTGATTCATATGCTTGAGCAGGCCGCCGGCAATCCGGAAATGCTTGTGAACGAGTTGGAGATCGTAACGACGCAGGAAAAAGCGCAGATGCTCGAAGTATGGGGCGAAGCCCGGGCAGATTATCCGAAGGACAAGGCCGTTCATCAGCTGTTCGAGGAGCAGGCCGAACGTACGCCGGAGCGGATAGCGGTGCTGTTCGAGGACGAGCGGCTGACATACCGCGAGCTGAACGAGCGGGCGAACCGTCTGGCGCGGACGCTGCGCGCTGAAGGCGTTGGCGCGGATGTGCCTGTAGCGATCATGGTCGACCGCTCGCTGGAGATGATTGTCGGCATCTACGCGATTCTGAAGGCGGGCGGCGCTTACGTGCCCATCGATCCGGAGTATCCGGCGGAGCGTATCCGCTATATCGTCGAAGATTCCGGAGCCCGGTTGCTGCTGACACAGAGCCGCTTCCTGGACCGCGTGCCGTCGGAGCTGGAAGGCCGAGTTCTTGATTTGAACGAGGAGGCGGTTTACGCCGAAGATGCGACGAATCTGCCTCTTGGTTCCGGTCCGCGCGATATGGCTTACGTGATCTATACGTCGGGCTCGACCGGCAAACCGAAAGGCGCGGCGATCGAGCATCATTCCGTACTCAATCGTATCCTGTGGATGCATGAGCGCTACCCGATTGGCGAGGCGGACGTGATTCTGCAAAAAACGACCTTTACGTTCGACGTGTCGGTGTGGGAGCTGTTCTGGTGGGCGATAGCCGGCTCAAGCGTCTGCCTGTTGACGCCGGGCGAAGAGAAAAATCCGGAGCTTATGTTGGAGGCGATCAGCCGTTATGGCGTGACCACGATGCACTTTGTACCGGCCATGCTTCATGCGTTCCTGGATTACGCGGAGCAGCAGCCGGAGCCAACGGTCACGGAACAAACGTCCAGCCTGCGCCATGTATTCGCCAGTGGAGAGGCGCTGCCGCCGCAGCACGTGGCCCGCTTCCAAGAGGCGATCGGCCGGGTGAACCGGACGCGGCTGATCAATCTGTACGGACCGACGGAAGCAACGGTGGACGTGTCGTACTTCGATTGCGAGCCGGATGAGTCCTATGCAGTGATTCCAATCGGCAAGCCGGTGCACAATACACGGCTGTATATCTTGAAGGAAGGCACGGAGCAGCTGCAGCCGGTCGGTGTGGCGGGCGAGCTGTGCATCGCCGGGGTACAGGTGGCAAGAGGCTACTTAAACCGTCCGGAATTAACAGCGGAGAAGTTTACGGCTGATCCATTTGTGGCAGGGGAGCGGATGTACCGAACGGGAGACTTGGCACGCTGGCTCCCGGATGGGAACATAGAGTATTTAGGCCGAATCGACCATCAAGTAAAAATTCGCGGCTACCGTATTGAGCTCGGCGAGGTAGAGGCGCAGCTCCTAAACATTGCGTCCGTTCGAGAAGCCATCGTGACGGCACGCGAGGACGGCCAGGGGCACAAGTATTTATGCGCGTATTTCGTAGCCGACCGGCCATTCGCCGCGGGAGAGCTCCGAGGGGCTTTAGCCGCACACTTGCCGGGGTATATGATTCCGTCCTATTTTATCCAACTGGAACGCATACCGCTGACCCCGAACGGTAAGGTCGACCGCAACGCGCTGCCCGCGCCGGAGGGAAGTACTCCGGGAGGAGCGGAGTTTGTCGCGCCGCGCACGTCCATGGAAGCTCGGTTGGCACAAATCTGGAAGGAAGTGCTGGAGGTTGAGAACGTTGGAATCAAAGACAATTTCTTTGATCTCGGCGGGCACTCTTTGAAGATACTACAGTTGGCTCGCAGCATTGATTCGAGCCTGGACATCAAGCTTCCGCTCCATACGGTGTTCCAAGCGCCGACAATCGAAGAAATGGCCCTGGAGCTTTTGAAATCCAAGTTTGAGCACGACTATGGCAAAGGCGATAGCGGAACGATCCGGTTGAACGAGAATGGTCCCGTTCGCGTCTTCAGCTTCCCGCCCTTGGTCGGCAACAGTCTCGGGTATTACGAAATGGCCAAGCAACTGGAGAACCATTGCATCGTCTATGGGATGGAATTTGCCGGAGACCGCTATGAGGGCGAAGACTTGCTGAATTATTACATCGATGCTATGACGGGTACCCAAGAGAAAGGACCTTACGTTCTACTGGGGTATTCGCTCGGAGGCAACCTGGCCTTTGAGGTGGCCAAAGCGCTGGAGAGCCGAGGGTACGAAGTGTCGGATATTGTCATGATCGATTCTTTCAGAAAAACCGACAGGTTCGAATCCTCGCATGAGAAAATGGTGGAAGGGGTCAACCAAGCGTTGGAAAAGTATTCGGACCCCAAACATTATATTTTTACGGAGGCGATCCGCGAGCAAGTTAAAAATAAAATGTATGCTTACTTGAAGTACAGGAACGAGCTCGTTAACACAGGGGCGGTCCGCGCCAATGTTCATGCTTTGATCGCCGGCAGTTCCGTGGCCGAGCTTGCCGCAGCCGACAGAGAGAGAATGTCATGGAAGACGGCCACGCTGAAGAGCTATGCGGAATATGAAGCGGCGGGAGACCATGAAGAGCTGCTCGATGCCGGATATTTGGAACACAACGTATCCGTGCTCAAACAGATCGTAGATCAAATTGCCGAACGGACGGATGCTTTCCTCTCGCATTCGTAAAACGGCATGCAGAGAAGCGAACAAAAAAGGGGCGGCCCAGTCATTTAAAGACCGGGCCGTTCCTTTTCGATTCTGCAGCAGTGCGTTTAGGAGGATGTGGGGTTCATTTTTTCTTTAATTGGTTTATGGCTTCCCGGAAAGCTGCCCCTTCTTCGGCTGTTTCATGGGCCTGCGTGTTGACGCTGGTCTTTACGATCACGATGTTTTCGTTCTGGTTCACATAAATCGATTGCCCATAGATGCCGCTGGCCATAATTTCACCGCGGCCGCCGGGCAGCCACCACTGATGCTTATAAAACGGCATGCCCGGACTGCCGACATAGGTCTCTTTCACCCATGCTTCGGATATGAGTTGTTTGCCGTTCCAATTGCCGTTCTTTAAATATAGACGGCCGAACTTCGCGTAATCACGCAGAGTTGCGTTGAGAAAGGCGAAGGCTAGCTCGTCTCCGTGCAAATCCGTATTCCAATAAGCGTGGCTTTCCATGCCTAACGGCTTCCATATTTTTTCTTCCAAATAGTCGGCAGGATGCTTTCCGGTAACTTTGAGCAGGAGCGTGCTCAGAACTTGCGTATCCGATCCCTTATAGGCAAACGTCCCTGGCGCGGCAGCGGAGGGGAGGGTGGTCATTTGGCCGTTGAACGGCTTTTGATCCACAAATAGCTCTTTGTACCATTCGCTTCGGTAAGGCTCTTCAAAATCGGGATATTTTACGCCGGAGGCCATGTTCAAAATGTTTTGAATCGTTACGCTGTTATACCCCGATTGACTCAGCTCCGGCAAGTAATCGGTGATCGGATCGTTTACGCTTCGAATTGCCCCTTCGTCCAGGGCTATCCCGATTAAGGCGGATACGAACGCTTTCGATACGGACCAGGACGTATTCAACGATTTCGGGGAATTGCCAAGGTAATATTTTTCCACCAATATTTTGTCATCTTTTATGATAAGAAGACCCGTTGTACCGGTGCGTGCAAGCAAATCTTTAAATTTTCGGGCTTGTCCGTTATACGTATAAGTAAAATTAGGAAGCTTGCGGAGATCTTTTTTGAACCGGAACACATTTTGTTTATCATGCCGGATCGTTCGGCTCGGGAAAACTTTATCCATGGAACGAAAATTTTGCACGATCTTCTTTCGGTCGAACAGGGTTAAAAATTTGGACGGATTATAAGTTGTCGAGATCACGGACAGTTGTTCTTCTTCCTGCCCGGCGATTTCTATGTCGCTCGGCCTTTGGATATCGTCATAGTCTTCCAAGCTTGCAATCTGCGATTTCTCCGCATGCGAGACGGAGTAAAGAGGAGAGAACGGGCAAAACGATCCGATGACAAAAGTGCCGAGAACTGCTGACATTAACCATGGTTTTTTGGACATGTACCGATACACCTCTCATTGTAGAATAGATTTTTGGAAAACGATTTCAAGATTTATTTTACATTATTTAATAATATATTACAAATGTAGAATATATTATATTTAAATCCAGGATCGGTAATCCGATTGAAAGAGGCTTTGACCGCGCTTTTTTTGATTACGAGGGCGGGGATTGCAATTTTCGATCATTTGGAAAATATAACCAACCATGATAAAATAACATGGAATCCTAAATGTAGAAAGGGATATTCCAATGAACAAAGTGAAATCAAATGAAGCTGTTCAGAGCTATTTCTTGAACACATTAACTGAACAAAAGATACCAGTCACCTTAATCACCAAGAATGGGGTTCAGATGAGCGGGGTAATTAAGTTTCATGATAACTATACAATGATTCTAGAAGTGAATGGGAAGGATGCCCTAATCAATAAAGTTGCGATATCGACTATTGTATCAAGTAAGCGTGTGCCTATTTAAAATTGAAACAGGTCATTTGGTGAAATGCTTAGTTCAAAAATAGGTTGTTCATTTAATGGATTATGGAGGAGCTAAAATGGATTTGATTGATTTGTTACAAAGTAAAAATGTCAGCGTAAGGAAAAACCCTAAATGGGGAGAATATCTACGTAATCAATGGGAATCTCACTTCGCTAATCATCTTAGTCATGAAGAAAAGGAAGCAATTTATCTTCATGATGTTGACGGTGCTTGTGGCTATTTATGGCACTTATTTAGCTATGAGAAGAAGGATTGTCTTACAGAGGATGAAGCAGAAACCGCATTTCATAATGTCCCAAAGGACTCTTGTTATGTGTTTTATCAACGTTTGGATTATGCGTTGATTCTCGAAAATGCATCAATGATAAACGCCGAGGACTTCGCTAACGAAACTGATATTTATGTTGTTGATCAAGAGTTTAATTGGACTTATGTAAAAACGCATGAAACAGGTTGGTGTGGTCCATATTTTAGTCGAAAAGACGGTAAGAATTAAATTTATATTGGTCTAGAATACCCATGGAGTTCGACAAATAATTCCAAAAGTAGTATGATAGATTCATGAATTAAAATTGGACGGTGTTTCTATGGAACTAATTTGGAATGTCGTTGGGATAACTCTTCTAAGTTCGACTTTATATTTATCTCTAAAAGTGTTTTTTAAAAAAATGGATTAAAACGATGCAAGAAGTTTTGCCATTCGGAGACATTCTCCCTTCGGGGGGAATGTCTCTTTTCTCGGGAGGCGGTCGAACGCTGGCTGAAATCGCAAAGGCCAATTAGCGTAAACGTCGATGACGTTATTGCGGTAATCGTAGCGAGCATGAATTAATTTCAGAGAATTCTCATGAATAAGCAATAGCAATCGCGAACAAGCTTGCTTATCCAACGTAAAGGAGGTCAACCACTGTGAAATTGGAAAGGCTCTTATCTATCATCATCTTGCTGCTGAACCGCCGCATGGTGCAAGCCAAGGAGCTCGCTGAGCGGTTCGAGGTGTCCGTACGGACGATATACCGGGATATCGAAGCGATAAATGTGGCCGGCATCCCCGTTGTTACCTACCAGGGAAACAACGGCGGCATCGGTTTGGCGGAAGGTTACCGCTTGGATCGCAATGTGCTGACCAACGACGAGCTTGCTGCCATCGTCACCGCCCTTCGCAGCATCTCGACCTCGTTCGGCAACGAGCAGCATCTGCGGTTAATGGAGAAAATTAATAGCGTTGTCCCGCCCGCATACTCCGAAGAATTCCGGCATATGACGAGCCGTGTCCTGATCGACTACTCGCCATGGGACGGCAACGAAAGGCTGCAGCCTAAACTGCAGCAGTTAAAGGAAGCGGTAGATAGCTGCCATATAGCGGAATTCACCTACTCCAATGCGAAAGGCGAAGTATCTCATCGAATCGTTGAGCCTCATATGCTTATTATGAAAGGAAAACAATGGTACTTGAAAGCCTACTGCCAGGAGAAAGAGCAGTTCAGATTATTCAAATTAAAGAGGATGAAAGAGCTGGAGATAGCCGATGGGAGGACATTCATTCGCCGAGAGCTGCCGAAGCAAGATCGCTCTGCAGACCAGAGCCCGACCGAGCCGTCTCAGGCGACCGAGTTCGTCTTGCGATTCCGTGCCGAATCTCGTTATTTGGCGGAGGAATGGTTTGGGATTGAGGCGTTATCGCCAGTTGATGACGGCAGCTGGCAAGTAAAGAAAGCATATCCGGAAGATGAATGGTTGTACAGTTTTATACTTAGCCTGGGATATCATGCGGAGGTTCTTGAACCCCCACATCTGAGAGAGATCATCGCCAGCCGTGCGGAGGAAGTTGCGAAAATGTATAGAAGTGGTCATTTAACCTGACAGATAGCTGTCAGGTTAGTTGTTTTATACTAGTCTTATTCCAATTAAAGGAGAAGGATTAGTGATGAAACAAGACCAATTTCAATCAAAAGCACAACTTAGTCAAACCGGAGATGCGTCTGTCCCGAAACAAGTCGAACCTGCCCGTGTCGAGGAGCGTCCGTCCTTCACGCTGGCCGGAATTAGCGTTGTCACGACAAATGAGGCCGAATTAAGCGGGCAAGGGAAAATTGGCAAGCTGTTTGAGCAGTTTCACTCAACTGATATTGGCGGTCAACTGGGTATCCAAATACAGCAGAACGGCCATTACAGCTGCTACTTCAACTATGAACAGGGAGTTGCCGGACAATATGAAGTAATGGTCGGCGTACACGTTCGAGAACCATTGCAGGACCAATATCCCGATATCGTAAAGACGTTTACTGTTCCCGCTGCCAAATATGCCGTATTCGTGACGGAGCGGGGGCCGATTATAGAGATGGTGCAGCGGGCTTGGGCCGATATTTGGCAATGGTCGCAACAACCCGGCACTGATCGGGCGTTCACGGGCGATTTTGAGTATTATGGGCCGAATATCGATCCGAACAACGGACAAGCGGAAATTTATATCGCATTGCGCTAATACGGTGCAACACCGTCCCTGTAAATGAACATCCTTGATGCAATGTGGAAAAGAATGATCAGCATGGATGCGATTGAAAACACAAAGGTAGCTGATGTACCTTTGAGGATCATGCTTCATACTTTCAAAGTATTAGTGGCGAAAAAGAGGAGTTTATCTTCGCTATATTTGAAAAGTCGTCAAATGAACTTATCGGCTCCTGTGGCGTCTTTTCAATTAACTGGAAAAATTTTATTTTCGAATAGTTTTGTCACACGATCCCTATCCTCTAACCCTTTGTCGGAAAGTGGGCGATTGTACTCAGCTGTATAGTGCGAATGAGCATGTCTTACAAAGTAAATTACGGTCATTCTAATTACCTTTACTATAGAACGACTGTTCGCAATCATCGAATTGCAAAAACAAGGTTTAACATAGCCTTGTTTTTTTATTTTTTACGGACAGAATGTCAATCGGATAAATTTGCTAGGTAAGTTACATTGATAACACTGTAAGAAGAAAGACAAAAGCGACGCCTTTTTATTCCTTTAACAACTGACACAAATTAGACAACAAACAATATAACGTTATACTTTAAAACATCAATATTTTTTGCTAATATAACATTATAACGTTATAGTGAATTAAAGTATCAATACAACCCTAGTGTAAGCGCTTAAAATTGAGATACGAGGTGAACTGTATGAAAGAACGGGCTGTAATCAAAAATGTACAACGTGTCGGCGGTGACAAGGTTGATATCGTCATCGAGAATGGCGTGATTGTCCAGATCGAGGCTGCCGGCAGAGGGCGAGGTGATCGTCTTATCGAGTATCCGGGAGCCTATGTATCGAGCGGATGGATTGATATGCACGTTCACGCGTTTCCAGAATTCGACCCTTATGGCGACGAAATCGACGAGATCGGCGTCAAGCAGGGCGTGACGACGATAGTTGATGCCGGAAGCTGCGGGGCCGATCGGATAGCGGATTTGGCAGCAAGCCGTGAGCGGGCGCAGACGAATTTGTTCGCATTTTTGAACATATCCCGGATCGGTTTGCTAAGAATAGATGAGTTGTCTAATTTGGCGTGGATCGATCGCGAACAAGCCGTGCAGGCGGTGGGCGCGCACAAAGATCTAATCGTCGGACTGAAGGCGAGAATCAGTAACAGCGTCGTGGGGGAGAGCGGTATAGAACCGTTACTCATCGCTCGTGGCCTGTCTCGCGAAACATCTTTACCAATCATGGTCCATATTGGGTCCGGCCCGCCGGATATTGAGGAGATCGTTCCACTGCTCGAACGGAGCGACGTCATCACGCATTATTTGAATGGAAAGGCCAATAATCTTTTCGATGGCGAAGGGAAGCCGCTTCAAGTACTCAAAGACGCCGTCGCCAGGGGCGTGCATCTGGATGTTGGCCACGGTACGAGAAGCTTCTCTTTTAAAGCGGCGGAAGCCGCCAAAAGGCACGGTATCGAGCTTCAAACGATCAGCACGGACATTTATCGCGGTAACAGGCTTAATGGACCGGTCTACAGCATGGCCCACGTCCTTTCTAAATTCCTTTATCTAGGCTATTCGCTGGAAGAAGTCATCGCCACGGTCACCACGCATGCGGCAGATTGGTTGAAAAGGCCTGAACTCGGCCGCATTCAGGTCGGAGATAAGGCCAACCTGACCATATTCACGATAGAAGAAGAACCGACGGCTCTCATAGATTCCGAAGGTGATATGCGCATGGGCGAACGAAGAATCGAAACCAAGGGAGTGTTTGCAAATGGCAGTTTCATTGAATGCTAAATACGGACTTAAACGCGTGATTAATGCCAGCGGCCGAATGAGTATTCTAGGCGTATCGGCTCCGTCAGATACCGTGATGGAGGCCATGAAGCACGGCGGCCAAAGCTATGTGGAAATTGCCGATCTGGTCGACAAAGCAGGTGACTATGTGGCGCGAATTCTAGGATCCGAAGCAGCGGTGATCGTCAATTCGGCATCGAGCGGCATCGCATTGTCCGTCGCGGGTATTGTCACGCAAGGCAATCGCCGTAAAAGCGAACGGCTTCATCAGGAGCCCATTGCCAAAAATGAAATCATCATCCTAAAAGGTCACAACGTCCAATACGGCGCTCCGGTTGAAACGATGGTTTATTTAGGCGGAGGTAAGCTCGTTGAGGTCGGATACGCCAACGAAGGCAAAGCCGAGCATATCGAAGATGCGATTTCGGAAAACACGGCGGCTATTTTGTACGTGAAATCTCATCACGCCGTTCAAAAAAACATGATCTCCGTTGAAGAAGCATGGGAGATTGCGCAGCGAAACCGAGTGCCGCTTATCGTCGATGCTGCAGCTGAAGAAGATATTCAGAAATACGTAAAATACGCCGACCTTGCCATCTACAGCGGATCGAAAGCGATCGAAGGTCCAACCTCAGGGATTGTCGGCGGCAAGCGCCAATATATCGAATGGGTCAAAGTGCAGCTGCATGGCATCGGACGTAGCATGAAAGTCGGTAAAGAAACGTCTTTCGGCTTGCTTCAAGCGCTCGACGAGTACGGCGTCAAACATGATAAGAGCGAGCAGGAAAAAGAGGCCTTGCAAACTTTAATGCCGCTAAACGAAATGGCAGGCATCAAAGTAACGATCGTTCAGGACGAAGCAGGACGCGCCATTTTTCGAGCACGCGTTCAAATCGATCCGGCACATGCCGGTACAACGGCCAAGGATATCGTCGCTGGACTTAAAAACGGTGAGATTGCGATCTATACCCGGGATTATGGCGTCAGACAAGGGTACTTTGACATCGATCCGCGTCCGCTTCAAGGCGATGACATTGAGGTTATCGCGGCACAAATACGGAAACTAGCAGGAGGTAACTAATATGTCCAACATTGCAAAACGTTTATACAAAGGTCGTGCAGCACTAAACGTTCTAGCTAACAGTGTTGAAAACGCCAAGGAAGTATTCGAAGCAGCGGAAGGTTTTGTTCTAGTCGGCGTTCTGTCTAAAGACTACCCGACCGTTGAAACGGCTGTAGCCGCAATGAAACAATACGGCCGGGCGATTGACGAAGCTGTGTCAATCGGCTTAGGCGCCGGTGATAATCGTCAGGCAGCCGTTGTTGCCGAGATTGCCAAGCATTACCCTGGCAGCCACATCAACCAGGTGTTCCCTGCAGTTGGAGCCACGCGCGCGAATTTGGGCGGACAAGACAGCTGGATCAACAGCTTGGTATCGCCAACCGGCCGAGTCGGCTATGTGAATATTTCAACGGGACCGGTAAGCGCGGCACAGGCTGAGCATGCGATCGTACCTGTTAAATCAGCAATTGCACTTATACGCGACATGGGCGGCAACGCTTTGAAATATTTTCCGATGAACGGCTTGCAATGCGAAGATGAGCTTCATGCCGTCGCCGAAGCATGTGGAGAAGAAGGATTTGCCCTGGAACCGACCGGCGGTATCGATAAGGAGAACTTCGAAGCCATTTTGCGTATTGCGCTCGAAGCCAAAGTACCGCAAGTCATTCCTCACGTGTACTCATCGATTATCGACAAAACGACGGGCAAAACTAAAGTTCAAGATGTAAGGGAATTACTTAAGGTCATGAAAAGATTGGTTGATCGACATGGCTAAGCGTATAGCGGCTTTTGGAGAAGTGATGATGCGCTTGCAGGTACCTGGGTATGAACTTTTGTCCCAAGCCGATAGTTTGAAATACTCGTTCTCCGGAACAGGCGTTAACGTCAGCTCAGCGTTGTCGCGCTTTGGACATGAGGGATACCTGATCTCCAGACTGCCTTCGAATCCGCTGGGGGATGCGGCGGAAAGCTATTTGCGAAAGTTAGGTATTTCCCAGTCCCTTCTTAGCCGCGGAGGCGAGCACTTGGGTATGTATTTCCTTGAAAACGGTTTTGGAGCGCGGCCCAGCCGTGTTACTTACACCAATCGGCAGGCGAGCAGTTTCAATACGGCGCCAGAAGGCACTTATGATTTTGACCAAATTGCAAAAAGCATTGATATGATTCATTTCTGCGGCATCACATTGGCGATGAACGATAACGTTCGGCAGCATATGAAATCTTTGGCCAGGGCGGTCAAAGCGAACGGTGGCACCGTCGTTTTCGATTGTAACTATCGTCCGGCCCACTGGCGGGATGGTGGTTACGCTAAAGCGAAGCCGCATTACGAGGAAATGCTGGAGCTCGCGGACATTGTGATGATGAATGAAAAAGACGCGATACTGACCCTGGGCATGCCTACGGATAAATGTGAACGTGAAGAGCAGCTCATGGACCTAATCCCGGACGTGGCAAGGAAGTATCGAATTTCGGTTATCGCAGGCACGCATCGTTTTATAAACGGGGACAATACACATTCCTTGAGAGGTTTTATTTACAAGGACCAAGTCTTCACCTTTTCTGACCTACTCACTTTTTCCGTCTATGACAGAATAGGTGCAGGCGATGCCTATACGAGCGGTATCATACATGGGGAAATCGAGCAGTTTTCACCTCGACAAACGGTCGACTTTGCTGCTGCTGCAAGCATACTGGCGCATACGATCGTAGGTGATACGCCGATGTCGTCAGTGGGTGAGATTTTTCGCGCAATGACGGAAAGAGTAAGTGATGTAGAAAGGTAGTGGCGTACGCATGAGCTTGTCTCACAAGCAGAGACCGTTATATTTGCAAATTATGAACATTGTGAAGGACCGCATTTTACACGGCATATATCCGATGGGGACGAATATCCCCTCGGAGCCGCAGCTCGAACAGGAGTTTAACGTCAGCAAAATTACGGTTCGTAACGCGATCAATGAGCTGGTGCAGGAAGGATATCTAGAAAAAGCTAGCGGTAAAGGGACGAAGGTCATCCGGAATACCTCCGCTTCTAAGCTTTCCAGGTGGAAACGATTCACGGAAGTTCTGGTCGAAGAGGGGCATGGAATCCGCAAGCAGCTGGTCCTTGCGGAAATCGTCAGTAATGAAGAAGGGTCGGAGCCTTACCAGTTATTTGGGGAGAACTGCCTCCGGATCGAAAGACTCTATCACCTGAATGACGTGCCATATATCCATTACACACATTATTTTACGATGCGGGTGGCAACGATCGATCTGTCGGATCTGAATGCACAATCGTTATACGACTTACTTGAAGAGCAGGAAGTCAACCTGGAGAAGTACCGCGACGAGTTTGCTGTAGGGCCAGCACCTTCCCATGTAGAGAAGGCTTTGCAAGTCAAGAAAGGAACGCCTCTGTTAAATAGATTACGTTTTTCGTACGATGAGAAAGGCGAACTAATTGAGTACAGCCATGGGTATTACAATACGGACATGCATCGGTATGTCGTAAATTACGACGTCTAGGAACCACGGAACCCGTATTTCCTCGGTTTACATGAAATCGCTTACTTCACATATAGAAAAGAGGAATAACCATGACAATGTATCTCCTACTGATCACTGTGCTGGCGATTGTAATTGTGATTCTGGGCGTAGCCTGGTGGAAGTGGCATGCATTTATTAGCTTGACGGTGGCGAGCTTGTTTCTGGCGATTATGTCCGGATTATCGGTGGACAAGATCGTCACAGCTTATGAGACCGGTGTCGGCGCCGTATTGGGACATTTGGTCGGCATCTTGGCTTTAGGTACGATTCTCGGTAAAATGATGTCGGATTCCGGCGCAGGCAACCAGGTAGCCAATTTCTTCATCCGCGTGTTTGGTGAGAAGAAATTACCTTGGGCTATGCTGCTATCAGGTTTTATTATCGGAATCCCGGTGTTTTTCGATGTGGGGATCGTTATGCTACTGCCTTTAGTCATTACGATCTATAAATCGACCAAAAAAAGCATTTTGTTGATCGGACTTCCGGTGATCGCTGGCTTATCGATCGTACATGGTCTTGTCCCGCCGCATCCGGGTGCGATGACAGCGATTGGCATCTATAATGCCGATATCGGAAAAGTATTGATCTACTCTTTGATCATTGGTTTGCCGGCAGCAATTATCGCAGGGCCGTTGTTCGCCAAGTGGGTAAGCAAGCGCGTTGTACCCGAAGGGGAGCCGGAACTGCTTAGTGAAAATGTTGCGCCGGATAAATTGCCAAGCACGGGTATTTCCTTCTTCGTCATTTTGCTGCCGGTCGTGCTGATGGTCATGGCGGTTATTGCACCGTTCCTACCGATGCCAGCTGGCTTGATGAAGTTTCTAACATTTATTGGAAATTCAGTTATTGCACTGCTCATCTCGTGTTTTGCGGCATTTTTCTTCCTTGGTTATCGCCAAGGAATGAACAAAAAGGTTATCAACAAGTTAGCGCACGAATGCTTGCTGCCAGTAGCTTCAATCATTCTGATCATCGGCGCGGGCGGCGGCTTCAAACAAATTTTGATTGAGAGCGGTGTCGGTACGTCGATCGCCGAAATGGCGCAACATTTGTCGCTATCTCCTTTGGTTCTCGCCTTCCTCGTTGCTGGTTTGATCCGGATTGCGACAGGCTCGGCAACGGTTGCTTTGACGACCGCGGCAGGTATCGTATCCCCGATTATCGAGCATATGTCCGGCGTCAATCTGGAACTGTTAGTTATCGCCACCGGTGCGGGCTCTCTTATGTTCTCCCATGTCAACGACGCTGGCTTCTGGATGGTAAAAGAATATCTTGGACTTTCAGTTAAAGAAACTTTTAAAACATGGACGGTACTTGAAACGATGCTTTCCTTCATTGCTTTCGGAACTGTACTACTTGTTGACATATTCTTTTAAACAAGAGACGACTTATACCCAAACTGTTCATTAAGAGGCGTTCAACAAAGGCGTTTAAGAGCCTGTTCAAGAAGCTCAAAATATGGGATAAAAAACAAAAAATGCACCTGTGCAAAAAATGGTAAAATGGAAGTACCACACTACCATTAAACCAACAGCGCGAGGTGCATTTTCATGGACTTGCAGCTTGAACTGCTGTCCTACCTCCGGACTGAAAATGAAGCTGTACCGAGGAAGTGACTATCCCCTTCATTTCCAATACTGTCATCTCATTTGCCTGGTTATGCTCCCGTCTTCAAATCGATAAGAGGCTTTTTGAACAGGCTCTTTTAGAATCAACATAGTCTTATGACTTATCTTGACGATCTACCTAATCGTATCCCTTCAGGACACATGACACGTTACAAAGGATACTCCTCTACATTCGAGGCCTCGGTAAAATCCTCCAGCCGGACCCCGAGCACCGCCAGATGCCCCTGCAGCGCCGCGACCGAATCCAACTGATTGTAATCCTCCACCCGATCGTAGGACGGATCAAATCCGTGCTCAAGATCCGAGGATAAGAACGACGCCTTGCGTAGCTGGAAGCGGGCGTCCTGCTCGCGGCATCGGGGCGCATAGTTGGAATGCCCCAGCATGGCATTTGGCTCCGTGCGAAATGGATAGGGCGGCAGCGCCTCAAGCCGTAGCGAAATCTCGATCCACATGCGGCAGAGCGGGTCCCCCGGACTGAGCTTATGCAGCAAAGCCTTTCCGCGAAGGAGCAGCTCCAGATTGTCTATTTTTCCGGTCATCTTTTGTGTCCTGCCTGTCCATTAAACGCGTACTTTAACCATACCATGCTTTTAGCGCGGTGACGATTCATTTATCTTCAAAATAGACCTTGCCCCCTGCGCCGTAGTCCGAGTTCACTGGGCGAATCTCTATTGATTGTGACATTCCACATGTTCAAACAGGAGAAACAAACGTCACGGATTCAGGTGTAAATTTTATATACAGGCACTTCCGGGCTGCCGCCTACATACACTAATACTAATCTTTGCGCGAAAACTTTCGAGACCGTTGATCGGCAAACACCTTAGGGGGTGGCTGGAATGCCCGGATTATTCAGTGCCGTAGCTTTATTTATTAAACAGCTTACTTTACTCGTTTCCTACGTAAAAAACAACGCGTTTCCCCAGCCCTTGGCGGAGGATGAAGAAGACAAACATTTGAAGCTGATGGCCCAAGGCAATCAACGCTCGCGCAATGTGCTCATCGAGCATAACCTTCGGCTTGTCGCGCACATCGTCAAGAAATTCGACAATACGGGGGAGGATCTGGAGGACTTGATCTCCATCGGTACGATCGGTTTGATCAAAGCGATTGAATCGTTCTCCCCCGACAAAGGGACCAAGCTTGCGACCTTCGCGGCGCGGTGTATCGAGAACGAGATTCTGATGCATCTTCGATCGCTGAAAAAGACGCGTAAGGACGTATCTCTGCACGACCCGATCGGTACGGACAAGGAGGGAAATGAGATTACTCTAATAGATATCCTCGGCACGGACTCCGACGAGGTGGTGGATAAGGTACAACTCAAGATCGAGAAGAGCAAGATTTACAAAAATCTGGATATTCTCGACGACCGCGAAAAAGAAGTCGTTGTAGGGCGGTTCGGACTAGAGCATGGCGGAGAGGAGCGTACACAGCGGGAAATTGCGAAGGAGTTAGGCATATCGCGAAGTTATGTGTCAAGGATTGAGAAAAGAGCTCTAATGAAGCTGTATCATGAGTTTTATAAGGCGAAGAGATAAACACGATAATAGCTTGCCTTGTTGGCAGACCACTATGCCTTTTTGAAAAAATTCACCAAGTATTTAGACGGAAATTCATCTTATGTCAGCATTGCTTTATTTGATAAGGACGGAGGGGTTACGTGTGTTAAACTAATTCTTCGATATTCTTTGCGGCTTGGGGGCTAAAACAATACTTTGTTGCTGATCGATTGGGCGTTGGCATGCAGGGGATCATAGAAGGTTTAATTTCGGGGATCCCCGCAAAGTACCTGAATCCGCTTTGAAGCCAAGGCACATTCGTCATGCTATTCGGAATGTTCAGCGAATACTCCAATGTATTCGGTGTGAAGCCGTCTACCGAGACACCGTTAATTTTCAGATCCGTCAGGTTCGCGTGAGCTTAGAAGCATTTGTCTTTGCAGCTCTTTGGCGGCGGGGCCGGGCTCGATATCCAGCTCGGCTCTTAATAGATTGGCGAATTTATCATAATGCGTAATGAAAGCGGTGCGATCCTTCAGGTGAAGAAAGGCGCTAAGCAGAAGCACATGAACGTCTTCATGAAAGGGCCCAACGGCCATCATATGTTTCAAAAGCTCGATGGACTTGTCGGCTTCGCCCAGGGATAAATAATGCGAGGTCAGCCTTTTCGACAGGTCGATCGCTGCGCTGTAAACTCGTTCTTTCTCCGCTTCACACCATGGATAGTCTTTGCCGCCGAACAAAGGGCCTTGAAATAACGGAATGATGGTTTTCATTTGTTCCGGCAGCATGTTGTCCATGGAATACGGCTTAAGCTGACGGTCGAATTCCAAATAATCGCAGCGCATGCCCGTCTCGAAACGGTAAACCCCTCGCTGCGAATGAATCGTGACAGGCATGTCGTAATGCTTTAGCGTCTTTTTCAAACGAAAGACCGTGGTATGCAGATTTTGCTCGGCCTTTTCAGGCGTGAAGCCGGGCCACAAGCTTTCGCACAGCGTCCACTTGGAAATATTCACCCCCGCGTGAACCAAAAAAAAGGCAAGAAGCTCCTCTGTTTTGGCTGTCGGGAACCGGATCGGCTCGGCCGGATTCAAGGCGGTATAGACTTCAAACTGGCCAAAACAGTGAATTCCGGGGCTGCCGGACTCCGGCTTCCGCACGGCAGGTCTCTTTCTTTTCATCAACCTTTCCACCGTCCGATGCAAGTCCTCGGGTTGCACCGGCTTGAGCAAATAGTCCGTCGCGTTGACCCGAAAAGCCTCCAGAGCATATTGCTGGTAGGCGGTAACAAACACAATTTCGATGTCCTCATCCAGCTCCGTCAAACGGGAGGCCAGCTCGATGCCATGGACGCCCGGCATTTCAATGTCCAGAAAAACCAGCTCCGGCCGGAGGTCCGCAAAAGATTCCAACAGCTCGGAGACTCTGGTGAAGGAGCCTACGATCTCCAGTTCCTTTCGTTCCTCGATGATTCGGCTTAGCCAAATTAATGAAGGTTTTTCGTCATCAATCAGGATAGTTCTTAACATAGCCGACCCCTTCGTTTTTGAATCGTTTTATTTTGTATAAAAGGAAACTTTGGTCCATTCTTCTTCTGCACTTTCAATCTGCAGGCCGTTTCCCAGCCAATTGATCAATCTTCTGTGAATATTCGGCAATCCGACTCCGCCGGTTTCGCGCGCATGATTTTTTTCAATCAGCGCAGCCAGCTTGCCGCCCGGGATTCCGACCCCATTGTCCCATACCTCCACGTGCGCCAAACCGGCGGCGGCTTTAACGGTAAGTCTCACGACGCCCCCGTTTTCTTTCTTCATAATGCCATGCCGGATCGCGTTTTCCACCAAAGGCTGGATGGTGAGGGGCAGAAGCCGTGTTTGCAGCAGCCCGGGGTCAATATCGTAGACCACCGTCAACCGCTCCTCGAATCTCGCCTTTTCAATCTCGACGTAAGCTTGGACAAGCTGAAGCTCTGATTCCAAGGTGACGAAGGCTTCCGTACCCGGGATATCGAAGCATCTTCGTAAATAAACGCTCAGATGGGAGATTAATTGCTCGGCCCGGGCGCTATCCGTACGGCAAAACGACAAAATCGCATTCAAGGAATTGAACAAAAAATGCGGCTTGATCTGGGATTGCAGGAACGCCATTTCCGAAGCAAGGGCATCCTGTACGGATTGCTTCAGCTGCAGCAGGGTATTGACCCTTGCCCGAACCTCCCAAGAGTTAAAAGGCTTAATAATGAAATCGTTGGCCCCCGCTTCAAAGCCCGCCGCCACCTCGCTGGGGGTATTGCGGGCCGTCAGAATCACAATCGGGAGGTCGAATAGCGTATATTGTCTGCGAATTTCCCGGCATACCTCATACCCTGACAAATTCGGCATCATGACATCCAGCAGGACAAGATCGATTGTGCCGGAGGTTTGCAGGAGCTGAAGCGCCTCCCGAGGGCTGGTTGTTTTCAGCATCCGGTAAGCTTCTCCGGCAAATAGGACCGAAAGCACCTGCAGGTTGGACGGCTCGTCGTCCACAGCCAGGATGGTAAATTTCCTGCCCGTCGTTTCCGGTTCGGCTTCGCCCGCGGCGCTCGGGGTCAGACGAAAACTGGCGGTGTTCCCCTCCCGTTGCAGCCGAAAGGGTCCGGCGGCCGGTAAATGAAATAGGAAGCGGGAGCCCCTTCCTTCTTCGGACCAGTCCAAACGAAGCTCTCCCCCCATCAACTGAACCAGCTTGCCGGAAATGGAGAGGCCAAGCCCCATGCCGCCATAGGCCTCCGGGATATGGCAATCCGCTCGATCGAACGACTCCGCAATGCGCTGCTGTCTGTGCGGCGGTATCCCCATGCCGGTATCCTCTATGGAGATTTCCACATGTCCGTTTAGATAACGGGCGGATACGGTAACGGCGCCTTGTTCGGTAAACTTGACGGCATTTCCGACGACATTGTAAACGACTTGCCAAAGCCGATTTTCATCCGCACGCACCGGAGGCAGGTTGTCGGGGATATCTTGAATGAGGCTGACTTTTTTTCCGGAAATCAAATAGTTGAACATATCCATAATGATCGAAATCAGTACTTTCACATCGACCGCGGACGTTTGCAGATGGATTTCATTTCTTTTGATCCGCTCCAGATCCAGAATATCGTGAACGAGCATAGATAGCCGCTGTGACACGGCCACGATCGTGGACAGGTTTTCCTTCTGCTTCTCGTTCACATCCCCTGCGGCTCCTTCGAGCAGAGACTGGGAGATGTTGATGATGCCGTTGAGCGGAGTTTGAAACTCATGGGTGGTATTGATCAGAAACTCGTCCTTGAGCCGGTCGTTTTCGCTAAGCTTGCGGGTCATTTTTTCTATCGTTTGATAAGCTTCGGAGAACCGGGATGCAAGCATAAAGGAAATTAATAATACGAACGACATGGCGCAAAAATCGAACAAAAAGTTTTTAGGAACGATTCGCAGTAGATAAAAGGAAGCATCCAGGATGCAAATCAGCAGCGCACAGAAGGCCAAAATCAGGATCAGCAGGCTCCGCTTGCTGAAGCTGCCGTAGTTGCCCTGCATATACGCCGCGGACAACAACCAGATGATGATGAAATAAATAACGATCTGCAGGGCGCTCATGACAAAGGTGGTATAAGAATAAACCCGGAAAGGGACCAGAATGAAATAAACCGAATAAATGCCGTAGATGGTCAACACGCTTTTCACCAACCACCGCGGGACCTGCTCGGAGCAAACATGCTTTATGAATAAGGTCAAGGCCAGTATCGAAGTATGCATGGAAATCCCTTGAATTTTGTGAATAAGCGCAAAAGGGAATCCGTCAAAAATTTGCATTAACGGTTTATCGCCTAAGCCCGCAAAGCTGATCGCCGAGGAAATGCAGTAGATCCCGAAATAGAGGAAGCCCTTCTCTTTTTTTCGGGTGACATAAGTGCCCAAGTGATAAATGCCGAGCAGCAAAATTGAGACTTCGAGCGCAATGCCGATGCCGGTGAAAAGCTTGTCGATGCGATTAATCTGCTTGGCGCTTCCAAAATAAAGACTGGAGGCGACGCCGCCTTGGATAAAATCATAATTCGCGGCATGAATCATAATGTTCGCCGTATCCCCTTCCAGAGGGAAGTAGGCAATGTAGGGCTTGTTCTTCGGGCTGTACTCGCTTCTCGAAGGTCCGGGCGTGCCGCTGTTCCCCAGTTTTAGACCGTTCACATACAAGGCGCTGGACATTTGGACGCTAACGACTCTGATGCCGTAGACCATTGAAGGCGAAGGCTTGACCTTAACATGCAGCTTATAGGTCGCCATGCCTTTGGCCTGCAGCGGAGTATGGTTCAAGCTGCCGGACCAGTAGGATAAAATCGGAAAAACGCCGGTCGGGACAGCGGCTTGCCCGGGCTCCAGGAGTGTTCCCCAATAAAGCTCCCAAGGACCGTCCAGCTTCACGGGCCCGCTTTTGTCAAAATCCCAGTTGGACAGGTCAAGCACGCCATTTTGAATTTGCGGGGCCGATTCCTTGTTTTGGCCGAAAAATATCGTACCGTAATAGAGAAGCAAGAAACTGACAATCGCAAACAAAATGATATAAAGCGAATTTTTTTGCAAAACCTTCATAGGCGTGTCTCTCCGAATGGAAGTATCGATGGATATCATCATTATAAAGGAGTTTGTCGAAAAAACGATGATTTTGTAATAAAAAATCATCGGAACCATGACTTGAATCCGATTTGTAAGCGTTTTGTAAGCGAACGTCGATATAATAAAAACATGAATAGGGTAAAAGTCCTGAGTCTATGGTTGTAAGGAAGGGGAACAATTCCATGCCGTGTATCTGAAATCGATTGCGCCGACTTAAGATGTTGAAGTTTGATGGCTAAACATGAAATAAGGGGGATAAGCTTCGTGTTCGACTACATAAGACGCAATAATAAAGTGACCGCATGGGTGGTCATCATCTGCATGATTCTGGCCATGATCCAGCCCTTTTCCGTAAAGGTCTATGCGGACAGCGCCAGCGGTCAAACGCCGGTTACGAAATGGCTCACCTTTAAGTACGATAATTTTAACAATCCGAATCAAACGAATCTTCTTTCCATGAACGGTCAAGCGTCTGCCTACTTTGACAATACGCCGCAAGTCAACAATAAGGTGCTCCGTTTGACGAAAACCACGTTCGGAGTATTTGGCTCCGCCTTTAACAAGTCCTTGATTTACAGTACGAATAATTTCTCTTTTAGCACCTCCTTTGCTTTCCGTATCAGTGACCCTTCCGGGGATCCTAACGATACCTTCCCGGACGGAGCTGACGGCTTTACTTTTGCTATCCAGACGAAGTCAAGCAATGCGGGTTCCGTGGGGGACGGCATTGGATATGGGGGCATTCAACCCAGCTTTGCGGTAAAGTTCGATACGTTCGATAATAAAACCTATACCGGCCAGCATAACGATCCAAGCGATAACTATATCGGGCTGGCCCAAAACGGGAACGTTGCTAATACAAATCCGACCTGGTACAAGGCCATTCCCAAAAACCAGATGGATATGAAAGATGGCAACATTCATTACGCCTGGATCGATTACGATGGGATAAATAAAACGATGAGAGTCTACACCAACAACACGAACAACCGCTCTACGGCCGTTCGGCAAATCGATGCCTCCGGTATTGATTTAGGAGCCATATTCACTGGCAAGAGCAGCGTGTATGCCGGTTTTACCGCTTCGACGGGCTCGTCGTGGGAAAATCATGATATTTTATCCTGGTATTTCACAAACCGACTCGATCCTATCGATGTCAACCAACCGGATGTCGTGTACAAGCAAGCGCCGACAACGGTTATGTTGAACACAACGCCGACAGGCGAACCCGGAAAAATGAGTGTTACCGCAACGGTATACGATGTCGACGGCAATCCCGTTTCGGATGCGCCAATCACCGTTTCATCCACACAAGGCATGCTTACGGATGCAAACGGCAATCCCGTGTCTACGCTGACATCGGATAACCAGGGCCAAGGTCAAGCGATCCTGGATTTCGGCGGCAGACCCGTCGCGGGCAATATAACGGCTGTCGCCGTTGGCGGCGCTTATGTAACCGTTTCGATCCCGGCCCCGCCTACCGGGTTGAAAACGGGCGCAACGGCCCAAACGGCCTCGACCCTGAGCTGGAACCCGGTTCCCGGCGCTTCCTACTACAAAGTGTATAAGAACGGCGTTCTGTATGCATCCAATGTAACGGGACCCGCTTTCAATGTAAGCGGACTTGCGCAGGGCACGTTCAATAGCTTTACGGTCACGGCAGTCAAAAACGGGCTTGAATCGGCCTTTTCGAATCGCGTGACGCTTCCTGTTTTCGCCGGACTGAGTCTGGATAGCGCAGGCTATACGTTACCAGTGGGAGAAACGCACCAAACCGTGGTGAGCTACGTATACTCGGACGGCTATCGTACGGACGTCACTCCTTATGCTTCGTATCAATCCATGAATTCCAGGGTTGCAACGGTGAATGCAGACGGGCTTGTAACCGCGGCCGGAGCAGGCACTACGGTAATTCAAGCGGTTTATGGCAATGGCAGCGCCCAAACGGAGGTAACCGTAACGCTGGGTGCGCCAACAGGAGTCTCGATAAGCGATGTCACCTCCACGGGCGCGACCTTGACCTGGAATGCCGTGCCTGGCGCACAAACCTATAATATTTATGAAAACGGCCGGCTGATCGCCTCCGGCGTGACCGGAACCACCTATACGGCAACCGGACTGACTGCCGGAACGGAGCATCGCTTTACCGTGACAGCGGTTAGCAATGGCATTGAATCGTCAGCTTCCGGAGGTTCGGATGTTACAACGTCGACATTAAGAGAACTTCAGGCCGATCAATCAAGCTTCACATTGGCGGCGGGAGATACGCATCAGACGAAAATTCAGGCGGTCTACCTGGACGAGAGTATTCAGGATGTGACCGGCAAGGCGGTTTACCAAAGCTCGGACCCTTCCATTGCGACGGTAGATTCGCACGGGGTCATTACCGCCAAAGCTCCCGGTACGGCGACCATCACGATTTCGTATGACGGTAAAACCTTGACGGAAACAATCGTTGTTCAAAGTGCTTCGCCGCAGATCAAGCTAACCTTGAATACATCGCCAAGCAGCGTAGTCGGCGACGGAAAATCGCAAGTGACGCTCTCTGCCATTGTAGCGATGCTTAACGGTTTGCCGGTAGCCGGAAAACCGGTCGTCTTCCATTTCGGCCACGGAGGTGAAGGCGATGTTACGGCTGTTACGGATGCTAACGGAGTTGCGTCGCTTACCTTTACAGCGCCGGATATTCGGAGCACGACTCCTGTGCGCGAAGTCATTACGGCGTCTGCAACCGATCCGATGACCGGTTTAACGGTTCAAAAAGGGATTGACATTCGTTATATGCCGTCTTCGATTAAGGGAATCTTGATCGATCAAGTCACAGGTCAACCTATAGCGGGGACTAACGTTTCGGTCTCGGCCGACTTCAACCAAGACGGCATTACGGACTTCAGCTCTACGGTGACGACGGGGCCGGACGGCTCCTATCAAATTTCGGTACCTCGCGGCAATTACGATTATATAGTGGATATTACCGCATCCGTTAAAGTGGGAAATCAGACCGTCCAGTTAACCAAAAAGCAAACGGTACATGTGGATCAGCTGAACGGCACGGGCGAAACGATCGTCTCTTCCAATAAAATTAGCGGCCAGCTGTTTGTTTCCACCCGTTCCTCAAGCAATACCCAACCGACCGTCGAGAGCGTCTTCGGCAAAGGAAATGTATCGGTACTGGTGAAAGGGACCAACGGGAATGCGTTTGTGACTCAGATGGCGCTGGATTCCAATGGAAGCTTTGATATCAGCGATGTTCCTCAGGGACAATATGTCGTTTCGTATCAAATTAAAGCTAAGGACGGAACGATGCTTGCCGGACCATCCGCGCTCGTGAAGGTAAGCCAGAACGGGGAGATGGGGGTAGTCTACTCGTTGATCGACCCGTACGGGGTCGTGAAGGATACAGCAACGGGCCAACCGATTAGCGGCGTTACGATGAATTTGTATTGGGCGGATACGGAGCTGAACAAGCAAAAAGGCCGTACTCCGAATACGTTGGTTCAATTGCCTGAACTGCCCGATTTTGCGCCAAATCAAAACCACAACCCGCAAGTAACGAATCAGGCGGGAGAATATGCCTGGATGGTATTCCCGGACGGGGACTACTATATTACGGCAACCAAGCCCGACTATAGCTCCTACAGTTCATTGGAAGCCAAGCCGAACGTTCCGGCCGTTAACGGCGCGGACAGCTATGTCCGGGACGGAATTATCCATGTAGGTCAAGACCTGGTATCTCTTAGCTTCTCGATGAGTGCAATTCCAAGCACAAGCTCCGGCTCCGGCCCAAGCTATGGCGGCGTAATCGTAACGCCTTCGGTCACGACAAGCGATGTAACAAGCACGGGCGTCACGTTGAACTGGAACGGATTCGGCGGCGCGAGCTCATATAACATTTATGATAACGGTAAACTTATTGCATCCGGCGTTACCTCCACCAGCTACAAGGTAACCGGATTAACCAAGGGCGATCATCCGTTTACGATCAAAGCGGTGGTGAACGGAGTCGAAACCGGAGCTGTACAATCTCTTACCGTAACGATCCCGTCAGGCGCATCGGGCGATTCCTCCAAACAAGCAGGCGAGCATGAGAAGTACGTGGAAGGGTATCCGGACGGCACCTTTAAGCCGGAAAGGAACGTTACCCGCCAGGAAGTAGCAGCTATGCTTTACCGGCTGTATCGCCTCTCCAAATCGGACTCGCCGGCCGCGATTTATTCGGATCTGACAAGCGCGGATTGGGGCGCGGCCGAAGTTGCCGCCGTCACAAAAGCCGGCTATATGAACGGATACCCGGACGGTACGTTCAAGCCGAATCAACCGATCACCCGGGAAGAAATGGCGGGAATCGTCGCTCGTCTCAAGCATTTGCAGGGCAGCGAGAAGGATGTCTTTGCGGATATTGCCGACAGCTGGGCACGCGGGGAAATCAATGCGGCCGGTCAAGCGGGTATTTTGTCAGGGTATCCGGACGGAACCTTCCGGCCTAAGACAAACACGACTCGCGCAGAGGTCATAACGATCTTCAACCGTCTGCAGAACCGCGGACCGCTGACAGGCGTTGACACGCCTTCCTGGTCGGATGTGCCTTCGAGCCACTGGGCTTACGGCGATGTGGAAGAAGCTTCGACCCATCACGGTTATAGGATTGAAAATAAGACAGAAAAACGGACAAGCACGAAATAATGAAATGATGCTCACGCAAAAGAGGGCCATTCCTACCGTCGACAATCGGCGGGGGAGTGGCCTTTTTCTTGCAGAGGGGGCTAACCCTTAATCCGACAAAGCCTTCATAGCCGAAAAGAAGCGGTTGATCGCAATCGATGCGGCGCCGGCAGCCGAGGAATTCATGCCCAGCTGTGCGTAAACGACGTTCATTTTTTGGCGGTGGAACGAGAGACTTTGCGAATTCAACGTTTCACGGATGGAATCTGCCATCCATTCGGATGCCAAGGACATACGGTTCCCAATCACAATGAGCTCGGGATTAAACACATTCACCAGATTCGTGATGCCTGCCCCCAGCCAATGTCCCGTGCTCGCAAATAAATCGAGGACCGGACGATTTCCCCGCTTGGCCAGGCTCAGCAAAGTGTTCAAATTGATTTTGTCGATCGCCTCGGCGACCTGATTTTCTTCGTCAACGAGCTGAAGGGATTTCGCTTGGTGGAGGAGCGCCTTCTCCGAGGCGAACGTTTCCCAGCACCCGCGGCTGCCGCACCCGCAGAGGGGCCCGTCTTGCGCCAGGGTCATATGCCCCACTTCGCCGGAGAAGCCGGAAACTCCCCGATACAAGGCATCGTTCAAAATAATCCCCGCGCCGATCCCGATCCCGACGCTGAGGTAAATCATATTCGAGACGGAGCGTCCGGCGCCGAATTCCTTCTCGCCCAAAGCGCCGACGTTCGCTTCGTTATCGATGGCGATCGGGAGATTGAATTCCCGCTCTAGCATATCTTGGAGGGGAACATCCGCCCATCCGAGATTGGGGGCGGACAGCACATGTCCTTGATCGTCGACCAGACCCGGTACGCCGACACCGATTCCAATCACGCCGTAGGGAGACGCAGGCGTTTTCTTGATGAGCGAATGAATGCATTTCTTGAGCTTCTCCGTCACCGTCTCCACGCTCAAATCGGTCATTTCGATTTTTTTCTCCTTGACGACGGTTCCGCCTAAATCGGTGACCATCGCCAAAATATAATTCACGCCGAGATCGACGCCAATCGCGTAACCGGCCCGCTGGTTAAACAGCAGCATCATCGGTTTTCTTCCGCCGCTGGATTCGCCAAGCCCGATTTCGGTCACAAAGTGGCTGTCGATCAATTCGGTGACGAGGGAAGACACCGTCGTTTTGTTTAAACCGGTTTTCACGGAAATGTCCGCTCTGGAAATCGGATAATGGTGGCGGATCGTATCCAGAACAAGGTATTTGTTTATTTTTTTCATCAATTGCAAATCGCCGGTGATTTTCATGCCATCCTCCAAAGCCTGCTATTGTCGGTGCTTTTTCTTTATCATAACACGGATTGCAAAAAATAAAAGGTGGACTTACTTTGTCTACTAGACAAACAAAGTTTCCGATGCTAACATGAGACTAAGTCATTTTTTCAACATAGGGAGGAATCGATATGAGTTATTTCAATACGGTCAGCAAGATTCAGTACGAGGGGAAAGATTCCAAAAATCCGCTGGCGTTCAAGCATTACAACCAAGCGGAACTTGTGCTTGGCAAAACGCAAGAGGAGCACCTTCGCTTTGCCGTAGCCTACTGGCATACCTTGACGGGCGGTGGCAGCGATCCGTTCGGCGCCGATGCGGCCATCCGTCCTTGGGCGAACTACACCGGGTTGGACTTGGCGAAGGTACGCGTCGAAGCAGCCTTTGAATTTTTCGAGAAGATCGGCGCCCCTTATTTTTGCTTCCATGACCGGGATATTGCGCCCGAAGGCGATTCACTGAAAGAAACGAACCGCAATCTGGATGTGATTGTGGCCTCCATCCAAGAGCATATGAAAGCGAGCGGCGTAAAGCTGCTGTGGAACACGGCCAATATGTTCACGAACCCGCGATTCGTTCATGGCTCGGCAACGGCCTCCAGTGCGGACGTGTACGCGTACGCGGCGGCGCAGGTGAAAAAAGGGCTGGAAACGGCGGTAGAGCTGGGTGCGGAAAATTACGTCTTTTGGGGCGGACGCGAAGGATACGAATCGCTGCTTAATACGGATATGGAGCTTGAACTCGACAATTTGGCGAGATTTTATCATATGGCTGTCGCTTACGCGAAAGAAATCGGCTTTACGGGGCAATTTTTGATCGAGCCGAAGCCGAAGGAGCCAACGAAGCACCAGTATGATTTTGATGCTGCGACCACCATTGCTTTCCTGCAAAAATACGGGCTGCAGGATCATTTTAAGCTGAATCTCGAAGCGAACCACGCGACGCTCGCCGGACACACCTTCGAGCATGAGCTGCGTGTGGCCCGTTTGCATGGCATGCTCGGTTCTATCGACGCGAACCAGGGCGATCTGCTGGTTGGCTGGGATACGGATGAATTCCCGACCGATCTGTATGCGGTTACTCTTGCGATGTATGAAATTTTGAGCAACGGAGGTCTCGGATCGGGCGGCGTGAACTTCGACGCGAAGGTCAGAAGATCGTCGTTCGAGCCGGAAGATTTGTTTCATGCGCATATCGCGGGAATGGATACGTTTGCCAAAGGCTTGAAGGTGGCGGCAAAATTGATGGAGGCCCGCTTTTTTGAGAAGATTACGGATGAGCGTTACAGCAGCTTTAAGAGCGGCATCGGCCTCGACATCGTATCGGGCAAAGCGGATTTCCGCCAATTGGAGGAGTATGCGCTCGGCAACCAGACGATTGGCAACAAATCCGGCAGACTGGAGCGGATCAAAGCCGAACTGAACGAGTATATCTTTTCCGTATAAGCGGGGCGAACGATCACTCCTTGGGGAGGATAGGGTATGAAATATGTTATAGGGATCGATTTAGGCACTGGCTCCGTAAAAGCTCTTCTTGTCGATCAGGAAGGGAAGGTGCGCTGCGAGACGTCTCGGAGCTATCCGCTGCAGCACGTGCAGCCCGGCTACAGCGAGCAGGAGCCGGAGGCATGGGTAACCCAAACCGTGGACGGTTTGCGCGCGTTGGTGCAGGAGTCGGGGGTGGCGCCCGGAGATATCGAAGGGATCAGTTTTTCGGGACAAATGCATGGCCTGGTGCTGCTGGATGAGCAGGGGCAGGTTCTTCGGCCGGCGATTCTGTGGAACGACACGAGAACGACGGCGCAGTGCAGAACGATCGAAAGCAAGCTTGGGCCCGGACTTTATCACATTACGAAAAATCCCGCCTTGGAAGGCTTTACGCTCCCGAAAATCATGTGGGTTCAGGAGCATGAACCGGAGGTATTCCGCAAAGCGGCGGTGTTCCTGCTTCCCAAAGATTATTTGCGCTATCGTCTGACAGGCAAGCGGCATATGGATATTTCCGATGCAGCCGGTACGCTGCTGCTCGATGTGATCGGGAAGCAATGGAGCCGGGAGATTTGCGACACTTTCGGCATCGACATGAGCCTGTGTCCGCAGCTTGCGGAATCGCTGGAGTTCGTCGGCTGCTTGCTGCCGGAAATCGCGGCCCGGACGGGGCTTTCACCCGATACGAAGGTGTATGCGGGAGGAGGCGATAATGCGTGCGGCGCGGTCGGGGCCGGTATTTTAAGGAAGGGCGACGCTTTATGCAGCATTGGAACCTCGGGGGTCATCTTGTCCTACGAGGATCAGGAGAAAGATTTCGCAGGGAACATCCACTTCTTTAACCACTCGCAGCCGGGCGGCTATTATGCGATGGGCGTCACGCTTGCGGCGGGATACAGTCTGGATTGGCTCAAGAAAACGATAGCGCCTGGGGGGGAAAGCTACGATGCTTTTTCAGCGCAGGTTTCCGAGGTGCCGGCCGGGTCGGGAGGGCTGTTATTTACGCCGTATCTCGTCGGGGAGCGTACGCCTCATGCGGATTCGGTGATCAGAGGCAGCTTTATCGGGCTGGATGGCTCGCATCGGCGCGAACACTTGGTTCGGGCGGTGATGGAGGGGATTACGTTCTCCCTTCAGGAGTCGGTCGGGATGTTGAGGGAAGCGGGAGTCGAAGTAGGGACGATCGTCTCCATCGGCGGCGGGTCCAAAAATGAGGTTTGGCTGCAAATGCAGGCGGATATTTTCCAAGCTCCGGTCGTGAAGCTGACTAGCGAGCAGGGCCCCGCTTTAGGAGCGGCCATGCTTGCCGCGGTCGGCTGCGGCTGGTTCGGAAGCATAGCGGAGTGCGCTGACCGGTTCGTCGGCTACGAACGGCAATTCGAGCCGGAACCGAAACGTGCGGCGGTGTATCAGGACTTATTCGGAATTTATCAATCGGTTTACGCAAGCACCCGGGACTTGAATCAGAGATTACAGGCTTACCGGTAACCAAAGCATCATTCAACTGCAAAAAAAGGGCGGACGAATTGGCATTCGACCTGCCCTTTTTCAGCTAGGAAAACTATGGATCGATAAACAAATTTTATCGCTTTGCTGCCGGTGCGTACTGAATCTGCTACAATAAAGGCGAACATTTGATTTTATGGGAGGCCGGCGCCATGATGAAGCGACTCTTCCATCGTTTTCAGAAGAGCCTGAGGTACAAGCTAATGCTCTTGATGGTGACCATTGCGATTATGCCGCTAATCCTGGTCACCCTTTTTGCGGCGAATACGACCAAGCAATCTTTGAGCCTGGAAGTGATCCGCTCCAACGAATCCAGAATGGACTGGGCGGCCAAATATTTGGATGAAAAATTCGATCAGCTGCAAGCGGTGAGCTATTCCCTTCTGCTTGACCATAACCTGTTTCCAAACGGGAACGGGGGATCGGACAGCGGCGTGAATAGCCCGGATGCGGCGGACTCCTATATTCAAGAGAAGCTGAGATCCTTATATATCGCCAATAATAAAAATATCGTGCGGATTTCGCTTTATTTGAAGTCCAAGCACCGTTTATTCGTCGTCGATAAAGATGCGGTGGGTTCAACCGGGCAGCTTCATGCTCCCTTCGGAAATTGGGGAGATTTGGATCAATCGTTTGAAAGCGTTAACAGGGTAGTGAAAGCGGCACACAATAATTTTACTCTGGTACGCACGATGAACCGGTTTGAGAATCGGGAGGTTCTTGGCGGGATATCGCTGGATGTCCGTTGGAATATGATGAACAGCGTGCTGGACATGATCCATTCCGAACCGAACAGCCAAGTGATGATTTTGGACAATCAAGGAAATATGATGTATAACCCTTATGCGAGTTCGCAGCAGGAGGCTCTGCCCAGCGAAGTATTGAAGGAGGCTGCCGCGAATTCGGACGGGCCCGGACACATGGAGCTGAAGCAGGGGTTAATCTTTTACCAGCCTGCCGTATCGGATCAACTCCGGATTGTTAAGTTTATTCCGATGAATTATTTGACGAAAGGCGCTTCGTCCACGCTGAGCTTCAGCTTCTTCACCGCTGTTATATTTATTGTGCTGGCGATCTTGGCCTCGATCTTGACCGCCTATTACACGACAAAACCGATCATCCGGCTGACGAAATCGATGAAAGCGGTGGAGTTCCAAAACTTCGACGTCAGCGTCAGCGACATACGCAGCGATGAAATCGGCACGCTGGAGCGGCGGTTTAATTCCATGCTTCAAAGAATCAAAGAGCTGATCCAGATCGAATACAAAAGCAAGATCGAGAAGCGGACGGCGCAGCTGAAAGCGATGCAGGCGCAGATCAATCCGCATTTTCTGCAAAATGCGCTGCAAGCCATAGGCGGTATCGCCATCTCGCGGAACGTACCCGAAATTTACGAGCATGTCCGCGCGATTAGCGATTTGTTCCGCTACACGATCCGAATGAAGTCGGACTTGGTCACGGTCGCAGATGAGCTGGAGCACGTAAGTAATTATTTGCAGATTCAAAAATTGCGCTTTCAGAGCATGATCCGCATTCATCTGGATGTCGATGACGAATGCCGGTCCTGTCGGATTCCGAAGTTCTCCCTGCAGCCCATTGTCGAGAACTGTTTTGTTCACGGACTTGAGGGGAAAATGGCGGAATGGTCCATTGCGATTACGGCGCAGAAGGTGTTGGATGAAATCGAAATCAGCATCGAAGATAACGGTGTCGGTATGGAGGAAACGCGGCTGGAAGAGCTCCGCAGCCGGTTGAACGACGAATCGGAAGACCGGGAGCTGGGCGAGAGCCTGGGCCTCGGCAATGTGCATTCCCGGATCAAGCTTATTTTCGGGGAAGAGTACGGATTGTTCATCGATAGCAGGGCGGGAGCGGGTACGACGGTCAAAGTCGTCATTCCGGCCGTTCTACAGCATGGAGAGGAGGAAGCCGTATGAAAGCTGTCGTCATTGACGACGAATTTTGGACGCGGAGCAGCATTCGGCAGCTGGCCGACTGGGCGCGTTTCGGCATCGTTCAGGTCGAAGAAGCGGAGGACGGCTTGAGCGCGTTGAAAATCATCGATGAAATCAGCCCGGAGATTGTCATTACGGATATGAAGATGCGCGGGATGAACGGGGTCCAGCTTCTGCAGAAGCTGACGGAGGATTACCCGTTTATCCGTAAGATTGTGATCAGCGGCTATGACGATTTTTCTTATACCAAACAGGCCATACGATCCAAAGTCGATGAATATATTTTGAAGCCGATCCACCCGGAAGAGCTGAACATGGCGCTGGAGAAAGCCGTCCGGGAATGGCGGATCGCCCGGGGGCTCCATACCGTGCAGCCGCTCGACAAACCAATGCTGAAGATCATCACGGGGTATAAGCGGATCATTTCCGGCCATTTTCAGGGCATGCAAGTGGAGGCCGTTCAGGGCCGGTTCAAGGAATTGGAGCAAGTATTGAGAGCCCGGGAACCGTTCCAGCCGGGCTTTAACAATACGTTGTACAAGCAATTCCTCCTATTGCTGGAGGAACTGGCGTCCATGGCGGGAACGGATGCGACGTTTGCGATTCCGGCATGCGCCAACAACTTTTACGTTTCGGACGATACGTCTCTGCCGCAGTGGATCGAGGTGCTGTCCGCCGCGTACGCTGCCGTGCTGGAGGAATGGATTCACCGGAGAAGAAGCAAGAATCGGATCGATATTGACGAAGTCAGACAGTATATCGACGTTTCCTTTGCGGAATCGATCACCTTGGAATCGGTTGCCGGCCGATTTTTCGTCAGCAAGGAGCATCTGTCCCGGACGTTTAAGCAGGAAACCGGCTCGACGGTCGTGGATTACATCATTTCCAAACGGATGGACAAAGCAAAGCAACTTCTGCTAGATCCGGCCAATTCCATTAAAAGCGCCGCGGAAGCCGTAGGCTATTCGGATATCACTTATTTTCACCGCCTGTTCAAAAAAGTAACCGGGATTACCCCAAACCAAGTCCGGCAGGAGCCTCAAGCTTAATATCAACATCGTCCAGTCGATGACGCAAATCCGGTCCAATGCGCCCGGGGCGTACTCCCGATTATACTAAACACGTAAGCGCCAATCATGAGAAAGGGAGGATACAAACAATGAAGAAAGCACTTACAACAGCAGTCGCTATTCTCATGCTGGGATCTACAGTCGCTTGTTCATCGGGCGGAAGCGGCGATAACGCCGGAGGTTCGGGAGCGCAGGAGAACCAAGCCGCGGGGGCGCCGAAAAAGGTCGAGCTGAAAGTTTTCCTCGGGGGCCTGGACCGTTTCCGCGATCAATTCGACAAGTACTTTGCACAGTTTGCCGAGAAGGAAAAGAAAGAGAAAAATATCGAGGTCTCGATTAACTCCGAGTATCCGGGGGCGGAGAATGCCGCGCAAATTTTGAAAACCCGGCTGGCTACCGGGGATGTGCCGGACATCTTTTCCATCCATGCGGTAAACGAGATTCCGGATTATTACAAAGCCGGCTATTTGTCGGATTTATCCGGCCAGCCGCTGGCAAGCAAGCTGAGCGACGGGATCAAGCCCATCGTCTCGATTGACAATAAAGTGGTAGCGGTTCCGATGGAAAGCCTGGAATGGGGCTATCTCTACAACAAAAAAATATTCAACGATTTGGGACTGAAGCCGCCTGCCACGCTCTCGGAAATGAAGGCGGTTGCACAGAAGCTGAAAGACAATAACGTCAAGCCTTTTCTTCTCAGCTATAAAGAAGGCTGGATTCCGCAGCTGTTCCTTTCGCTTACCATCGGCGGATTGGTTAATTCGAGCCACAAAGACTTTATCGACAGCATGAACAAGGGGCAGGGCAGCTTCACCGATATCAAGGAGATGTTCGATATTATTGACCTTGTGAACGCGAACGGAACGGACCGTGCTTTTGAAGTCGGCAACGATGACGGGGCCGCCGAGTTCGCGAGCGGCAAGGCCGCCATGTGGGTGCAAGGGCCTTGGGATTCCGACAGCATCCTGAAGGTCAACGATAAGCTCGATTTCGGCGTCGCGCCGCTGCCGATCAATGACGATCCGAATGCGACGATGATTAATGTATCCGTATCCACCTCCTTGGCGATGGCAGCGAACGGCAAAAATAAAGAGGTATCGTTGGACTTGCTGAACTATATTTTGGACGATCAAGCGTCAAACGAGCTTTATCAAAGCCTGAAGTTCAATCCGGTTTCCAAAACCCATACCTTCAAGCCTTATCCTTGGGTGGAGGAAGCTTCGAGCTACGTGAGCAAAGGGAAATCCTACAAGGACCCGTCGATTCCTTCCGCGGTTAAGGACGAAGGGGGCAAAGCGCTGCAGGCCTACTTCAGCAAGAAGATGTCCAAAGAAGACGTCATCAAGGATCTGGATAAAACCTGGAAGGATGCCAACGCGGCCGCCAATAAAAAATAAGTGACGCGGCTTCCCGAAGGAGGGATTGAACATCATGCTGAAACGCCCGTCCAAAGCAACGATTTCTCTGATTTTGTTCGTGCTGCCTGCTTTTATTCTATATGTTATTTTCTTGGTTATTCCCGTGCTGCAAGGCTCATACTACAGCTTCACGAATTGGGATGGCTTAAATAAGTCCTACAGCTTCGTCGGGCTGCAAAATTTCGTCGAAGCCGTTCGCGACGATGCCAACTTCAGAACGGCGCTTTTATTTACCGCCAAGTATGTCGTATTTGCGGTCGTGCTGCAAAACGGCCTGGCGCTGCTGCTTGCACTACTGATCGAGTCGCAAAAAAGAGCGAAGGGAATTTTCCGAACGATCTTTTTCATGCCCAATATGCTCAGCGTCATTATCAGTACGTTTATGTGGGTGTTCGTGTTTACAAAAGTGATGCCCGCCTTGTCCGAATATGCCGCTTTAAAATTTTTCGGTCAATCCTGGCTCGGCGACCCGAACGTCTCGTTCTGGAGCATCATGCTTGTCTCTGTATGGGGCGGCGTCGGCACCCTGATGATCATTTATATGTCCGCCATCCAGGGCATACCGCAGCATTTGAAGGAAGCGGCGATCATCGACGGAGCCAAGCCGTATCATATGCTTCGGTACATTACGCTGCCTTTAATTACTCACGCGCTGACGATCTGCATTTTCCTGACCTTGAACAGCTCGTTCAAAGTGTATGACCTTATCTTTGCGTTAACCGGAGGAGGTCCGGCCCGGGCTACGCAGGTAATCACGATGAATATTTTGGAGGAAGCTTATCAGCGCAACTACCGGTACGGCTATGCCAGCGCCAAGGCGATCATCCTCTTTTTGATTATTCTGGTCATTACGCTTGTTCAAGTGTCGGTGATGAAGAAACGGGAGGTGGAAGCGTGACCAGGCGCATGTATTCCGGTTTATCGCTCGTCGTGCTATCCTTGCTGGCAGTCTACTTCCTGTTCCCGATCTATATGGCGATCATCAATTCCTTGAAATCGCCTGGCGATATGTACCGTTCCGTCTTAAGCTTTCCCGCTAGTCCGCAATTTGACAACTACGTTCAGGCGTTCAAGAAAGCGAACATGCTCAGAAGCGCCTGGAATACCGTCGTGGTCACGGTAACGGGGATTGTGGGGATCGTCTTTTTCAGCTCTTTGGCCGGATATAAGCTTTCCCGGACGCGGGGCAGACTAAGCAATTTTGTATTTATGCTGTTTGTCGCTTCGATGCTGATTCCTTTCCAGACGATCATGGTCACCTTAACAAAAATGGCCAAAGGGCTGGGGCTGCAAGGTTCGCCGCTTGGGCTGGGTATTGTTTGTGCGGGACTGGGCATCAATATGGCTATCTTTTTGTACCACGGATTTGTGAAAGGCATTCCGCGCGAACTGGACGAATCGGCTCAAATCGACGGCTGTGGCGAGTTCAGAACGTATTTTACAATTATTTTTCCGCTGCTGCTGCCGATTACCTTTACGATTGTGATCTTAAACATGCTTTGGCTGTGGAACGACTTCCTGCTTCCGGTGCTGCTGCTTACTGATTTCCGCAATTATACGCTCGTGTTGACGATCAACATGTTTTTCGGCAAGTACAGCAGGGAATGGGGTTTGATTCTGGCATCCTTGATTTTGTCTTCGATCCCGATCGTCGTCTTTTTTGCCATTTTCCAGCGCTGGATCATTCAAGGGATTACGGACGGCGCCGTAAAAGGGTAACGGATTAAGAATTTGAAGGAACATAGGAGGGTTTACTTCATGGACAATCGCGACATTCGCTGGATTTCAAGCACGAAAGACGCTTACTGGACGGAAAAACAGGTCTCCGGTCAAGCCGGAGGCGACGCCAACCTTATGATTACCGGCGAAGCATTTCAAACGGTAGAGGGCTTTGGAGGCTGCTTTAACGAATTGGGCTTTACGGCATTAAGCCATTTGACTCCGGAAGAACGGGGACGCGTGCTTCACTCCTTATTTCACCCCGAAGGAGAGCTGAAGCTCGGCATCTGCCGTCTGCCGATCGGCGCCAGCGATTATGCGCTCGAGTGGTATAGTCTGAATGAGACGGACAGAGATTTGGCTATGGAGCATTTCTCCATCGATCGGGATCGTCAGTATTTGATTCCGTATATCAAAGAAGCATTAACGTATAATCCGGATTTAAAGTTTTTTGCCTCCCCGTGGAGTCCGCCGACCTGGATGAAGTTTCCCAAAGCCTACAATTATGGAACGCTGCGTTGGGAAAAGGAAATTTTGCAGGCTTATGCGCTTTATTTCGTCAAGTTTGTGGAAGCGTATCGTCAGGAAGGCATTACGATTCACCAGATTCATGTGCAAAATGAAGTGGTCGCCGACCAGAAATTCCCATCGTGCGTTTGGACGGGAGAGCAGCTTCGCGAGTTCATCCGCGACTATTTAGGGCCGGCCTTTGAGGAGCACGGGCTGGATACGGAAATTTGGCTGGGAACGATCAATGCGCCGGAGCCGTGGCAGGAAATGCTGCACAAATCGACTTCGGATTACGATGCTTATGCGAATACCGTGTTAAGCGATCCGGAAGCTTACAAATATATTCAAGGCGTCGGTTACCAATGGGCGGGCAAATATGCGATTCAACGAACCGTGCAGAGCTATCCGGAGCTTCGCTACATGCAGACGGAAAACGAATGCGGAGACGGCCTGAATACGTGGGACTACGCAAAATATGTCTTTAATTTATATCAGCATTATTTCACGAACGGCGTAAACAGCTATATTTATTGGAACATGGTGCTGGAGCCGAAAGGGCGAAGCACGTGGGGCTGGGAGCAAAATTCGATGATCACGACAGATCCTGCTGCCAAGCGGGCCGTGTACAATCCCGAGTTTTTTGTGATGAAGCATTTCTCGCATTTCGTTGCTCCGGATTCGTCGCGCATCGGGCTAAAAGGTCCGTGGGCCGGAAATGCGCTTGCCTTTGCAGCGCCGAACGGACAAAAAGCGGTGGTCGTGGCCAATCCGTTCGCCGAACCGCGGGTTCTCCGTCTAAGTGACGGAACACGTACGCATGCTTTGGAGCTTGAACCGGAATCGTTCAATACGATTATCATATAACATCGGATTCGACGTAAGGGGAGGATGCTAATGCAGAGAGATATACGGCAGCTTATCTCGCAAATGACCGTAGAGGAGAAAGCCGGGTTATGCTCCGGCTTGAACTTCTGGCAAACGAAGCCGGTGGAACGGCTGGGGATTCCGTCGATCATGCTTACGGACGGGCCTCACGGACTCCGGAAGCAGCGGGGAGGTCTTGACCACCTCGGTTTTGCCGACAGTGTGCCGGCGACCTGCTTTCCTTCGGCGGCGGGCTTAGCCTGCTCTTGGGACCGTAAGCTGATGGAGCAAGTCGGCATCGCATTGGGCGAAGAATGTCAGGCTGAGGACGTTGCGATCCTGCTGGGGCCGGCGGCCAACATCAAGCGTTCGCCGCTTTGCGGCAGAAATTTTGAATATTTCTCGGAAGATCCGTATTTATCGTCAGAAATGGCAGCCTGCCATATCCAGGGCGTCCAAAGTCAAGGCGTAGGAACGTCGCTTAAGCATTTTGCCGTGAATAACCAAGAGCATCGAAGAATGACCGTGGATGCGGTCGTGGACGAACGGACCTTGCGGGAAATTTATTTGGCAAGCTTCGAAGGGGCAGTCAAGCAGGCTCGGCCTTGGACCGTGATGTGCGCCTACAATAAGGTCAACGGCGAGTATTGCTCGGAGCATGAGGACTTGCTGACCCATATTTTGAAGGAAGAATGGGGACATGAAGGCTTTGTCGTGTCCGACTGGGGAGCCGTGAACGACCGGGCGAAGGGATTGGCTGCCGGGTTGGAGCTGGAAATGCCGTCGAGCAACGGCCTTGGCGACCGGAAAATCGTAGACGCGGTGAAGAGCGGCAAGCTGTCCGAGGAAGCTCTGGACAAGGCTGTTGAACGAATATTGAACGTTGTTTTCCAAGCGGTCGGCCGGAAAAAGGAACATGCTTCGTTCGATGCGGAAGCCCATCATGCGCTGGCCAGAACCGTCGCGCGCGAAAGCATGGTGCTGTTAAAAAATGAAGACGGCATTCTGCCTCTGAAAAAGGAAGGGACGATTGCCGTGATTGGAGCGTTGGCGAAAAGTCCAAGGTATCAAGGCGGCGGAAGCTCCCACATCAACCCAACCCGATTGGACGATATTTATGAAGAAATGCGCCGGACAGCAGGAGCCGAAGCCAGCATCGTATACGCCGAAGGCTATCCATTGGACATCGACGACATCGACGAGCGAATGCTTCAGGAAGCGAAGCTGGCTGCGGCGCAAGCGACGGCTGCGGTCATTTTCGCAGGCTTGCCGGAACGGTACGAATCCGAAGCGTATGACCGGCAGCATTTGCGGATTCCCGATAATCACCGGAAGCTGATCGAGGCCGTAGCGGAAGTGCAAAGCAATGTGGTCGTAGTTTTAAGCAACGGAGCGCCGGTCGAGATGCCCTGGATTGAGCGTGTGAAAGGCGTGCTCGAAGGCTATCTGGGCGGTCAGGCGCTTGGCGGCGCTATTGCGGATTTGCTGTTCGGCGATGCGAATCCGTGCGGCAAGCTGGCCGAAACGTTCCCGAAACAACTAAGTCATAATCCTTCCTATTTGAATTTCCCGGGCAAAGGGGATAAGGTGGAGTACAAGGAAGGGCTGTTCGTCGGTTACCGCTATTATGATGCCAAGCAGATCGAGCCTCTGTTCCCGTTCGGGCACGGATTGAGCTATACGACATTCGAATACATCGGCCTAACCGTCGACAAACGGGAAATCCGGGATACGGAGACGGTACGCATCGGCGTTCGTGTCCGAAATACGGGTGAACTCCCCGGAAAAGAGATCGTCCAACTGTATGTGAGAGATGTTGAAACAAGCGTGATCCGGCCGGAAAAAGAGCTTAAAGGGTTTGAAAAGGTCGAGCTGGCGCCCGGGGAGGAAAAGACCGTCGAGTTTGTATTGGACAAGCGCGCATTCGCCTACTATAATCCGGATTTGCAGGACTGGCATGTGGAAAGCGGCGATTTTGAAATCCTGATCGGAAAATCGTCGGCCGAGCTTGTGCTTCAAGAGACGATTCGCGTACAATCAAGCGTCAAATTAAAGAAAACCGTTACCCGAAACTCGCTTGTAGGCGATTTGCTGGACGATCCGCAACTATCGCCGATCTTTCGCGAGATGCTTCGGAAGTACAGCGAGAACAAGGTGATGAGCGCGCTGGAAGAGGACGGTTCGGATATGATGCTGGAGTTTGTCAGGAATATGCCGCTGCGCGTGCTCGCCGCTTTTAGCCAGGGCGCCGTAACGGAAGAGATGCTGGAAACGGATCTTCGGCGGTTAAATGAAATAAGCGAATAGATGAAGCGAAAGCGGAGAAGAAGGGAAAAATCCTTTCTTCTTTTTTATACGAGCAAAATTTGTTATTAGGTGTTGATGAGCCAGGAGAGTAAAATTCGCAAGCATAACAGCCATCCGGTTGAAACAAACCTGAAAGACCGCACGCTTCCCGGTCAAACGACCTAGGGGGAGGGGCGGTTTTTTTGCATATGAAGGGCAAAAACGACAAGAGAAGAAATTAATACCGTCACTGGAATAAATAAATTGTGTATTCTTCGAATCGATCCCGAAAACGGCTGTTTATCTTCACGAAATATTCAATTATTTATTGACAAGCAAAAAAAACGGCTGTTATTATTAACATCAGTGGTGAAAATAAACGAAACGAACTTGTTCGAGGAATCATTATACGTGGTTCCGGACCGGACGAACCCGACTTGAAAGCGTTAGCAATCGGGATGCCCGGACCGTTAACTGCAGCGGAACATCTTGAACTTCACATGCCGAAAGGATATGAGTTACTTATGGGCTTCGAACGATTGGTGGAAGAATACCGCGGAGGCGTGCTGGAGAATGTACATATGGGCCTCGTCTGCGGAATGGACGAGAACGGCCGGATTGTGTATTCCGTCGGCGACGAACAGCATATGACGTTTTTGCGTTCGGCGGCGAAGCCGTTTCAGGCGATCCCGGTCATGAAGAACGGCATCGACGAAAAATTCAAGCTGAGCCCGAAGGAAGCGGCTTTGTTCGCCGCCTCGCACCGGGGAGAAAAGTATCATATCGAGGCACTCGAATCGATTTTGGAGAAAACCGGGCTGAAGGAAGAAGACATCCTATGCTGTCCGACTTACCCGCTCAACGAAGCGCCGCGTGCGGCCTGCAACTGGGAGCATCTGGAGAAGCGCAGGCTGTACCATAACTGCTCCGGCAAGCATTCCGGTTTTCTCGCGCTGTCCAAGGATCTCGGCTACGACCTCGAAACCTACTGGAGCATCGACCACCCGGCACAGCAGCTCAGCCTGGAAGCGATGGCCGAAATGGCCGACTACCCGAAAGAAGACATCCGCATCGGGGTGGACGGCTGCGGCTTTCCGGTTTATGCGATGCCGCTCCAAAACATCGCTCGCGCCTATCTGAAGCTGGCTTGCCCGGATCTCATAGAGGATGCCGGTACGAGAGCGGCGGTTACGAAAATCGCTGGCTATATGAACGCGAACCCGGAGATGATCGCGAGCCACGACTTTATCTGCACCGCGCTGCTGACCGATCCGAACATTGTCGCCAAGGGCGGCGCCAAAGGAGTGTACGGCCTGGGGCTCAAAAAGGAGCGCATGAGCTTCGCCTTAAAAGTGCTGGACGGCTCTGAGCTCGTGTGGCCGATTATCGTCGCTTCGATTCTGGAGCAGATCGGATACGGCAACCGCGATACGATCGACCGGCTGTATGCGCTGGCTCCGAAGGAGATCAAAAACGATAACCACATTGTCGTAGGCGAGAGAAAAACCGTATTCCGTTTCTAAAGCAGGTGCATCACCGACCCAAGGGTAACGATCTTCCTCTTATGGACGAACGGTTTCGTTCGTCCCGCAGGAAGCTTTAGCATAAATCAATGAAAAACGGGGGGATTTTCCATGAAAAAACGTTTCGCAACTTTTACGGCACTGGTGCTCGCAGGCGCGATGTTTGCAGGCTGCAGCGGCGGCGCAGGCAAGCCGCAGCCGCAAGGCGCGGCCGAACAGCCGACAGCCAAGAAGGAAGGCAACGGCATCACGATTGCGGTCAATGCCAACTTCGTGACGCTGGACCCGCATAACGCGGCCGATACGCTGTCCATTTCCGGCTACCGCACGATGTATCAAGGTCTGCTGGGCTTCGATCAGGATATGAAGGTCGTGCCCGTGCTGGCTGAATCTTACGAAGTGAGCCCGGACGCGAAAGTATACACCTTCAAGCTGAAAGAGAATATCAAGTTCCACGACGGCACGCCGTTCAACGCCGAAGCGGTCAAAATCAACATCGACCGGGTGAAAAACAAGGATAACAACTTGAAAATGGCCCGCAGCTTCGCCACCGTGGAGAAAACCGAAGTCGTCGACGCCAAAACGGTGAAAATCACGCTGTCCCAGCCGTATTCCGCGATTCTGAACAAGCTGGCCATGCTGATGATCATCAGCCCGCAGGCGCTGGAGAAGTACGGCAAAGATATCGGCCAGCACCCGGTAGGCACGGGCCCGTTCAAGTATAAGGAATGGGTACAGGGCGACCGGATGACGATCGAGAAAAACGCCGATTATTGGGAAAAAGGACTGCCGAAGGTCGATACCGTTACCTTCAAGCCGGTACCGGAGAACGGTTCCCGCGTCGCGATGCTGAAAACGGGCGAAGCCGATTTCGTCTATCCGCTGCCGACCGAGCAGGTGGAGCAGGTAAACGGCAAGAACGGCATTGCGGTGGACAAAACGCCATCGACGATTGCGCGCTACATCACGATGAACATGACGAAGAAACCGTTCGACGACGTTCGCGTCCGTCAGGCGATCAACTTTGCCATCAACAAAGACGCCTATATCAAAGTCGTCAAATCGGGCTTCGCCGAGAAGCTGGACTCGACGATGTCGTCCAAAACGCAATTCTATGCGAAGCAAACGCCGTATGACGGCAACGTGGAGAAAGCGAAAGCGCTCCTGAAGGAAGCCGGCCTGGAAAACGGATTCAAAGCCGAAATCTGGGGCAGCTCCGACTCGGAGACGGTCAAAGGCATGCAGTTCGTGCAGCAGCAGCTGGCAGCCGTAGGCATCACGCTCGACGTGAAACCGATGGAAGAGGGCACGCTGTCCAACGACATCAACTCGGCCAAAACGCCGCAGGAATCCAAGGTGCAAATGTGGTACGTCAGCTGGTCCCCGTCCTCGGCCGACGCTGACGCGGCGACACGCCCGCTTTTCGCAAGCGAAATGTTCCCTCCGAACGGAGCGAACACCGCTTACTACAAAAACGACAAAGTAGATGAGCTGATTGCCAAGGCAAACAAGCTGTCGAACACTGACGAGCAAAAAGCCGTTTACGCTGATATTCAAGCGCAAATCTACAAAGACGCTCCGTGGGTCTTCCTTGCCGTCGACCAGATCGTATCCGGCAAGAAAAACTACCTCGAAGGCGTGAAAGTATATCCGGACGGCTCGATCAACGTCCGCGAAGCCGAAATCAAGAAGTAAGTCCTGACCTGATGCTGTGTTGACCCGTCCTCCGGTGCGGTGCTCACCACAGCATCTCGCCTAATGGCAGGTTTTCAGAGGAGGAGTGTAAAAGCTTGGCTCAGTATGTGCTTAAACGATTGGTTGCCGTCATTCCGATTCTTTTTATCGTTTCCGTCTTGGTCTTTCTGTTCATCCATTTGATTCCCGGCGATCCGGCGCGGCTCGTCGCGGGCAAGGAAGCCACGCTCGAAGATATCAGCCGCATTCAGGCCGAGCTCGGCCTCGACAAGCCGCTCTGGGAGCAATATTTCATCTATATGTCGCATCTGCTGCAGGGCGATCTGGGCCGTTCACTCAAAACCGGCTTGCCGGTGACGGAAATGCTTGCCTCGCGCATGATGCCGACGATTTGGCTGACGATTTTCAGCATGGGCTGGGCGCTTCTATTCGGGATCGTGATCGGCGTCATCTCGGCGACGAAGCGCAACCGCTGGCCGGACTATTTGAGCATGCTGACCGCGGTCTCGGGCATTTCGGTGCCGCCGTTCTGGCTCGGGCTGCTGCTTATCCAGCTGTTCTCCGTGCAGCTTGGCTGGCTACCTACCGGAGGCGTCGATTCGTGGCAGGGCTACGTGCTTCCTTCGATTACGCTCGGAGCGGGCATCATGTCGATGCTGGCGCGCTTCTCCCGGGCTTCGCTGCTGGAGTCGCTGAAGCAGGATTATATCCGGACCGGCCGGGCCAAAGGCTTGAACGAGCGCGCAGTCGTCTGGGGGCATGCGATGAAAAACTCGATGATCTCCGTCATTACCGTGGCCGGGCTTCAGTTCGGCTTTCTGCTCGGCGGCTCGGTCATTGTCGAGACGGTGTTCAGTATCCCCGGGCTCGGGCGGCTGCTGATCGATTCGATCGCCTTCCGCGATTATACGGTCATTCAAGCGGAGCTGCTGCTGTTCGCCGTCGAATTCATTCTGGTCAACTTGCTCGTTGACGTCCTGTATGGCGTGCTCAATCCTAAAATTCGCCTGTCGGGCCAGAACTGAGGAGGACCACCATGAGTCAAAACATCGTCATCGATCATTCCGCGGACACGGCCGTTCCGTTAACGAAAAGCAGTCCGCTCCGCGATTTTTGGATCAAAATGAAAAAACAAAAGCTCGCGTTCGCCGCCGGCTTGTTTATCGTATTGCTCGTCGTCGTCGCAATCATCGGTCCCGCGCTTGCGCCTTACGATCCGTCCGTGCCGGACTACGACAACATTTTATCCGGTCCGTCGGCGAAGCATTTGGCCGGTACGGACGAGTACGGCCGCGATATTTTCAGCCGCATTCTCGTCGGTACCCGGCTGTCGCTATCCGTCGGCCTCAGCGCCGTGCTGATCGGCGCGGCCATTGGCACGCTGCTCGGGCTGATCAGCGGCTATTACGGCGGCTGGCTTGACCGGCTGATCATGCGGGGCAGCGACGTGATGTTCTCGTTCCCCGATCTGCTGCTGGCGATCGGGATTGTCGCGATTCTCGGGCCAGGGCTGATGAACGTCGTCGTCGCCGTTGCGATCTTCGGCATTCCGTCGTTCGCGAGGCTGATCCGCAGCGCCACCCTGGAAACGAAGGAGTCGCTGTATGTGGAAGCCGCCCGTTCCATCGGGGCAAAAAACGTACGGATTATTGCCCGTCACATTTTTCCGGAAACCGTTCCGAGTCTCATCGTTTATTTCACGATGCGGATCGGGACGACGATTTTGGCCGCATCGGGCCTGAGCTTTCTCGGCCTCGGGGCGAAGCCCTCGGACCCGGACTGGGGGGCCATGCTGAGCATGGGCCGCGATTACCTCAGCATCGCGCCGCATGTCGTTTATTTTCCGGGAGCCGCCATTTTCCTGACGGTTCTCGCCTTCAACATACTGGGAGACGGTTTGAGAGACGCGCTCGATCCGAAGATCAAGAATTAGAACAGGAGTAACGCGAATGACTCAAAAACTACTTGACGTGAAAGGCCTCAAGACACAGTTCACCCGGGATCAAGGCAAAGTCAACGCGATCGACGGCGTCGATTTTCATGTGAACAAAGGCGAAGTGCTCGGTCTGGTCGGAGAATCGGGCTGCGGCAAAAGCGTCACGTCCTTGTCCGTCATGCGGCTGCTGCACGGCACGCCGGGGAGCATTGTCGGGGGAACGGTTCGTTTTCGGGAGAAGGATCTGGTCGCGCTGTCCGAAAGCGAGATGCGTTCGATCCGGGGCAAAGACATCGCGATGATTTTCCAGGAGCCGATGACGTCGCTCAATCCGGTGCTCAAGATCGGCAAGCAGCTTGTGGAAGCGATCCGCCTGCACTTAAAATACGATAAAAGCAAGGCGCGGGAGCACGCCGTTCATATGCTGAAGCTGGTCGGCATTCCGCGCGCCGAGGATGTCATCGACGAATATCCGCACCAGCTCTCAGGGGGCATGAGGCAGCGGGTCATGATCGCCATGGCGATGTCCTGCAACCCGCAGCTCCTCATTGCCGACGAGCCGACCACCGCGCTGGACGTGACGATCCAGGCGCAAATTTTGGACCTGATGAAAAAGCTGAAGGACGAGAACGACATGTCCATCATGCTGATCACCCACGATTTGGGCGTGGTGGCCGAAATGTGCGATCGCGTGATCGTCATGTACGCCGGACGCGTGGTCGAGGAAGGGAACGTGCTGGATATTTTCGACGACCCGCAGCATCCGTATACGAAGGGGCTTATTCATTCGGTGCCGAAGCTGCGCCAGAATCACCGGCGGCTCGAATCGATTCCCGGCAACGTGCCGGACTTGACGAACATGCCGGTCGGCTGCAAGTTCGCTCCCCGCTGCTCGGCGGTAATGGACATCTGCCGCGAACGGGAGCCGCAGCTGGAACAGACAACTGGCGGCCGAAAGTGCCGCTGCTGGCTCTATGAGAACGATAGCGCGAAGGGAGAAGGGAAAGCGTGACGAAACCGCTGGTGGAAGTGAAAAACCTGCGCAAAGTGTTTCCGATCAAGAAAGGGTGGTTCGGGAAGCCGGCTTTGCTGCGGGCGGTGGATAACGTATCTTTCTCCATCCACAAGGGCGAGACGTTCAGCATCGTCGGCGAAAGCGGCTGCGGCAAGTCGACGACGGGCCGCCTGATTACACGGCTGCTGGCGCCGAGCGAAGGCGAGATTTGGTTCGACGGGCAGGAGATCGGGAAGCTGGACGAGTCCCGCATCCGTCCGCTGCGCCGGCAGATGCAGATGGTGTTCCAGGACCCATATGCGTCGCTTAATCCGCGCATGAAGATTAAGGACATCATCGCCGAGCCGCTGCTCATTCACGAGAAAATGTCGGCGGCGGAGCGGGAGAAGGACGTGCAGCGCCTGCTTGAGGTCGTCGGCTTAAGCTCGTTTCACGGCGAGCGCTACCCGCACGAGTTCAGCGGCGGCCAGCGCCAGCGCGTCGGCATCGCCCGCGCTTTGGCCGTGAAGCCGAGCCTGATCGTGGCCGACGAGCCGGTATCCGCGCTCGACGTGTCCATCCAGTCGCAGGTGCTGAACCTGCTGCAGGATTTGCAGGAGGAGCTCGGACTGACGTACTTGTTTATTTCCCATGATCTGAGCGTCGTCGAGCATATCAGCGACCGGATCGGCGTCATGTATCTCGGCTCGATGGTCGAGCTCGCGGATAAGGACGCGATCTACGAAAAGCCGCTGCATCCGTATACGCAGGCGCTCTTTTCTTCCGTGCCCGTGCCGGACCCGAGGCTGAAGCGCGAGAAAATCGTGCTGAAGGGCGACCTGCCGAGCCCGGTCAACCCGCCGTCCGGCTGCCGGTTCCATACCCGCTGCCCGGTTGCAACGGATGTTTGCCGGACGAAATCGCCCGTGTTCCAGGAGCAGGAGCCGGGCCATTACGTGGCTTGCCACTTGTATGGGGAGAGCTAAGGATGAAGATCACGACAGGATTCGTTCAAACGGCGGATGTCACGGTTTATTTGTGCCCGGAGCACGCTGGGCAGCCGGTTCCGCAGCTGGAGCTGCGGCCGGCGATGAAAGCCCGCGGCGCGGTCACTTGGTTTTACGGCCGTGGCGAAGAGGCGCACGTGCTGGTCGTCGGACTCGGGCCGAAAGCGAGGATCGACGCCGAACGGCTGCGCGAGGCGGCCGGGAATGCGGCCAGAGCGGTCCATAAGGAAGGCTTCGCGACCGCGACCGTCATGCTGGAATCACTCGTCCAGGCGCTGAACGGCGCGCTTTCCGAGGAAGAAGCGGTGCGGACCTGGACGGAGGGCTGGCTGCTCGGCTCGTATGCGTTCGACAAATACAAATCACGCAAGGAAGCCCGTACGGTGGAGCGTCTGCACCTTGTATGCGCTAGTGAGGTTTCCTACGAAGAAGCGCTGGAGCAGACGGCCATTCGCGCGGAAGGGGCCATGTTTGCGCGCGACCTGTGCAACGAGCCTCCGAACGTGCTGCATCCGGAATCGCTCGTCGAGATCGTTCGGGAGCGGTTTGCGGAGCGGCCGGTGAACGTTCGCGTCTATGGAGAGCAGGAGCTCGCGGACCTGGGCATGAACGGGCTATTGACCGTCGCGCAGGGAAGCCGCTACAAGCCCGCGCTCATTGAGCTGACGTTTTGCACCGATCCGTCGCAGCCGCTGCTGGCGCTCGTGGGCAAAGGCATCACGTTTGATATGGGCGGCATGAATGTCAAGTCCGGACGGGATATCAGCGACGCGCGGTTCGATATGGGGGGCTCCTGCGCCGTGCTTGGAGCGATGGATATGATCAGCCGCTCGGAGCTGCGGGCGAACATCGTGGCGCTGATCGCGGTCGCGGACAATATGCCCGATGCGGCGGCGTTCGTCCCGTCCACGGTAGTCACGTATCCGAACGGTCTCTCTGTGCAGGTCGGCAACACCGACGCGGAAGGCCGCCTCGTGTTGGCCGATGCGCTGCTGCACGCCGGTCGTCTCGGCGCAAGGGAAGTAATCGACATCGCAACGCTGACGGGCAACGTCGGCGAAGCGCTCGGGCTGGGCGTCGCCGGGGCGTGGGGCGATCGCAAGCTGGTCGAGACGCTAGTGGGCATCGGCGAGCATTGCGGTGACAGGCTGTGGCCGATGCCGCTGGTCGACGACTACGAGGAGCTGCTGCGCAGCGATTACGCCGACATGAACAACATTCCGCCGATTTCGTACGGCGGAGCGATCGTAGCGGCGCTGTTCCTGCGCCGCTTCGTGGCCGAGACGATGCGCTGGGTGCACATCGACATGGCAAACACCGTGCAAGCTAAGGCTGCGCGCGGCTATTACCCGGCAGGCGCGACCGGCTACGGCGCGCGGTTGCTGGCCGACTTTGCGGCGAGCCGGGCCGAAGCGAACCGGACCGCCGGGGGCGGCGAGGCTTGATGCCAACCGTCGGCTGGGCGCGGATAGACAGGCTATAGGCTAGATGAATGTGGTACAGATAAGGGATCGTTCCAGAGGCAAATGTTTTGCCGAGGGGCGGTCTCTTTTTTTGTAGGATGCGGGGATAGCTACGAGACGCAGCTTGGTCAGGAAGCCGTGTACCCTCCCGAGCTGGCGCAATTTCTGGAACGGTGCCATGAGCACGGACAGACCCGTCCGACGCCGCTGCTTTTGAAGTATGAGGCAGGAGGCTATAACTGCTTGCATCAAGATATGTACGGGGATGTGTTTTTCCCGTTCCAGGTCGTCTTTGTCTTGAATCAGCGGGAAAAGGAATATGCGGGAGGCGAATTTTTGCTGGTCGAGCAAAGGCCGAGAGCGCAGTCCAGAGGCCATGCGATTGCGCTGGAGCAAGGAGCCGGTCTTATTTTTCCGACGCAGCATCGTCCGGTGCAGGGCACACGCGGGATGTACCGGACGACGCTCCGCCACGGCGTAAGTACGATTACAGCCGGCACACGCTACAGCCTGGGGCTTATTTTTCATGATGCCCAATGATCGAATCCCTTGCGCTTAGGCGTAAGGCTTTTTTTATACGGGAATAAAATTTCATGTCACTATTTACAAAATGAAATTATATTTTATAATATGAGTATAAAGTGAATGATAGCGTTTACAAAACGACGTCGACTTTAGAGAGGAGCGGCGATGGAGAGATGACCGATCCAATGAAATGGAACGCGGTAGACCGGCTAATCCGGCGCTGGGTGAAGGAAAAAGCGATTCCCGGAGCCGTTGTGGATATCTCGCTGGGGGCTGACGTTCGATGGAGCCAAGCTTACGGGTCTTATTCCGACGGCGCCGCCGAGTGTCAGGTGACCGAGCGTACAATGTTCGACGTCGCTTCGTTAACGAAAGTCACGGTAACCTTGCCGGTCATTTTGACGCTGGCGGAACAGGGAAGGCTCCGGCTGGACGATCCCGTCCAAGCGTATATTACCGGCTTCCGCCATCCGAACGTGACGCTGCGCCACCTGCTGATGCATACGTCCGGGCTTTCTCCCGAGCTTCCTTACGCCAAGCGGACGGAGCGCCGGGACGTCATTCCTCTCGTGCTGAAGCAGGAGCTGGTGACGGAGCCTGGGGAGCAGGCGGTGTACAGCGACCTCGGGATGATTTTGCTCGGCGAAGTCGCTGCCGTCGTATCCGGGCAATCGCTGGAATCATGCGCGCGCCGTCACGTGTTCGACCCGCTAGGGATGGTCGATTCGACATTTAATCCGCGGCCCGAGCTGCTTGGACGAATTGCCGCCACGGAGCCGCTGGACGACGATACCGGGTATGTGCACGGAGTCGTCCATGACGAGAAGAGCTATCATCTCGGAGGCGTCAGCGGCAGCGCGGGACTGTTCACAACGGCGGGTGACCTGCGCAAGTATGCCCGGGCATGGCTTGACCCGAACGGCGGAGGACTGCTAAGCAGGGAGTCAATCGACGGTTGCTTCCGCCATCCGTATCAAGGCCGGGCGCTCGGCTGGGAACTATGGCACGGTCAGGAACGGGCGCCAGCTTGCGGGGCGTCTTGGCCGCGCGGCAGCTTCGGACATACCGGCTTTACCGGAACGAGCCTGTGGATCGACCCGTTTCACGAGCTGATTGTCGTCTTCTTGACCAACGCGGTACACTTCGGACGAAGTCCGATCATGCGGGAGCTGCGGCCGATTTTGCATACAACGGTTTATACCTCGCTCATTGAGGATAAATAGAGAATCATCATCCAAGGGAGGGCTTAAGAATGAAGGGGACAAAGACAATGAAATCGGCAATCGCGCTCGCTGCGGTCATATCGCTCATCGCAACGGGCTGCAGCAGCCCGTCGAAGGACGGAGCCAAGGAAGCGCCGGCGGCAAATGGCGGCGGAGGACAGAAGACGGAAGGCCAGAAGGTCAAGCTGACGATGGGCAGCTGGCGGACGGAAGATAAGGAAGTATATGAGAAGATCATTAAAGCGTTCAACAAGACGAATCCCGACATCGAGATTGAATTCAAGCCGACCAAGAATACCGAATACAACACGGTGCTGAATACGGCGCTGCAAACCGGCAGCGGCCCCGACATTATCCATCTCAGGCCGTATGCGGCCGGCATCGCGCTCGCCGACGCCAACTATCTGGAGCCGCTCGACAGCGTCAAGGGGCTCGAAGCGATTCCGAAGGAAGCGAAAATGGCCGCGACCGGCAAGGACGGCAAAGTATACGGCGTGCCGACGGTCTACAGCTCGACGCAAATTTTTTATAACAAAACGTTGTTCAAAAAGTTTAACCTGTCCGAGCCAAAAACGTGGGACGAGCTGATGAAGGCGGCCGATACGCTGAAACAGAACAAGATTACGCCGTTTGCCTTCGGCTCCAAGGAAGGCTGGATTTTGTCCCTGACGCACGGTGCGCTCGGCCCGCAATTTTACGGAGGCACCGGGTTTGTCAACAACCTGCTCGCAGGCAAAACGAACTTCAAAAGCAAAGAGTTCACCGATTCGGTCACGATGCTTCAAGATCTGACAAAATATTTCCCGGAAAATTATACGGGTCTCGGCATGGATGACATGCGCAATCTGTTCGTCACCGAGCAGGCGGGCATGATCGTGATGGGCGACTGGGAAATTGCGGTGATGAAAAAGATGAACCCGGAGCTTGATCTCGATTTGTTCCCGGTTCCTCCGGTGAAAACGGACGGCAAGGCCAGCGTGACCAATTGGGTGGACGGTTCGATTGCCGTTAACGCGGCGTCCAAGAATAAGCAGGCGGCTATGAAATTTATCGAGTTCATGACGACGAAGGAATTCGGCAAGATGGTGGCCGACGATCTGAAGAAGCCGAGCACGATTCCGGGCGTGGAATCCTCCGATCCGCTTGTCGCGAAAATGATTCAGCTCGCTGCCGCCAATTCCACGCCGTATGCGATGGTCGTGCATTTCAGCGCAGGCAATCCGACGACCAAGGCGACGCTGGAGACGGCACTCCAAGGAATGTTTTTGGGTAAGGAAAAACCGGACACGGTGGCGGATACCGTGCAGAAGAGCGCCGATTCCTGGTTCAAGCCCGCGGCCAAATAAACCGCCGGTCGACACAAATTATATAGAAAGGGCGGGGCGCAATGAATCGAGAAGCGGCGGTATGGGACCGCACGAGCAAACGGACGCCGGGTTTGAACTGGAAACGAGGGATGATCCACCTGTTCCCGGTTCCCGCCCTCGCCGTCTACACGCTGTTTGTCGTGTATCCGATCGTAGCGGCTTTCAGCTACAGCTTGTTCGACTGGAAGGGGCTTCAGAAGGGCGCTTTTGTCGGCATCGACAATTTCGTCAAGCTGTTTACGACGGAGCCGTTCAACGGGCTGTTCTGGAACGCGTTCGGACATAACGTCTACTATTTTATACTGGAAATGATCGTGCAAAATGGAATCGCTTTCATTTTGGCGTACATTATTTACACGAAAGTAAAGGGCGCGGAGCTGTTCAAAATGGCCTATTTCGTGCCACGGCTGCTGTCGGTCATCGTCGTCGGCTTCCTGTGGAAGCTGATGCTGAACCCGAATTCCGGCGTCGTAAACTTCGCGCTCAAGAACATCGGTTTCGCCGAATGGGCTAGGCCGTGGCTGGGCGAACCGGACACGGCGCTGACGGCGATCATTCTCGCAAACAGCTGGTTCGGCGTCGGCTTCGCGGTGCTGATTCTGCTTGCAGGCTTGCAGTCGATATCCCAAGAGGTGATCGAAGCGTCGAGGCTGGACGGGGTGCAGGGCTTCCGCTTGATCCGCTCGATCATTCTGCCTATGATGACGCAGTCCATTGTCATCCTTACCGTATTTACGTTCATCCACGCGTTCGAAGCGTTCGAGCTTGTATATGCGATGCAGGGCTCGCAAGGGGAGCCGTACTATTCGACGGATACGCTGGCGGTTTTCTTTTACCGCACGGCCTTCGGCGGATCGTCGGGCGACGGCGTGGCGGTCGGTCTGGGCTCGGCGCTGGCGGTCGTGCTGTTCTTGATCATCGCGACCTTGTCCGCATCGTTTATGGCCTACGTTCGCAAGCGGGACATGGAGTATTAGAAAGGGGGTAGACGCCCGGTGAAAACGAACCCGGTCTTACGCGCGTCGCACTATGTTATCGCTTGTTTGTTCGCGCTCCTCAGCCTCTATCCGATCATTCTGATGCTCTTGTCTTCGTTCAAGACGAACATCGACATTTTCAAAAATCCGATCGGGCTGCCGAAGGCTTGGAGCATGACTGCCTATAAGAAGCTGCTGGACCAGCTGCCTTACTTCGATTATTTCTGGAACAGCCTGACGGTCAGCTTCGTATCCGTCACCCTGATCCTGCTGTTCGGGTCGCTGGCTTCGTTCTATATTGCCAGATACCCGTTCCGCTGGAATCCGGCGCTCTTCTTCTTCTTCCTGCTCGGTATGATGATTCCGATCAAGCTCGGCATCGTTCCGCTGTTCATGCTGATGAAAAATTTGGGGCTGATGAACACGGTTACTTCGCTGATTCTGATGTATACGGCTATCGGCATCCCGATGTCGGTCCTGATCTTGACCGGATTTTTCCGAACGCTGCCTAAGGAGCTGGAGGAGGCAGGCCGGATCGACGGCTGCTCCGATCTCCGCCTGCTGCTGAGCATCGTGGCGCCCTTGATGCGACCGGCGCTCGGAACGGTCATGATCATGAATTTCATCACGGTGTGGAACGATTTCTTCTTCCCGCTGATCTTCATCCAAGACGAAGTGAAAAAGACGATTCCCGTTGGCATGCTGACACTGTTCAGCGAATACTCCACCGATTGGAGCGTGCTGTTCGCGGGCCTGACCTTGTCGTCGCTGCCTATGATCGTATTGTTCGCCCTCTCCTCCAGGCAGTTCATGGACGGCATGACGGCGGGCGCGGTCAAGTAAGACGGGACGAGAAAGGCAGCTATTGCGGTCAGGGAACCAGGAAGGGAAGGACATTTTATGACGCATAACGAACAACGTCAGCCGGTAACGGAACAGCGCAACGCCAAGTCCGTTCATTTGGACCGGATGAGCGTGCGGGAAATCATCGAGACGATCAACAGCGAGGACGGCACGATTGCCGCTTCCGTGCAAGCCGCGCTGCCGCAAATCGAAGAAGCTATCACCTCGATTGCGGCGCGGCTGAAGCAGGGCGGCAAGCTTTATTACATCGGGGCCGGCACGAGCGGCCGGCTCGGCATTCTGGACGCGTCCGAATGTCCTCCGACGTTCGGGGTCGATTCGTCGCTCGTGCGCGGCATCATTGCCGGGGGCGAGAAGGCGATGGTGAACGCCGTCGAAAACGCGGAGGACGACCTGGAAGCCGGGGCGGCCGATATCGCGCGCTATGCGACGGCGGCGGACGCGGTCGTTGGCCTTACGGCGAGCGGCCGGACGCCGTATGTGCTGGGGGCGATCCGCGAGGCTAGCCGCATCGGCGCCGTAACCGTCGGCATCTCGTGCAACACGGACACCGAGCTTAGCCGGGCGGCGGCACATGGCATCGAGGTGCCGGTCGGACCCGAGGTGGTTACCGGTTCGACGCGCATGAAGGCCGGCACCGCGCAAAAGATGGTGCTGAACATGATCAGCACCACGGTGATGGTTCAACTCGGCAAAGTGTACGGCAACCTGATGGTGAACGTGCAGACGACGAACGCCAAGCTGCGCGAGAGGGTCGTGCGCATCATAGGCGAAGCGACCGGAGCGGACCGGACGACGGCGGAGGAGCTGGCCCGGAAGGCCGAAGGCGATGCGCGTCTGGCGATTCTGATGCACCGGTTTGCGATTGACAGGCAGGAAGCGTCCGCTGCTTTAGCGCGGTCGGGCGACCATTTTGGAGAGGCGGTCCGTTGGCTGGAAGGTCAACGGATCGGATAACAGAGCTTCCCGTTGAACCGCCGAAAGCGGCTCGCGGGAAGCTTTTTTTAATTGATCGTTTCCCTTTCTTTTTTGATACCGATGGTCGTTTAGCATTTCGCGGAATTCATTCGTTGTGTCCCGGATGAATCTGTGATACACTCGGAAAGTAATTAAAGAACTTTAATAAGTAGGCGGTGAATGCCTTGAAGCTTCCTTTCGTTCAGCCCAAAATGATGGGTGAAATGATTCGTCAGCAAATTCGTGCGGCGCTGTATCGCGATTCGGTATCGACCAAGGCCGAGCTTGCGCAGAAAACGGGTATCAGCTTTCCGACGATTAGCAAAACGCTGGATGAAATGAACGACCAAGGAGAGGTTTTGTTAACGGGGCTGGGAGTATCCAGCGGGGGCCGGCGTCCGAAGCAATACCGATTAAATGCCGATCATATGGCGGGGCTCGCCGTAGGGCTCGAAAAGGATTATTCCTCCTATGCGCTCCTTAATTATGTGGGCGAGGTGATCGGGCGGGAGAAGCTTCCCGGCGTTTTGCACGATGGACCCGAGCGGTTGACCGAACAGATCGGAACCTTCGTAAAGCGATATCCTCATTTGCGCGCTTTGACCTTGGGAGTGCCGGGGGTGGTAAATAACGGACGCGTCTTCTATATGCTCGATTACGATAAGTTCCAGAACTTCGATTTCAAAGCCTTTTATCAGGAACGCTTTTCGCTCCGGGTTCAAGTGGAAAATGATATGAATGCCACCGTTCTTGGCTATCATGACCGTTCGGGGGACGAGCAAGACCGCTCTCTTGTATACCTGTATCTGGGGCAGAACGGTCCGGGCGCCGGGATTATGGTGAACGGCGACGTGGTAAGAGGGAGCAGCTTTTTTTCGGGCGAGGTTTCGTTTTTGCCGCTTTACGATTCGCGAAATTTTTTACAAGCGGTACAAGACCGCGCTTCCGCACAGAACGGCACGGAGAGTCGCTTGAGGCTGATCGACGCGATGAGCCGTTTGGTCGCCGTGTTTACGGCCACCCTGAATCCGCATACCGTCATTTTTTGCAGTACGGATATGACCGAACACGAGATTACAGATGTCCGGAAAGGAAGCGCCTCCTATGTTCCGGCAGACAACCTGCCGTCCCTGATCGTCCGGGATTGGGAGGAAGATTATTTCCACGGACTAAATCAACTCACGATAAAAACGATGCTGGGTACCGGAATCGATTGATTGCACGGCCAGTGTGAAAAGGGGAATTGGCATGGAACATTCACTAAGCAGCCGCCAAATTCAACAATGGCGCATGGCCATCTATATCATTTTTGCGCTGCCCGGCTTTGCGATGGCCACCTGGGTTTCGCGTACTCCGGCCATCCGGGATACGCTAGGCGCCACCATCGCCGAGATGGGATGGATTATTTTCGGCTTGGCCGTCGGCTCCATCGTCGGCTTGCTCAGCGCAAGTCATCTTATTGCAAGCCGCGGAGGGCGATTTGTCATGATGACCGGCCTTGCGGTCAGCTCGGCGGGACTCGGCATCGTAGCGATGAGCGGGATATGGCTTACCGACGGAATAACGGTGTTCCTGGGACTGGCCGTCTTCGGCTTCGGGAACGGAATATGCGACGTGGCGATGAATGTCGAGGGGACGGCGGTCGAGCGCGCCGCTCAAAAGTCGCTTCTGACCGGCTTTCACGCCGCATACAGCCTGGGCACGCTTGTGGGCGCCGTTGCGGGCTCGGCAGCAATTCAGGCGGGACTGTCCGTCGTCGTACATTTGTCGCTCGCGGCGGTCGTCGTGGTTTTATGCGCCGCCTATGTATACCGGTTCGTCCCTGCCGGAACCGGGCAAGAGCGTGCTGCAGATTCGGGCGAACCGCCTATGACCGCGCGGGAGCGCATGGCCGTGTGGAAAGAGCCGCGCACGATTTTGATCGGCATCGTTGTCTTGGGAATGTCGTTTGCGGAAGGCTCAGCGAACGACTGGCTTCCACTGGCCATCGTAGACGGCTATCATGTCTCTCCGGCGATGGGTTCGTTTGCTTTCGGCTTGTTCGTGGCCGCCATGACCATCGGCCGCGCCGTAGGCGGGAGGCTGCTCGACCGGTTCGGACGAGTCACCGTTCTGCGGGCTTCCGCGTTATCCGCGATTGCGGGGCTGCTCATCGTCATCTCGGGACAAAGCTTCACGGCTGCCGCCATCGGCGTTGTGCTGTGGGGACTCGGCTCGGCTTTTGGATTTCCCGTCGGCTTGTCTGCCGCAGGAGACGATCCACGCGGGGTCGCTGCAAGAGTGGGCGCCGTTTCGACGGCCGGATATGCCGCCTCCCTTGTCGGGCCGCCTATTCTGGGGGTCGTCGGCGATTCCATCGGCTTGCTTCGCGCCTTAATTATTGTGCTGATCGGCGTTGTGGCAGCCGGATTATTGAGCCATGCCACGAGGCCGATCGGAGCGCGGGCCAAGGACACGAACTTCAAAGCTTAGCAGGGAAAAAACCGTTATCGTCATCTGTCGATAACGGTTTTTTCCCTGTTCAGGGCGAAAGAAGCGGGCACATCCAAACGGTAGCCTATGCCCCAGACGGTACGAAGCATCGATGCGGCAGACGGCGAGACGGCGTGCATTTTTTCCCGAATGCGCCGAATATGGGAATCCACCGTCCGAAAATCGACGATCACCTCGTACTTCCATACTTCCTTAAGCAGCTCTTCGCGAGTCAGCGTCTTGTTCTCGTTCATTGCAAAATAACGCAGCAATTCGTACTCTTTCAAAGTCAGCGTGATCTCGTGACTGTCGATCATCACACGCCGGGCCCGGTGCTCGATGATCAAATGCGGCAGCACAATGTCGTGGCGCGATTTGTTCTCCAGCCGTAGCCTTCCCGGAGCGGTGCGCTTCAGAATGGCATGGATGCGGCAGATCAGCTCGCGCGGACTGAACGGCTTCAGGACATAATCGTCGGCTCCGGCTTCGAAGCCGAGGAGGCGGTCGCTTTCGTCCCCTTTGGCCGTGAGCAGGATCACCGGCGTCGTCTTGACTCGTTTCAGCAGCCGGCAAATCTCGGGGCCGCTCAAACCCGGCATCATCCAATCGAGCAGCAAAATATCGTAGTCGCGATCTAAAGCCATTTGCAGCGCCTGCACGCCGTCTCCGGTTTCGTCCACGGCGGCGCCGTCTTTACTCAAATACAGGTTCAGTATGCGGCGGATCCGGTCCTCGTCGTCGGCGATGAGCATCTTGTAAGCTAATGTCATGACAGTTCCTCCTTCACGCTTCCCATTGTAGCCTTAGGCGAGCCGGGAGACATGCCTCAAATGAGTCATTTCGTCGTCGGTCCGGTGAACAAAGCTTGTCTCCTTTGTGACAACGAGATGGCACTTTCGTGTCATAGGAACCGGGGCTGAAATTAGGTAAGATGGAGGGGATGCTTGGAAACGAAGAAGTAAAGGAGGCTTTGAGCTTGGATTTTCTGTTGATGATGGATACGTACGGGTTCCGGGTGGTGTGGGGGCCGGAGATGTTTCTGACGGTTGCGCTGGCGGCCGTATTTTACATGCGCTACAAGGGCAGCACGGTGTCCAGGCGGCAGACGGCGAGCTTTTTTATCGGGCTGTTCTTGCTGTACATTGCGCTCGGAGGACCGCTGAATCTGAGCGGGCACTTCTGGTTCAGCCTCCATATGCTTCAGCAGTCCGTGATGTACCTGATCGTTCCGCCGCTGCTGCTTCGGGGGATGCCGGAACGTTTTTTCCGGGCGCTTAGCGACAATCGGTGGAGCCGGTGGGTGATCCTTGTTTTCTGTAATCCGATTTTTGCGATGTTTTTATTCAACGGCGCTTTTTCTTTCTATCACATCCCGATGATTTTCGATGCCGCGATGTCCAATTTTGCGCTTCATAATGCGCTGCATTTGCTGCTGTTCTTCTCGGCATTCGCTTTATGGTGGTCTGTGTTCAGTCCGGTCGGGGCGCTCTATGCGATGAGCGAGCTGAAAAAAATGGGGTACATCTTCTTGAACGGCATTTTGCTGACGCCGGCATGCGCGCTCATCATCTTTGCCAAAGCGCCGATGTACGAGACTTACATCGCTGGTGCGAAAATGCTTTGCATGCCGTTCTATGCGATTCCGGTGGAGCCGGTGACGTTCTCCAGCCCGTGGCTTACGCCACTGTCCGACCAGCAGCTGGGGGGCGTGATCATGAAGATTATGCAGGAAATTTCGTACGCCTGCCTGCTTGGCCTCGTATTCTTCCAGTGGTACCGGAGAGAAAAAGACAAAGCAGAGGACCTTCCCGATCCCCTGCTTGAGCCGACGCGGTAAACGTTATTTTGATCCGGCGATTTGCCGGATCATTTTTAGAATCTCGTCGTTGTCCATCTCTTCACCCATCGTATAAATTTTGCGGATTTGTCCTTGCTGGTCGACCAGGAACAACGAGGTCATGGTATGCACGAACTCGCCGTCCTTCATCTTTTGCACCGTCACGCCAAAATCTTTCGCGACGCCCACCGTTTCTTTCTCCGTCCCGGTCAGCAGCGTCCACCCGCTATAATCCATGCCCATTTTGTCTCCGTACGTTTTGAATACTTGAGGCGTATCGCGCTCGGGATCGAAGGTGACCGATAGAAAATGGACCTTATTTCCCCAGATGCCGTCTTTCTTTAATTCGTTCTGCAGCTTGACCATGTTGTACGTCGTGGCCGGGCACACGTCCGGGCAATTGGTGAACAGGAACTCAACCAGACGCACTTTGCCGTTCGAATCGTTTAAAGAAACCTTCCCGCCATCCAGCCCGCTCAGCTCAAAGTTCGGCGCCTGCTTCAACACCGGCAAGGGCGGCGCTTGGTTAAACCAGGTAAATAGCGAGATTGCAAGGGCGGCCAGCAGGAGGGCGACCGTCAATTTAAATCCGTTCTTTTGAATCCATGGCTTCATCCGTTAACGTTTAACCTCCGGTTTCGTTGTTTTTTGCATTTCATTTCGCCTGTTCCGCGCGCGTTATTTTTTTTCGGCGAGCCAGCGGGCGATGTTGGCAATCTCCTCGTCCTTCAGGCTGCTCTTGAACGCCGGCATGCCTCCGCGGCCGTTCTGGATCACTTTGTACAGCTGCTCGGTCGACAGCTTGCCGCCAACCTTCTGAAGATTTGGTCCCATTTTGCCTTCCAGGTCGTTGCCGTGACAGGCGATACAGGACTGCTTGTAGACGGCTTCGGCGGCTTGGGCGTTAAGCGGAGCATCGGGAAGAGCCGGAGCGGCCGCCTCTTGCTTGACCTCGCTCGAATGCCGCTGCACCTCAGAGAACAAAAACCCCATGCCCAGAACGCAGGCAATTCCGCACAGAGACACCATAATCCATCGATGCATACATGCTCCTCCTTTCATTTCCACGATAATCCTAGCACTTTCGTTTCCGGCTTGTATATAGCACTTTGGAGTCAGACTAAAGCGCTTCATTCGAGGATTTGTCACGAAATTGTCGATCGTCCGGCGGGAAATAGCCCGACTGGGTCATGGGGAGATGCGGGCGGGTATGGTTAGATGGAATCACAGGAGTACGATCGTTGATCCGGACGGCGAGAAGGAGCGGAGCGACCGCCGCCGGAAGGAAGAGAGGGGATTCCATGAGTCAACCGATTCGAATTATGCTGGCCGACGACCATGCGCATGCGCGCCAGGCGATGCGGGAAATTATTCAAGCGGACCCGGAGTTCGAGATCATATGCGAGGCGACGAACGGCAAAGAAGCGGTGCTGCTGGCGGAGCAGTGGATGCCCGATGTCATTCTGATGGACATCCGCATGCCCGAATTGGACGGTCTGGAAGCGACCAAGCTGATTAAAGAACGTTTTCCGTATGTCAAAATTGTCATGGTTACGGTATCGGACGATATTACGCATTTGTTCGAGGCGCTGAAGAAAGGGGCGCAGGGCTATTTGCTGAAAAACCTTCATCCCGCTTCGTGGCACGAATATTTGCGGGCGGTCGCCATCGACGAAGCCCCGATGTCCCGGGAGATTGCCGTGCGTCTGCTTCAGGAGTTTTCCTCCGTCAGGCAGAGCATTCCGGATCATTCGCCGCTCACCCGGCGGGAAAAGGAAATATTGGAGTGCGTGGCCAAAGGGAACTCCAATCGGGAAATTTCAGAAATTTTATCGATCTCCGAGCATACGGTGAAAAACCATCTGAAAAATATTTTGCATAAGCTGCATTTGGACAACCGGGTGCAGTTGATGCGCTATGCCTACGAGAAGGGCTGGATCCGGGGGTAGGTTCCATCTTGCACAAATGAAGAAAGCCGGAGACCGGGCATCGTAGCCCTTATCTCCGGCTATATTTCGTTACGCTTTGGCGCAGCGCGCTCTAAACTGTTCGGCGGCAGCGACCATGTTGCGCAGGGAAGCGACCGTTTCTTCGACGCCTCTCGTCTTGAGCCCGCAATCCGGGTTGATCCAGAACAGCTCCGGCTCTAAAACGGACAGTGCGCGTTCGATCGTGCGGGCCATTTCGTCAACGGCCGGCACCCTCGGGCTGTGAATGTCGTACACGCCCAGACCGATGCCCTGATCGTACGTGTGCTCGTCGAAGCTCTGCATCAGCTCGCCATGGCTGCGCGACGTTTCGATGGAAATGACGTCCGCATCCAGCGCGCGGATCGCGTCGATAATGTCATGAAACTCGCAGTAGCACATATGCGTGTGAATTTGCGTCGTATCCTTCACGGCGGCGGAAGTCAAGCGGAAAGCGTGCACCGACCAGTCCAGATAATGCTGCCAATCCTGCTGTTTCAACGGCAAGCCTTCGCGCAGCGCAGGCTCGTCGATCTGAATCATGCCGATGCCCGCGCTCTCCAGCGCTTCCACCTCCTGGCACAGCGCCAAGGCGATCTGGTAGGACACTTGCTCCCGGGAGATATCGTCGCGGACGAACGACCAGTTCAGGATGGTGACCGGACCGGTGAGCATGCCTTTGACGGGCTTGCTCGTCAGCGACTGCGCATAGACCGTTTCCTCCACCGTCATCGGCTGGACGAATTCGACATCGCCGTAGATGACCGGCGGTTTGACGCAGCGGGAGCCGTACGATTGAACCCAGCCGTTCCGGGTGAACAGAAAGCCGTCCAGCTTCTCGCCGAAAAACTCCACCATGTCCGTCCTTTCGAATTCGCCGTGCACCAGCACGTCCAAGCCGAGCTCTTCCTGAATCTTGATCCAGGTTTGAATTTGCTCCTGAACGAAGGTCCGGTACTGCGCTTCGTTCCATTCCCCGGTTCTCCAGCGTTTGCGCGCTTGTCTCACTTCCGGCGTCTGCGGGAAGCTGCCGATCGTCGTTGTCGGCAGGAGCGGAAGCTGGAATTTATTTTGCTGGAGAATATGGCGCACGGAATAAGGGCTTTGTCTGGCCGATGGTCCCCCGGCAATATGCCGGGTAGCCGCACGGACGGTCGCCCGGTTGCGGAACGAAGAGGCGTTCAGCTCCCGAACGAGCCGTGCGCTTGCTTCCAGCCCGGACCGTACGGTGTCCGTTCGATCTCCGGCCGCCGTCTTGCTGAGCAGAACGACTTCGTCCAGCTTCTCGTCGGCGAAGGCCAGGAAGGACAGAAGGTCGGCGTTCGCCTGCTCTTCCGTCCGGGTCGTCACCGGGACGTGGAGCAAGCTGCAGGAAGGCTGAACGATCAATGTCCCCGACGGGACGAGAGCGGACACCTCATCCAGCAGTTGCAGTTTAGCTTCGAGGTCGGCCAGCCATACGTTGCGTCCGTCGATCAATCCGACGCCCAGCGCTTTGTCGGCCGGGAATCCATGCGCGCGCAGGGCGGCGATATTCCGGTCCGCCCCGTGGACGAAATCGAGTCCGATGCCTTGCACCGGCAGGGCAACCGTCCGCTCGTAGTGCTCGACCGAATCGAAATACGTCTGCAGCATCAGCTTCAGTCCGGGAGCGGCCGCGTGCAGCTGCGCATAAATGTCTGCGATTCGCTCCATATCGGTTTCGGATAAAGACGTAACCAGAATGGGCTCGTCGATCTGCACCCATGCGACGCCTTCCTGTTCCAGTTCGGCCAAAATTTGTTTGTACAGCGGAAGGAACAATTCGATCAAAGCGTCCAGCTGCTCCGGCACATACCCTTTGGACAGCTTCAGGAACGTATATGGTCCGATCAGGACCGGCTTCCCGTCGATGCCGAGCGTACGCTTCGCTTCACGGTAAGCCTCCAGCGGCTTGTTCACGGTCAGTACCGGGGTCAGACCGTTCAATTCGGGCACGATGTAGTGATAGTTCGTATTGAACCATTTAGTCATCTCGCACGCCGGAGCGCCTTGCGTTCCGCGGGCCATGGCATAATAGGTTTGAAGCGGAACGGGACCTCCGTCGTAAGCAAAACGCTTCGGAACGAGCCCGAACATCGTCGCCGTATCAAGCATATGGTCATATAACGAAAAATCGCCTACCGGAATCAGCCCGATTCCTTTTTCCTGCTGAATCTTGAGATGCGCCAAGCGGAGCGTTTCCAGCCCGCTTACGAACTGCTCCTCCGGCAATTTGCCTGCCCAGAACGATTCCAGAAGTTTTTTCCATTCCCGGTTTGCGCCGATGCGCGGGTACCCGATATTGCTGCTTACGATCCGACTCATGCTTAAAAGCCCCCTCAAGTTTTTTAATTTCCATTTTAATTCTGAACACGCAAAAAAAGGCATCTTTACCCTGAAGCGAAAAAGGATAAAGATGCCCCTCGTCTAATACGCACGGCGGCTGCCATCTTTAACACCTCCCTATCTCCCGTAGGTAAAGCAGTGCTGTCAGAACAGGCAGGTCTCCTGGCTCCGGAATCGTGGTCTTGCGCCGGCCTTCCCAATCCGCAGATCAGTGGCTAAGTATGGCGTAAGACTCCTCCGTTACAGTGGCGGGACCGCGCCGGTGTTTCACCGGCTTCCCTTTTAAGCTCCGATACGCGAACGTAGGGGAGCACCTGTTCCCACGATATTCACTTGTGATTCTGTATCAATATACAACTAAACCGATTGATGATACAAGTGTTATTTTTAAGCGGCGATATTTCCGGCGACGGCGGGGCCGCCTGGTTTGCTGCTAAAGAGCGTCAGCGGCTCTATAGCCGGATTGCAAAAAAGCTTTCATCGCTTCGACGCTGCGGGGCGGGGCATGGCTTTTGCGGACGGCGGCCGGGAGCGCTTGCCATAGCTCCAGCAGCATAGGCGGCTCCAGTCCGAGGCGGTGCAGCTTCGTTTCGTCGGCGAACACTTCGTGCGGCGGCCCCGCCATACAGCATGCGCCTTGGTCCATGACCAGCACCCAATCCGCCCAAGCGTAGGCGAGATTCATATCGTGGGTCGCCATCGCTACCGTAATTCCCTGCTCGTGGGCGAGGTCCAGCTCTTCCAGCAGCTGCCGCTCGGACAAGCGGTCGAGGTAAGCCGTCGGCTCGTCCAGCAGCAGCAGCTCGGGCTCCAGCACGAGCACGCCCGCCAGCGCGACGCGCTTCTTTTGCCCCAGACTCAGCTGGTGGAGCGGGGTGTCGGCGAGAGGCTTTAGCCCCATGGAGAGCAGCATCCGCTCCGTGCGGACGGCAATCTCGTCCTCCGGCAGTCGGGCATTGCGCAAACCGTAGGAGACGTCTTCGTATGGCGTATTCAAAATCAGCTGCTGCTCCGGGTCCTGGAATACAAGACCGACCTGCCGGCGAAGCTGAAGCAGATCTTCGCGGCGGTACGATAGAGGCGCGCCCTTCAGCTTCAGCTGTCCCGAAGCGGGGCGGTGGATGCCAATCGCATGCAGGAAAAAGGTCGATTTGCCGGACCCGTTATGGCCGCAGATGGCCGTCTTTATTCCTTGTGGTATCGTTAAGGTCAAGCTGCGCAGCGCTTCCTCCCCGGTGCCGGGATAGCTGTATCGGAGGTCTAATGCTTCCAAAATCGGTTTCATACGATTCCCCTCCAGCGGAGCCAACACTCCAGCAGCAATAAGATCGCGACGCCGATGCCGCTTTCGAGGCGGTATCGGACGGGAACCGCGCCGGCCCGGTAAGGGGCCGGACGGATTTCCTCGGTAAATCCTCTGGAGACAAGACCATGCGACAATCCTTTGTAGCGGTGCATCGTCTTGGCGAACAGCCGGACGATCAGCAGCGCCGTGTCATTCAGCCTGCCGCGAAAGCCGTTGTGTCCTCCGCGGGCCCGCTGCGCGGTATACAGATCGTGCGCCGTCTCCGTCAAAATAAACAGGAAGCGGTAGGTGATCAGCATAAGCTCAAGCGCCAGGGCCGGAACCCGCAGCCGTTTCATCACTTGAAACAGCTCGGCCACCGGGGTTGTAAACATGACGAACGACACGGCCGACAAGCAGGCCGCCGCCCGCATGAACAACGCCTCAGCCGTATGCAGTCCTGTCTCGGTGACGTATATGGACCCGTACGGCCAGGACCACAGAACGAACACAGAGGAGCCGGGAGCGGCGGCGTTTCCCGGCTGGATTTCGAAGAGCAGGGCAGGCAGACTGGCGATAAAAAACAAGCAGGCCGTTCCGAGCATAACCAGATGAGCTTTCAGCGGAATTCGGGCATACCGGACGACCCACACGATCATCCAAGCAAAGATTGCCGCTTGAACGGGAGGATGCGACCCGTACGACAGGATGAACAGCGCGGCCGCGAAGCCGCATTTCCACATCGGGGACATGCCGCGCAGCCGGTTGCCGTATGAAAGCGAATCGATCAGCCGGATCATTGCGGTTTCGACTTGGACGCCTTACCCCGGAACAGGCCGATCACGTACCCGATAAATGCGGCTCCGATGGCGGCCTGCAGCGCGAACAGCATGCTTTCGGTTTCGGGCGGCGGCTCCAGCAGCGATGAGAACCAGGGCTCGTAGGACGGCTGGATCGTCTTGATCATTTCTTCGGCAGCGCCATCCGCACCGCCGAACTCCGCATTCACGAAGAGCAGAGGCAGCACGGCCAGCAGGACGACGCCGGCAAGCAGCAGGATGTTTTTGGTTCCGGTTTTCACAGCTCGCGCGCTCCTTTCATTTTGCGCTGCAGCAGCGACAGCTCTTCCGAGCTGTGGGCCTGCAGCCAGTTCCAGATTAATACGGTCAGCAGCCCTTCACTGATCGCCAGCGGAATTTGCGTGATGGCGAAAATACCGCCGAATTTGAGCAGCGAGGCCGCCACGCCGCCTTGCTCGGCCGGAAAAGCGAGCGCCAGCTGAAGCGACGTTACGATATAAGTGGACAAGTCGGCGAGTGCCGCCGCCGTGAAGATGGACAGCTTCTGCTTGCCGGTCGACTTCATCATTCCTTTGTACACCATGTAACCTACGAACGGACCCGCGACAGCCATGGAGAACGCGTTGGCTCCGAGAGTCGTCAGCCCGCCGTGGGCAAGCAGCAGTGACTGAAACAGCAGCACGATGGAGCCCAGCACGCTCATCGGCAGCGGACCGAACATGACCGCTCCGAGCCCCGTGCCCGTCGGATGCGAGCTGCTTCCCGTCACGGACGGAATTTTCAGCGCCGACAGCACGAAGGTAAAGGCGGCGGCCAGACCAAGCATAATTTTCAGCTCCGGCGTTTCCTTCGTTATTTTCCTAATCGCCCGCAGCCCGAGAATAAAGAAGGGCAGAAAGGCGGCCCACCAGAAAACGGCCCAGCCCAACGGCAGAAATCCTTCCATAATATGCATGGCGTAAGCGGATTCGGGCGCGTTCAACGACAAATACAGCGTTAAACCGCTTACCAAAAGCAGGGTGCCGATCGTCTTTTTCTTGTTCATAATCCTTCCTCCTGAACGATACGAAGTAAATCAAAAAAAAGACCGATCCTGTAGGATGGGTCTTGGGTACGCACGCCGATAAACGACAATGCGCGCAGGTCATTGTTCGGCTATGTTCGTACACCTCTCCTTTCCGCGAAGGGTTTCGGGTACATCCATAAGGTAGGTCTCCTGGCTCTCGGATCGTCGTGTTCTTTCGCCTTCCCCGACGGTGAATCGAGTGACGTCATGGAAAGAAAACTCCCCGAATACAGTGGCGGGACCGCTCGGGATTTGCACCCGATTCCCTGTTACCCTTTGCTTCGCGCAAAGGCACCTTATCGATTTCGTTATGCGGTTGTTCGATGCTTGAAGAAAAAAATAGTTCACTACAAAACTATTCGCTACAAACAGAACATTTCCTTTCGAATGTCCGAAAATATTTTATTGGTAATATCCTTCAGTCGATTTGCGGAACGTTTGGAATTGATTCGCATCATGTCCGAACCACACTTGGGAGTTCGTTCGGTTAGCCAGCGTGCGGATTTTCTCCACCGCGTTCCGGTAACCGAGCGAATCGTACAAAATGCCCGGCGGCTTGACCGGCGGGCCGAAGCTTTCCGCCGTATAGATGGCATCGGAAGCGAGGATGATCCCGCCCGTCTCCGGCATGTCGACGTGCAAGCCTATCATGCCCCAGGCATGGCCGCTTCCAAAATTAAGAATCTTGATCCCTTCGGCCAGATCCAGGTTATCTTCAGTGCGCTTGACCGTTTTCCACCGCAAATGGTTTTTGATCCACGCGTCGATGTCCGCCCAAATATAGCCTCCTTCTTTTTGGTTGCGTGCGTAGGATTGCAGGGCGCCATTCAGCTCGTCCTCGTGGACGATAATCGTCGCGTTCGTGAACATCTCCAGGCATCCCGCATGGTCCAGATGAAGATGGGAGGCTATCACGTACTTGATGTCCTCGGGTCTTACTTTCAGCTGCTCCAGCCGGTTATGCAGGTAGCATTCCTCGCTTGCCACCCAGGGGAACGCCTGCTGGGTCGCTTGGGTCCAGCGTCCTTGGGCGCCCATCGAGTTCGGGTTACAGGACGTATCGAACAAAATTTTCTCTTCCGGATGATCGATCAATATGGTATAGATCGGGAATTCTACGAACTGCGTCTGCGCATTCGGGTTGCTGACCGTCGCCGGATTGTGCATGGCGATCAGCCAGTTTTTGTCCATGCTCATCCGGCCGTTGTCCATCACATACAGCTTGGGCCGGGCTTTCATTAGATTTGACATGTTCATTCCTCCCATTAATAAACAAATATATTCGCTTGTACGCCCGCTCATGCTCCGGATTTCAACTTTGGCGGGCGGTATAGACATACAATAGTATAAAAACTAAAATTACATAAGTAGGAACTTTATGGTGTCCTGGGTACTTCCAGGTGCATAGGAGGGAAAGCATTTGACATCTTCGCCCAAAACAAGACCATTTGGAAACTCACCGGCGACTTGCGGCTACAGCAGAGTTCTTGAATTGATATCCGACAAATGGACGGCGCTCGTCATGTACACCCTGGAAGACGGAAGTGTCCGCTACGGGGAAATGGGAAGAAGAATTGACGGGATTTCTAAAAAAATGCTGACGCAAACGGTCCGGAAGCTGGAGCGGGACGGGCTGGTGCGACGCCATGTTACGCCAACCGTGCCCCCAACCGTCGACTATTCGCTAACCCCGCTGGGCGAAACGCTGCTTCAACCGATGAAAGAGCTAAGGCAATGGGCAAGAGTAAATTACCCGCATGTCGAGGCTGCGAGAGCCAGCTACGATTCAGTGTATGACGGAAATTCCCAATCGCCAGCGGATTAAGGCTTGCCGGAAGCGCTGCAGAAGGCTCGCGCGATGAGTGATCACCAAGAGCATGATGACGTTCCGCAGCTTTCGGAACCTCGTCATGCTTAATTTTTTTTAGCCAAGGGGGAGTGGCGGTTCCGGTAATTTTTCAAAAAAGCCTTGACTGACACAGCTTTGTTGTCTAATATAGGTTAAGATTGTTCACTAAGAATGATTCTCAATATCATTTAATTGATAATGAAAATCATTATCGATTCATTTACTACTAAACTATTGTTAGGAAATGTTATGAGAAAAACTTATTTGGTCCTTGCCCTGATTGTTTTATCCGTTGCTTCTTTATTCATCGGCGCGAAAGATTTGACGCTGACCGATATCGTGAAGTGGAACGAGGAGAAGGTAGAGGTGCTGATGATCAGCCGGTTCCCGCGCTTGATCAGCATTCTGATCGCGGGCATGAGCATGAGCATCGTGGGTCTCATTATGCAGCAGCTCAGCCGCAACAAATTCGTCTCCCCGTCGACCGCAGGCACGATGGATTCGGCCAGTCTGGGCATCCTGGTCGCCCTGCTGATCTTTACGGAGGCGACTCCGCTGCAGAGGATGTCCGTCGCTTTTATATTTTCGCTGGCCGGTACATACGTGTTTATGAAAATTCTCGACCGGGTGAAATTTAAGGATGCGATCTTCATCCCGCTCGTCGGTCTTATGCTTGGCAATCTCATCGAATCGATGACGACCTTTTTCGCCTATAAATACGATCTGATCCAAAGCATGTCGTCGTGGCTGCACGGGGACTTCTCGGTTGTGCTGAAAGGCCGCTACGAGCTGTTGTACATCAGCATTCCCGCCACGGTGCTGGCTTACCTGTTCGCCAATAAGTTTACGGTCGCCGGGATGGGGGAGGATTTTTCCGTCAACCTCGGATTGAATTACAGGCAGGTGGTCAATATCGGACTTGTGATTGCAGCCCTGGTCACCTCGGTCGTCGTGCTGACGGTCGGCATGATTCCGTTTCTGGGCTTGATCATTCCGAATATCGTCACGATTTATCAAGGGGACAACTTGAAAAAAAATCTTCCCCATACCGCTTTGCTCGGAGCCGTCTTCGTTCTGGCGTGCGACATTTTCGGGCGGGTGATCATTTATCCGTATGAGATTTCGATTGGATTGACCGTGGGGGTTATCGGAAGCGGGATTTTTCTTTACCTGCTTATGAGGAGAAAGAAATATGAGCAATAAAGTCAAGTTAACCTTGCTTGCCGTGGTCGCGGTGGCTTTGGTTGTACTGTTTATGGTCATACAGTCGGGCGGCAACTGGGATTACATTCTTCCCACCCGAGGCAGGAAGGTGCTCGCGCTGCTACTTACCGGCTTCTGTATCGCCTTCTCGACGATGATATTTCAGACGATTACGAACAACCGGATTTTGACGCCCAGCATGATCGGGCTCGATTGGCTCTATATGCTGCTCCAAACCGCGATCGTCTTTATTTTCGGCGCAGCCAGCATAACGATGATCAGCAATCAATGGAACTTCGTGCTGTCCGTCGGGTTGATGGTGCTGTTCGCGCTTCTGCTTCATAAGCTGATGTTCCGCAGAGAGGGAATGAACATTTATTATTTGCTGCTGGTCGGACTTGTTCTCGGAACGTTGTTTGAAAGCTCGTCTTCGTTCATGAAGATGCTGATCAATCCCAACGCGTTCATGGTTTTGCAAGGCAAGCTGTTTGCCAGCTTCAGCAGCGTCAATTCGGATCTTTTGACGATTTCGGTCGTCGCGGTGCTGGTCATTACGCTGTATTCCAAGAAGCTTCTGACCTATTTGGATGTGATCTCGTTAGGCAAAGAGCATGCGATCAATCTGGGCGTGCCTTACGACAGCATCGTGAAACGGCTGCTGATCGTCGTCGCGATTTTGGCGTCGATTGCTACCGCTCTGGTCGGGCCGATTACGTTCTTCGGTCTGCTTGTCGCCAACGTCACGCACCAATTTTTGCGCACGTACCGGCACAGCCAGCTTATTCTCGGGGCGGTCCTGATCGGGATGATCGCCTTGGTCGGCGGACAGTTGATGGTGGAACGGGTGTTCACCTTTACGACCACGCTCAGCGTCATCGTGAATTTCATCGGCGGGTCTTACTTTCTATATCTTCTGTTGAAGGAGAGCAAATCGTGGTAGAAGTACGCAATGTAACGAAAACCTACGGGAACAAGCGCGTCGTCGATCAAGTCTCCGTCAAGGTCAACAAAGGAAGCATCACCGCTTTTATCGGGCCGAACGGCGCCGGCAAAAGCACGCTGCTGTCCATAATGAGCCGCCTTCTGACAAGGGATGAGGGAGAAGTGTGGATCGAAGGCAAAGAAATCGGGCAGTACAAGAGCGGCGAGCTGGCCAAAAAGATCTCGATTCTAAAGCAGTCCAACCACATCGGCATCCGCTTGACGGTGCGCGAGCTTGTCAGCTTCGGCCGCTTTCCTTATTCGCAGGGCAAGCTGACGAAGGAGGATTGGACGTTTGTCGATGAGGCTATCCGCTACATGGAGCTCGAAGACATGCAGCACAAGTATATCGATCAATTGAGCGGCGGCCAGCGGCAGCGGGCTTACATCGCCATGGTCATCGCGCAGAATACCGAGTACATTTTGCTGGATGAGCCGCTCAACAATCTGGATATGAAGCATTCGGTTCAGATTATGAAGGTGCTGCGGCGGCTGGTCGACGAGCTGGGCAAGACGATCGTCATCGTGATCCACGACATCAATTTTGCCTCCTGCCATGCCGATTACATCGTGGCGCTCAAGGACGGGAAGCTGGTCCGCGAAGGCCCGACGGCGGAGATCATCGAGGAGTCCGTGCTCAAGGACATTTACGATATGGATATCCATATCGAGGATATCAACGAGAACAAGATTTGCGTGTATTTTGCTTAGCCGATTGTTCAAGGGACGCCATACTGTCCTTTGCAATAAATATTACGATTATCGAGGTGGTCAAAGATGAAAAAATTTTCATGGATGCTCATGATCGTGCTGCTGGCCGTTATGGTTGCGGCGTGCGGAACGAACGGTTCGGGCAGCTCCAATAATTCGGCAGGGGGCGCCAACAGCGGCGGCGATGCGAAGAACGCGAACACGGCCGCACCGAAAGACGGCGAAGAGCTGACGATTAAACATAAGCTTGGGGAAACGAAAGTCAAGAAAAACCCGAAAAAGGTCGTTGTGTTCGACTTCGGCACACTGGATTCGCTGGATAAATTGGGCGTTGAAGTGACCGGCGTTCCGTCGAAAAACCTGCCTTCCTATTTGTCCAAATACAGTGACAGCAAATATACGAATGTAGGCGGACTGATGGAGCCGGACTTTGAGAAGATCAACCAGCTCAAGCCCGATCTGATCATCATTTCCGGACGGCAATCGGCCAAATACGATGAGTTCAAAGCGATCGCTCCGACGATCTTTATGGGCGTAGACGACAAAAGCTACATGAAATCGTTCGAAGACAATGTGAAGCTGCTCGGCCAAATTTTCGGCAAGGAAGCGGCAGCGGAGAAGGAGTTCGCCGCCATCGGCGACTCCATTAAGAAGCTGAAAGAAAAAGCGTCCGCTGGCGGCAAAACCGCATTGGTCATCTTGACGACCGGCGGCAAGACCAGCGCTTACGGCCAAGGCTCGCGCTTCGGCATAATCCACGACGTATTCGGCTTCACGCCCGCAGACAAAGATATTAAGGTGGAGACGCACGGTCAAAGCGTAACGTTCGAGTACGTGGCGCAGAAAGACCCGGACTATCTGTTTGTCGTCGACCGTGACGCCGTTGTCGGCAAAGGAACGCCGGCGAAGCAGGTCGTGGAAAATGAGCTGACGAAGAAAACGAAAGCCTACAAAAACGGCAAAATCATTTATTTGGATTCGAACTATTGGTACCTGTCCGGCGGCGGCTTGCTTTCCGTGGCCGAGATGGTGAAAGAAGCGGAAAAAGCGGTGCAATAACCGCGCTGTCATAACGCTGTATTCATGAATAAGCTCCCTTCATTGCCGAGCCGGCGATAAGGGAGCTGTTTTGTTAAGTGAATAATTATCGTGCCGGCCGTTAACCCTATCTTCATCTTATCGGGTGGAGGTTTGGCGATGAACCGGGAAGAAGAAAAAGAAGGGTATTTCGAACATTTTACGAATAACAGCATTACGACGCCTCCGAATCAGGAGGATAGGGCGGCGACCGACGGAATCAGCAAATTCGTGGAGCGGGTGATGGACGGCCTCGCCGGGGAAGCGGACGATTCCGGTTCGGAGCGGGCGCGCTCTTCGTCAGAGTAACATTAATTCAATCCGAGAAGCGGCTTTTCCCGAAAGGGAGGGGCCGCTTTTTCGCGTTGTATCGCGGGTTTGGAGCATACGGCAAAGCTTGTTTTGCATGTTCTGTTATAAAACAGATAAAAAATTTTAAAAACAGTATTGAACAGTTTGGAATGTTGTTATATAATAACCTCATCAAACAAAAACACTGTACTATAATAATAACAAATGGAGGTAGTTCACATGAATTGTCCGATATGTCACGGTCACGGCGAAATTGAATCCCCTAACTTTCATTCCGGCGGCGTATCTGCGAACGACGAAAAGCAGACGCCGGAATACCGGGACGCTTTCGGCACGAAGGTTACCATCTGCTTCTGGTGCTGCGGCAACGGCTACGTAGAAAGCCATGAGTAGTCCGCATCGATTTCCAATCGCTAACATCGAAATCACTCATATAACTTATAACCAATTTCAGGAGGGCAAAAGGGATGACAACCAATAATCGTAAAGCGCAATCGGAACAGCTTCAGCAAAAATGGAATTCGAAACGGTTCGAAGGGGTACGGCGCCCTTACAGTCCGGAAGACGTGCTTCGTCTGCGGGGCTCGGTGCTAATCGAGCACACACTGGCGCAGCGGGGAGCGGAGAAGCTGTGGAAGCTGGTTCATACGGAGGATTACGTTCATGCCCTAGGCGCCCTGACGGGCAATCAAGCTCTCCAGCAGGCGAAGGCCGGACTGAAGGCCATTTATCTAAGCGGCTGGCAGGTGGCGGCGGACGCCAACCTGAGCGGCCAGATGTATCCGGACCAAAGTCTGTATCCCGCGAACAGCGTACCTGCCGTGGTCAAGCGGATCAACCAGACGCTGCAAAGAGCGGATCAGATCCAGCACGCGGAGGGGAAAGAGAACATCGACTTTTTCCTGCCGATCGTGGCCGACGCCGAAGCGGGCTTCGGCGGACCGCTCAACGTCTTCGAATTAATGAAAGCGATGATCGAAGCGGGGGCGGCGGCCGTTCACTTTGAGGATCAGCTCTCCTCGGAGAAAAAATGCGGACATATGGGCGGCAAGGTGCTGCTGCCTACCCGGCAGGCGGTCCGCCATCTGATCGCCGCCAGACTTGCCGCCGACGTCATGGGCGTCGATACGATGATCATCGCCAGAACGGATGCGAATGCGGCCAAGCTGCTGACCAGCGATATCGACGATAACGACAAGCCGTTCCTGACAGGCGAGCGTTCGCCGGAAGGCTTCTATTATGTCAATGACGGGCTGGACCAAGCCATTTCCCGCGGCCTCGCGTACGCGCCTTATGCCGATATGGTCTGGTGCGAAACGGCCGAGCCGAATCTGGAGGAAGCGCGACGGTTTGCGGAAGCGATCCACGCGAAGTACCCCGGCAAGCTGCTGGCGTACAACTGCTCGCCTTCGTTCAACTGGAAGCGGAAGCTGGACGATGCGACAATCGCGGCGTTCCAACGGGAATTAGGAAAGATGGGCTACAAATTCCAATTCGTAACGCTGGCCGGCTTCCATTCGTTGAACCACGGCATGTTCGAATTGGCCAGAGGGTACCGCGACCGTGGCATGGCCGCCTACTCGGAGCTGCAGCAGTCGGAGTTCGCCAGCGAGCGCTACGGCTACGAAGCGACCCGGCACCAGCGTGAAGTCGGAACCGGCTACTTCGATGAAGTGTCGCTTGTCTTGTCCGGAGGCGATTCCGTGACGACGGCGCTCAAGGATTCTACCGAAGCGGAACAGTTTGCGGGCTAAGGAGGCTGAGGGGATGACTTATCATGCGGTTTCACAAGGCGTGCTGCTGAAGGGACGAATGCACAACCCGGCTTATTTTGAAATCTTGACTCCGGACGCGCTGGCATTTGTGGCGGAATTGGAGAAAAAGTTCGGTCATCGGCGTCTCTCCTTGCTGAAACAGCGGGAAGAGCGGCAGGAGAGAATCGATGCGGGAGAGCTGCCCGATTTTTTGAAGGAGACGGAGGACGTTCGCAGCGGGAATTGGCGCATCGCGCCGATCCCGCCCGATCTGGCCGACCGCAGGGTCGAGATCACCGGGCCTGCCGGCGACCGGAAAATGGTCATTAACGCGCTGAATTCCGGCGCGAAGCTGTATATGGCGGATTTTGAAGATGCGAACTCGCCGCAATGGAGCAATTGCATCGAAGGACAAATCAACATGCGGGACGCCGTGCGGCGAACGATTCGCTACGAGTCCCCGGAAGGTAAGACATATGCGTTGAACAAGCAGACGGCCGTACTGAAAGTCCGACCCAGAGGCTGGCATCTGGAAGAAAAGCATGTATGGGTCGATCAGCGTCCGATGTCGGCGGGATTATTCGATTTCGGCTTGTTCTTCTTCCACAACGCGCAGGAACTGCTGGATCGGGGGAGCGCCCCGTACTTCTACTTGCCGAAGCTGGAAAGTCATCTGGAAGCGCGATTGTGGAACGATGTCTTCACCTTTGCCGAGCAGAAGCTGGGCATTCCTACAGGCACGATCAAAGCGACGGTGCTGATCGAGACCATTCTGGCGGCTTTTGAGATGGACGAAATTTTGTATGAGCTGCGGGAGCACAGCGCAGGCCTAAACTGCGGACGCTGGGACTATATTTTCAGCTACATCAAAAAGCTCAGAAACCAGGAGCATGTCATTTTGCCGGACCGCGGTCTGGTGACGATGGAATCGCCGTTCATGCGGGCCTATTCGCTGCTCGCGATCCAGACGTGCCACAAGCGGGGAGCGCCCTGCATCGGAGGTATGGCCGCGCAAATTCCGATCAAGGACGATCCCGAAGCCAACGAGGAGGCCATGCGGAAGGTCCGTGCGGATAAGACGCGCGAAGCGACGCAAGGGCATGACGGAACCTGGGTTGCCCATCCGGGCCTTGTGCCGGTCGCCCGGGAAGTGTTTGACCGCCTGATGCCGGCGTCCAACCAGATCGACCGGCAGCTGACGGACATCGAAGTGACGGCCGCCGACCTGCTTGAGGTTCCTCAGGGACCGATTACGGAAGCCGGCGTGCGCACGAACATTCATGTCGGACTTCACTATTTGGAAGCATGGCTGCGGGGCTACGGTGCGGTGCCGATCCGCAACCTGATGGAGGACGTAGCTACCGCGGAAATTTCGCGGGCGCAGCTGTGGCAGTGGATTCATCATCCGAAGGGCATTCTGGAGGACGGGCGCAAAGTAACGGCCGATCTGTTCCGAGAGCTGCTTGAAGAAGAGCTGAAGGCGATTCGGGAGCGCGTCGGCGCCGACCGGTTCGAGCAAGGACAATACATGCTGGCGAAGACGCTGTTTAGCGATATGACGACATCCACGACATTTGAGGACTTTTTAACGATCCCAAGCTATGCGCATTTATAATGAATGGAGGAGAAGGAATATGCTTCAATCATCGACGAAATTTTACGAGCAGCTTCCGGCCAAATGCTGCAGCCGCTGCGGCGAAACGGTAGAGGAGATGGCGGACTGCTATCATACGGAGTGCTATAAATGCTCGGAAACGGTATTTTATCCGCTGTCGCCCATCTTTCTGAGCATGTACAATTCGGCGATTCAAGAGTAGCGGGCCGTATCGACTCGCACAAAGCAGCTCCATTCCTGCGCGGAAGGGAGCTGCTTTGTGTGCGAGTATTTTCAGTTATTCTTGTTCTGCCGCCACATAGGATTCGGCTGCTGCGGACAGGTAATACGCCAATCTTCAAGCATGCGAAGATGAAAATCGTCGCCGAGAAAAACCGCGTTAGGGCTGCAAAATCCGCAGCGGTGACGGTATGCCCGTGCTTGTTCATCAAGACAAGGTGGTCCCGGATCAGCCGGGGCTCTATTTTTGTGTATCCGCTTATAGTATAATTGTTAAAGATTGTACGTTGTAAACTAGGCGGGTGAAGCGATGCAGGAAGAGACGCTGACCAAGCATGAGCAGATCATTCGATATATCGAGGAATTGAGCATAGGAACGCACATCTCCGTCCGTAAAATTGCCCAGGCCCTCGAAGTCAGCGAGGGAACGGCCTACCGCGCGATGAAGGAAGCGGAGACGTTGGGCTTTGTCAGCACGAAGGACCGTACGGGAACGGTGCGGGTGGAGAAAAAAGAACCGCAGCCGATCGACAAGCTGACGTTCGCCGAGGTAGTCAACATTGTGGACGGCGAGGTGCTCGGCGGCGCGAGCGGCCTTCATAAGTCTTTGAATAAATTCGTGATCGGGGCGATGCAGCTCGAAGCGATGAAACGGTACATCGAGCCGGGTAATCTGCTTATTGTCGGCAACCGCACCCAAGCGCATCTCTATGCGTTGGGACAGGGCGCCGGCATACTCGTGACGGGCGGCTTCCAGACGCTGGACGAGGCCAAGGAGCTGGCCGACGAGCTCGAGCTGCCGATTATCAGCACCAGCTACGATACGTTTACCGTGGCGACGAAGATCAACCGCGCGATTTACGACCAGCTGATCAAGAAAAAAATCATGCTTGTCCGCGACATTATCCGGACCGATGCCCGGGTCTATTCGCTGCATGCTGAGGATACCGTCTCGGACATGCGGCATTGGATGGACGAAACCGGACATACCCGCTTCCCGGTCGTGGACGAACGGAACAAGCCGATCGGCATGGTGACGGCGAAGGACGTCGTCGGAGCCGAAGCGGGACAGCCGATTCACCAGCTCATGACGCTGGACCCGCTCACCGTGAGCGATCAGGCGCCCGTCGCTTCGGTCAGCCATACGATGGTGTGGGAAGGCATCGAGCTGCTGCCCGTAGTAGACAAGCACGGAAAAATGGTCGGCGTGATCAGCCGGGACGATGTGCTCAAAGCGATGCAGTATTTGCAAACGCAGCCGCAGCACGGGGAGACCCTGGAGGATCAAATCTGGTCCGGGATGGAGAAGGTGCGGGGCAAGGACGGCGAATTTTATTACCGGGGAACCGTAACCGCCCAAATGACCAACCCGGTCGGGACGGTGTCGGAAGGCATTTTGACGACCTTGATGAGTCAGGTTGCGATCCGCACAATCCGGGAACAAAAAAGAGGCGACTTGATCGTGGATAGCTCCTCGAATTATTTTTTGCTGCCGATTCCGATCGACAGCGTGATCGAATGCGTGCCGAACGTGCTGGAGATGAGCCGTAAGTACGGGAAGATCGAAGTTGACATTTTTTGCGACGGGAAACGAATGGCGAAGTCGACGTTTACTTGCCGTTTGACGGATTGAGAGAGGCGAACAGGAGTTATGGCGCGGGCGGAACATGGTTCCGCCCGTTTTGCTGCTTTTATTCCCTACTTTCTAAATCAAATGCGGATAATGGCCATCCCATGCGCCGTGCCCTTGAAAAGGCGGCAACGTTTCGTCCACCTCCCACGATTCAACGAGACTGTGAGCGGCCGGCCAATCGCAACCTCTTCCCATCAAATAAGCGATAGCGGCGACTTCATACATGGCATGCTCGACGGACGTATAGGTCATTTCTTTCAAACCGTACTGAACGACGGGAGCGACGGAGCCAAGCACAAAATTTCTGAGCGTCGGGTCTATCATCAAGCTATCTTCCTCTCCATAAAGTGGGCGTTTCTTACAGTCCATGATATTCGCCCGTGAGAGAAATGTCTCAGCATCAGCCTATTTAGATCGAGACTTAAGCCAGCACTTTTTTGAACTCTTGGGTAAGCAGCGGGACGATCTCGAACAGATCGCCGACGATGCCGTAATCAGCGATTTTGAAGATCGGCGCTTCCGGGTCTTTATTAATCGCGATAATGACGCGCGACTGGCTCATCCCGGCCAAATGCTGGATGGCGCCGCTGATGCCGCAGGCGATATACACCTCCGGCGTTACGACTTTGCCAGTCTGTCCGATCTGCAGCGCGTAGTCGCAGTAGCCTGCGTCGCAAGCGCCGCGGGAGGCGCCGACAGCGGCGTTCAGCGCTTCGGCCAGCGGCTCGAGCGTGCGGAACCCGTCGGCGCTCTTCATGCCCCGGCCGCCGGATATAACGATTTTCGCTTCCGTCAGATCGACCTTCCCCGACGCTTTATGCACCACGTCCTTCACGACGGAACGCAGGTCGGCAGCGGGGGAGAATGGAGTGGCCGCCATTTCCGCTTGCGAGCCGGAGATGGCCTCAGCGGCGGGCACGTTATTCGGCCGAATCGTGATGACCATCGGGCCTTGGGTAAACCGTTTCTTCTCGAACGCTTTGCCTGCGTAAAGCGGACGCGTGAAGGACAGGTCGTCGCCCGTCTTCTCCAGCGCGATGACGTCGGAAATTTGCCCCGCCTGCAAGTGTGCGGCGATCTTGGGCGCCAGGTCGCGACCGATGGCGGTGTGGCCGAACAGAACGGCGTGCGGATTCGCCGTGTCAAGAATGCCCTTCAATGCGGAGAAATACGTCTCCGGATTATAGTGGGCGAGCTCCGCATGGTCGACGGACACGACTTGGTCGACGCCATAGCCCGACAGCTCCTGGGCAAACGCGGACAGTCCGTGGCCGAGAAGCGCCGCCACGATCCGGTCGCCGTCGTCTTTGGCCAGCCGGGCCGCTTGTATCGTTTCAAAGGTAACTTGACGGAGCTTGCCGCCCCGGATTTCCGCGAAGATCACATAGGTTTTGCTCATATCGATTTCCCTCCCTTTGGCATTAAAGCGCTTTGGCTTCCGTACGAAGCAGGTGAACGAGCTGCGCGACTTGCTGCTGCGGATCGCCCTGCAGCACTTGTCCCGCTTTGCGCTCCGGCGGGAGCGAGAGGGTATCGCGCGCCGTCTTCGGGGCGATGTCCGCTTCGGTTAAGCCCAAGTCGTCCAGCGTCAGCTGCTGGAACGGCTTTTTCTTCGCTTTCATGATGCCGGGCAAGGAAGGATAGCGGGGCTCGTTCAAGCCTTGCTGCGCCGTGAACAGGGCGGGCAGCGCGACCTCCAGCGTCTCGGTGTCCCCTTCGGCGTCACGCTGCGCCGTCGCCTTGCTGCCGCTCAGCTCCAGCTTCACGACGGAGGAGACGTGCGGGATGTTCAGCAGGTGGGCGACGCGAATCGCTACCTGTCCTGCGCCGTGATCGACGGAGAAATTGCCGCCGAGCACAAGATCGTACGATTGCTTCCCGAGGTAAGCCGCAAGCACTTTGGACACGGCGAACTCGTCGCCGGCGATGCGTTCGTCCGAGATCAGCACGGCTTCGTCCGCGCCCATCGCGAGCGCGGTCCGCAGCGCTTCGGAGCAGCGCTCCGGGCCGATCGAGACGACGACAATGCTGCCGCCATGCTCTTCCTTCAGCCGGATCGCTTCCTCTACGGCATATTCGTCGTACGGATTGATGACGAATTTCGCCCCGTCCTCGGATACCTCGCCGTCACGGATGACGATTTTCTCCTCCGTATCGAACGTTTGTTTCATCAGTACATAAATGTTCATAAGTCCAATGCCCCTCCCATACAAAATAAAGACAATATAACGTATTAAGCCTTCAACCCTTGTATGAAAAACTCTACGGTTTTATCGACCTGCGCCGTGAGCGAATATTTACGGCCGGCGATCAACCATGAAGTAACTACCTCGTCCATGGAGCCAAACACGAGCAGGCGCGTCAGCTTGACGTCCAGGTTGGCCCGGAAGATGCCTTCTTCGATGCCTTGACGCAGCACCTTTTCGATCAGCTCGATATACGTTTTGACGACAAGGCCGATTTCCTTGCGCAGCGCCAGCGAGCTTTGCCGCAGCTCGATTTGGGTGACGAACGCCAGATCGATGTTTTGCTCCAGCATCGTGTAGTGGATCTCGCAAATTTTGCGCAGCGCCTCGTCCGCGGAGTCCGTCTCCTTGATGCTGCTGTGAAATTGACCGACCAGGTCGCCCAATTTTTTTTGGAAGAGAGAAATAAGAATGTCTTCCTTGTTTTTAAAATATAAATAAATCGTTCCGTCTGCTACGCCGGCTTCCTTGGCAATCCGGGAAACCTGCGCATTATGATAGCCGTTTTCGGCGATGACTTTCAGCGCCGCATCCAGTATCAAATTGTGCTTCTCCATTTTTTTGCTTGCCATCCAATCACCACCATGTTATTATTCAGTCAGAAACTGAATGAGTATTCATTCATTTCAATCTCATCTTATGGGAAACGCTGCTACTTGTCAATGTGTTTTGCTCATAAGATTTTTATGGGGGCCTAATGTTATCGCTTTCAAACAAGCCTGCCACAGCTTGGACCTAATCGGACGGAAAGGATGGATGTAACAAATGATGTGGCTCATCGTGAATCTGCTCGCCTTTCTTGCTGTAACAGCATACGCAATCCGCCTGTTTTGGAAAGCCGTGTCTCACCGCTACGCGTATATGAAGCTCGGGCAGCCCGTAGATTTCCGGCAGCAGGGCAAGGAGCGGCTGGGCGAGTTTATGGCCGAGATATTCGGCCAGAAGAAGCTGCTGAAGGACAAAAAAAGCGGAATCATGCACGTCGTTATTTTTTACGGCTTCATCATCCTGCAGTTCGGCGCTCTGGATCTGATCGTGAAGGGGTTGCGGGGAGGGGCAAGCGTATCGTTCCCCGGGTACGCCGTATTCGGTCTGCTGCAGGAAATTACGGTATTCTCGATTCTCGTGGCGATGGGGTATGCGGTCTACCGGCGCTATGTGGAGAACCTGCCCCGCCTGAAAAAAGGCTGGAAGCCGAGCATTGTCGTATTCTTTATTTTCGGCTTGATGCTGTCCGTGCTGCTGTCGCTCGCCTTCGAGCGGCTCTGGCTTGGCTCGCATACAAGCGCAGCCTATGCGCCGATCTCTTCCGCGATTGCGGCGGCGTTCGAAGGCCTGTCCGGCCAGACGGCGGCGGTGCTGTTCTATGTATGCTGGTGGCTTCACCTGCTGATTCTGCTGGCATTTCTCGTATATGTGCCGCAATCGAAGCATTTTCATATTTTGACCGCGCCTATCAATATATGGTTCCGCCGCAAGGAGCCGGTAGGACGATTGAAAAAGCTGGATCTGGAAGACGAAGAAGCCGAGTCGTTCGGCGTCGGCAAGATCGAGGATTTCACACAAAAGCAGATGCTCGACTTCTACGCCTGTGTCGAGTGCGGGCGCTGCACGAACGTATGCCCGGCCTCGAACACCGGCAAGACGCTGTCGCCGATGCATCTGATCGTCAAGCTGCGCGACCATCTGACGGAAAAAGGCACGGCGGTGACGTCCAAGTCCCCATGGGTGCCGGAATACGCGTTTTCCGCTGCGGGGGCCCATTCGATGGAGGCGGCGGCCGAGCCGGGCGTCCGGTGGGAAACCGAGGGGATCACCGATATTCGTCCGACGCTGGCATGGCAGAAGAACGCATGGAAGGTGCGGGAGAAGCCGGCAGAGGAAGCCGAGCTGATCGGCGACGTGATGACCGAGGACGAGATCTGGTCCTGTACGACGTGCCGCAACTGCGAAGACCAATGTCCGGTCGGCAACGAACACGTGGACAAAATTATCGATTTGCGCAGGCATCTCGTCCTCATGCAAGGCAGCATGCCGCATGAGGGCCAGCGCGCGATGCAAAATATCGAGCGGCAGGGCAACCCGTGGGGACTCAGCCGCAGCGACCGGGTGAAGTGGACCGGCGAGATCGACGGCATCGCGGTGCCGACGGTCAAGGAAAATCCGGATTTCGAATACTTGTTCTTCGTCGGCTCGATGGGCTCCTACGATCTGCGCAGCCGCAAAGTATCGCGGGCGTTTGTCCGGCTGCTCCACGAGGCCGGCGTCAGCTTCGCGATTCTCGGCAACGAGGAGAAAAATTCCGGCGACACGCCGCGCAGGCTCGGCAACGAAATGCTGTTTCAACAGCTTTGCGCGGAAAATATCGCCGTTTTCGAGAAATATGGCGTCAAAAAAATCGTCACCGCTTGTCCGCATACGTACAATACGCTCAAAAACGAGTACCCGGACTTCGGGCTGGAAGGCGTGGAGGTGCTTCACCATACGGAGCTGCTGGACCGGCTCATCCGGTCGGGCAAGCTGACGCCGCGCCATGCGGTGAACGAGCGGATCACGTATCACGATTCGTGTTACCTGGGCCGCTACAACAACGTTTACGAGCAGCCCCGCAACGTGCTGCGCGCGATCCCCGGCGTCGAGCTCGTGGAGATGGAGCGCACCCGTGAGAACGGGATGTGCTGCGGAGCGGGCGGCGGCATGATGTGGATGGAGGAAACGTCGGGCAAGCGCGTCAATCTGGCGCGGACCGAGCAGGCGCTCGAAACGAACCCGACGGTCATCAGCAGCGCGTGCCCGTACTGTCTGACGATGATGGAGGACGGCACGAAGATGAAGGAAGCGGAAGACCGCGTCAAGGCGAGAGATATCGCCGAAATACTGGAGCAATCCGTATTCGGCGAATCCCATATACAACCGGCGAACGATGCAATCGGCGTGGGCGGATCGTAAGACCGGCCCCTGCCGTCCCTGTGAGGCGAATGCTTGGCGGGGACGGCGGGCGCCGACAGGTTACGCAATGAGATTCGCCTGCCCGGCTGCAAGACGCCGCCGAATGCTTTTTACTCACACGTTTGGTTAAGAAATCTATATCAAAAACGTATTGGGAGGTAAGCAATATCATGATGAGATCGATACGCAAAGCAGCCGTCATCGGGTCGGGTGTCATGGGCTCCGGCATTGCCGCCCATCTGGCGAATGCTGGAATTCCCTGCCTGTTGCTCGACATCGTTCCGAAGCAGCTGACGGAAGAGGAAGCGGCCAAAGGGCTCACCTTGGAGCATCCGGCCGTGCGCAGCCGGTTGGCCGTCCAGGCGATAGCCAAGCTGAAAAAGACGAAGCCTGCGCCGCTGTACGACGATACTTTCGCAGAGCGCATTACGCCGGGCAATCTGGAGGATCATTTGGCGCAAATTGCGGACGTCGACTGGGTCATTGAAGTGATCGTTGAAAATTTGGACGCCAAGAAGCAGCTTCTTAGCAAGATTGAAGCGCACTGGAAAGAAGGCGCCGTCGTCAGCTCGAATACGTCTGGCATTTCGATCAATGCCATGTCCACCGATTGCGGCGAAGCGTTCAAGCGCCATTTTCTCGGCACGCACTTTTTCAATCCTCCGCGTTATATGAAGCTGCTCGAGGTGATTCCGGGCGAGCATACCGACCCGGCGATCGTCAGCGGCATGAAACAGTTCTGCGAAAACCGCCTAGGCAAAGGCGTCGTCCTGGCTAAAGATACGCCGAACTTCATCGCCAACCGGATCGGCACGTACGGGCTGCTCGTCACGCTGCAGGAAATGCAGGAGAAGGGGTACCGCGTCGAAGAGGTAGACGCCGTGACGGGTCCGGCGCTCGGCCGCCCGAAAAGCGCGACGTTCCGTACGCTCGATCTCGTCGGACTCGACACCTTCGTGCATGTGGCGAATAACGTATATGAGAACGTCTCGGACGAAGCCGAGAAGGCCGTGTTTGCCGAATCGCCCGTGCTGCGAGGTATGGTGGACAAAGGCTGGCTCGGCGAGAAGTCGGGACAAGGCTTTTATTTGAAGAAAAAAGGGCCGAACGGCAGCGAAATTTTGTCGCTCGACTTCTCGACGATGGACTATGTGCCGCAGAAAAAAGCGGCATCCGCCTCGCTGGAAGCGGCGAAGCTGGCGAAGGGCGCGCGGGAGAAAACGAAAGCGCTCCTCGGAGCGGGCGACCGTTACTCTGAGCTGGCGTGGAACATTTTGAAGAAGGTGCTTGTGTACTCGGCCGCCAAGCTTGGCGAAATTGCCGATTCGATCCGCGAAATCGACGATGCGATGAAATGGGGCTTCGGCTGGGAGCTCGGTCCGTTCGAAACGTGGGACGCCATCGGACTGGTCCCGTCGGTCGAGCGGATGGAAGCGGAAGGCACGACCGTTCCCGGCTGGGTGAAGGAGTGGATCGCGCAGGGCAACACGTCGTTCTACAAGAAGCAGGGCGGCGCAACGTTCTACGTACACGGCGGGAAGTATAAGGAGCAGGAAACGGCGCCGGAGGTCATCTCGCTGCGCAGCCTGAAGGAGCAAAACCGCGTCGTGAAATCCAACAGCGGCGCCAGTCTCATCGATCTTGGCGACGGGGTCGCGTGCCTCGAATTCCATTCGCCGAACAATGCGATCGGGGCGGACATTTTGACGATGATGCAGCAAAGCCTGGACGAAGTGCGAAACAACTACGACGGGCTTGTCATCGCCAACCAGGGGCGCAACTTCTGCGTGGGCGCGAATCTGATGATTTTGCTCATGGAAGCGCAGGACGAGGAATGGGATGAAATCAACAGCATCATCCACCTGTTCCAGAACACGATGTATAAGGTAAAACGGTTCGAAAAGCCGGTCGTGGCGGCGCCGCACCGGATGGCGCTTGGCGGCGGCGTGGAGGCGAGCATGCCGGCGGATCAGATCGTCGCTGCGGCAGAGACGTACTTCGGCCTGGTGGAGGTTGGCGTCGGCCTGATTCCGGCCGGGGGCGGCTGCAAGGAGATGGCGCTTCGCGCAAGCCAGCATGCCGCGCATCCGGACGCCGATCTGCAGCCGTACTTGAACCAGGCGTTCGAGACGATCGGCACGGCGAAGGTGTCGGCCAGCGGTCACGATGCGTTCAAGCTGGGGCTGTTCAAGCCGACGGACCGGGTCGTCATCAATCAGGACCACTTGATTCACGAAGCGAAGCAGTCCGTTCTGGGTATGGTGAAGGCAGGCTACGAGCCGATTCGCGAAGAAAAAATCCGCGTCGCGGGAGCCGAGGGCAAAGCGGTGATGCAGCTCGGCGCTTATTCGATGCGGCAGAGCGGCTATATCAGCGATCACGATGTGAAAATTGCCAATAAGCTGGCGCACGTGCTGGCCGGAGGCGATGTGCCCGCTGGCTCGCTTGTGACGGAGCAGTACATGCTCGATCTGGAGCGTGAGGCGTTCCTGAGCTTGTGCGGCGAGCAAAAAACGCAGCAGCGCATACAGCACATGCTGTCCAAAGGCAAAGCGCTGCGCAATTAATAATCCCGGGAGAGGTGAAACCCATGAGAGAAGCTGTAATCGTATCGGTTGCCCGCACCGCGGTCGGCAAAGCGAAAAAAGGCCGTTTGGCCCAAACGCGCGCGGAGGATATGGGCAAGGCCGTGCTCGAAGCCGCCGTGGAGCGGGCGCCCGGTCTGAAGAAAGAGGATGTCGAGGATATCATTATCGGCTGCGCCATGCCGGAAGGCGAGCAGGGGCTTAACTTTGCCCGCATCATGTCACTCTATGCCGGTTTTCCGGTGACTGTGCCGGCGCTCACGATCAACCGTTTTTGCTCGTCCGGCCTGCAATCGATCGCCTTCGCGGCGGAACGGATTATGCTCGGTTCGGCCGACGTGATCGTTGCCGGCGGCGTCGAGAGCATGAGCCACGTGCCGATGACCGGATTCAAGCTGTCGCCGAATCCGAAGATCGTGGAACAAATGCCGGAGGTCTATATCGGCATGGGCCATACGGCCGAAAATGTCGCCGAACAGTTCGGCATTTCCCGTGAGGATCAGGACCGGTTCTCCGCGCGTTCCCACGAAAAAGCGGCGGCTGCGATCCGCGACGGGAAATTCCGCGACGAAATCGTTCCGGTGCAGACGCAATGGACGCAAGTGGACGACAGCGGGAAGGTCAAAAGCGAGGCGTTCGCGTTCGATACCGACGAAGGCGTCCGCGCTGATACGACATCCCAAGTGCTGGGCAAGCTGAAGCCGTCCTTCAAGCTGAACGGCACGGTGACGGCAGGTAACTCGTCGCAAATGAGCGACGGCGCGGCCGCGACCGTGGTGATGAGCAAGGAGCGCGCGGAAGCGCTCGGCTTGAAGCCGCTCGCGACGTTCCGTTCGTTCGCGCTCGCCGGGGTGAACCCGGAAATTATGGGCGTCGGGCCGGTGGAGGCGATTCCGAAAGCGCTCCGGATGGCTGGCCTTTCGATCGGCGACGTCAATTTGTTCGAAATCAACGAGGCGTTCGCGTCCCAATGCGTGCACATCATCCGTCAGCTCGGCTTGGACGAAGAGAAGGTTAATGTAAACGGCGGCGCGATCGCGCTCGGTCATCCGCTCGGATGCACGGGCACGAAGCTGACCGCGACGCTGATTCACGAGCTGCGCCGTCGGGGCGGCGGCATCGGCGTCGTCTCCATGTGCATCGGAGGCGGCATGGGTGCGGCCGGCGTGTTCGAGGTTCATGCAGGTTAAACGAAAATCCCATTAAACGAAGGAGATTCGGATATGAGCAAAATGATGAGCAAAGTGGTCGGTGGAAGCTTTATTATCGAAGATATCGATTTTAGCCGGGTTGTTACCCCGGAGGACTTTACGGAAGAGCATCGGATGATTGCGCAGACGACGGAAGACTTCGTCGCCGGCGACATTGCTCCTCATGACGAGGAGATCGAGAAGCTTGATTACGAGCTGTCCGTGAAAATGCTGCGAAAGGCTGGGGAGCTCGGCCTGCTCGGCGCGGACGTGCCGGAAGCGTACGGCGGGCTCGGCCTTGACAAGGTCAGCTCGACGTTGATCAACGAACGGCTGACCAAGGCTTCCGCCTTTGCGCTGACCGTGGGCGCGCACGTCGGAATCGGCACGCTGCCGATCGTGTATTTCGGCACCGAAGCGCAGAAGAAAAAATATTTGCCGCTGCTTGCGACCGGCCAGAAAGTCGCCGCCTACTGCCTGACGGAGCCATCCTCCGGCTCCGACGCGTTGGGCGCGAAAGCGACGGCGGTCTTGTCCGAGGACGGAAGCCATTATATTCTGAACGGGACGAAGCAGTTTATTACGAACGCCGGCTTTGCCGACGTGTTCATCGTGTACGCAAAAGTAAACGGAACCGACTTCAGCACGTTCATCGTCGAACGGACGATGGAAGGCGTGAGCATCGGTCCGGAAGAGAAGAAAATGGGCATCAAAGGCTCGTCCACATGCCCGCTCATTTTGGAAGACGTGAAGGTGCCGGTGGAAAACCTGCTGTGGGAGGTTGGCAAAGGCCACCTGATCGCCTTCAACATCTTGAACATTGGCCGCTTCAAGCTTGCCGCAGGCTGCGTCGGAGCCGCCAAGGATGCGATTGAGCTTTCGGCTAAATATGCCAACGAGCGGACGCAATTTGGACGCAAAATTTCGTCCTTCCCGCTCATCGGAGCCAAGCTGGCCGATATGAATATCCGCACGTACGTGCTGGAAAGCATGGTGTACCGGACCGCAGGCTTGTTCGACGAAGGCTTGAGCGAGGTCGATCATGGCAGCGCCAACGTCGGTCAGCAATCGGCCAAGGCGATCGCCGAGTATGCGCTGGAGTGCTCGATCAACAAAGTGTTCGGCTCCGAGACGCTGGACTTCGTGGCCGACGAGGGCGTGCAGATTCACGGCGGTTACGGGTTTACTCAGGAATACCGGATCGAGCGCATTTACCGGGATTCCCGCATTAACCGCATTTTCGAAGGCACGAACGAAATTAACCGGCTTCTGATCCCCGGAACGCTGATCAAGCGCGCCATGAAGGGGGAGCTGCCTTTGATGCAAAAAGCGATGGGGCTGCAGTCCGAGCTGCTGTCTCTGGTGCCGGGACAGACGTTCGAAGGAACCCTGGAGCAGGAGAACCATTTACTGGCTATGGCGAAAAAAATATTTCTTATGGTCGGTGCACAAGCGGTGCAAAAATATCAAACGAAGCTGGACCAGGAGCAGGAAATTTTGAGCCGCCTGGCCGACATCATGATTTCCGTCTTCACGATGGAAAGCGCGCTGCTGCGTACGAAGAAGCTGATCGCCGCAGGCGGCGAAGGAAAAGCCATGAACGCCATCGATATGACGACCGTCTTCGTCCACGAATCGTTCGCGCGGATTGAGGAATGGGCGAAAGAAGCGCTGGCGGCGATGGAATCCGGCGACATGCTGCGCACCCAATTGTCCGTCCTGAAAAAACTGACCCGCAAAACCCCGATCAATGCGATCGAGATCAAGCGTGAAATCGCGTCTCGCGTCATCGAAGCCGAAAAATACGTAGTTTAAGAAGCTTGAAACCTGACAAATGGGGTGGTCGAACTTGTCCGACAAGCCATGGTTAAGACATTATCCTGTCGAAGTACCATCGACCTGCGAATACCCGAAGCAAAATTTAGCGCATTTTTTGGTACAAACGGCTTCGGACTATCCGAACCATACGGCCTTATACTTTTTGGGCAAAAAAATATCGTACCGTCAACTGCTTCAATCCGCTTACCGCTTTGCGAACGCCCTTGCGAGTCTGGGCGTTCGCAGGGGGGACCGGGTCGCGGTAATGCTGCCCAATTGTCCGCAGGCGGTTATTGCCTACTACGGAACGCTGCTGACGGGCGGTATCGTCGTCATGACCAATCCGATGTATATGCCGCGGGAGCTGGAGTACCAGATGAAGGACTCCGGCGCCCAGGCCATCGTTACGCTCGATCTGCTGTACGAGCGCGTCGCGAAGGTGGTCCCGCTGACCGGAATCAAGCATGTGATCGTCACTTCCATCAAAGACTATCTTCCTTTTCCAAAGAACGTGCTTTATCCGTTAAAGGCCAAGAAAGACAATTTGAAGCGAGACGTTGTCTACGGAAACGGCGTCACTTCGTTTATGGAGCTGCTGGAGCAGGCGACGGCAACGCCGCATGAGGCGAATGTCGATGCTGACCGCGATCTGGCGCTGCTTCAGTATACCGGCGGCACGACCGGTATTCCGAAGGGCGTCATGCTGACGCACACGAATCTGATCGCCAATACGATGCAAAGCCGGCTTTGGTCGTACCGTTCGCAAATTGCGAAGGAAACGTATTTGGCGGTCCTGCCCTTTTTCCATGTGTTCGGGATGACGGTGCTGCTGAATCAGTCCATCTATATGGCAGGTACCTTGCTTTTGCTTCCCCGCTATGAGGTGAATCAAGTGCTGCAAACGATCGACAAGCTGAAGCCGACCATTTTTCCCGGCGCGCCGACGATGTATATTTCACTCATTCATCATCAGAATATGAAGCGTTTCGACTTGTCGTCCATCCAGTTCTGTATCAGCGGCTCGGCTGCTTTGCCGCTGGAAGTACAGGAATCGTTCGAATCGATTACGGGCGGCAAGCTGATCGAAGGGTACGGCTTGACCGAAGCTTCCCCTGTAACGCATGCCAACAACGTTTGGGAGAAGCGGAAGCTGGGCTCCATCGGGATTCCGTTCCCCGATACGGAGGCCCGGATCGTGAACCCGGAGACGGGCGAGGAACTGCCGGTAGGCGAAATCGGAGAGCTGGCGGTCCGCGGCCCGCAAGTCATGAAGGGCTATTGGAACAAGCCGGAGGAAACCGCGAAAGTATTGAAGGACGGCTGGCTGTATACGGGAGATTTGGGCCGAATGGATGAGGAAGGGTATTTTTACATTTTGGACCGGCGCAAGGACATGATTATTGCGAGCGGTTACAATATTTATCCGCGTGAGGTTGAAGAGGTATTGTACGAGCATCCCGATGTCGAGGAGGCGATCGTCGCAGGAATCATCGACACCTACCGCGGAGAAACGGTCAAAGCGTATATCGTGCTTAAGCCCGGGGCGAAGGGCGATGCCGATGCGTTCAAGGCTTGGTGCAAGGAGCGGCTTGCGGCGTACAAGGTGCCGAAGCAGTACGAATTCCGGGACAGCTTGCCGAAAACGATTGTCGGGAAGGTGCTTCGCCACAAGCTGGCGGAGGAAGAAGCGGAGAAGCTCAAGAAAAACGGCTAGGACGCTACATTTTATTTTCCGGGAGGGCCTGGTATGGACAATCAAGCATCGGCATTTCTCAACCGCCTGGAACAAGCGGCACGCGGAACGTTCTGGGAACATATCGGAGCCCGGATCGATACGTTTGCTCCGGATCGGGCGTCCGTATCGCTGAGCATCAAGCCGCATCATCATAATTTGATTGGCATAGCTCACGGCGGCGTTCACGCTACGCTGCTCGATTCCGCCATGGGGCTGGTTGCCATGGCCGTGAAGCCGAACGAGAACGTCGTCACGACGAACCTGAATCTGCATTATTTGGCCCCGATCGCCAAGGGGGAGATGAGAGTCACCGCCGAGATCATACACAGCTCGGGACGGATGATCACCATGCAAGGGCATGTGTATGACGAAGAAGGGCAGCTCTGTGCCTTCGGCACCGGAACGTTCCGTATCGTCGAATGGCGGGGGAACCAGTAACCGGATCGGTACGGCCCTATCATTTGGGAGGAAGGAGAGAAGGACGGCAAATGACGGTCAAGGAAAGCTTACAGGAGATGGTAGAGCGGATGCAGGCGAATCCGGAGCCGATCCAGCCGCTTCATTATGTGTATCAGTTCGATCTGGACGAAAACGAGCCGTTCCAGGTCCGCTTCGATTCCGGCACCGTCGAAGTGCTGGAAGGAACGCCCCATCCGGCCGACTGCACGCTGAAGCTGTCGGCGTCTAATTTTGTTAAGCTGCTTCGCAACGATTTGAACACGACGATGGCGTTTATGCTCGGCTCGCTTAAAGTGGACGGGCGTGTAGGCTTGGCTTTGAAGCTCCAGGAAATTTTGAAGGCGTATTGAATCGGCGGCCGCCCCCGGCATTTCACCGGGAGGCGGCTTTCGTTCGTTCGTCGGGCATTCGTCAAACCATCATTCTTTTCAAACGGTGCAAATAGCGGGAGCGGACCAAGAAAAAATATACAGTCTGGGCGCCCAGAAACGCCGCCGAGACAATGAGAACGGGCTTGTATACGGAATAAACGTACACTGTACCGAGAACGGGCCGCATCACGATCAGCGTTTGCACGGTGGAGATCGCGATAGGAATGAAGAACAGCAAGCCGATCTGCAGCGTGGCCGATGTTCGCATCTCCGAAGCGCTCAGTCCGATCTTGGAGAGCGCATGATACATTTTGCTGTCCGCAGCAAGCTCCGTATGCAGCTTAAAATACAGAAAACTGGCGGACGATACGGAGAACAGGAAAGCGATGAAAATCCCGATGAAGCTGAATAAAGCCGTCGTCTGCTTTAAGTTTAAGTAGCTCCAGATCCGGATGGAAAAAGAGTTTGAGCTTCCATGCGGCTGGCGATTTTCCTGCAGCCGCTTCTTCAGCTTGGCTCCGATGACGGCCTCGGGACTATCCGTTCCGGGAGGGGTGCCGTTGTTCCACTCCGGCACATGATACACAAAAAGGACTCTGCTCTTGGCATCCCCTTGTATCGTGCGATATGAACTTTCATTCACGACCACAATACTTGCCCAACTCATGAACGGTAAAGCTTCGCGCTCGAAAACTTTCGTAACGGACACCGTATGACCGGAATCGAGCGTGATTTTGTCTCCCGGGGTCATATGGCCGTGCGACGGTTGGGCCGGGCCGCTTATCAGGATCGCTTCTCCGCTGCCAGGCGCCGCTTCCGGGAGATTCATCGTGGCCGCGAACTGATTGAAGTGGCTTGCGGCGATGATTTCGACGGAAGCAACCGCATCGTGAACCGTTCGCCGGTAAAGGTTCTCCACCTTAACGGACCGATAAGACACTCCCTCCCCGTCCAGCAATTCGTTAATTGCCGCCAGCTCTTGGTCCGTATGCTGCTCGTCGAAGCCGTAGTATTCGATGGCAAAAGGATTGTTTTCGTATTCCTTCCGATTCGTTTCGTCAACGGCCAGCACAAAGCTTGCGCTCATACTGGCGATGGAGGTGACCACCGTGACGAGAAACAAAATCCGTGCGTTATCTTTCATCTTATAGGCCAATTCCGATACCCAGAGCAGGTTCGTCCCTTGCCATAAAGCTTTGCGGCTTCGCTTCAATAATCGGATGGCGAGCACCGAAAGCTGGGAATAAAAAAAGTAGGTGGCCGCGATCCCTGTCGCCGCTGCAAGAAGGACGAGCTTGGGGGACAGCTTTCCCCCATAAAGCGCCAGAAAGCCGGCGGCAAGCAGCATCACCCCAACGACCGTGAGGAAGAGCGAGCTTCTCGGCTCTTTTTTCGGCCGATGACTGCCTTGCAGCAGCTCCGCGACGTTTCTTTTGCGGATGAAAAATAAAGTAAACAGCGAGATGCCCGTAAACAGCAGCGAAAAGGAAACGGCGGTAAGCCATATCGCCGCTGTCGGCCAATAAAAAGGAAGCTCCGGGATCTCCATCATCCGGGTGCCGCACAGTAGGAACAGCTTGGACAGAAGCAGCCCCCCGGCGATCCCGGTGACTATGGAACCGGCGCCGATCAGTATGTTTTCCATAAAGACGAGCCGGTTGATTTGGCTTGATGTAGCGCCCAACAGAAGCAGCAGTCCGAATTCCCTCTGGCGGGATTTCAAAAACATGCCGATCGAATACAGCAGGAAGAAGATGGCGAAGACGAAGATGACGCCCTCGGAAATTTGCAAAACCGCACGTTTGAGCGGTCCCATCGGAAGCTGCTCGATGTCGGGATGGTAGACGAAGACGGCGAACGAGAAAAATATCATCACCATAAAGGCGCTGCTTAAAAAATAGGCGAAGTAAGCCCGCGCGTTGCGCTTGATATTGTTAAATGCGAATTGAGGAAAGCTCATGCGTATGACCTCCCCAGAAGGACAGCGTGTCGATGATTTTTTGAAAAAACGTTTGCCGGCTATCGCCCCGGTGAATTTCAGCCGCAAGTCGTCCGTCCTTAATAAACACGATCCGGCTGCAGTAGCTGGCGGCCAGCGGGTCGTGCGTCACGAGCATGATGGTGGTCCGCTCGTGATGGTTAATGCTTTCCAACGATTCCATGACGATGCGGGAGGCGTTAGAGTCGAGCGACCCCGTAGGCTCGTCGGCCAGCAGCAGCGCCGGTGACGTGACAATCGCCCGGGCCATGGCGGTACGCTGACGCTGGCCACCGGAAATTTCGTAAGGGCGTTTGTTCAAAATCTCGCTAAGGCTCAGCCGGTCGGCAACCTGCTTCAGCTTGGCTTCCATCTCGGCGAGCGGCTTATTGTCGAGCGTCAGGGGCAGCACGATATTTTCCGCAATCGTCAGCGTATCGAGCAGGTTGAAATCCTGAAAGACGAATCCGAGCTGCCTGCGCCGGAATACGGCCAAATCGTCTCTCTTCATTTGAAAAGGGTCGGTGCCGTTGATCAGAACTGTCCCTGAGCTTGGCGTGTCTATGGTCGACACCATATGGAGCAGCGTTGTTTTCCCGCTGCCGGAAGGTCCCATAATGCCGACGAAATCCCCTTTTTCAATCGTCAGGCGAATATCGGTGAGGGCCTGTGTGGCGATATGGCCAGGGTATGTTTTGTTTAGTCCGTTTACGTAAACCATGCTCATTTCATACGATCCCCTTAGCTTTAAACGATTTTTCTCTGCCATCGCAGTAGGCTGACTGCCGCAAAAGCAGCCATCGACCCGAGCAAATAAAACCAAAATTTCGGCGAACCATCCGGACTGAGCGCCCTAACGATTGGGTAAAACGGGTCGAAATAAATCGAGAGTTCATTGACCGCGTAGATCATGGCTATCGAACTGACGAAGAGAACGATAAAGGCGACCAACGGCCGGGGTGCGAACTGGCATACCATGCTGCACATCAGAAGCTTCGCCAGACAGACGAGTGCAAACAGCAAGTAAAACGACACGGTGTACCACAAGGCCTCCGCCGCGCCCACGGGCTCCGTCGCCCCGTATTTTACGAGAGTTTCGCTATGCGGAAAAAACAGGCGGGCACAAACGATCGAGATGAGGCAGGTAACTCCGACAAAGATCAGAACCGTCGCAGCCAGCGCCAGCAGCTTTGCAAGCCAGAGCTGAGAGCGGCTGTAGGCCCGCAGCATGTAGAGCCGGTACGCTCCCGAAAAGATCTCGCCGCCCAAATGGTCTACGAACAGGATCGGGAAGATCGCCAGAACGAGCAGCAGCGAGATCCCTTCCGTCGCGAACCACGGCGTATTTAAGTCATGCAGCAGCTCGCGCCCGCCGAAGCGGTAATCGCCCCATCCGCTGCTGTGCAGCATACTCATATTGAAGATCCATAGCAGCCAATAAATACCGCCCAGAACGAACATCGTTTTTCGTTTCCAGATTCGTTCCATTTCGCTTAGCCACAGTCCGAACATGTGACATCCTCCTTAGTTTAATGCATATAATCCTCCGCGACAAAGCGGCGATAAGCGATGCCGCTGCATACAACCGCATGCAATAGCAATATAGTGGGAATGGCCCCATTCACGGACGCGTTCCCGGATAATGCTTCGTTTAATCCGGTGTGCTGCATGTAGGGAATCCATACATAAGCGAACAGCTCGCGCACATAGGGCCAGGCCACAAACAACGAAGCGACTTTCAAATACAGGCCGTCGAACAAGAGCGATCCTAAAATATACGTCATGCATACGCCTAGGGCAAACGTCACATTCCTGCTGTACATCGCGATAAAAGAGAAGAGGCAGCTAATTCCGGCCAGTGTGGCGTAGGCGAGCAGATAGTACACAAATGCGTAGCCGATCAAGGGCCAGAACCGGCCGGCTTCCTCTTGCGGAAAGCGAAGCATGCCGACCGCCGCCAAGGAGATCCCCAAAACGAGCAGCAAAAGCAGGATGGAGGCCTGGATGACGAACAGCTTGCTGAAAAAGATTTGCCCTCTGGAAAACCGGCGTAAAAACAGAAGGCGCAGCTGCCCGCTTCGAAACGGTTCCGTATAGACGGCTGCCGCAAGCGCTGCGACGGCAATATTGCACGGCAAAAACAGCATTTCGCGAAGCCCTTGAAACAGAAATAAAACGGATGATATGCGGCTGCCTAACGAGTTTACCCATAAAAAATAGCTTCCTTGCAAATACGCAAGGAAGGGAGCGGCGAGGACGACTAACCAAAGCCACCTTTGGCTCCACAATCGGGTAAACTCACTGTAGATCAATGACCTCATGAATACATCAGCTCCATAAAGGCGTCCTCCAGCCGCTGCCCGTTCGCGACCAATTGTTCGGTCGGCCCCTTCCAAAGGATGGACCCTTCCCGAATGATAATAAGCTCGTCGCACATTTGCTGCAGCTCGTCAAGCAGATGGCTCGATATGAAAAATGCGTAATTCGCCGAATCGCGCAAGCGGACGATAAGGTCGCGCAGCTCCCGCATGCCCATAGGGTCAAGACCGTTCGAGGGCTCGTCCAGCAGCAAAAGCTCCGGGCTGCCTAGCAAGGACTGGGCGATCCCGAGGCGCTGCTTCATCCCGAGCGAGTAGGCTTTTACCCGATCGTCCCCCCGGCCTGTGAGCCCTACCGTGTGCAATAGCCGCTCGATATGCGCTTCTCTTTCCGCGGACGGTATGTCCGGATGTAGACGCGATAGATTGCGCAGCACTTGTCTGCCCGTCATATATTCGAAAAAGACCGGGGATTCGATAATCGCGCCGACTTTGGACAAGGCCTGCACGCGCCGCGTCTGCACATCGAACGAATCGATGCGGATGTGACCGCTTGTCGGCCGGATGAGACCTGTCATCATGCGCATCATCGTCGTTTTTCCGGCTCCGTTCGGCCCGATAAACCCGTATATTTTTCCTTTTTCGAGCGTAAAGGAGCATTCGGCGATCACGTTGCGCTGGCCGATGCTTTTGGTGATTCGATCCACTTCAAGAATAGGGATGCCCATCGTCGGTTCCTCCTGACATGTGTTTGTGCTTCCCTAATGTACAAGAGAAGGAGTCTTCCTGCTATGGATTTAGCTTAACCGAAGCTTACATTTCATTTAAGGTTACGTTCGGTTCGAACGTAAAGAGGCCACCCGCATAAGGAGCGCGAATGGCAGGGGTTCACCCCGAACCTTTCCTGATGCTTGGGCGCGTCTCGAATCGGAGCCGCACCACCGTCCCTATCTCCGGCTCCGATTCCAATTCCACCTGATGTCCGAGCCGTTGGCACACCTCCCGAACAAGATACAATCCCATCCCCGTGGACTCGTGATGCCGCCGTCCGCGTTCGCCCGTAAAATACGGGTTGAATACGCGGTTCAGATCTTCCTTGATAATCCCGATACCTTCATCGCGAATTTCCAGTATCGTCGTCGTTTCGCGCTCGTAAGCACGCACGAAGACGCTTTTGCCAACGCTCTCCGTATAATTGGCAGCATTAATAAGAAGCTGTCCCACCATGAACTGCAGCCACTTGGGGTCGCTGTAAACCGTCAGGCTTTCATCCAATCGGATGCTTGGTGTAATTCCCTTGCGTATGAACAGTCGGCGATTCTCCGCCAAGGCTTGGTTGACGACTTGCCGCAGCGGCGTCCTTTCGACCATAAAATCCTGCTCGAAACGCTCAAGTCTTGACGTGTAAATAACCATTTCCAGCCCTTTTCTAAGCCGTTCCAGCTCTTCCATGATGCTGTCTGCGGCAGCGCCGTCCAACTCCTGTGCCGTAAGCTGGATCACGGATAGCGGCGTCTTCATCTGATGCACCCAGCGGTGGATAAAGACAACGTGCTGCTCCATGCCGCTGCGGTGGTGGTGTAGCTGCTCCCGGTAATATCGGTCGTAGCGGCCCAGGAGCTCGCCGACAGCTTCGGAAAGCGGTGCTTCTCCCATCGGTCCGAGTTCTTCGCTTCCCCTTGCGGGCGGTTGACTGAGCTGCCGGTACAGCTCTCTATGGGTAACATAGCGGTAGCCCAAATAGACTGCCAGCACCGAGGCGCTGAGCAGCATCCCATAAAGTACGATCGCAAAGGGTCGCCTTTCGCCCGTAAGCCAATACAGCAGAGGCACCAGCAGCATTTGCGCAAAATAGAACAGGAGCAGCGGAACGTGTTCCTTCCAAAACAGCTTCATCCCGAGCCTCCGATTGCGGAGCCCAGACGATATCCCGCCCCTCGGACCGTTTCCACCGCTTGATCGGCCCCCAGCTCCTTCAGCTTTTTACGCACCCGTGTGATGTAGACGTTTAACGTATTGTCATCGATAAAATGGTGCTCCTCCCACATCAGATCGAGCAGCCGGTCCCTGCTAACGACGCGCCCAGCTTTGTTCATAAGCGCTTCCAGCAAAACCGCTTCTTTCTGCGTCAGCTCGGCTGCGGCCTCTCCGTGCATCACGACGAATCGCTCCGGGTATAAAACGAGCCCTTGTGCCTCAAGTTTCCTCTCCCCTTCTCCCGCGGAATAAGATCCGTAGGCTCTTCTTAAATGGCTGCGGATTTTGGCCATGACCACTTCATAGTGAAAAGGCTTCGTAATATAGTCGTCGGCTCCGTTGTCCAGCGCCATGACCTGATCCATTTGGCTTTCCCGGGCGGAGATGAACAGAATGGGGCAGAGCGAGTGCGCGCGAATAAGCCGGCACCAATAATAGCCGTCATATTTGGGAAGGTTGACGTCGAGCAGCACCAGATGGGCGCCGGATGAACGGAAGCTTGCCAGAACGTCGTCGAAGTTGTCGGTTTCTTTGGCTTCAAAGCCGTATTTCGTTATATAAGAGCGAAGCAGCCCGGACAGTTTGGCGTCGTCTTCGACAATCAGGATCGTGTACGTGTTCATCGACCTCTTTTCGACATTATTTTTCCCATATAGGCAAAACGGTAGAATATTTGATTTCTCTTAACGCCAGGCTCGTTTGAATTCGCGCTATGCCGAGCTTATTCAGCTTTCGGATAAAGCTTTCCAATTCCTTGCGGTCTTTGTTCGTTACCTTTAAAAGATAGTCATATTCCCCTGTTAAACAATGACACTCCAATACTTCAGGCATGGAGCTTAATGCCTTCTCCAGAACTTCCAGCTGTTCGGCTTGATGGATATTCGTACTCATAAAAATAAAGCACAATAAATCGAAGCCGAGCTTCTCCTGATTTAAGATTGCGACCTGGCGCTTGATAAACCCTTCACTTTCTAATCGTTTTACCCTTGCATGCGTAGCTGGCGGAGACAAGTTCACCCGCCTTGCCAGCTCTGCATTACTTAGCTGTGCTTCTTTTTGCATCGTATCCAAAATTTGAATATCGACATCATCCAGGATTTTGCTTACAAAAGATTCCATGCGATCTTCTCTCCCTTTACAATTATTCGGAAAACAGGACGGTTTCAATTTGGAAAACGAATATAATTCAATAAAACGGCATCGTTAACTTATATTATTTTGAATTAACTCCATCTTACAAAATGATACGCTTTTCAATCAATAAAAATGGTATGATTATTAGTGAATTCGATGTAAATGTCATTGTGCACAATGGCTTCCATTTTTCGCTGTAACGGTGAAAATGTAAAGGAGCTAATGACATGCCGAATAAGTACGTGTTGCTGCTGCTTTTAACAAGCTTGCTGTGGGGAGGAAATTTTGTAGTTGGAAAATCGCTTGTTGGTCATGCTTCACCGATGACTTTGACGAGCATCCGATGGATGATTGCCGTGTTGTGTCTGTTCCCACTCGTCTGGCGGAAAGAAAAAACGATATTCCCCTCGCGGGCTGCCCTGCTTCCGTTGTTTTTGATGGGAGTTACAGGCGTTGTGCTGTTTAACCTCTTTCAATTTATGGCGTTGGAGCGGACAACCGCGACGAATGCAGGGTTAATTTCCACATTGAATATGATTTCGATTTCCGTTTGTTCCTTTTTATTTTTAAAAGAAAGAATCAACGTTCTTCAAATGTTTTCTATGCTTTTTTCGCTTGTTGGCGTGATTCTTGTTCTTACCAAAGGAAATGTCGAGCTGCTTCTGTCGCTTCATTTTAATACGGGCGATTTATGGATGATGGGCTCCGTATGCGTGTGGGGCATCTATTCCGTTTGCAGCAGATGGGCCATGAACAAGACATCGCCCATGAAGTCTACACTTTACTCCGGGATATTCGGACTTATCGTTCTTCTTCCGTTTAACTTCTCCGACTTTACCGTGTCCGACATCAACCTTTCGTTTATTCAATCGATTTTATATACAGGCGTGATCTCTACCGTAGTTTGTATCGTGTTTTGGAATATCGGGGTCCAAAAATTAGGCGCGACAACGGCCGGAATGTTTTTGAATTTTAATCCGGTATTCACGGCGGTTTTGGCGTTTATATTTTTAGGAGAACAAATGACGTGGAATCAAGGAATCGGGGGCTGCATGGTGATCATCGGATGCTATTTGTTCTCGGCGTTCAAAGCAAAAGCGGTCGCGGAAAGCAATAAACGGCACGATCTTGCTCATTAGCAAACCAGCCGGATACGGACATAACGGAAGCTAAGCGGTCGTAGTAAAAAAGGGATTCACATCGTTGGAGATAACCAATATGCGAATCCCTGAGTCGCCGGATACGTGATATGCATTTATCCGTTCAAGCTTTTTTCTATGCGTTCCAAAGCTGTTGCTAAAGTTTCTCTGGGACATGCAAAATTAAGCCGTTGAAAGTTTTCGCCGCCGGAACCAAAAATATATCCGTTATCCAACGCTATTTTTGCATTTTTTTGCATGAGCTGCTGCAGCTCCGAGTCCGTATAGCCAAGGGCTCTGAAATCCAGCCATGCCAGATAGGTCCCCTCTGTCGGTATAAGCTTCACTTTAGGCAATCGCTCCCTCAGGAACTTCTCAATAAACTCTAAATTTGCTTGAAGATAGTGAAGTAATTGTTCCAACCATTCTTCCCCGTCATGATAAGCTGCAATTTGAGCTACGGATGCGAAGACTCCCGGGTCAATATCAATTGCTGTAAGCTTATGGTTCAACTCGTCTCTAATCGTTTTATTAGGAATAATGATGTTGGAAATATGCAAACCTGCCAGGTTGAATGTTTTCGAGGGTGAAGTGCAAACGATAGAGTTCATTTTAAAATCTTCAGAAATGCTGCCGAACGGAATGTGACGATGAGGTAGGTAAATTAAGTCTGAATGAATTTCATCCGAAATGACCAGCACATTATGTTTTAAACAAATTTCACCCACCCGTTTTAGTTCGTCATATGACCATACACGCCCGACCGGGTTATGGGGACTGCAAAGAAACATGAGTTTCGTGCGAGAGTCTTGAGCGATTTTTTCCAATTGTTCAAAGTTCATTTGGTACCCGCCATCGGTGAGCACTAGCGGATTGTTTGCGATTTGACAGCCGTTGTTGGTGATAATCTTGGCAAAAGGGTAATATACGGGGCTTTGAAGGATCACTTTATCGCCAGGCCGGCAAAACGTTTCTACAATAAAATTAAGTGCGGGTATGATTCCAGGAGTAAAAAGAATCCATTCCTTCTGTATGCTCCAACCATTTCTCTTTTGTTGCCAATGAACGGCAGCCTCCAAAAAAGCATAACTTTTTTGCACATATCCAAAAATTCCATGCTGTGCCCGCTTTATAATTGCATCAATAATTGGCTGCGGAACTTTAAAGTCCATATCTGCTATCCACATCGGAAGGCTATCTTCGTCTCCGAAGTTCTCTTTTAAATACTTCTTTGACCATTTGATGGAATCGGTTTCTCTGCGGTCAATAATCTCATCGAAGTTATACGTTGTCATGATAGCTCCTTTTTCATGTGTAAGATTCATATAAAAATCAATTATATCAACGCAAATGATAACGTTCAATATTGGCCGTAGGCATCATCTCTTAGGGTCAGGACCTTTTGACATCTTCCATGATTTACAAACAAATATTGACAAAAGAAAAATCCATGCTATGATTCAATTATTAACACCATTGGATTAATTACAGATGTTCAATTCATTTTAACCGCTTTCAGTTTGGTGGTCCACATTTTTATGTCTTGCAATGACTCGGGATTAGAGCTTGTCTAGACTTTAATTAACATGGGTGGAATAAAGAGGTTTCGGCGTATGAAAAAAATTGTGAAGCACGATCAAGACGTCATCCGACAGCATAACAAGCAGATGATCCTTGATATTATCAAGGAAAAACGGCCCATTTCGCGGGCGGAAATCACGAAGATTACCAAGCTCAGTCCGACCTCCGTCGGGCGGATTGTCGGCGAACTGTGCGAGCAGGGGCTCGTCCGGGAAACGGAGCTTTCGTCCGGCGGTGTCGGGCGCAAGGCGATTATGCTCGATATCGATCCGCAGGCCGTCTTTTCCATTGGCGTCGATATCGGCAAAAATATCGTGCGCTTCGGCATCATGGAGTTTAGCGGCAAGCTGCTGTACGAGCTTCTGGTCGGGCATACCGCCATCGACACGGAAGCCGGCCGCACGATCGATCTCGTTGCCGACACGATCAATCGGCTGGTGAAGGAGCAGGGACTGGAAACCTCGAAATTGATCGGCATCGGCATCGGCGTGCCCGGCGTTATCGATCACGAGCGGGGTGTCGTGCAGTATTCGTCGACCCTTGGTTGGAGAAACGTGCCGCTTGCCCGCTACATGAAAGAGCGGACGGGGATCGATACGGTGATCGACAACGACCTGAAGGTCAAAATATTGGCCGAGTACTTGTGCGGCTCTGCCCGGGGCTCCAAGAAAACGGCGTTGATCGAGCTTGGCACCGGGGTCGGCTCCTCGCTTATCATCGACGGGGAGATTTTTCGCGGCGGCTCCAATAGTGCCGGGGAGCTTGGACATACGACGCTCGATCCGAACGGCAATTTATGCGAATGCGGCAAGCGGGGCTGCCTGCAGACGTACATCGATGAGTCGGCGATTTTGCACGAAGCGAACCGGATCGTCGAGATCGGCGATATCGGACAGCTGTTCGAAGCGGCCCGCAGCGACGAGAGCTGGGCGAAGGAAATTATTTCGCGGACCTCGCTGTATATCGGCATTGCGATCAACAACATCGTGTGCATGTATAACCCCGACGCCGTCATTTTGAGCGGCAACATGGTGGAGAATTACAGCGATATTGTCCCTCTGATCGAGGAACAGTGCGCACAGGTCGTCTGGGAGCCGTTCCGGGGCGGGTTCAAAATCCTTGCTTCCGATTTGAAGGAGCAGTCCATCGTCATTGGCGCGGCATCGCTGGTGCAGAATAATTACGTGAACCAAAGCTGAGCGCCGCCTCCCGCGAAGGGAGCAAGAAGGCGAAATATCCGCTTTACTTTCTAAGACCGTAGCCTTATAATAACTCTAAAATGTTGCCCCAGCACAAAAATGATGCGCCAATACAAAAATGAAAATCATTCTCACTTACATGCTGTTCCCTGATTAGGGAACAGCATGAGTCATTTTTAGGGGAATAAAAACGATAGTCATTCTCAACGAAAAAGGAGTTGCTGAACATGATCCACTCGGTAGATACAGCCCAACCTATCGACAAGCCGGAAGTAAAGAGGAAGAAAGGCCACATCGCTTCCGTGCTGTCGCGTTACGGCGAGGCGATCGCCGCTTTGGCAAGCGGCGTCTTGATTGCGGCCGCCTGGGTCGCGGGACACTCGTCCCCGTCCTTCTCGATATGGCTTTATTGCTTCGCTTTTCTTGTTGGAGGATTCGTCAAGGCCAGGGAAGGATGGCTCACGCTTGTCCGCGAAAAGGATCTGGATGTTAACCTGCTCATGATCGTCGCGGCGATCGGCGCAGCCAGCATCGGTTACTGGACGGAAGGCGCCGTATTGATCTTTATCTTCTCGCTCAGCGGCGCCTTGGAGACGTTCACGATGGAGAAGAGCTCCAGAGACATTTCATCCTTGATGGATTTGAAGCCGGAAACGGCGATCGTGTGGGAAGAAGGGGCGGAAAAGCGGGTTCCCGTCGAACAACTGCGGATTGGCGATCTGGTGCTGGTCAAACCGGGCGAGCGCCTTCCTGCCGACGGGATCGTCCAAGAAGGAAGCTCAGCCGTCAACCAGGCTTCGATTACCGGCGAGAGCATTCCGGTGGATAAAGCGGCGGGAGACGAAGTGTTTGCCGGCACGCTGAACGGTCAGGGCGCGTTGTTCGTGCAAGTGACGAAATCCAGCGAGTCGACGCTTTTCTCGAAGATCATCCGTCTGGTTCAAGAAGCGCAAAGCGAAATGCCGAAATCCCAGCGGTTTATCGAACGCTTCGAACGCTTGTATGCCAGAGTTATCATTTTGGCAACGCTGCTTCTCATCGCGCTCCCGCCGTGGTTGTTCGGCTCGAGCTGGAACGATACGCTTTACCGGGCGATGGTATTTTTGGTCGTAGCCTCGCCGTGCGCGCTGGTCGCTTCCATCATGCCGGCGATGCTTTCCGCGATATCCAATAGCGCGAGAAAAGGGCTGTTGTTTAAAGGCGGCGCCCATTTGGAGCGCGCAGCGCACATTCGCGCCATTGCGTTCGACAAAACCGGCACCTTAACGTACGGCAAACCGTCGGTGACGGATTTCCTGACTTACCAGGCGTGGAGCGAAGAGGAGCTGCTGCGGATAGCGGCTTCCGTCGAAAGCTTATCTACGCATCCGATCGCCAAAGCTATTGTAGACAGGGCCGAACAATTGTCGTTGGAGCTGGAGCGGCCTTCTGATTTTCAGGCGCTGGCCGGGTGGGGCGTTCAAGCCGGGTTAGCCGGGGAATTGTGGAAAATCGGAAAGCCGGGCTTCTTTGAAGAAGCCGGGATTGACGAGCAGGTTCTCTCCGATGTCCGCAAGCTTGAGCAGGAGGGAAAAACCGTCGTTTTGATTCAAAACGCCGCCGGCATTGCCGGGATGATCGCTCTTCAGGACGCTATCAGGCTGCAAGCCAGGGAGACCGTCGCCAAGCTAAAGGAGCTGGGCGTGCAAGTCGTCATGCTGACGGGGGACCAACGGCTGACGGCCGAGGCGATTGCCAGAGAAGCCGGCATCGATCAGGTGTATGCCGGGCTGCTTCCGGAAGACAAATTGAACATCGTCAAAACCTTGAAAGAAAAGTATACGCACGTCGCCATGGTTGGAGACGGGATCAACGACGCTCCGGCCTTGGCCGCGGCATCCGTCGGCATAGCGATGGGGGCGGCAGGCAGCGATGCGGCGCTGGAAACGGCCGATTTGGTGCTGATGAACGACGATTTGGACAAAATCAAGGAAGCGATTGTTTTGGGAAGACGCACGACGCGGATCATCAAGCAGAACATCGCTTTTTCCGTTACGGTGATCGCCTTCCTGATTGCCGCCAATTTTTTCAAAGGAATTCCGCTGCCGCTCGGGGTCGTAGGCCATGAAGGAAGCACGATTCTGGTCATTTTGAACGGACTTCGGCTCCTGCGCTCCTAAGCGGCTGCAATGGATGCAATAGTGTGATCCGGGCTGCGGCCGGACCGTCGCCCCCTGCGAAAGCAGGGGGTTTTTGGTTGCCTTCCTAGCGAATTCGCACCTTCTTTCCGACGATCGTAAAAAACGATTGTAATTTTGAAAAAATGCGCTAAAATGATGATAATGATTATCATTTTTACAACGGGAAGACAAGGGAGAGAAAAAGGATGGAGCTGTTACTTCCGATCACTACGGTCGTGTTGGTTATTTTGGGAAGCGTCTGCTTGTTCATCTCCATTGAAAATGACCGGCGCGTCCGAGAATTCCGCTTGAACGGATTCACCTCGCGGCGGATGGGGGAATCGGACGATCCGTCCAAACGAAGCAACGAGAGCTTTGCTTAAGCCATAGAACAACAATAAATCGCCTGCCACCGGGAAACCGGTGGTTTTTGCGTTGCTCCCGAAGCCAACACGAAGCGGGCCGTCACCTCGATGGAAATGGGCGTGAACGAAACGTCCAAAAGAACGGCGATGGCTTCCTCCGGACGCTTAAAGATTCTAAACCCCCTTTTTCTCGAATAAGCTGTAGTATGGAGTATTCGGAACGGGGGTGGAATGAAAATGAAGCGAATCACGGCACGGCGGATCGGATGGGTCATCTTCAGCTGCATACTGGCCTCCGCCGCCGTGTTGCTGTATCTGCAAATCATAGGCGAGCTGATGCTTGGAATCGCGCTGGTGGGCATAACGTTTGCGCTGTCTATGGGCCTGTTGTGGATGTCCGAGCTTGAAGACGAGGCGGCCGAACGGGAGAAGAAAGAAGGCCGTATAAGCCGGTTCGAGCGATCAAGGTAAAAATTGTGATGGCCTGCTTTAATGACAGCGCTTGCGAAATCGTGTGATTTGATTTACAATTCGAATATGAACACCAATAAAAAAATAGCATGAAGGCAACGGTGCCTTTGGATTGGAGAACGCTTTCGCGCGTTCTTTGGTCCGGGGCGCCTTTTTGTCGTCTTTTGATGTATGACAGCGGAGGTGAACCAAGTGAAGCATCCGATTCGAGCCGTGCCGCTGGCCGTCCGCATCATTCCGAATGTGGACCCGGAGCTGGCCCGGAAGCTGGAGCTGAAGCCGGACATCCGAAGTTTGGGGATACTAACGTCGAGTATCGACGACGTCGGCTATACGGCGATGGACGAGGCGACCAAGAAAGCGGCGGTGGAAGTGGTATATGCCCGTTCCTTTTACGCGGGGTCGGCGCATGCCTCGGGCCCGCTGTCGGGGGAGTTTATCGGGATGCTGGGCAGCCGGACGCCGGATGAGGTAAAAAGCGGGTTGGACGCGGCGATCGCTTTAATGGAGAACGGCGCGTGCTTTTATTCCCTGAACAGTGAGGGTACGCATGCGTATTACGCTCACGTCATTTCGAGAACGGGTTCCTACTTGTCCCAGGTGGCGGGCATCGCCGAAGGCGAGCCGCTCGCGTATTTAATCGCGCCGCCGCTCGAAGCGGTGTACGGCTTGGATGCCGCATTGAAGGCGGCGGACGTCAGGCTGTGCCAATTTTACGGACCGCCGACGGAGACGAACTTCGGCGGCGGTTTGCTGACGGGCAGCCAGTCCGCTTGTACCGCGGCGGCGAGCGCTTTTGCCGATGCGGTTCTCAGCGTCGCGCGAGAGCCGAAATAATCTGGTTAACGAAAGCGGGTGATGGAGATGACACAGTCGAGAACAGCGCTGGGACTGATTGAGACGATCGGCGTACCCGCCTTGATCGCTGCAGCGGATGCTGCGGCGAAGACGGCGGACGTCCGGGTTATGACGTTTGAAAAAGCGGACGCCGGACTCATTACCGTATATATCGTAGGGGATGTCGCCTCCGTCCGGGCGGCCGTAGAGGCAGGCGGAGAAGAGGCCCGCAGGGTAGGCAAGCTGGTCGGGACGCACGTGATTCCGCGGCCGGATCTTTCCGTCTCGGCGATGCTGGAGAACATATGGCGGAAGAACGCCCCGGCGGAGCCGAAGTCGTCTGCGGAGCCAGTTGCCGGCGAGACGGCGGCGGACGAAGCGGCGGGCCTTTCCGGGACGGAAGACGGGGAATCCGCAGAGGCGCTGGCCAAGCTTTCGCTGCAGCAGCTGCGGGAGCTTGCCCGCAATACCCCCGGATTCCCGTTGAACGCTTCCGCCATCAACACGGCGGCGAAGGCCGAGCTGATCCGGCTGCTTACGGAGAAGAAGGACTGAAGGGAGTGAGAACCCGATATGAAGCTGGACGCCGATTTGCAGGCGATACAGGATGTGCGCAGCCTTCTGCAGGAAGCGAGTCAGGCTCAGAAGCTGCTGGAAAAAATGACCCAGTCGCAGATTGACGACATCGTCGCTGCGATGGCCCGGGCAGCCGAGGCGGAAGCCATACGGCTAGCCGAAATGGCCGTGGAAGAGACCGGGTACGGCAAAGTTGCCGATAAGACAGCTAAAAATCTTTTCGTCGCCCGAAACGTTTACGAGTCGATGAAAGACATGAAGACAGTCGGGATCGTGCGCAAGGATGACGAGCGCAAGGTGTGGGAAGTGGCGCAGCCGGTCGGCGTCGTCGCCGCGATCATCCCGTCGACCAATCCGACGTCGACCGTCATGTTCAAGTGCATGATCGCGCTGAAGGCGCGCAATGCGATCGTCATCAGCCCGCATCCGTCGGCGCTGCGCTGCTCGCAGGAAGCGGCCAAGGTAATGCGTATGGCGGCGGAGAAGGCAGGGGCTCCCGCCGGTTTGATCCACTGCTTGTCGAAGCCCTCGGTCGAGGCGAGCAACGAGCTCATGCGGCACAAGAGGACGGATGTGATCCTGGCGACCGGCGGCACGGCGATGGTCAAGGCCGCTTACAGCTCGGGCAAGCCCGCGTATGGCGTCGGGCCGGGCAACGTCCCGGTGTACGTGCACCACAGCGCGAACCTGTCCCGCGCGGTCAGCTTGATTCTGCAAAGTAAAACGTTCGATTACGGCACGATTTGTGCTTCGGAGCAGGCGATTGTCGCCGACTCGTCGATCAAGCCGCAGCTCGTCGAAGAGCTGAAGCGGCAGGGCGCTTATTTTCTGGATGAGGAGCAGAAGCGCAAGGTTGGCTCGATTTTGACGATCGGCAAAGGGTTGAACCCGAAGGTCGTCGGCCGGTCGCCGCAGGTGATCGCGGAGATGGCGGGCTTTACCGTTCCCCCGGAGGCGCGGGTGTTGATTGCGGAAGAAGCGCACGTCGGACACGAGTATCCGTTCTCTGTGGAGAAGTTAAGCCCGGTGCTGGCGCTTTACACCGTAAAGGATTGGCTGGAGGGCTGCAGCCGCTGTATGGAGCTGCTGGAGCTCGGCGGACTAGGGCATACGCTCGGCATCCACTGCGAGAACGAATCCGTCATCGAAGCGTTCGGGCTGGAGAAGCCGGCCTCGCGCATCGTCGTCAACTCGGGCACGACGTTCGGCGGCATCGGCGCTACGACCGGCATTACGCCGTCGTTTACGCTGGGCTGCGGTTCGTTCGGCAACAATATTACGTCGGACAACATCGGTCCGCAGCATCTGCTCAACATCAAGCGCGTCGCCTTCGGCATCCGCGAGATGGATATTGCCCCCGCGGCGGCGCAGGCGGTAGAGCGGACGATGGAAAAGCTGCAGCCGGAAGCCCCCGGCAATCCGGGGATTTCGCGGGAGGATGTTCTGAAGATCGTCCGCAGCGTGCTATCTGAATTGCAACTGGAAGCCAAGTAAGTTTAATTCGGTAAGTTCAATTTTGAATCATCAACTATATTTTTATTCCAGGGAGGAATAGACAATGGCAGGAGAATTGGCAGCACTCGGTATGGTAGAAACGAAAGGACTCGTAGGATCGATTGAAGCGGCGGATGCCATGGTCAAAGCGGCCAATGTCAAGCTGATCGGAAAAGTGCATGTCGGCGGCGGTTTGGTGACGGTCATGGTACGCGGCGATGTTGGCGCAGTGAAAGCGGCTACGGACGCCGGGGCGGCAGCTGCGGAAAAAATCGGCGAGCTGGTCTCCGTACACGTTATTCCGCGCCCTCACACGGATATTGAATTCATTCTGCCGAAGCTTGAAGGCTAATCCCTATGGCGCTGATTACGGAAACGAGTCTGCGCAGCCGGCTGGCGCAGGGGCTCCCGAATCCGTATCCGATCGCGGCCGGGGACCTGCTGACGCCGGCGGCCAATGATTTTCTGAAAAGCCGGGGTATCGCCATCCAGCGTCTGAAGGCCGAAGCTCCGGCGGCCTTGCCTGCGGAGCCAGCGCCCGAAGCGCCGCTCCTTCCCGTCGGCGTCTCGGGCCGGCATGTGCATTTGTCGCCGGAGCATGTCGAGGCGCTGTTCGGCGAGGGGTACCAGCTTACCCCGCTGAAGGAGCTGTCGCAGCCCGGACAATTTGCCGCACAGGAAACGGTTACGCTGATCGGTCCGAAGGGCGTTTTGCAGAACGTGCGCATTCTCGGACCTTCGCGGGGGGCGTCTCAAGTCGAGATATCCCGGACGGACGGCTTTGCGCTCGGCGTGAAGCCTCCTGTCCGGCTGTCGGGCGATCTGGAGGGCACGCCCGGTATCACAGTGGCCGGCCCGAAGGGCGCGGTCGTGCTGGCGCAGGGCTTAATCGTCGCCAAAAACCATGTCCATATGTCGCCTGACGATGCTCAGAGGTTTCAGGTGTCCGACGGGGACCGCATCATTTTGCAAACCCGCGGCGACCGGCCGCTGGCGTTTATGGACGTTGTGGTCCGGGTGAATCCGCGTTATGCGCTTGACGTTCATCTCGATACGGACGAAGCGAACGCCGCTCAACTGAACACCGGAGATACGGTGCAAATGATCGGCAAAAACGGCGTCTTCACGCGTGCGGAAAGGGGGTAGCGAAGGATGGAGATCAAACCGATGATCGAATCGATCGTCCGTGAGCTGGTGCAGGCGATGCAGGCGGAGCAGGCGAAAAAGCCCAAAGTGCTGTATCTGTTTTGCGACAGCACCGCGCACGAGGCGTTCACGGACCATTTTATATTGCTCAAAAACAGCGGAATCTGCTACGATCTGCTGTTTCTCGACGGAGAAACATCTGCATGGCTCGGCCTGCACAAAATCGAAAGCAGCGGTCCGGGCAAAATTATTGCCGCCGACGAATATGCGCCCGCGCCGCTGGAGCTGCCGCTCGAATACGACGGAATCGTCATTCCCGAGATCGATGTGGATAACGCCGCGCGGGCTGCGCAGGGGCTGAAAGGGACGGTGAAGGCGGAGATTTTGTTTTCCGCGCTCGTCTTGAATAAGTTCGTGCTGATCGGGGACGATATACCCGGATTGAAACGTTCGGATCGGCGTACGCTGAAAACGCTGACGCTGCCGAAGCCTTACGTCAAGCTGTTCGAGCGGTACAAGCGCGAGCTTGCGGCCCTCGGCGCGGAGTTCGCTCCGCAGAAGCTGCTGGCGGAAGCGGTCGTGCGCAAATGCGGCGCGGCACAGCGTCAGCCGGGCAACGATGCGTCGGCTAAGGGCGTATCGTTGCCCGAAGCGGCCAGCGCTCACGCTGGAGCAGCGAACGGAAGTACGGCAGCGGTAGACAGCGCCGTGTTCGAAGGCAAGCTGCTGACCGCCGAATGGGTGAAGCGGCAGACGGATACCGCACCGGACGTGCGGAAGCTGATCCTTGGCAAGGGAACGATCGTTTCGCCGTTGGCAGCGGATTTGCTGAAGGAAAAAGATCTCACAGTCCAGTATGCGGATAAAGGGTGAGTTCCTATGTTTATGGGGAAAGTGATCGGCAGCGTGTGGGCCACACAGAAGGAAGAGGGCATGGATAACCTGAAGCTGTTGGTCGTCCAGCCGATCGATTTCAAAGACCGCGAAGCGGGGCAGCAGGTCATCGCCGCAGACCGTATCGGAGCGGGCGTCGGCGAGAAGGTGATTATATCCCGGGGAAGTCCGGCCCGCGTACTGTTCAGCGGCAAAATGGTGCCTATCGACGCCATGATCGTCGGCATTGTGGACAGCTTCGAGGTCGGCGACGACAGCGGAGGTTAGGAGGGGACGTATGGAACAGGATAAACAGCGGGTCATTCAGGAATACGTGCCGGGCAAGCAGCTCACCCTGGCGCATGTCATCGCTAACCCCGATCCCGTGCTGTATACGAAGCTCGGGATCGAGAAGGCGAGCGCGATAGGCATTCTGACGTTGACGCCGACGGAAACGGCGATCATCGCGGCGGATATTGCCACGAAAGCCGCGAATATCGATATCGGCTATTTGGACCGCTTCACTGGCTCCCTGGTAATTGTGGGAGACGTATCCGCGGTCGAAATGGCGATCGAATCGGTCAACGACTTTTTACACGAGAAGCTGAAATTTTCCATCGCTCCTTTGACGAGGTCGTAAGCCATGCGTAAAGTTATGATCATCGGCGCCGTCGGCGCCGGCAAATCGACATTGGTCAAAGCGCTTATGGGTGAGCAGGAGGCTGCTGTCAAAACGCAAAGCCTCGTGTTCCGCGACTGGCTGATCGATACGCCCGGCGAGTACAGCGAGAATCCGCTCTACTATCGTTCGCTGATGGCGACATCGTATCAAGCGGCGGCGATTTTGCTTATACAGGACGCGACCCGCGACCGGAACTATTTTCCGCCCGGTTTTTCCGAAGGTTTTCCGATTCCCGCCATCGGGGCCGTCACGAAAATCGATCATCCGAAGGCCGATCCGGACCGGGCAGTCTCGCTGCTCCGGTCATCGCTGCCTAAAGGGGAGATTCTTTTGACGTCTGCGGCCGGCGGCGATGGCATCACAGAGCTGAAGGAACTGCTGCTGGGCATCGTGAATCGATAGCTTCGAGCGCGTAGCAACGGGTACAAAAGGGAAGCCTACCGGGAAGAGCAGCATACAGGAAGAAATTTACCATGTGTAAGGGCTTTCTTCGCAGCACGGTTTGTGTGACAATAAAATCGGTGCATGTATAAATCGATACGTCGTGAGGGATTGCTTATGCCATCGATTGCCGAACTGTGCGCGGAGCGCACCCTGTTATCTGTAGAAGAAGTGGAAGTTATTATAGATTTGTCGCGACATTTGCAATTGTTCGCCGACGTGTTCCAATCGGACGTGTTCATCGACTGCCCGCTTGCGGATCAAGGCACGGCGCTTGTCGTAGCCGAAGCCAACCCGACGACAGCCCCGTCGCTTTACCATTCGTCGGTGGTCGGCCTGCACGCTTATGCGCACAACGAGCCGGCCGTCATGTTTTGCCTGCTTTCCGGCCAGCCGGTCATCGGTTCCCGGGGGATATCCCAAGAGCAGATCGCGATGCGGCAAAATGTCGTTCCGATCCGCGCCAAAACCGGCCGCGTGATCGGCGTGCTGATCATGGAGCAGGACATTTCGGAGATCGTCGAGCAGGAAAAAAACGTGGAGCGGCTTCGCGAAACGACGGAGCAGCTCAGCGAAACGCTGCTTGCGGTCGCCTTGTCGGAAAGCAGCGTCCAGTCACTCATGCACGAGGGCATCGTGCTGTTCGACGGGCAGGCGCATGTGACCTATGCGAACCCGCGCGCCCGGAAAATGCTGCAGGAGATCGGGCACAGCGGCGCTCCGGAAGGCTCAAGTCTGGTCGAGCTGTTTTACGGCAGGCTCGATCACGCTTCACTGCTCGCGCCAGCTGGAATCGTCCGTCAAGAGCTTGTGATCGGGCATGTCGCGCTGGAGCTGAAAACCGTCTCGATCAACCGGCAGCAGCAGGGCGCCCTCGGGCTGATGCTGATCCGGGACATCACGGACTTGAAGGAAAAAGAGAAGCAGCTCGTCATTAAATCGGCTGTTATCAAGGAGATTCATCATCGGGTCAAAAACAATCTGCAAACCGTCTCCAGCCTGCTCCGGCTGCAAATGCGCCGCACGAAGCTGGACGAGGTCGAGAAAATATATCGCGACAGCATCAACCGCATTAACAGCATTGCCGTTATCCACGAGATGCTGGCCTATGACGGGCTGGAAACGATCCAGTTCAACGATGTGCTGGATCGCATCGCCAAAAACATCGTCTCCTCCACGGCTAAACCGGATCAAGTGATCCGCATCGCCATTTCAGGGGAAGCCCTGACGCTGCCGTCGGACATCGCCACCACGCTGGCGCTTGTCTCTAACGAGCTTGTGCAAAATTGCGTGACGCATGCGTTCGTCGACCGCGAACAGGGAGACATTCGGATCTCGCTGTTTGGCAGCGGGCAGATCGTCCGCATGGAGGTAGCGGATAACGGCATCGGGCTGCCCTCCGCGGGCGATAGCTCCGACCGGAAAGGTCACCTCGGCTTGAAAATTACGGAAACGCTCGTGCGCGAAAATCTCGGAGGCCTCCTGCAGATGGCTTCCAATGGGGAAGGCACACAGGTCACGATTACGTTTCCGCTTTTTCCGGCGGAGCCGAAATCGGTCTAAGCGCCTGCCCCACAAGCGGGGACTTATCGCCCGGATTTATGAGGAGGTGTCAGGATGAAGAACTCGATCGTCGTCGTGGATGACGACCCGATCATTCGAATGGATATCCGCGAAATGCTGGAGGAAGAAGGCTATGCGGTGGCAGGGGAAGCGAAGAACGGCGAGGAAGCGATCGAGCTCGTCGCTGCGCTCAAGCCCGACCTGGTCATCATGGATGTGAAAATGCCGGTGATGAATGGCATTAAAGCGTCCCGCATCATTCGCAATCTGCATGACACGGAAACGTCCGTCCTGCTGCTGACGGCGTACAGCCAGAAGGAGCTTGTGCAGGACGCCCGCAGTGCGGGGGTTGCCGCCTATTTGGTCAAACCGGTGTCGGAGGAGGATTTGATCCCGGCGGTCGAGATTGCGCTCAGCCAGAAGGAAAGAATCGACTCGCTCAAAAAAGACCTGGAGCAGCTCAAGCAGTCGATCGAGGAGCGGAAACGGATCGAGAAGGCGAAAGGGATCGTCATGAAATCCTTCGACCTGGATGAAGAAGAAGCGTACCGGAAAATGCGCGCCGTCTCGATGGCGGAAAGCATGCCGCTGATCAAGCTGGCGGATGGAATATTGAAGGACGGGCTGAAGCGCTGGCTTGGTCCTTGAAAGAGCGGTGAGCGGACGCATGGAGCCACAATGGATTACCAGCGTAGGCATCGATATCGGCACGAGCACGACCAAAATGATCGTCAGCCGTCTGAAGCTGGTTCGGACTTCAGGCGCGCTCAGTCTTCCCCGCTATGACATCGCGCAGCGGGAATTGATCTACGCGAGCCCGATCTACAGCACGCCGCTGCTCGGAGAAGACGAGGTAGACGCGGATCGGATCTGGGTCATTTTGACCGAGGAATACGAGCGGGCCGGCGTCCGGCCGGAAGAGTTGAAATCGGGCGCGGTGATCATCACCGGTGAGACGGCAACGAAAGCGAACGCGCGCCGGATCGTGCACCTGTTGGCCGAGCGGTCCGGGGACTTCGTCGTCGCGACGGCCGGGGCCGATCTCGAAGGGCTGCTTGCCGGCAAAGGCGCCGGGGCGGACCGACGCTCGCAGGAGGTTCACGGCGCCGTCGCCAATATCGATATTGGCGGAGGGACGGCCAATGCGGCCGTATTTTATCGGGGAAAAGCAGTCGGCACGGTGACGTATCATATCGGCGGACGCCTGATCGAGCTGAACGACGGGGGAACGGTGACGAGCGTTTCGCCATCGATCCGCCCGTGGCTGGAGGCTGCCGGATACCGGCTGGAGCCGGGGCATACCGTCAGCTACGCCCTGCTAGAAGACCTGTGCCGGGCAATGAGCCTTGCCATGCTTGACGATTTGGCGGGCATGACGGCTCCTGAAGAGCGCGATGCGGTTCGCAAGCTGACGCTTGGCGCTCCGCTGCCGCAGGTGCCGCCGATCGAAGAATGGACGGTATCCGGCGGCATCGGGCGGCTGATGGAAGAAACGAAGCCGCAGAGCTTAGACGAAGCCGCCAAGCACGGCGATATCGGACCGCTGCTGGCGCATACGCTCAAAACATGCGCCGCGCGATACCCGATCCGGCTGGCGGTGCCCGATCAAACCGTCCGGGCGACGGTCATCGGAGCGGGCATGCAGAGCACGGAAATCAGCGGAGCTACCGTCCATTTGGACCCTTCGCTGCTGCCGATCCGCAACCTTCCGGTAAGCAAGCTGGAGCTGACGCTTTCGCTGCTCGAACAGCCGGCCTCGCTTGCCGCGGCCGTCGGGCAGACGATGCAGAGCGGCGCAGCCTTGTTTGAGCGGGACGCTTCACCGCCGTTCGCGCTGGCTTTGGCCGGGCTCGAGCATTGCGGCTACGCCTCGCTCCAGCGATTGGCCGACCAGTTGACCACAAGCTTCTCGGACTATTTTCCGGACAGCCGGGTGATGGTCGTCGTTTGCGACACCGACATTGCCAAGGCGCTTGGCCAATCGCTCGAAAAACGGCTAAAGGAACGGACGAAGATCGTGTGCATCGATCAGATCAAGGTCGAGCACGGAGACTATATCGATTTAGGGGAACCGATTGCGGGTATTATGATCCCCGTGGTCGTCAAGACGCTGGCGTTTCACGGCAGAGAGGGGGACCGACGTTGAAGCTGAAAACCGCTTTACTCGGCAAAACATTTCAATTTCGTGATTTAAAAGACGTGATGGCCAAGGCTAACGAAGAAAAATCCGGAGATCAGCTTGCCGGGATTGCGGCCGAGGATGCCAAGGAACGGATGGCGGCCAAGCTGGTGCTGTCCGAACTGACGCTGGCGGACATTCGCAACCATCCGCTGCTGCCGCCGGAAACCGATGAAGTGTCACGGATCATTGAGGAAGGCGTCAACGAGAAAATCTATGCGGAGATCTGCAACTGGACCGTAGCCGAGCTGCGCGAAACGCTGCTGCGGCATGAAACGGGTAACTCCGAAATACGCCGTATCAGCCGGGGGCTTACCAGTGAAATGGTAGCGGCCGCCGCCAAGCTGATGAGCAACCTCGATTTGATGCAGGCGGCGTCCAAGATGGAAGTGACGACCCACTGTAACATTACGATCGGGCAGAAGGGCGTGCTCGCGGGCCGAGCTCAGCCAAATCACCCGACGGATAACATCCAGGGCATGAAAGCGTCTTTGTTCGAAGCGCTAAGCTACGGGATCGGGGATGCCGTCCTTGGCATCAATCCCGTTATCGATTCGGCGGACAGCGTGAAGGAGCTATTGATCGCGACCAAAGAAGTGATGACGAAATGGCAGATTCCGACCCAAAACTGCGTGCTCGCGCATGTGAAAACCCAGATGCGGGCGATCCGGCAAGGCGCTCCTGCCGACATGATATTTCAAAGCCTGGCGGGCACCGAAACCGGCAACAAGGCGTTCGGCATCGATGTCGCCTTGCTCGACGAGGCGGACGACCTGATCCGGCGCGACGGAACGGGAACCGGTCCGAATCTATGGTATTTCGAGACGGGGCAAGGCTCCGAGCTGTCCGCCGAAGCGCATTACGGCATTGATCAGGTGACGCTCGAATCGCGGTGCTACGCGCTCGCCAGGAAATATAACCCTTTCATGGTCAACACAGTGGTCGGCTTCATCGGACCGGAATATTTGTACGATTCGAAGCAGGTGATCCGCGCCGGACTGGAAGACCATTTCATGGGCAAGCTGCAGCAGCTGCCGATGGGCGTGGACGTCTGCTACACGAACCATATGAAAGCGGATCAGAACGACATGGACAATTTGTCCGTGCTGCTGACCTCCGCCGGCGTCAACTTCGTCATCGGCGTGGCGATGGCGGACGACTGCATGCTGAATTACCAGTCCACGAGCTTTCATGATATCGCCACGCTGCGGGAAATGATGGGTCGGCGTCCCGCGCCGGAATTCGAACGCTGGCTGGTCAAGATGGGCATTATGGAAAACGGACGCCTGACCCCGCTGGCGGGGGACCCGACGCTGTTCATGTAACTATTCGTATAACACTGCGAGAGGAGGAGAGACGCGATGACCATTTCATTGGACCGGCTCGTCGACCAAGTGATGGCGGAGCTGGAGAAGAAGCTTGGAGCGGGCACGGCCGGCTTGCCGGGCGAAAAAGATGCGCCGGCTTCTAAAGGCACATCGGACGCCGTTGATTCAAGGCAGACGAAGGAAGACATGGGCTCAAGCACGGTGGATAGAAGCCAGGAGCCTGCTCGCCAATCTCCCGTGACGGACGCCGGGTCCCCTGCGGAGGAACCGGGCGCGCTTGGCTACGGCGAAGAGGCAGCGCATAATGTCCCGAATCCGAAGTGGGCCGAAGGCATGAACGAGCTGCTGGCCAGCACGCCCGCGAGGATCGGCGTATGGCGGGCGGGAACGCGGCCGCTGACCCGGGAAATACTCAAATTCCGCTGCGATCACGCCGCTGCCGTCGATTCCATTTACGGCGAGGTCAATCAAGCGGTGCTGGACGAATTCGGCATGTTTACCGTGGAGACGCGCTACGGGAACACCGAAAATTATTTGAAGCGCCCGGACATGGGCCGCATCGTGACGGACGAGGGTGTGGAGCTTATCCGCAAAAAGTGTGTCATGAAGCCGCAGGTGCAGGTGGTCGTCTCGGACGGCTTGAGCGCGAACGCGGTCGATGCCAATTTGCGCGACGTCTATCCGTCCTTGCAGGATTCGCTTGAGGCTTACGGTTTGAAAGCAGGCACCCCGTTTTTCGTGCGCGGCGGACGCGTTGCCGTCATGGACCAGATCGGCGAGCTGCTGCAGCCGGAGGTGCTCGTGCTTTTGATCGGCGAGCGGCCGGGGCTGGTGTCGTCGAAATCGATGAGCGCGTATATGTGCTTCCGGCCTCGGCAGGGAACGGTGGAAAGCGACCGCACCGTCGTCTCTAACATTCACCGCGGCGGCACGCCTCCGGTCGAAGCGGGCGCGCATATCGGGACGATCCTGAAAAAAATGATTGAACAGCAGGCAAGCGGGGTCCGGTTGGAAATCTAACAAATCCGGCGTTCTGTATTTGCCACAGATGAAAAATAAAAAAGCGATTCGGCATCGCATCCGTTCCTTTTCGATCATTTCGACAGGCTCACAAAAGCAAGCCTTGCTCGAGTTTGCCGACCATGCCTTCGATCCACCGCAGCTCGGCTTCCAGCCGCGCCGAGAAGAGCCGCAAATTTTCGCTTAAATAATGCGGAGAATTGGCGGGAAAAAGGTTGAAATCGGCGGTGACCTGAAAGCCCTCGATCTCGGCGCGGAGCAGATTGATCCGATGGTGGAAGGCGCGAAGCAGATGATCCTTCGGAATGTGGTTCATAAACATCAGCGCGATGTGGAACGAATCGAACCCCGGCTTGTATTCCCAGATGGCCTTATCGAGCAGCCGCTCGAATTCCTGCCTTCCCTTATCGGTCAATTGGTAGGCGATTCGGGCAGGTCCTTTTTTATTTTCGATGGTTTTCTCGGAGGAGGCCGTTTCTGCAAGCCCTTCAGAAGCCATTTTATTCAGCGCAAAATAGATGGACCCGTAAGCAATGTTCGCCCACTTGCCGGCATGCCAAATTTCTAACTCCTTGCGCACATCATATCCGTGAATCGGTTGACGTTTGAGCAGAACGCCCAAAATAAGCAGACGGGTTGACGACATGGTTCGTGTCCTCCGTTAACAAAATAAAAAAGACATCAATGCGCCAGGCGCCGAAACGGAGTAAGCTTCGAGGGCAGGGCGCAATTATGTCTCTCCAGTGGATTGGTCGATAATTCATAATTTCGATGTAAAAAGTAGGAATATGATTCATATGTATCATATCTGTGCTTGTTTTGGTTGTCAATGCCAAATTTGTTGTGTAAACCTTACGCGGCAAAGGCGGAAAAGAAAGCAGCGGCGTTTTTCAAGGGTAGCTTAAATGGTTTAAGAACAACCGGATCATTCTGGCGACGCATGTTGTGCCGCATGGGAGCTGCCGCACGCTTTTACGAAGATTGAGATCGGCTGAGTTTGCAAAAAAACTTGAGTCTGCGCCCGTTTCCCAGTATATTGGGGATATCCATATTTCACGGGGGGAGAACATGAGTCGAAACGACGAACTTACCGGGTATGGCCGCCATCATCTCCAGATGGAATCGTACGGAGCGGCCGCCTTTTGCTTTTATCGGGCTATAAAAGAAAACGAATTCAACGGAAACGCGTGGAACGGACTCATTCTTTCGCTGAGTCTGATGCGCCGGGAGGAAGAGATCCGCACGACGCTCGCCCGCTTCGCCCTGCAGCCGGGATTGGATTTCGACCGCGACCTGCTGACCTTCGTCTTCATGATGTGGCAGCAAAATCCGCGCGCTTTGGCCGAATGGCTGCGCCGCGTCGTGGAATTCAACGGCATCCCTGAAAAGGACAAGCTGGCGTTCACGGAAATTGCGGAGGACGCCGAACAGGCTTACGAGGATCTGGTCGCGAAGTACGGCGCGGAATCGTTGCACAGTGGCGGCATGCTGACGCTTGAAGAGTATGCGGCGCGTCCGATTCAATTGGACTGGCTGCTGGAAGCGCCGGTCGATACGATTTACGAGCAGCTGCAGTGGTGGCTTGAGGATAAGGATTCGGCGCTCTCTGCGGTACGCCTGCTCTGCATGCTGCCCGACACGCGAAGCGAAAAGCTCCTGCGCCGCGTCTGCCGGAACGTCGCCATCGAGCCGAAGGTGCGAACGCACGCGCTTCTGGCGCTCCGCTGGCTCGGCGTCCGAGAAAATGCGCGGCTGTACAAGTTCAACGAGTCGTTCGTTATTGACTTGGACAATCCGAAGCCGGAGCTGACCGTTTCCGTTCCGGCCGTTTACAAGCCTGCGCTGGACCGTGTGAAGCTGTGGGCGGCCAAGGAGAAGGGGCTCGTGACGTCCGAAGTGTACGAGCGGTACGCTTCGACGGACGAGGTCCAACTACCGCCTGAGATCGTCGAAAAGCTGGATGAAGCGGAGGTTCCGCCGCTTCTGCAGGAAGTGTCGCATGCGCTCATACGCGCCGCCCATGACGAATACTACCCGCTGGTGCCGACGATCAGCGGCACGCGCCAATGGAGCGCAGCCCTGCTCATGCTGATGAAGGATTATGCCGTCGGCATCGGGGAAGGGTGGCCGTACGGCGAGCCGGAGCAGGACGAGACGGCGAAGCAGCACCGCAACTGGCTGCTGAGCGCGAGCCCGGATTTTTATCCGAGCATCGAGGAAGTGCGCAAATTGAAAGAAAGCTGATCCTCGCGGATGTGTCCGTCGCTTATGAAGGCGGGACGGCAGCTTCTCATGCAGTATTTTCGACGTGGGAAAGCGGGGCAGGGAACGGACCGGTGGGCGCAAAATACGAATCGCTACAGACCTGACCGCCCGTATGGATTTATGCATTTGTGTCCCGCTACTTTACGAATCGTTTCAATGGAAAAACGCCAGCCGGTATAACGGTTGGCGTTTTTGGTTGTGTTGGCGGATGGGAGAACGCCGGTTTATTTGTCCATCAGTTGTGCTATACTTGTTATATTGCCTGCTATCGATTTCCGAAAGGGTGGTTGCCATGTTTACAAGTATATTGGTTGCTTACGACGGTTCCGAGTTATCCCAAAGAGCCTTGACTAAAGCGAAAGAGCTGGCGGGAGAGTCGAACGCCAAGCTTGAGGTCGTACATGTTCTGCATCATCCCGTTGTCGTCATCGGCGAAGCGGTCGTATCTCCTCCGCGAAGCTATGTAGCTGAGTACTTACAGCAAGCCCAATCAGTCATCGACCAAGCGGACCGGGAAATCGCCGGGCTTCCGAACGCGAAAGCCAGCTTGCTGCAAGGTCAACCTGCGGACTCTGTTTTGGATTATGCAGGGGAGATCGAGGCGGATCTCATCGTGATCGGAAGCCGAGGCTTGTCCGGTCTCAACGAGTGGGTGCTTGGAAGCGTGAGCCATCATGTCGTGCAGCATGCCCAGATTCCCGTCCTTGTCATTAAATAGGGGCAAAGCGCGTTCATGACCGGCAGTTGTGAGAAATAAAGCGGTTGATAGACCGGGACAATAGGAGTACACATTCTTCATATTTAATCATACATACCGGATCGCCGGAGACCGGAGCCTGAGATGAAGGCTGCCAGGTCTCTTTTTTATTCCGGGCGAAGTTATTCGTACAGGTCGGTCGACAAGTAGCGCTCGCCCGAATCCGGCAGCAGCACGACGATCGTTTTCCCCTCATTCTCCGGCCGGATCGCCAGCTCCGTAGCGGCAAAGGCTGCGGCGCCCGACGACATGCCGACCAGCAGTCCTTCCTGCTGTCCCAGCAGCCTGGAAGTCCGGTAAGCGTCATCCGTGCGCACTTTGACGATCTCGTCGATGACGGATCGGTCGAATACTTCGGGGACGAAGCCTGCACCCAGCCCCTGAATCTGGTTAGGCCCGGGCTTACCGCCGGATAGTACGGGCGAATCGTGCGGCTCCACCGCAACGATGCGCACGGCCGGATTGTGGCGCTTCAGCACTTCGCCGACGCCCGTCACCGTTCCGCCGGTCCCGACGCCTGCAACAAAAATATCGACTTTGCCGTCCGTGTCCGACCATATTTCCTCTGCCGTCGTCTTCCGGTGGATCGCCGGATTAGCCGGGTTATTAAACTGCTGGGGGATGAACGAATGCGGGGTTTCCGCCGCCAGCTCGTCCGCTTTGCGGATCGCGCCCGGCATCCCTTCACCGCCCGGCGTCAGCACGACCTTTGCGCCGAGCGCCTTCAGCAGATTGATCCGTTCCCGGCTCATCGTATCCGGCATGGTCAGGATCAGCTTATAGCCCCGGGCAGCCGCTACGGAAGCGAGGGCGATGCCGGTATTGCCGCTTGTCGACTCGATGATGACGGATTCCTGCGGACGAATAAGTCCCCGCTCCTCCGCGTCGATGATCATGGCGTAGCCGATCCGGTCTTTGACGCTCCCGGCCGGGTTGAAAAATTCCAGCTTGGCCAACAAGGTTGCTTTTAACTCTTGTTTTTTATGATAATTGGACAATTCCAGCAAAGGGGTATTCCCGATCAGATCCGTTAAGTTTTTTGCGATACGGCTCATCTATATTCCTCCATTCATTCCGATTAACCCTATTCTATTAATTACAATATATCATGATACTGCAACAACGCTCGCGAGGTCAAACGACGCCCGGACGGCAAGGCTGCTGCGGAGGCTTCGAGACGAGATGAACGAAGCGGGGGCGCTCGGCTTCGGGTCCGGTATCTATCAATGGGCATGCATATCCGGAGATTTTGAAGTCGCGATTGAAGAAGGCGCTGCATGGCTCAAGCTTCGGCACTGTCCTATGAAAGCAGGAAGGTCAAGCCTGACGCAAAAGCGGCAACCCCGCAAGGCGGCATCGTTATGCCCCCGGAGTTGCCGCTATTATTTTGCCGGCCGGGTTATCCCAAATGAAGCTCCTTCATTTTGTTGTACAGGGTTCCCCGGGAAATGCCTAACAGCTTCGCTGCGGCGCTCTTGTTGCCGAGCGTCTTGGCCAAGGCGTCTTCGATTAACGATTTTTCCTCTTCCTCGGTATTCCGCGTTTTCAATATTCGTAATTGCTGGTCGGGCTGCTCCGCTTTGGGCTTGTCCAGCTGCGGCTGCTCCTTTTGCAAATGCGGAGGAAGATTGCACATAGTAATGCGTTCGTTTTCGCTGAGAATCAGGCATCGTTCCACGACGCTCATCAGTTCGTTGATATTCCCCGGCCAATCGTAATTGGAGAATGCCAGCATAACTTCGGGATCAAGCTGCGGAACCGGCTTTTGATACTGCAGCGCGAATTGTCTGACGAACGTTTGCACCAGCGAAGGGATGTCTTCCTTTCGCTCGCGAAGCGCAGGCAGCGCGATGGAAATGACGTTCAGCGCGTAATATAAATCGGACCGGAACAGCTGCTTTTCGACCATCTTCTGCAAATCCTGATCGGTCGCCGCGATAATGCGGGCGTGCACCGGAATCGGCGAGGTTCCGCCTGTCCGGACAACCGTTTGCGTCTGAATATATTGCGACAGCTTCGCTTGAATGTCAGGCGGCAGCCGGTCGATCTCGTTCAGGAACAGCGTGCCTCGATCGGCCAATTCCAATTTTCCGGCGCTGCCGGTCGGATTGCCCGAGAATGCGCCTCCCTGAAAGCCGAAAAGCTCCGTTTCCAGCAATCCGGCCGGAATGGAACCGCAATGCAGCGTCATGAACGGCTTGTCGGCCCGAGGGCTGGCTTGATGGATCACTTGGGCGAGCTGTTCCTTGCCCACCCCGGCTTCCCCAATGACCAGCAAAGGATTTTCAGCCCCGGCCACTTTTCGCGCCAGCCGGATCGCATTGCCGATGAGCTCGCCTTTGCCCTTGATGAAGGAAAAGGGGTCCTCTTGGCTCGTCTGTTCGTCGAAGCGCGCCATAGGGGTCGAAGAAAGCTCGTCATTGAGACGGACCAATTGGGTGATATCCTGCTCCGTGGCAATCCCGCCGATAATTTGGCCCTTATAATCCACAACGGGAGAAGCGTTAACAAGCACGTGATTGCCGGGACGCGGGCGGTGATACGTATTCCGGATCATCCGGCCTTCGTCCAGCATCCGGAGCACCATAAGCGCTTCCGGCTGGAAATGCTCGCCGATGCGTCTGCCCAATATATCTTTCTTAGCGATGCCGTACGTTTCTTCGGCGACGGTATTCCAGCAGATCACCGTGCCGGTTTGGTCGACGACCGTGACCGCATCGGTTACCGTTTCGGCCAGCGTAAAGAAGTAGGAGGCAAGCCGCTGCTGTTCTTTATAAACGAAGGTCAGCAGCTCGGCCATATAGCTGTAGCCGACCACCGTTCCGCCCGCTTCCCGAAAGACGACAGGCCGCTGGGTCGAAGCAGGCAGCCCCATGAAGCTTTCATAGTTCCCGGCGGATGCCTCCGAATAAGGGAGGACGGGAGATAGTAGATTCAGGCTGCCGGGTAATTCGTCGACCGTTTTCTCGTGCCTGCGCTCGAAAAGCCAAAGATCCCCGGCAGTAAACAAATAAGCGCCGCTATCCTTCAGAATGCAGACGGCGGTGTCCTGACGCAGGCGTGTCGAAATTTCGCCGATTGTCGAATGAAGAGGAAGCATATGCAGTTGTCGATGAATAGGTAATTGTTCAGCATTGAACATAGGCGGCCTCGCATAGGTTTTATAATTAAATTAACATGAAAGAGAACGGGTTACAACTAAATGCAAGCGGTCTTTTGGATTATTTCCCGTGTCAAACATGTTTATTTTTGAACATAAAAACAAATAATACAAAGTTTTTTCGTCATTAGTATGTACAAAATAATGAATAGTATGTATAATTGGTGCGGTGAAGATGAAAAAAATGAAAATTAATACAAATAAAGTAATATGAAAGCAATTTTGTAGAACGGTGCCGTCTCATAGAAGAATCGACAGAAGGTTTATGAAAAGATTGCTTTATCGCTTCATAAAAATAAAGTCTCGGGAGGTCGTCTAAAACGATGAAAAAGCAAACGTTAATTGGAATTGGGGCCGTTATTTTAGGAATGCTATCGCTTACAGCATGCGGAGGAAATCCCGACGGAGCAAAGCCTGCGACAGGTTCGGCGGAAGGGTCGGCCTCGGGCAAGGAGATTAAAATCGGAATGATGTTCCCGTTAAGCGGCAACGAGGCCAAAATGGGCCAGGACATGAAGCAGGCGGCGGAATTGGCGGCCGACGAGATCAACGCCGAGGGCGGAATTAACGGCAGTAAAATAAAGCTTGTCGCTCAAGACGACGCTTGCGATCCGCAGACCGCTACAGCTGCCGCCAATAAGCTCGTATCCGAAGGCGTAACCGCCGTTGTTGGCGGCTATTGCTCCGGTGCGGTGATCCCGGCCACCGGCGTGTTCCATCAAAATGGCATCCCGATGGTCGTTACGGCAGCCGACTCGCAAAAAATTGCCGATCAGAAATTTCCGGAAATCCTCATGATCAACGGCACGGGGCTGCATCAGGCGCAGATGGCGACGAAGCATATGGTCAATAAGAACGGAGCGAAAAAAGTTGCGATTATTCACGACAACTCCGCTTTCGCCAAAGACTTGGCGGAAGTGACGAAGAAGCAGGTGGAGATCGCTGGTTCGAAAGTCGTCGTATTCGACGCCGTGAACCCGGACGAAACAGACTTCTCCTCGCTGGTGTCCAAGCTGAAGCAAGCGCAGCCGGAAGCGACGTATTGGACGGCGTATTATAAGGGTGGAGGCCTGTTCATTAAGCAATTCAAGCAGCAAGGCGTTTCCGGCATCATTGGAGTCGGCGACGGAGCGAACGACAAGATGCTGATCGACATTGCCGGTAAAGATGCGGCCGAAGGCACGTTCATCACCGGCAGCCCGGCGGCGGAATTCCTGCCGGAGGCGAAGAAATTCATCGATGATTATAAAGCCAAGTTCTCTCAGGAGCCGGGTCCGTACTCCGCACTGCAATACGACGGAATCAAGGTGATGGCTGATGCCATCAAGCGCGCAGGCTCCACCGACAAGAAGGCGATTACCGAAGCTTTGGCCAAATCCGATTTGAAAACGCTCACCGGACAAGTTTCCTTCACCCCGCAGGGCACGTTGAAGAAATCCAATTTCGTTGTACTGCAAGTCAAAGAAGGCAATTTCGCTCCTTCGAAGTAAGATCGAACGTTGAAGCTCAAACGCGCGGCATGCGAGGATCGTGCCGCGTATTTTTCAAAAAGGAGCGGTCCGATGGAATTTCAGCTTACCACCGACATTTTTGTGCAGCAGTTGATTAACGCCTTGATCGTAGGTTCCTTTTATGCCTTGATTGCACTCGGTTATTCGATGGTATACGGCATCATTAAACTGCTCAATTTTGCGCATGGCGATTTGTTCATGGTCGGCGCTTTCGTCGGCTACACGGTATTGGCCAAGCTGACCGGTACGGGAGAAAGCTTGCTGGGGTTGGGATTGGCTTTTCTCATCGCGATGGTCGTCACCGGATTTTTAGGGATGGGCATCGAACGGATCGCCTACAGGCCGCTGCTGAAGGCTCCCCGTTTATCGAAATTGATTACCGCGGTCGGCATGTCGCTGGTGCTTGAAAATACGATTATGGCGGCTTATGGCGCCAAGCCGTACATTATGCCTGTGACGCTGCCGACGGCCGGGTTCTCGCTGCTCGGCGCCAAAATCACGTATGCCCAGATCGGAATCATCGCCGTCTCTGCAATATTAATGGTTGCCTTGCAGCTGTTCGTCCACCGGACAATTTACGGCAAGGCGATGCGGGCAATTGCGGTTGATCCGACGGCCAGCAGTCTGGTTGGCATCAATGTGACGAAAGTGATTTCGCTCACGTTCTTCGTCGGCTCTTTCCTGGCCGCTGCCGCCGGTATGATGAATGCGAGCTATTACGGCAGCCTTACGTTTACGATGGGCTTTATTTTTGGCATGAAGGCCTTTACGGCCGCCGTCATCGGCGGAATCGGCAGCATTCGCGGGGCGATGCTCGGCGGTTTGACGCTGGGCGTGCTGGAGACGATCGGCACGCACCAATTCGGCGGTGAATGGAAGGATGTTTTTGCGTTCTTCATTCTCATCGCCCTGCTGGTTGTCAAGCCGACGGGCATTTTAGGCCAAAAAGTGACGGAGAGGATGTAACGTATGGAAAATGCGCCGAAGCAAACCGTTGTTTTAAACCGCCCAAAAATTAATGCCAAATCGTCGGCGCTCGCGGCGCTGATGGTGCTGGCCGCATTTTTCCCTTTCTTCGCCGGGCCTTATTGGCTGGACGTCGGCTTTCTCGCCGTGTTCTATATCGTTCTGGGGCTCGGACTGAATGTCGTTGTCGGCTACGCCGGGCTGCTCGACCTCGGGTATTCCGCGTTTTTCGCGGTCGGCGCTTATACGACGGGTATTTTCATGACGCAGTTTCACATGAATTTTTTCCTGGCCCTTGCGCTTAGCGGAATATTCGCCGCCGTGGCCGGCCTCATTATCGGGGCGCCGACCCTTCGGCTGCGCAGTGACTATCTGGCGATCGTCACACTGGGCTTCGGTGAAATTGTCAAAATATCGGCCAAAAACCTCGAATTTACCGGCGGAGCCTCCGGGATTTACGGCATCCTGAGCCCGTTTCCCGCTCCGACGACTTTCATGGGCGTTACGATCAACAACCTGACGTACTGCTATTGGGCAATACTGATTTTGGCGGTCGTTGCAATCGTAGCTTCCAAGCGGCTCGGACAATCGAGAATCGGGCGCTCTTGGGCGTACATCCGCGAGGATGAGGACGCGGCGGAAGCGATGGGCATTAACCGGGTGCGCAGCAAGCTGGCCGCTTATTCGGTGGGGGCCTTATTCGGCGGACTGGCCGGCGCGGTGTTTGCGGTCAAAATGACGGCAATCGCGCCCGAAAGCTTCAACTTCATGCAGTCGGTCATGATTTTGCTGGCCGTGGTCTTGGGCGGTCTGGGCCGGATTTCCGGCGTCGTGATCGGCGCGATCATCGTCATCGTTCTTCCCGAGTCGCTTCGGGATCTGAATAAGCTCATTCATTTGGATGTCGATATCGACCGCTACCGATTCCTTGTCTTTGGGGTCGCGCTGGTGATCCTGATGATTTTCCGCCCGCAAGGACTCGTTCCCGAGAGCCGGGGTAAAGAATAAGCGATCCGAGGTGAGCGAAATGGCGAACATGCGAATTTCCAATCTGCATCTCCAATTCGGCGGATTGACGGCCGTGAACAATTTGAGCTTTGACATTCCGGACAATGCCGTAATGAGCATCATCGGGCCGAACGGGGCAGGGAAAACGTCCTTGTTCAATATGATTACGGGCTTTTACCGGCCGACGTGCGGCGAAATTTTATTCGAAGGCGTGAATATCGTCGGGAAGAAGCCGAGCCGGATTACGGCGATGGGCATGGCCCGCACGTTCCAGAACCTGCGCGTATTTCCGAACCTGACCGTGCTGGAGAACGTGATGGCCGGTATGCACTCCAGAACGAAGCAAGGGCTGGTGGGAGCGCTGCTGCGTACGTCCGGTCACCGCAAGGAAGAAGCCTGGATTCGGCAGGCGGCCGAGGAATGCATCCGGTTTGTCGGGATTGAAGCGTACACCGACAGGCTGGCGAAGAATCTGCCTTACGGGGCTCAGCGCTATCTGGAAATTGCGCGCGCCTTGGCGATTCAGCCGAAAATTCTTTTTCTCGACGAGCCGGCAGCGGGCTTCAATTTCAGCGAAAAGCGGGATTTGATCGGTCTGATCGGACGAATCCGTGAAGCTTACCGCATTCCCGTCGTCTTGATCGAGCACGATATGGGGCTGATCAACCAAGTTTCCGATCATATTATGGTGCTGAATTACGGGCAAAAGCTGGCGGAAGGCACGCCGCAGGACGTGCTGAACGATCCCCGGGTGATCGAAGCGTATCTGGGCAAAGAAGAGGAGGATGAGGCGGGATGAGCACCCTTCTCGATGTGAAGCGTATGGAAGCCTTTTACGGCAAAATCCAGGCGGTCCGCGGCGTCGATTTTACGGTGAAGCAAGGTGAAATTGTCGCACTGCTTGGGGCCAACGGCGCCGGCAAAAGCACGATTCTGAAAACGATATCCGGGCTGATCCGCCCGGCACAAGGCAGCATCGCGTTTATGGGCGAAGACCTGACGAAAAAAGAGCCTCATGCGATCGTGGCAATGGGTGTTGTGCATGTGCCGGAGGGGCGGAGGGTGTTCGGAGGCCTCACGGTGACGGAAAATCTGGAGCTCGGATTTTTCATCAAGAAAAGAGACAAGGCCAAGCTGGCGCAAAATCTGGACATGATCTTTCAAATGTTCCCCCGGCTGGCCGAGCGCCGCAAGCAAATGGCGGGAACGTTAAGCGGCGGGGAGCAGCAGATGCTGGCCATCGGACGGGCTCTCATGTCGGAACCCAAGCTGCTGATGCTGGACGAGCCTTCGATGGGGCTTGCCCCGATCGTCGTCATCGACATGATGAAGATCATCAAACAGATCAATCAACAGCGGGGCACGACGATTTTGCTGGTCGAGCAGAACGCGAAGGCGGCGCTCAAATTGGCGCATCGCGGCTACGTGCTGGAAACGGGCTCCATTACGATGGAAGACAGCGCCGCCAGCCTGCTTGCGGACGATAACGTGGTCAAGGCTTACCTTGGGGTTCATTGATGGCTCGTTCTTTTTCCGTCCATGCTAATGTGTTCAATCATTGTACACTTGCGGAGTATACGCCAACGGACCGGGGCATGGTGTGCTGCCCGCCTATCTGTTATTGAAATGAACAGCCTAGAATTGTTCAAAAATAGACAAGTTAGAAGAATAAACAAAATTATTGTTAAATATATGTACAAAATTGTCTTTTGATTGTATAATTTAAATACGGATAACGCTTTCATTAGACAACAATGCATGATTCTAGAAGGAGGATTCGGTATTCCATGGAAGTGCTCATGCGGAATATGTTTCAAGCGATAGGAAAAAACCGCTCCGCGAATCAATTGGCAAAACGGTACGGATTACGCTTCGGCGCGGCCCGCTTCGTCGCAGGCGAAACGATCGTGCAGTCGATTGAAGTGGTTCGCAAGCTGAATCAGTCCGGCCGGGTCGTCACGTTGGACCATTTGGGCGAATTTATTTCAACCGAGGCCGAGGCTATGGAATCGACCGAAATGTGTCTGCGAACGTTGGACGCGATCGCGGAATCGGGCGTTCAATCCAATCTTTCCTTAAAGATGACTTCGCTTGGGCTGGATATCGACAAAGAGCTGTGCATGAGCAACATGCGCAAAATTTTGGACAAAGCCCGGGAATACGGCAATTTCGTGCGGATCGATATGGAGGATTACGCCCATTGTCAAGTGTCGCTTGATATTTACCGCGAGCTTCGTCAGACCTATGACAATGTCGGCATCGTCATTCAGGCGTACTTGTTCCGAACGGAGCAGGATATACAGGATTTGAACGAGCTTCAAGCGAATTTGCGTTTGGTGAAGGGGGCCTACAAGGAATCTCCGAAGGTGGCCTTCCCGGAAAAGAAAGATGTCGACGAGAATTACAAGAAGATCATCAAAATGCACCTGCTGAACGGAAACTATACCGCGGTTGCGAGCCATGACGAGAATATGATCGAGTTTACCAAGCAACTGGTCAAAGAGCACGGCATCCCGAACGACCGCTTCGAGTTCCAGATGCTTTACGGGATTTGCGAGGAGCTGCAAAACCGGCTGGTCAGCGAAGGCTACAAGGTGCGCGTCTACGTTCCGTACGGGATCGATTGGTTCGGTTACTTCATGCGGCGGTTGGCGGAGCGTCCGGCGAATGTCTGGTTTGTGCTGAAAAATATGTTTAAATAATCCATTGATACCATTGAGAGGGGACTAATCGATGAATACGTTGACAAATGTTAAGCCTTTTGTAAATGAGCCTTTTACGGATTTCAGCAAGGAAGAGAACAAGAAGGCGATAGAAGCCGCGATCGCCAAGGTCAAGGCCGAGCTTGGCCGGGAATACCCGCTGCATATCGGCAGCAAAAAAGTGATGACCGAAGCGCAAATCGTATCGATTAACCCGGGAGACAAGGATGAAGTGATTGGCCGCGTCAGCAAAGCGGACCAGGCTTTGGCCGAAGAAGCGATGCAGGTGGCTTTACAGGCGTTCGAATCGTGGAAACGAGTTCCGGCAGCGGAGCGCGCGGACTATTTGTTTAAAGCGGCGGAGCTGATGCGTCAGCGCAAGCATGAGTTTTCCGCGCTGATGATTCTGGAATCCGGCAAAAATTACGCTGAGGCCGATGCCGATACCGCGGAAGCGATCGACTTCATCGAGTTTTATGCCCGGGAAATGCTGCGTCTGAGCCATACTAACGAAACCCAGCCTTTGACGAAGCTCGCAGGCGAGACGAACAACCTGACGTACATTCCGCTTGGCGTCGGCGTCGTAATTCCTCCGTGGAACTTCCCGCTGGCGATTTGCGTAGGCATGACGACGGCCGCCGTCGTATCCGGCAACACCGTTCTGCTCAAGCCTGCGTCCACGACGCCGGTCATCGCCCATAAATTCGTGGCGTTGATGGAAGAAGTGGGACTGCCTGCCGGCGTCATTAACTATATTCCGGGCAGCGGCGCGGAAGTCGGCGATTACTTGACGACGCATCCGAAAACGCGCTTCGTCAGCTTCACCGGCTCCAAGGAAATCGGGCTGCGCATCAACCGCTTGGCGGCGGAGACGGCTCCGGGGCAAATCTGGATCAAGCGCGTCGTTGCGGAAATGGGCGGAAAAGACGGGATTGTCGTCGACGAAACGGCCGATCTTCAAGCGGCGGCCCAAGCGATTGTCGCTTCGGCCTTCGGCTTCCAAGGCCAGAAATGCTCCGCCGGCTCGCGCGCGTTTATCGTCGAGTCCGTGTACGACGAAGTGGTGGAGAAGGTCGTCGAATTGACGAAAGCTCTGCAAGTCGGGCTGCCGGAAACCAACGCCCCGGTAGGACCTGTTATCGATCAAGGCTCTTACGACAAAATTTTGAATTACATCGAAATCGGCAAGACGGAAGGCAAGCTGCTTGCCGGCGGCGGCAAGGCGGAAGGCAATGGCTATTATATCGAGCCGACGGTATTTGCTGACGTGGACGGCAAAGCGCGGATCATGCAAGAGGAGATTTTCGGGCCGGTGCTCGCCATCGGCAAAGCGAAGGACTGGAAAGAAGCAATTGCGCTGTATAACGATACCGAATTCGGCTTGACGGGCGCATTCTTCTCCTCCGACGAAGAGCGGATCGAGGAAGCGCTGGAGACGATGCACTGCGGCAACCTGTACATCAACCGCAAGTGTACCGGCGCTTTGGTCGGCGTGCATCCGTTCGGCGGGTTCAATATGTCCGGCACGGATTCCAAAGCGGGCGGCTACGATTATTTGCTGCTGTTTACGCAAGCCAAATTAACCTCCCGGAAAAACTGATTTCCTGCCGACGAACGTAGAAACGCAGGAAGCCTATCGCATTGCGCGGCAAAACGAGGCCCGGTACCGATTTTAGGCGCCGGGCTTTTACTATTGGACGCGGCCATCGCGCCTTCCGTACAATCATAACGACATGGCTTTTTTCGCTCTTACTTGGGGATAGCCTTTGACGCGCTTTTGTTTTGACGGATTCCCCAGAGCGTGAACAAAATGCCGGCCACCGTCACCAGAGCGGCGGCGTATGGAACGGCGCGAAGCCCTCCGCCAAGCTGCATGTCGATCACCACGCCGCCCAGATAAGCGCCGAGGGCATTGCCGAGGTTAAAGGCTGCGATGTTCAGCGTAGAAGCCAAGGTAGGCGCTTCCTTAGCCGTATTCAGCATATGAAGCTGCAGCCCCGGCACGGTCCCGAATGCGGCTATGCCTAAAATAAACAGGGTGATTAACGTCAGGATCTTATGATGATCCGTCAGCCCGAACAGGGTGAGAACAGCTGCGAGCAGAACCAGAATCCCCATGAGCGAGGGCAGCAGATTCCGGTCCGCCAGTTTTCCCCCGTAAATATTGCCTATCGTAATCCCGAGGCCGAACAAAACAAGAATGTACGATACCGAACCCGGCGCGAACCCGGTGATGTCCACCAAAATTGGCGTGATGTAGGTGAAGGCCGTAAAAACGCCTCCGAACCCAAATACCGTCATCAGCAACGCAACATGAACCGTGGGTCGGCGCAGCACGCCGAGCTCTTGCTTCAAGCTCGATTGGGCCGCTTTCACCTTGGGCACCAGCAGGATGACGCCAAGCAGCGCCACGAAGCCGATCGCAGTAATGGTCCAGAACGTCGAGCGCCATCCATAGGCTTGGCCCAGGAACGTCCCGATGGGGACACCCAGGATGTTCGCCAAGGTCAACCCGGTAAACATGATGGCGATCGCGCCGGCGCGCTTTTCCTTCGGAACCAGGCCGGCCGCGACGACAGAGCCGACACCGAAAAAGGAGCCGTGCGTCAATGCAGCCACAATGCGGGCCGCCATCAAAACCGTGTAATCCGGCGCGAGCGCGGCGAGCGCGTTTCCGGCGATAAAGATGGCCATGAGCAGGAGCAAAAGCGCTTTGCGCTGCATCTTGTGCGTAGCAATCGTGATAAATGGAGCGCCCAGGGCGACTCCCAGTGCGTAGCCGGTAATGAGCAGACCGGCCGCCGGAATCGAGACTTGAAGATCCTCCGCTACTTCCGGAAGCAGTCCCATGATGACGAATTCCGTCATCCCGATGGCAAACGCGCCTACCGTTAGGGCGTATAAAGCCAAGGTCGAGCCTTTGTTCAATGCACCTATCGATTTATTCTCTACACTATGCGATCCCAAGAAAGTTCCTCCTGACAAGGAAGGAAGGCGATTTATTCGTACCGGCCTTCCTCCCGGTTGAAATCGATAGTCTAGATTTTAAATCGAGATCACACATAAAACAAATTATGAAATAATGATTTGTTCATAAATTTATTTATAGATCGTTTTCGCGGATAAGCTTCATCAGCTCGTGAATTTCGGGCAGATGCTTATGCTTCATTTTATAGGCGAAAAAGATCTCGTTTTTTACGGACAAATCCCCGTAGATCACTTTGGCCCGCTCGTTCATCGATTTTTCCAGCAGGTAGGTAGGCATCATGCTTAAACCTTCGCCGATCTCGATAGCTTTTAAAATGATATGCAAATTTGGAATGACATGGACAGGTTTAATAAGCGGACGTTTTTTAAAGTGTTCTCGCCAAAACCTTCGTATAATCGGCAGCTCCAAGCCGTAGCTGATCCAATTTTGGGCGGCTAGCCATTGTTCTCTTCGCTTCAGACTATCCGTTTCAAGCACTTCCAGCCGGGCAGGGGCTACCACGACAAACTGTTCGTCGTACAGCTTCACATACTCAATTCCCGGGGTCACAACCTTTTTGGATGTAATGAGGATATCCGCTTTATCTTCCTTCAGCAGCTCCAGTAATTGATCAGCCGTTCCGAAATGGTTAATGGTGCAGATGCTTAGCTTAGGAAGCCGGGGAATGACTTTTTCGAGATAAAATTCATGCGCCGACCCGATTCGGATCGTTCGAAGACTTGGCAGGGAAGCGGATTTGAATCCCATCGTCGTTTCCTCCAGCGATTCGATCAGAGGCGCCAGCTGCGAGTACAACTGTTTTCCCCTTTCCGTCGGAATGATTTTTCTTGAAGTTCTTATAAATAAGGGTTCCCCAACCTCCGCTTCCAGGGAAGCCAAATGCTGGCTCATGGCCGGCTGCGTCATGATGCGGGATTTGGCGGCTTCCGACACCGAGTTATGCTTGTAAATCGCAACAAAGCTTCGATACCATTCAAAATCGACCATGTTATCAGTCCCCCTTGCTTTCATCGGAATCTCTATGCACTGTGTGAAGTTCTGCTATCATTTTAACCAATACCACGGAAAGGCGCGCTAGAAAAATATTTTCGGGATGCCGGCGGCTGCAGACAGACAAAAATATTCCCCGTACCGATCGTATTGTGTCCCTCTGCTGAATACGAATAGTAGTAACATGCTTCGCAAAGGAGAAGACCATGATTACTTATGTTGTTCAACGGGGGGATTCCCTCTATTCGATTGCCCAAAAGTACGGGACGACGTACCAAGCGATCATGATTTTGAACGGATTGACGTCAACGGCGCTGCAAGTCGGACAAAGGCTGCGTATTCCTGTCTACACGGAGGCCGTTGTCAACGTGAACACGGCGAACATCCGCAAGTATCCGGGAACGACATCGCCGCTCATCGACCAGATGGACCGGGGAGCCAGGCTGCCGGTGACGGGAATCGAAGGCGACTGGGTGCGCGTCCAGCTGTACGACGGGCGGGTCGGCTGGGTGCTCCGGGATCTCGTCCGGGTCGTTCCTCATGGCGGGGAACGCCCGGTGCAGCAGGTGCTGGGCTTTTACACGGAAAGGGAAGGGCCGACGCTCCCCAGCTCGCATCAGGTGTTCGTGGAGCATACCGCGCAGCTGTCCGCTGTGGGCATGTTTCATTTCCGCATTAACCGGGCCCATCCGACGGAAATTGAGAAATTTCCGGCAACGTTCACCGACGCCTACATGCGGCAGGTTGTGGATTATGGACATCGCCACAATGTGAAAATGCTGCCGACGGTACATAATTTGTTGTACGAACGAGGGCATCAGGAGGTCAACAAGGAAGTCATCCGCGGGATGCTGGCTACGCCGGATACGCGCAAGGCATTCATCTTGAGCGTGATCGCGCTGATTCAGCGTTACAACTTCGACGGGGTCAACATCGACTTCGAGGATGTGCGCTACGAGGACCGGGAGCGCCTCTCGGCCTTTTACCGGGAGCTTGGCAGCGCTTTGCGGGATCATGGATATTTTTATTCGGTCGATACGCCGTCGCGCACTTCGGATGAGCCGACGAACCCGTTCTCGGCGCCGTTCAACTATTCCGTGCTGGGCGAGGCCGTCGACGAGTTCGTGGTCATGCTGTATAACGAGCACGGCTGGCCGGGAAGCGGTCCGGGTCCCGTCGTGTCGATCGGCTGGATGGAGAGGGTGGTCCGGTACGCGCTAACGAAAATGCCTGCCTCCAAAATTACGGCCGCCGTTTCGGTGTTCGGCTTCGACTTCAACTTAACGACGGGACGCAACACGTATGCGACCTATTCCATGGCGATGAATTTGGCGAGAAGATACAATAAAGATGTCATCTTCGACGAGAGAACGCAGACGCCGATGTTCGCTTATACAGATGAATCCGGAAACAAGCACGAGGTTTGGTTTGAAAATGCGGCCAGCATCCGGTCGAAAATGCAGCTTGCCGATCGTCTGGGCATTCGAGGCATCGCTTTGTGGAGACTCGGCATGGAAGATCCCGGCATCTGGACGATGATGGAGAACGAATTCGTCATTCGCAAGAGCGCGACATAGACACGTCGGAAGCCTATAAACAACACAAACCCGCCTTCGGGTCCGGACGGACTGCGGCAAGGCGGGCTTTGCTGTTTTTCAGGGAATCAGGACCTGCTGCGGCGTTGGCGCAGAAGCTCGACCAACTGTGCGGGCTCGTTCGTAATGATGCTGTCGACGCCGAGCTTCAGCATGCGGTTCATCGTCTTCTTGTCGTTGACGGTCCAGACGAACACTTGCTTGCGATGCTGCGCGGCGAGACGTATAAACTCTTCGTCGACCAAAGGATAAGCGACGCTGAGCACTTCGTAGTTACGGTCCGTAAACAGCGCTTCACGGTTTGCGGATTTCTGCCCTACGATCAAGCCGGTTCGAATACTTGAATTGAGCTGCTTTACTTTGCGCAAAAGCGCCGGATCGAACGATGTTACCGTACAGTCTGCCGTAAATTTGCGGCGCTCGATAATGCTGACGGTTTCCTCGGCCAATCGTTTTTGATGACCGTTATTTTTAAGCTCGATGTTGAGCTTGATTTTGCCTTGGGCGATCTCGATGATTTCTTCCAATGTCGGGACGCGTTCTTGGCGAAATTGCGGGTGAAACCAATCGCCGGCGCTCGCTTGGCGCAGATCGCCGTACGGGATTTCCCACATGGGCTTGTTGATTCCCGTCGTCCGTTTGGCGCTAGCGTCGTGCATCAGCACGATCATCCCGTCGGCCGTCTCTTGAACGTCAAGCTCGGCATAGCCCGCGCCATCCTTGATCGCTTGGCGAATCGAGCTCGCCGTATTCTCGGGGGCGGCATGCGAGCTGCCGCGGTGCGCGGTAACGAGGCCGCCGTTGTCTGCGCGCGTAGCAGGCGTCGAGCCTGTGGCGGTAAAGTTGACGGCGAATACAACGGCAAGCACCAGCATGAATTTTTGCATAAAGCAGCCTCCTGATGAAAAAAGTGCACGGGACGGTACGAAGCTCCGAGTTGGGCATCGCCATCGTCCTCTATCATAGACGATTCAAATTCGACAAATGCCTCATGTCCGGGCAAAAAAAGTTTAGCATATTTCGGTTAGATAAAAATTAGCTTGTCCCGTCGTTTTGGTCGGCATGCGCTAACGGTTTCTTAACAGTTGCGGAGGGAAGGCGGGAGAGGAAGGGAAGAAAAGGGGCCGCCAGCGAATGGATTTGGATCCAGTTGTAAGAGATTTGTAGAAATGCGATCATATGTTTGGTATAATGAGGAAGCTCTCGATCGGGCCGCGACAACACAGAATAATAAGGAGGATCTAAGAATGCTGCAAAAAACGCACAGCGTCGCCGGTATGCTGGCCGCGGAAGGGGTACTGGTGCACTTTCAGGTGCCGCTTCTGTCCTGGGAAACCGCCGCTGCGCTTATGATTGGCTGCTTGGCAGGGCCTTTGGCCGACATCGACAAACAGGGATCGACGATGGCCAAAGTATTTTTTCCGCTGTCGTTCGTGCTGCGGCTCATGAACGTCCGGCACCGGACGATGACGCACTCCGTCCTATTCCTGTTCGCTATTGCCACGCTGCTGACGCCGCTTCCGGAACTGCTGTTCTGGAGCTTTTTGCTCGCGTATGCGTCACACGCCTTTATTGATTTGTTTAATTACCAGGGAGTCGAGCTGCTGTGGCCCATCAAGTTCAAGTTCCGGCTGCTGCCGAAATTTATGGCCATCGAAACGGGTTCGTTCAAGGAAAGCGGATTTCGCTACTTCCTGATGCTGCTCTGCATTGCGCTGCCGGTCGGCTACTATTGGGATACCGTCTCCGATCTGTTCTGAATGATCCATTTTTGTTAGTAAGGGGGCATACCAATGAATATCCAAGACTATATCAAACAAGGCTTTGAAGCTTATTACGAGCGCTATAATCAAGTTACCGAGGAAGGTTTCGGCAGATGGATGAGTCCAGAGGTCCCGGATGAAATGAAAGCAGCGGATTACGGTGATGATGAAGATGAATGGTCCATTTGGAAGCTTGTCCCTTCTGTTGTTAGCGAAGACGATATTGGTACGCTGGAAAAAGAATTTGGGCTGACGTTTCCAGAATGGTATAAGGTTTTTATATCTACATACCATCATTATTTTGACGTAGTACCCGAACAAGGGATGGATGAGCTATTAGATGGTATCAAAAACATGTATAATCCATTATTGTGCAAGCTAGGGTACCTCCCGTTTTCATGGGATACAGAGTACGGCAAAATATTATGTATCGATCTAAAGGAACTCCCGGATGAAGATCGTTGTGCCATCTATCAGATTGAGCATGAAGTCTTATTTGATCTTGACGAAACAACTACCGAACGTGACGAGCTTAAAGAGTCGTTGGAGTTTCTATATCCTAATTTCAAGACGTATTTTGACCGTACTTTTTTAGAGGGGTAAAGATAGGAATTGTCGTGATTATAACCGGGAAGTTCTGTAACCGTTGGCAACGAAGTGAACGGCTTCAACGCGTAGAGAAAGCCAAGCCACCCTGAAAAAGGGCGCTTGGCTTTTGCTGTCTCTTGGCTTTTTCTGTCTATAAATCAGTCGCCACCGCCGCCGGAAGAGCAGCTGGACGAAGAGGAGCAGCTTGAGGACGAGCAGCTTCCAGACGAACCGCTGCCGCCGTTATCGCCGTCGCCGCGGTTATCGGACCAGATGCCGCTGCCGCAGCCGCTGAAGGAAGATTGGTGTCCCGCCTCGCGCTTGGCTTCTTCCCCGGCTTCTTCTTCCGGGAGCAGCCCCTGCATCTGCTCTTCGAAGTTGGTCCATTCCGTGACCGAATAGAACAGCATCGCGCCAGCCAAATACGGCATGAAGGAAGGGCCGTGCGATTCGGAGGGCCGCTCCCCGTAGGTCGGATTAACCGCTGCCCGCCGCAGTTGGTCCTTCGCCTGCTCGATTAACCACCGGACGGTTTGCCCGATTTCGGGGAATTGGACCGCCGCTTTCTGATTGAACCACCGCTGCTCAAGCTCGGCCTCGCTCTCCGAGCTCAGCGCGTCGATCCGCTGCCGATCGAGCGGGTAGCGGAAAAAGCTTCCCCAGATTTCCCCCGTAAACGGCGTAGCCGCAAACAGGTGCGCGTACACCCAATCGAACCAGGCGCGTCCGCCCGGGTCCGGCCTGCCGTCCGTATGCGGCGCATGGTGAATCGTCGCGCCGAGCAGCGTTTCTCCAAAGCGCTGGTACTCCCGGGTGAACATCAGCATCTCGTGCCAGATGTCGTCGACAGCTTCGCTGAACATCGGCACCTCTTTCATCACGGCCGTCATTAAAAAGTATCGTTTCAGCTCCAGCAGCTTCCATTCGTATTCGGCCTCGCTCATAGAGGGATATTTGTCGAGCACCCGCTTCCGCAGCCGGTCGCCGTATTCCGTTTGCAGCGCTTGCTCCAGCCGGTCTGCAGCCGGCTTCAGCGGAACGCCGGGCCGAAGTCCGAGTCCAGCCGGTCGCGGCTCGCTCCGGTAATCCGGCTTTGCCGGCGTTCGCGCAGGCGGTTTCGTCCTGCGGACCGGCCCTGGCCGACGCTGGTTCGTTCTTCTGGATTTGGAAGAAGAGGCAATGATCAGCACAACGATGATAACAAGGACAAAGATAATGATAACGGACATGGGGGACCTCCTTGAGGCGTGATGACCATATTATACCATAGCCGGCCCGGACACTGCTCCTTCGGAGGTCCTGATTTCGGAGGCATTCTCCGCCGACAGCTCTCCCGATTGCAGCCGGTACATTTGATAATATCTTCCCCCAAGCCGCATCAGCTCGTCGTGTGTCCCGCTTTCTTTAATTTCACCCCGGTCGAGGACGAGGATTTGATCCGCTGCTTTAATGGTCGACAGCCGGTGCGCGATGATAAAGGTAGTCCGGCCCTTCTTCAGCACCTCCAGCGCCGCTTGAATAATGGCTTCCGTTTCCGTGTCGATGCTGGCTGTAGCTTCGTCCAGAATGAGAATCGCCGGGTCGAATGCCAGCGCCCGGGCAAACGAAATGAGCTGCCGCTGACCCGCAGAAAGCGTGCTGCCTTTCTCGACGACGGGCTCGTCGATGCCTCCGGGCATTGCGGCGAACATCTCGTATGCGCCGACATCGCGAAGCGCCTGCTCCACCTGCTCCCGAGTAATGGAGGGATCGTACATGCTGACGTTCGAGGCGATCGTTCCGGTGAACAGGAACGGGTCCTGCAGCACGATCCCCATATGCTGGCGGAGCAGCTGCTGCGGAATGTCCCGGATATCCCGGCCGTCGATGAGAATTTGTCCTTCCCGGACCTCGTAGAACCGGAACAGCAGGTTCAGGATCGAGCTTTTGCCGGAGCCGGTATGGCCTACAAGCGCGACAGTCTCGCCCGAGCGGGCGCGGAACGTAATGTTTTTGAGCACGTCCTCGCCGGGCTTGTAGGCGAACGAGACGTTCTCGAAGGCGACATTTCCTTTATAGCGCTCCAGCTTGCCCTCGGCCACTTCGGTGCCTTTCTCGTCCAGCAGCTCGAACACACGCTCCGCCGATACGAGAGCCGTTTCCAGATTGCTGAGCTGGTTCACGATGCCGACGATCGGCTGGAACATTCGGTTCATGTAATCCACGAAGGCGTACAGCATCCCGACCGTAACAAGCGTGCCGAGCCAGCCGCCGCCGAACATCCAGATGACGGTCAAAAAAATAACGTTCCGGACGATGCTCATCAGATTATGCGAGGTGATCGAATTTAAGCTGAGCAGCTTGTTCTTGTACGTAAAATGCTGCTCGTTAAGCTTTTCGAACTCTTCGAGCGTCTCCTTCTGCCGGCGGAATGCCCGGATGATCGGCATCCCTTGAATCGATTCGTTGATCATTCCGTTGATGTCGCTGAGTCTGGAACGGATCGCATGGTTGTATCTGGAGGCGAAACGGCGGTATACCACGATCCACACGTAGAGGATCGGCACCAGCGGAAGCGCGATCAGCGCCAGCTTCGCGTCGAGAAAGAACAGCGCGCCGAGAATGGCCGTCATGTAGACGATACCGGAAAAAAAGTTCGACAACACATTGACGTACAGCTCGCGGATCGATTCGGTATCGTTCGTAATGCGCGACACGACTTTGCCTGCGGGCAGGTTGTCGAAATAGTTGACGGGCAGCCGTCCGACTTGAGCGAACACATCTTTGCGGATCTTCTGAATGATCCGGTTGGCGGTTGTCTGCAGCAGGTACTTCTCCCCGTAAACCAACAGAGCGCTTAGCACGATCAGCCCGAAATAACAGGCCGCCAGCACGACAAGCCGCCCGAATTCCGGTTCGTAAAAGGCATAAAGCTGCGTCGTCGTCAGCTCCCGCACCGGATAAACGGCCTTTTTTCCGCTATCGCTGACCACTGTCAGTTCATGTCCTTGCACGCTGCGCTTACCGTCGAAGCGGAGCGGGCCGTCGACGAAATAGTAGCCGCGCCCGACCTGCAGCACCCGGACTTCGCGTCCCTTTGTTTCGCCTTCCGCCCAGCGGTCTTGCCGTTTGTACGCCTTGCCGTCGTAGACGACGGCGTCTTTGCTTCCTTTGGCCGCCTCGTACCAGGGGTATTCCACGCCGAGAATATGGCGATCGATCATTTGTTTGGCGACAAGCGGTCCGGCCAGCTCCGCGCAGACGGCTGCGGTCAGCAGGATGAGCGCAATCAGGATCGGCCGCTTGAATAACGCCGCATAGCGGTATAACCGGATACCGGTTTGTTTCATGAGGAATCACCTTCGTTTCCGCTGTGCGGACGGATCGCTATTCCGGAGCGATACCGTCCGCTTCGCTTATTTTGAACGGGAACCTACGCCCCGATGTTCGCTTCGAGCTGTTGGCGGTCGTACTGCTCCTTGTACCAGCCTCCGGCCTGAAGCAGCTCTTCGTGGGTGCCTTCTTCCGCGATCCGCCCTTCATCCAGCACAACGATCCAATCGGCATGCTGGACGGCCGACAGCCGGTGAGTGACGATCAGCGTCGTCTTGCCGGCGCGTTCCCGGCGAATCCCCGTGATGATTTCCGCTTCCGTCTTGGCGTCGACAGCCGATAGCGCATCGTCGAGCATGAGAATTTCGGGATCGACGATCAAGGCGCGGGCGATGGACACGCGCTGTTTTTGACCGCCGGATAAAGCGACGCCCTTTTCGCCGACCAGCGTCTCCAGACCTTCGGGCAGGAAGTGCACGTCCTTGGCGAACGAGGCGAGCTCCAGCGCCCGCTGCACTTCCGTTTCGTTCGCATGGCTGCGGCCGAACGTAACATTTTCGCGGATCGACCGCGAGAACAAGATCGGCTGCTGCGGCACATAGCCGATCCAGCCTTGAAGCGTATCGGGATCGACCTGGTCGGCCGGCACGCCCGACAGCCGGACCGCTCCCTGGCCGGAAGGGTATTCGCGCAGAAGCTGCTTGAGCAGCGTCGTTTTGCCGCTTCCTGTCCGGCCCACGATTCCGAGCGTCTGACCGCGCTCCAGCTTGAACGAAATGTCCACGAGATTATCGCCAGGCGAAGAAGGATAGCGGAACGTCACGCGGTCGAACACGATGCTTTCCGGCACGTTGACCGGGACGGGATTCGCCGGGCCTTCCACATCCGGCTCGTACGCGAGCGTTTCGTTGACCCGATCCAGCGAAGCGTTGCCCCGCTGCATGAGGTTGATGAGCTCGCCGATCGCGAACATCGGCCAAATCAGCATGCCGAGGAACATGTTGAACGAAACCAGCTCCCCGAGCGTAATTTCGTTGTGGAACACCAGATAAGCGCCGTAGCACAAGCCGATCAAATAGCTGATGCCAACCAAAATTTTCACCGTCGGATCGAACAGCGTGTCGACGCGGGCGACGGCGATATTTTTCTGGAATACGTCGTCCGAGGTGCGGTGGAACCGTTCTTCGCTGGCCTTCTCCTGCACGAAGGCGCGGATGACCCGAACGCCGCCGATCGACTCCAGCACCTGGTCGTTCAACTGGCCGAACGCGTCCTGCGCGCTTGTGAAGCGCTCGTGGATCTGCTTGCCGAACCTGCTCATCAGCAGCGCCATGAGCGTCAGCGGCAGCAGAGCAGCGAGCGTCAGTTTCCAACTGATAATAGCCGCCATCATGGTTAAGACCGTTAGCATGAACAGGCTGGAGTCGACCAGCGTCATTATCCCGAAGCCTGCGGTCGCCGAGACGGCATTCAGATCGTTCGTTGCCCGGGCCATCAAATCGCCCGTCCGATTGCGTTCGTAGAACGTTGGCGTCATCTTGGCGAAGTGGCGCATCAGACGCGAGCGGAGCAGACGCTCCAGCATGAAGGCGCCGCCGTACAGCTGATACATCCAAACGTAAGTGAGCACGTAACACAACAGAACTACTGCGGCCCAAAAGCCAAGCACCTGATAAAGCTGCGCACCGGTCAGCGTCCCTTGATGAATACCGTCGATGGAATAGCCGATTAGCTTCGGGGGAATGACCTCCAGAATCCCGGCGAACAGCGACAGCAGGATCGCGGAAGTGTATCGTTTCCAGTGCATGGCGAAAAACCAGCGCAGCTTTTTTAATACGATGAACATGTGAATGTACTCCTTTCCTGTTCTATAAAAAATGGTTATACGGCGGCGTTTGGAAACCGACGCCAAAAAAGGCATGCCGCTCGTAAGCGATATGCCTTAATACATCCGTATCCAAGGGATGCTTATCTGTTCGCAACAAACACCATATGCGGGTTATACTGCTGCGGACCGATAAAAAAGGCGCACGATTACGAGAGTGCGTAACCATGCGCCGCGTATACGGAAGAAATTCGCAGAACGGCGAACGAGCCGTTATGATTCCAGCGCGGAGTGGCTGCACCGAACAATCCGATTGTACCGACGATGTGCGCGAAATTTTCGGTCTCTGGCGAGCAACATGCGGCAGCCATCCTTTCTCTTGGAAATAATCTACAATTTTCACTGTACCATTGAGCGGCTCGTACTGTCAACGGAAAAAACGATTATAATCGATTTAGGACAAAGGGCGCGATCGTTGACGGCTTGATTTCCCTGCGACTACAATAGAATGGAACGTTGCCTGAAACGTCTGCGGAGCCGGAATGCTTTGATCCGGGAGGCTGCGAGCGCCAGCAACGTGAACCGATCGGAATTTGATAAAACGGACGGAGGATGGACATGAATAAACTGGATGCCGTCGCCATCGGAGAGCTGCTGATCGATTTTACGCCAGCGGGCGTGTCCGAACAGGGGGTGCCGCGGTACGAGCAAAATCCCGGCGGCGCGCCGGCCAATGTGATGGCGGGGCTGACCAAGCTTGGCAAACGGACGGCGTTTATCGGTAAAGTCGGCGAGGATGCGTTCGGCCGTTTTTTGACGGGGGAGCTGGAAAAACACGGAGTGGATACGGGCGGCATGGTGTTTACATCAGAAGCCGGTACGACGCTGGCTTTTGTCAGCCTCGATGCCAGTGGAGACCGTTCTTTTAGCTTTTACCGCAATCCGGGGGCGGACATGCTTCTGCAGGAGTCGGAAATCGACTGGAAGCGGATCGGGGAAGCCGCCTTGTTTCATTTCGGCTCCGTCTCGATGACGCACGAGCCCTCGGCTTCGGCGACGCTGCGTTCGGCTGCCTTTGCCCGCAGGGAAGGCAAGCTCGTCTCCTTCGATCCGAATCTTCGTCCGCTGCTGTGGCCTGATTTGGACCGTGCAAAACGGCTTATTCTGGAAGGCCTGACTTACAGCGACGTTCTGAAGCTTTCCGAGGAGGAACTGCATTTTCTGACCGGCGAGCGGGACTTGGAAGCAGGTACCCGGCAGCTCCAAGAGCAGTACGGCACTCCGCTGATCTTCGTGACGCTGGGGCCGGACGGCAGCTTTTATCGTCAGGGCGAGCGGGCGGGCCGGGTGCCAGGCTTCGCGGTGAATGCCGTCGATACGACCGGTGCGGGCGACGCGTTCTTCTCGGGCGCATTGTTCCGGTTGATGGAATCCGGGAAGCGTCCGGACGAGCTGACGGAGGCGGAGCTTGACGAGGCGTGCCGCTCGGGCAATGCGGCCGGCGCGCTGACGACGACCCGCAAGGGCACCATTCCCGCTCTGCCATCCCAGGAGGAACTGGACCAACTGATTCGCGGAAGTTGACGGGACGAGCATGGAAACGTTTTATTTTTCGATGTCAAGCCCTTTCAACCGATGGTAAATTGAGATACAATAACGAATGGAGATGACATTGCTTGTAAGATCATCCCATTGCAACTTATCGTAGCCATAAAGGGGAGACAGGTCATGACCAGCGCGCAATATCGGGTGGAAAAAGACTTTTTGGGCACGAAGGAAGTACCGGTCCATGCTTACTATGGAGTTCAGACGATGCGGGCCGTGGAAAACTTTCCGATTACCGGGTACCGGATTCATAAAGAGCTGATTGTCGCTATGGCGACGGTCAAAAAAGCGGCGGCTATCGCCAATATGGAGATCGGACAGCTGAATCCGAATCTTGGGAAGGTCATCGTTCAGGCGGCCGAGGAAATCATCGCCGGACAATGGCACGATCAATTTATCGTAGATCCGATTCAAGGCGGTGCGGGCACGTCGATCAACATGAACACGAACGAAGTCATTGCCAACCGGGGCATCGAGCTGCTCGGAGGCGAGAAGGGCAATTACTTTACGCTTAGTCCCAATACCCACGTGAACATGGCGCAGTCGACGAACGACGCCTTCCCGACGGCGATTCATATTGCCGTTCTGACGCTGCTCGATCAGCTGCTTGAGGTCATGAACGAGCTGCACGAAGGCTTTGAGGCTAAAGCCAGGGAATTCGACAGCGTTATCAAAATGGGCCGGACGCACCTGCAGGACGGCGTGCCGATCCGCCTCGGTCAGGAGTTTGAAGCTTACCGCCGAGTGCTTGCGAGAGATATCAAGCGGATTACCCAGACGCGGCAGCACTTGTACGAGATCAACATGGGCGCGACGGCTGTCGGCACCGGCTTGAACGCCGACCCGCGCTACATAAAGCGCGTGGCGGAGCTGCTGGCTGAATTGAGCGGCTTCCCTCTGGTCAGCGCGGAGCACCTCGTCGATGCGACGCAGAACACCGACGCCTATACCGAAGTGTCTGCGGCATTGAAGGTGTGTATGATCAACATGTCGAAGGTGGCGAACGACCTGCGGCTGATGGCTTCGGGGCCGCGTACCGGCTTGTCCGAGATCAGTCTGCCGGCGCGTCAGCCGGGCTCCTCGATCATGCCGGGCAAAGTGAACCCGGTCATGTGCGAGGTCGTCAACCAAGTGGCGTTTCAGGTGATCGGCAACGACCATACCATCTGCTTGGCTTCCGAAGCGGGACAGCTTGAGCTGAACGTCATGGAACCGGTGCTGGTGTTCAACCTGCTGCAATCGCTCAGCATGATGAGCCAGGTGTTCAAGGTGTTCAAAACATACTGTCTCGACGGCATCCAAGCGAACATCGACCGCTGCAAAGAGTACGTGGAGCGAAGCGTCGGCGTCATTACCGCGCTGAACCCGCATCTGGGCTATGAGCCGGTGGCGAGAATCGCCCGCGAGGCGATTGAAACCGGCCGCTCGGTCCGCGAGCTCTGCCTTTTGTACGATGTGCTGCGCGAAGACGAGCTGAACTTGATTTTGGACCCGTACGAAATGACGAATCCGGGCATCGCGGGCGCATCGCTGCTCGAAACGCACCGGGACGAAGAGAAGAAATAACGGAATGACGCTTTCGTCAGGCCGGTATGGCGACAAGCGCCGCTGTCTCAATTAGAGGGCGGCGCTTGTTTTTTGCTGCGAAGAGAGTTGGCGTGGGAGCCGATGTTGAGTTGATTGGAAGGCGCTTTTTTCAAAGCCACCAATAAAATCATCCCGATGATGCAGGACGTGCCGATCCACTGAAAATAGCCAAACGGCTCTTTCAGCCACAGCACCGTCGTTAACACAGCCGCCAGCGGCTCCAGACTGCCGACGAGGCTTGATTCTTTTGGGGAAAGAGTTTGCAGGCTTTCGATATAAAACCAAAAGGCAAGCATGGTACCGAATACGATCACGAATACAAGGTATAAACAGGCTTCTAGCGGCATGCCGGCAAAATCCGCCTGCCAAGGTGGATGGATAAAGCTTAAGGCAGCGCCCCCGATGATCATGGCCCATCCGACAATGACAAGTGAATCGTACTGCTTCAACAAAGGAACCGCATATACCGTATAAAACGCTAACGTTACCCCCGACAATACGCCCCATACGATGGCAGGCGTCGGCACCGATAATTTGGAGACGGAGCCGTTGGTTAATAACAAAAAGCAGCCGACTAAAGCTAGGGAAACGGTTATTAGGTCTTGGCGTGTAAAAATCGCTTGTTTTCGCAGGATCAAGTAGATAATAATCATGACCGGCGCCAAATATTGCAGCAGCGTGGCTACGGCCGCATTGCCGTGCTGGATGGAAGCCATATACGTATATTGAACCGCGAGCGTGCCGAACAGCGCGAAAATAACCAGGCGCAGGGCCGCCCTTCTGTTTTTCCAGACACCGAATATTTGAGAGCGGTCTTTTGTGAACAATTGCACGCCTAAAAGTAAAATACCGGCTACAAGCAGTCGTGTCGTGACCAGCCAATCGACCTCGATAGCGTAGTGTTGAAAGAGCTTTTTGGCGACGGTGCCGCTTATTCCCCATAAGATCGCTCCGGTTATGACGAGAAATAATCCTCTTCTTCCAGCAGGACTATCCATAAAAGAGTCTCCACCTTTTCATATATCAATAGCGGCTGCCTGCACATGGCGTCTGCATCTGTTTGAGTGTTTCTTCTCATTTCGTATTATCGCAAGATTTTTATATTTTGTATATCCATTATATGGTCGATTAACAAAAAAACGACTTTCTATAGAAATTACAATCATCGTGCGCTATAAAATAATTGAAACAAAATGATTGAAAAAATCAAAATTATGATTTATATTATCATTAATAAGACGAAAGGGGTAATATTGTGAAGCCATTCGGTCAATATACGTATCCTGAAATTTCGGCACAGGCGGAGGCGCTGAATGCGGCGCTTGCGCAGCTTCAGCAGCAGGGAGACTGGGTGCAAAAGCATCTCCTCGATCCGGAAACGGACGAGACGGTGTTCATCGGCAGCGGTTCATCCTATTATCAAGCCATGGCGATGGCGTCCGTCTATCGGGCATGGCTGGGGAAAAGCGCAACGGCGTATCCTTCCTCGGAGGTGTTCCTGTTCCGCGAGCAGACGCTCCCTCCGAACCGTAATTATTTGATTATCGGCGTATCGAGATCGGGCGAATCGACGGAGGTGCTGCTGGCGCTGGAAGCCGTGAAGCCGCTTCCTAACGTGAAAGTCGCGGGTATCACCTGCTACGAAGAGAGCAGCATGGCGAAGCTGGCGGATTGTTTGGTTTCCCCGCTCGGGAAAGAAACGAGTACCGTCATGACGAAATCGTTCAGCAGCATGACGTTTTTGATGCACGCGGCGATCGCCAAGGCGGCGGGCAAGCGGGATCAATTCGAACAGCTTGCTTCGGTCGCGCAAACGGACGATCAAGTTGTCAAAGCCGCCGACGCTTTCATTAAACCTTTGGTCGACACGAACGATTTTCAAAAGGTCATTTACCTCGGCATGGGCACGTACTACGGCATCGCGCTGGAAGCGAGCTTGAAAATCAAAGAAATGTCCTACGTCTGGACGGAAGCATACGGTACGCTGGAATTCCGCCACGGTCCCAAGTCGATTGTGGAGCCGGGCACGCTCGTCTGCCTGCTGCTGTCCGAGAAAGCGCGCGATTACGAGCTGAAGGTCGCCAAGGAAATGCAGGAGTACGGCGCATTCGTGCTGCTCGTCGCGGCGAAGGCCGGGGAAGATACCGCGTTCGCGGATGCGGTATTCGAAGTCGGCGGCGCGGAGATGAGCGACGATGCCCGTACGGTGCTTTATTTGCCGGCGCTGCAATATTTGGGCTTCTATACGGCTATGAAACGCAGCGTGGACCCGGATATGCCCCGCAACCTGACGCAAGTGGTCAAAATTTAGCCGGAAGCGAGATGACATCGATATGCCATTAGTATCATCCACCCCATTGCTTGAAGCGGCCCGCGCGGGCGGCTACGGAATCGGCGCATTCAACGTCCACACGCTGGAGATGCTGCAAGCAGTCGTCGACGCCGCGGAAGAAACCGGATCGCCTTTAATTCTTCAATCGACGGTAGGGACGGTCAAGCATCTCGGTCCCGATTACATTGCAGCGGCAGCCACGGTTGCGGCCAACCGTTCCCGGGTTCCGATCGCGCTTCATTTGGACCATTGTACGGACTTTGCGACGGTCGTGCAGTGCATCCGGGCCGGATACACGTCGGTGATGATCGACGCCTCGATGCTGCCTTTCGAAGAAAACGTGCGCTTGACGAAACAAGTCGTCGAAGTGGCGCGCGCGGCCGGTGTCAACGTCGAAGCCGAGCTCGGCAAAGTGGGCGGCGTGGAGGACGATATCGTCGTGGCCGAACACGAAGCGCTGATGGCCGACCCGCAGGAATGCGCCGAGTTCGTCGAGCGGACCGGCGTCCACACGCTGGCGCCTGCAATCGGCACGGCTCACGGCATTTACAAGGGCGAGCCGAAGATTGATTTCGACCGCATTCGGCGCATTGCCGACATCGTTCCGTTGCCTCTCGTACTGCACGGCGGCTCCGGCATCCCGGAAGAGCAGGTGAAGCGCTCCGTCTCGCTCGGCATGGCCAAAATGAACATCGCCACCGAGATCCGCATCGTCTTCTCCGACGCGATCAAGGCCGTGTTCGCGGACAATCCGCAGGAAAACGATCCGCGCAAATATATGATTCCGGCCAAGAAAGCCGTAAAAGAAGCGGCAATGGAAAAAATGCGGATGGTCGGCTGCATCGGCAAAGCCGGAGACCTCCGATGATCGTCACCGTTACCTTGAATGCGGCCATCGACAAGACGTATCATGTGCCTGCGCTGGCCGCAGGTCAAGTCTACCGGGCGGACCGCGTGTATGCGGAGCCGGGAGGCAAAGGCATCAATGTCGCCCGCGTCATTGCGCTGCAAGGCGTTCCCGTGCTGGCGACCGGATTTGCCGGTGGCAGCAACGGGGATTTTATCGAACGCGGATTGACGCGGCAGGGCATTGCGCACGACTTCGTGAAAATCGAGGGCGAATCTCGCATCTGTCTGAACATCATGGATCAAGACGGCGTGTCGACGGAGCTGCTGGAGCCGGGACCGACGATCGCCGGGCAAGAGATGGAGGCGATGCGGCAAAAGCTTGCGCAGCTTGCCGCGCGGGCGAAGGTCGTTGCGTTCAGCGGCTCGCTTCCGGCCGGCGTGCCAAAGTCCTTTTATGCGGAGTTGATCGGGATCGCTCAAAGACAGGGCGCCGTCGTATTTTTGGATACGAGCGGGGAAGCGTTGATACGGGGCGCGGAAGCGAAGCCTTACTTCATCAAGCCCAACGAGGACGAAGTCGCGCAATGGCTCGGTCATTCGATCGAGGACGAAAATGCGCTGCTGCAAGGCTTGCTGCGGCTGAACGAGACCGGCATTCCGTGCATCAGCGTATCGATGGGATCGCAAGGCTCGCTTGCCGCTTTTCACGGCGTCTGCTACCGGGTGCGTGCCCCGAAGGTCGATACAGTGAATGCGGTCGGCTGTGGGGATGCTTACGTGGCAGGAATGGCCATCGGCGTCTCTCAAGGGCTTCCCGTCGAGGAGTGCCTCAGATTGGCAACCGCTTCCGGAACGGCCAATGCGTTGACGGCTCAGGCGGGCTACGTCGAGCCGGAGGATGTCCAACGGCTGCTTGGCGAAATCGTCGTGGAGCGGATAGGGTAGCTGCAGAAAATTTATAAGAAGGGCAGAACCGACATCGATCGGCCTGCCCTCTATTATTCGCTGGAGTCGCTGTTGTGGCTCCTTTTTTATTTTGGATCGCAATAAAGCTGGTCCAACCAGTAAATCCCCGTCGGCTGCCGATCTTTATCCGCCACCTCGACCAGACTGACGCTAGAGTCGTGGGCTAGGCTTCTCAGCGAGTCGCCGGTGGCCCGGCCTTCGATTTCGATGATGCGAAATTTAGTGAATCCGGGATGCTTTTCGAGTAATGACAAATCTTTCAGATCGTCGCCAAACCAGATAACCGTAAATTCCTCCCCGTCCTCCGTTTTTCCAATTGCATAAACCTGGGAGATTTGGAGGCTGTATAGCTCGGCCAACTTTTTCGGATCCGAGGTAGCGGAATTCTTAAAGGTAGCGGCAAACGGCCAGAAGCTCTGCTCCGACAAGCTTTCCACCCGCTGCGCAGCGCTCTTCCGGTATTGCTCCAACATTTCTTTGGAATAAATGTTCGTATAGTCGCCTTTTACGGTTTTAATGTTTTTTTCATCCACATGCGATATGGAAGAAGAAGGGATATTTTCCAGAGCCGCCTTGAAATTCGGGTTTGTTTCACTGACCTGCTTCCACTCTATGTGGGCGAGCTGATCCTTAGTATCGGACAAATCGTTGATTGTCCCTCCGGGCTGCCCGAATCTTTGCAGCGAGTGCAGGGTCAGGCTCGGCTTATCATTGCCATCTCGGGAGCTCCACCCTGTATACAAGGTGTAGGATTTATTCGGATTCAGCCGGTCTCCGCCCAGAATCGATACGATGACTTCGTCTCCCGCATTTTCTCCCCCGGTATTCAGATCGACCTTTACCCCAGGCAGATTCGTCATGATGAATTTGGGCTTCAAAGCATCAGAGGCGTCGGTTTGAAAGGCCAAAGCGGGAATGTTGCGGAACATGTCCTGCTTTTGAAACGCTTGGAGCTGTTCCTTGGCCCACTCGGCGCGAACCTTTGTCGTCATGAAGTCTTTCCCGACTTTATAGGCTTCCAGCTTTGCTTTGGCCGGCAAATCAGCGTTTGCCGCCTTTGAATTCGTAAATTCGCTCTCATAAGCGAAGGCCCCGGTGCATAAGAAAAGCTGCATAGCCAGCGCCGCCGAAACTACGATTCGTTTCTTCATCTTCTTGGAATACCTCCTCGAATTTTTTTCGCTCATGGGAAAAAGACCATTAACTGCCAATCGCCTTCCTTCTTTATAAGACGCAGCAGAGCTTCGAAAAGTTTCAAAGCTTTATACAAAGCAGCCGGGGCCATCGAATTGGAGAAGGGAAGAGGCCGGTGACGGGCGCATAGGCGGCTTGCGCGTTGGAGCACACTAAAACGGCGTGTGACTTCATCATGAAAGAGTAAGGATGATGGGCGTTGAAAATATCTCTTTTTATCCTGATGCTCTTGTTCAGTGCTTGGCCGTTAGAAAGCGCACTCGGAGAAGCGTCGAAGCCTTCGACAGGGACGTCGCCCCCGGCCGGTTTGGAGGAAGAAGGCGTATATTTGTTGATCGATAAATCGGAGAACCGGCTGACCGTCATTGTGAACGGGAGGGCAGCCTACGGCTTTGCCGTTGCGACAGGACGGACCAAGGATCTGACGCCAACAGGGACGTTCCATATTGTGACCAAAATCGTGAAGCCGTGGTACGTGCGAAAGCAAATTCCCGGAGGGGATCCGCGAAATCCGCTGGGGACGCGTTGGATGGGAATCAACGTTCCGGGCTCGGGAGGGTATCGTTACGGCATTCACGGAACGAATCGGCCATACTCGATCGGCAGCAGCGCTTCGGCGGGCTGCGTCCGCATGTACAATCGAGACGTCGAGTGGCTGTACCGCCACATCCCGCTTGGTACGGTGGTCATCGTACGGGATTGAACGGGCGCGCCCAACTTTTTTATTTAAAGGTTGGAATAAAAATATCGCGGCCGGTACATGCTACAATTAACGGTGAAAAGAGAGGTGTGGTTCCGTTGAACAGTTCAACGAGAAATACCGGGGAAGTTGCTTCCGAATCGAGATAGAAGCGGAGGGATGTGCCAAAGACACGTTAGAGTAGTACACGTACTGCGATCGTGAATGAGGTAAGACCCGAGCTTTAGGCGAGGTTCAAGGCAAAATACCAAAAATCGTTCACCGTTGGAAAGGACTCCGCAAGGGGTCCTTTTTCCTGTATCGGTCTGATCCGGAAAAAGCTTCAAGCGGACCGTAAGTCCGTTTTTTTTCTTGGTTCCATCATGCTTACATTGTCTGACGCACGTAAAAGACGGCCCCTGCGCCGCGCAGAAGGCCGTCTCTTATGATGATTGAATAACCGAAATCAGGCCGCGGGGTCCGGCTTGCCGAGAAACTTCCAGAATACGCCGCCGAGCAGATCCTCAATATCGCGGCGGATCTCCTCTTCCTCCAGCCGCCAGCCGGCGTCGAACAGATCGCCGTATTTATCGCAGAGCACTTTGCCGATGATCGCGCGCGAATGATCCCATTTGTACAGGAGCTGATCCAGAATACGGCAATCCGAGTGCTGCGGAATGACGCTGCCGCCAAGCAGCTCAAGCCGCATCCGCGTAATCTCCTCGATCAAGCTTGGGTTGTTCAGAAACCACCAGCAGCCGAACACGAGCAGGTTGCGGTTTTTTCGCGCGGTGACGGCCAGCTCGTGCTGGTTTTCCCGGGACAGCATCGTGACCAGAAATTTTACGTCCTGGTACTTGCTGACGACTCGCTCGACCGCGCCGATGTCGCTTTTGCCAAGGCTGTCGCCCGCATCCTTCAAGGACGGGTTGACCTTACGCTTCACGCCGATCATCATCGCAAACGGAATTCCCGCTTCCCGCGCAACCGGCACGATACACTCATCAATGATGCGGACGCGTACGGAATCCTCCGGATACGCAAAATCGTTCGGCAGCGAAACGGCCATATACAGCGGGTTCATCCGGGCAATCCAATCCTTCAGGAAGCGGCGGATTTCGGCGAGCGTGCCGCCGGACAAGTCGGCGCTGACCTCATAGCCCTGCTCCTTAAGCTTGCTCCAGGAGCTGTCCCACAGATTAAGCAGCGGATCGATCCGCAGCGCGGCCAGGAAACGGGGGTCCTGAGGCGAGCCCGTTTCCCATTTTCCGCGTTCGTAAGCATCGAATGGGTCGTTGGTCATGACGATCGTCTTTACGTTCGCCAGCTTTAAAATGCGGTCGATGTAGTCCCTGGCGCTGACGTTGCGGAAATATGCGCGGTACTCCTCCAGATCGCGCTTCGCCAGATCGAAGCCGAGCCGGTTCAATACCGTGACGACGCCGCGGCACGCTTCGCTGTAGGGCGAATGGTCGATAAACAGCGTCTGCCAGATCAAGTCGGCCTGCTCCTGTTTGGACAGCTGCCAGAAAGCGTCATAAGACAAATCCGGGCGAAAACGGAACGTTTCGGCGATCAGATAATGGTACGTCAGCAGCTCGTCTACTCCCCACAGCAGCAGGTCTCCGAACGATTCGGCAAACAGATGGGTATGAATATCGGTGACCGGGGTGGCGCGTACCGTTTCGGTCACAAAAGCGGTCAACTGCTCCTTGGTTGCAATCGTCATGATATCGGTAGTCCTCCCGAAAATCGATTAATGTTCACGTGAACAATGGATTAAGTATATCACTTCTTTGGACTTTAGGATAGAGATAGGCCTTTGCCCTGTGCCATTTATTTTAACCGGGCATAGCATGAAGGGACGATTGCAAACCATCTGGATAGGGGCGAATGCCGATGGGATTTTTCACTTCCGTGCTGCTCATTCTGATCTTGTTTATATTGCTGCTGATCGTTTTGATGGCGTTGGCTTGATGCAAATCGCAGTATATGAACACCGGCGCAGGAATAAAAATCGCAGTAAAAACAGCCCGAGAGCCGTTTGGGAGAAACGGACCGGGCTGTTTTCGTCATGCCTTAAAACCCTTTATATTGGGGCTCCTCATTCTCAAGCTGCTGCACACGCGAGCTGACTTGGTCAACGATTTGCTGCGTTTGCTGTGCGCAATTTTGGAACAGCGTCTTGGCTTCCTGATTTTGCGTGCCCAGCGCGAATGTTTCCAGACTGGCCTGTGCGCTTTTCAGCGAAGCTAGCGTCGTTTTCACTTGGCTTGCTACGGTCATCGTTATCACCTCCACAAATGATAATGTGCGCGATTCAGGGGATACTGATGAATGTCAATAACTACCTGCCATAACTCTTCCGTTTCGGCAAATAATTTAATTACACCAAGAAAGCTAAGCTCGTGCGGAAAAGGAGAGGAATTCGTTGCAGGATTGGATACACATTGTTTTTCGGGCGATTTCGACGATCGCGATCTTGTTTTTGATGACCCGAATTTTGGGGAAAAAACAAATATCTCAATTGACCTTCTTCGAATACATAACGGGAATTACCCTTGGCGAGGTTGCGGGGTTTATGTCCACGGACGTCGAGGCGAACTACTTGAACGGCTTTATCGCCTTGTTCCTCTGGTTCGCGGTTCCGCTGCTGCTGGAGATGCTGACGCTGAAAAGCAAGCGGCTGCGGGACTGGTTCGAGGGAAAAGGAACGGTGTTCATCAAGGAAGGCAAAATTCTCGAGAACAATTTGAAAAAAGAACGCTACACCGCCGACGAGCTGCTGGAGCAACTGCGGGCCAAAAACGTATTTAACGTGGCTGACGTGGAGTTTGCCATGCTGGAACCAAGCGGGGAAGTCAGCGTGCTGCTGAAAAAAGAAAATCAACCGCTCACGGCAAAGCATCTCGGTATCAAAACGGCGCCCGAACGCGAGTCGCAAGCGGTCATTATCGACGGCAACATGATGGACGAGCCGCTTGCCACCGCAGGACTAAGCCGGGAATGGCTCTTGACGGAGCTGGAAAAAATAGGCGTGACCTTAGAGAACGTGTTCATGGGTCAAGTGGACGCATACGGGGGGCTGCACGTCGATTTGTACGACGACATGCTTTTAGTGCCTGACGATGTGTCAAAGCCGCTGTTGTTTGCAACGCTCAAGAAGTGCGAAGCGGACTTGTCGCTGTATGCTCTGGCGGTTAAGAACGAGGGCGCGAAGCGCGTGTACGAGAGATGCGTGGAGCAAATGAAGCGTATCTTGGAGCAGGCCGAGCCTCTGTTGAAGCGATAAAAACCATGCAGGAGGAGGAGCGAGCATGACCACAAAGTCCAAAATGAAAAAGCTGACCTGGACCCAGCAGGAATATCAGGAATTCGCGAAAAAGCGAGAGCCGGCGCGTCCGGTGTTCCAAAACTGCATTCGCGCTTTTATTGCCGGAGGGTTCATCTGTCTGATCGGACAATTCGTGACCCAATTCTTTATATACTGGTTCGGTTTTACCGATAAAACGGCGGGGAATCCGACGGTAGCGGTCATGATCTTCCTGTCCGTCGTTCTAACCTGCCTGGGCGTATACGACAAAATCGCCCAATGGGCAGGGGCTGGCTCAGCCGTTCCCGTAACCGGATTTGCCAACTCGATGTGCTCCGCGGCGCTGGAGCATAAAAGCGAAGGCTACGTGCTGGGCGTCGGAGGCAACATGTTTAAGCTGGCGGGTCCGGTTATCGTCTACGGGACGGTATCCGCCTTTGTTATCGGGCTCATCCACTGGCTGTTCGGATTGGGGGTCAAATGAGATGCTGAAGGGAGCCCAAAGCTGGGAATTCAAGAAGCGGCCGGTTATCCGGGGGACGGCTACGATCGTCGGGCCGGACGAGGGCAGCGGACCGCTCGGCAACGAATTCGATATCGTGCACGCGGATACGACGATTGCGCAGGACAGCTGGGAGAAGGCTGAGAAAAAAATGCTGGAGGAAGCGGCGAAGCTGGCCATCGAAAATGCATGCTTGACCAAAGAGCATATCCAGTTCTATGTCGGGGGCGACCTGCTGAACCAGATTATCAGCAACAGCTTTGCGGTCAGGACGATGCAAATCCCGTATATCGGCATCTTCGGCGCCTGCTCGACTTCGATGGAGGGACTTGCCGTGGCCTCGCTGATCGTGGATTCCGGCTTCGGCCATCATGTGATGGCCGGCACCTGCAGCCATAATTCCACGGCGGAAAAGCAATTCCGCTATCCGACGGAATACGGCTCGCAGAAGCCGCCGACCGCGCAATATACGGTAACGGGCGCGGCTTGCGCCGTTGTGGGGAACCACGGCGCGGGTCCGGTCGTGACCGGGGCGACGATCGGCCGCGTCATCGACATGGGCATCAAGGACCCGTTCAATATGGGGGCTGCGATGGCCCCGGCGGCGGTTGATACGCTGCAGGCGCATTTTCGCGATTTTCAGCGGGAGCCGGGCTACTACGATCTGATCGTGACCGGGGATTTGGCGAAAGTCGGCTACGAAATCGCGTGCGAGCTGCTGGAGAAGCACAAGGTGCCCATTCACCAAACGACCTACAAGGACTGCGGTCTGATGATTTTCGACCGGGAGAAACAGGACGTGCAGGCCGGCGGCAGCGGGTGCGCCTGCTCCGCCGTCGTTACCTACGGGCATATTTTGAAGCGTTTGAAAAAGGGGGAGCTGAAGCGGGTGCTCGTGGTGGCGACGGGAGCGCTGCTGTCTCCGCTTTCCTTCCAGCAAGGAGAAAGCATTCCCTGCATCGCCCATGCGGTAGTGATCGAAAGCGAGGTGCGTTAGACTATGGATTGGATGCAGTTTGTTTGGGCGTTTATCGTCGGCGGGGCCATCTGCGTCATCGGACAGCTGCTGATTGACGTGATGCGGCTTACACCGGCGCATACGATGAGCACGCTGGTCGTCGCGGGAGCGATCGTTGACGGCATTCCGATCGGCAATAAGAGCCTGTATGACCGGTTTATCGAGTTTGCCGGGGCCGGGGCGACCGTGCCAATCACAAGCTTCGGCAATTCGCTCGTTCACGGCGCGTTAGCCGAGCTTAAACTGCACGGCGTCGTCGGCATTATTACCGGCATTTTCGAGGTGACGAGCGCGGGCATCTCGGCAGCCATCATCTTTTCGTTTCTTGCGGCGCTTGTGTTCAGGCCGCAAGGCTGAGCGGATTTTACCATCATGCCCGGACTGACACGTCCGCGCGTGCCCCGGCGACTCTCCGGGGCTTTTTGCATTTCGCCGAAGAAATTCATCGGATTTATAGGTATCCCCTATTTTTTGAATCCTGTACAATAAAAGAATAGACGTTTGCTTTTCTATGTTACATTTTGTTGCAAATTGGAGTAACTTTGCCATAGGGAGCCGTTTTTGACAACTTTATTTCCCTTTCTTACGTATATACTTTGTACGATAACATTTCGAGGAGGCCCGGACGATGGAAACGATGATACGAGAAGATATTCAAGCCTTGAAGCGCATACAAGCGAACTTGGCATCCTGCATCCTCGGCAAAACGGACGAGATTGTGCTGCTGATGACCGCCATGCTGGCAGGAGGCCATGTGCTGCTTGAGGATGTGCCCGGCACCGGCAAGACGGTGCTGATCAAAGCGCTTGCCAAATCGATCCGCGGCCAGTTCCGCCGTATTCAATGCAATCCCGACCTTCTTCCTACCGATATTACGGGGGTTTCGATCTATCATCCGAAGGACGAGGTATTTATTTTCCGTCCCGGACCGATCATGACGCATATTTTGCTGGCGGACGAAATTAACCGGGCGACAACCAAGACGCAATCGGCGCTGCTCGAAGCGATGGAGGAGCGCCATGTGACGGTAGACGGGGAAACGTACGACCTGCCGAAGCCGTTCCTGCTGCTGGCAACGCAAAATCCGATTGACTTCGAAGGCACGTACATTTTGCCGGAAGCCCAGCTGGACCGGTTTATGATGAAGTTCAGTCTCGGTTACCCGGATGCGGATACGGAAACGAAGATGATTTTGGCGCAAAGCGTCGTCCATCCGCTCGAAGAGCTGGAGCCGGTCGTGGACAGCGATCAGATTTTGGCGATCCAGAAGCTGGTCAAGCAGGTGCATCTCGACGAAGCGGTTGCCGCTTATCTGGTCGCCGTCACCCGCAAGACGCGCGAGCATGGCTCGATCTATCTCGGCGCGAGCCCGCGGGCGACGCTTGCGCTCGTGCAGGCTTCCAAAGCGCTTGCCTTAATTCACGAGCGCGATTACGTCATCCCGGACGATATTAAATTTTTGGTGCCGTACGTGCTGGGCCACCGGATTTTGCTGACGGCCGAAGCCCGGATGGAGGGGGCTACGGTGCAATCCGTTCTGCAATCGGTCGTGCAGCAGGTGAAAGTGCCGGTACGTTGGGAGAAGTGAGCATGACGAAACCTTCCTTCGCTCACAGGCTCCCGTTCAGGCCGCGGTTCAGCCGCAAATTTTGGGCGGTGGCGACGGCTTTTGCCGGAAGTCTCGGCTTCTTGCTGTTTCAGGGCGGCAAGCTGGCTTTAATGCTGTTCGTGATGATGACGGTTCTGAGCGTGTATTTGCTGCTGGGGCAGTGGAGCGGGATTAAGCGGACCCAAGGGGTGCGCACGCTGTCCAGCGGCGATTATGGCTCCCTGCTGCCTGCGGGCAGCTCGCTCGGCGTCACGATTCAACTGCACATTCCGGGCATGTGGCCGATCCCTTATTTGTTTATCAAGGACCGCTTGGTTCACAAAAGCGGGAGCGAGCTGGCGTTCGAAGCGACGATCGTTCCCGACTGGCGGCGGCGCGCGGAATGGGAATACCGGACCCCGGCGATGCGCCGGGGGCGCTATACGTTCGGGCAGACGGAGTGCGTGACCGAGGACGTCTTCGGCTTGTTCGAGCACAAGGGCGGTCTGGAGCTGCCCCAGAGCGTCGCCGTGCTGCCGCAGACGGTGCCGATCCGGGAATGGCAGCAGTACAACCAAATGATGAAAGGAACGAGCCGCCATTCGTCCACGACCCGGGCCGTCCGGGAGACGACGCAGATCAACGGGGTTCGCGAATATATATACGGAGACCGCCTTTCCCGCATTCATTGGAATGCGACCGCCAAGACCGGCACTTGGAAATCGAAGGAGTTCGAGCGCGAATCGCTGCCCAAGACGTATCTGATTCTCGACCGGGCGGGGCAAGCCTACGGGGACCCCGATCAGTTCGAATTGGCCGTATCCGTAGCTGCATCCTTGTTTCAATACGGTTCCGAACGGGGGCTTGCGCTTGGGCTCGTCTCCTCAGGCGCAGACGACGTTTATCTCGAGCCCAAGACCGGGCAAGCGCTGTATCAGGCGGCGCAGCAGCATTTCATCGATGTGGAAGCCGATGGCGCCCTTGACATTCGTCATGTGCTCAAAACCAAAGTGCATCAGCTGGCGCCCGGCAGCTTTGTTACGCTGATCAGCCCGATGTCCGGCGAACCGATACTGCAGGCGCTTGCCTGGCTGAAGCAGCAGCAGATGAATCCTTGTCACCTTTGGATCGGCGCCGCCCGCGGCAAAGAGGCCTGGGTCAAAGATTTGTATGCGCGGGGCGTTCCCTGCTATGCCGTCAGGCAGCTGTCAGAGCTGCCCGGGCTGTTGGGGGGGCGGAAGGGATGAAGCGGCAGCAAACGCGGCTTAAGCTTCTGCTGTGGGAGGAATGGCCGCACCGCTTGTCGGTGCTGTTGTCCGGCTTGATTTTGCTCCAGTTCGTATTCTGGTTTGCCAAAGAAGACGGCTTCTGGCTTCCGGAGACGGTCGTCATCGTGAAGCTGACGCTTCTGGCGATCTTTGCGTTCGAGCATTTGACGCGGCTGCATTGGATCATTCGCGGCATTTTGCAGCTTGTCTCCGTCGTGGTCATCAACGTGCTCGTGCTCGAGCGATTTGAAGTGATCGAGCCGATGAAGGCGTCCAGCTTTTTGAGCTCGAAGCTGTTCTTGAATCTGTACGAGCTTACGCCATATTTATGGTTCGGCATGGGCGCCTGGGTCGTTTACGTGACGGTTATTTGGTGGGTGGAGGTCAAGTGGCGGGTCTATATCCTGCTGGTGGCCAGCGTGCTTGCGCTCTGCATCCGCGATTCGTTCTCGTCCATCTATCTGTGGCCGCAAGTGGCCGTGATCGTCGGCTGCGGGCTGCTGCTGCTCATTCTCAATCATTTCGCGCAGCTGCGGCGCAAAGATCCGACCGCTTGGCGGCATTTGGCGGAATATCCGGCTTCCATCGCCATGACGGTTGCCTCTTTAATCGGGGTAACGGTGCTCGCCGGATCGCTCATGCCCGAGGTCGGACCTGTGCTGACCGACCCGTACACCGCTTGGCGCGCGTCCCGGGGCGAGTCGATGGCCTTCACCACGGGCAAAGGCGTCACCGTACCCCCCAGCGAGGCGATGGATTCCTCGTCGGGCTACAGCCGAAGCGATGCGAATCTGGGAGGCGGCTTCCGGTTCGACTATACGCCGGTCATGAAGGTAGAAACGAATCACCGCGCTTATTGGCGGGGCGAGACGCGATCGCACTATACCGGCAAAGGCTGGGAGGAAAGTGACAGCGAGCGGCGCGGTCCCTGGAACGCGATCAGACCCGAAGCTTTGCTTCCGGCGGACGCCCGGTTCGCTGGCTCCAAGGCGAAGACGGTGGAGGTCAAGCAAACCGTCACGCTGATGTCGGAACAGCAGTATCCCGTACTGTTCGGAGCCTACTCCATCCAGAAAGTAATGGGGATGAACGGCGTGAAAAACGGCTTCGAGCCGCTGCAATGGTCGGCTTCTCAATCCGAGATCCGCTACAGCGAGCGCCAGCCGTATCCGCAAACGTACACGATCGTCTCGCAAATGCCGGTTGTCAATGAAGAAGCGCTGCGGAAGCTGCTTCTTGCCCCGCTGGGGCCGGATATGGAGGAATTCGTCCAGCTGCCGGACAGCGTGCCGGAGCGGGTCCGCAAGCTGGCCGCGGATCTGACGAAGGATGTGGCCACTCCGTACGACAAAGCGAAGAAGCTGGAGCTATACTTGCGGACGAGCTTTCCGTATACGAATAAACCCGATATCAGCAAGGGCCAAAGCCGGGATTTTGTCGACCGGTTCCTGTTTGAGATCAAGGAAGGCTATTGCGATTATTACTCTACCGCGATGGTGGTGCTGTCCCGCTCGATCGGGCTGCCGGCGCGCTGGGTCAAAGGCTATGCGTCGGGAACACCGGATTTTCAGCACACGGAGCTGCAAGGCTTCGCCCCCAACGAGCTGCTGATGGACCCGGACGGCGGCGGAGTCTACACGGTCCGCAACTCTGACGCCCACTCCTGGGTCGAGATCTATTTTGACGGCTACGGATGGATTCCGTTCGAGCCGACGGCAGGCTTCGCGATGCCGCGCGCCGTGCTGCTGGAAGAAGCGTCCGCTTCGCCGTCGGAGCCTCAGCCTGCCCCGCAGCCGGAGACGAAGCCGGCAGAGCCTGTCGTCGAAACGCATCATGCGGCAGCTTGGAGCATTATCGCCGCCGTGATCGCCGTAGCCGCATTTCTTGTCTGGAAGCTGCAGGTTGTCGAGCTGCTGAAGGAACGCGCGCGCCGCCGCCGGGCTTCGCTGCTGAAGCAGAAGGTCATTGTGGAATGCGAGCGCCTGCTGCGCATTTTCCGGCGCAAAGGCTATGTGCGCGAGGAGCACGAGACGCTGCGCGAAGCGGTGCGCCGTTGGTCCCGTCAAAGCCGGGGGATGAGCGAAGAGCTGGAGGCCGTGCTTCACGTATTCGAGAAGGCGAAGTACGGCAAAGCGGAGATCACGGAGGAAGACTGGAAAAAAACGAATCAAATCGTCGAACGCTTGCGTTCGCAGCTGTAAATATTTAATCGATCGGCAGACCGCCTTTGCGGAGGGCGGTTTGCTTTTTTTGTTCGCCATTTTGCAACAAAATGGACAGTTATGGTATAGTTTGACGTATACAGCCTAATGTCTCTCGAGGTGAATTCTTTGCTGAAAAAGCTGATTCCGCGTCAACAAGTCAATACGATATTTGACATAGATCTTCAAGCGTTATGGGAGCAGGGATACCGCGGCATCATAACGGACTTGGACAATACGCTGGTAGGAGCCAAAGCGCCTCTTGCCACGCCGGAGCTGCTGGATTGGCTGAAAGTCGTGGGGCAAGTTGGCTTTCAGGTCGTCATTGTGTCGAACAACCAGCGCAACCGGGTAACCAAGTTCGCCGAGCCGCTGTCCCTGCCTTTCATTTATCGCGCCCGTAAGCCGACAAGCGCCGCGTTCCGGCGGGCTATGAGCATCATGAATCTGCGGGCGGAGCAGACGGTGGTCATCGGGGATCAGATGCTGACCGACGTGCTGGGAGGCAACCGGATGGGGCTTTATACCATCCTCGTCAAGCCGATCTCTCTTGCGGACGAGGGCTTTTTTACGAAGGTAAACCGAAGGATCGAAAAGGCCGCATTAACTATAATGAAAAGGTAGGGAACGTATGACGGCCCATAATCAACACTCCGAAAATAACCACTGCGCGGGCTGCGGCGTAGCGCTCCAAACGGAGCAGCCGGATCAGCTCGGCTATGTCCCGGCTCAAGCGCTTGCGCGCACGCCGATCATTTGCCAGCGGTGTTTCCGCATCAAAAATTACAATGAAGCTTCGGGCATTACGCTTAATCAGGACGATTTTTTGCGGCTGCTCACCCATGTCGGGGGAACGGACTCGCTGGTCGTGAACATTGTCGATATTTTCGATTTCGAGGGCAGCATGATTTCCGGTCTGGCGCGGTTTGTCGGCACGAATCCGGTCATTCTGGTCGTGAACAAAATCGATCTGCTCCCCAAAGTGACGAACTATAACCGGATCGTGAACTGGGTGCAAAGACAGGCGAAGGAAGCGGGACTCCGGGTCGTGGAGGTCGTTCTGTGCTCGGCGAAAAAAAATATGGGCTTCGAGCGGGTCATCGAAGCGTTGGAGCTGCACCGCAAAGGGCGCGACATTTATGTCGTCGGGGCGACGAACGTCGGCAAATCGACGCTCATCAACCGGCTTATTCGCGATTACAGCGATTTGGACGCCGAGCTGACGGTTTCGCAATATCCGGGCACGACGCTCGACCTCGTGCGCATTCCGCTGGACGACGGCGCCTCGATCATCGATACGCCGGGCATCGTGTACAAGCATCGTCTGACGGAGCTTGTCAGCAAGAAGGATTTGATGAAGGTGATGCCGGACAGGCCGATCAAGCCGCTGGTGTTCCAGTTGAACGATCAACAGACGATCTTTTTCGGCAGCTTGGCGCGCTTCGATTTCGTGCAGGGCGAGCGGCAGTCGTTCACGTTCTACGTCTCCAACGCGCTTGAGGCCCACCGGACGAAGCTGGAACGGGCGGACGAGCTGTACGAGGAGCACCGGGGCGTGCTTCTGTCGCCGCCAAGCCGGGAAGAGCTGGAGGAGCTGCCCAAGCTGACCAAGCATCCGATCCGCATTCCGAAGAATGCGAATCTGGACGTTTCGATCTCGGGTCTCGGCTGGATCAAAGTCAACGGCGCCGCCGGAGCGGAACTGGCCATCCACGTCCCCAAAGGCGTGAAGGTCGCGGTTCGGGAATCGGTCATTTAGCGGGGAGCGGGAGGAACGGACGAGAATGAGCAAGCATAAACTGGATAGCCACACGATTTTGTACGGAGTGTTCGGCGATCCGATCCGGCATTCCAAATCGCCGATCATGCTGAACCGGGCATTCGAAGCGGCGGGAATCAACGCGGCTTACGGAGCGTTTCACATTTTGCCGGGTACGTTGAAGGACGCGGTGGCCGGCATCCGGGCGCTGCAATTCCGCGGAGTCAACGTAACGATACCGCACAAGGTCGAGGTTATGTCCTATTTGGACGAAATCGACGAAGGAGCCCGCGCCATCGGAGCGGTGAACACCATCGTCAACGAAGGCGGCCGCCTGATCGGCTATAATACCGACGGCATCGGCTATATGCGTTCGCTCCGCGAAGAGACGGGTATCTCGCTGAAGGGGCGCAAGGTGCTGATGATCGGCGCGGGGGGAGCGGCGCGCGGCGTCGGCTACGCGCTGGCCCGCGAAGGCGCGGAGCATATCTACATCGCGAACCGTACGAAGGAGAAGGCGCTGGACCTCGCTTCGTCGATGAGCGAATTCGGCAGCGTATCCGGCCACGGCCTGGACGAGATTTCGAAGCTGGCCGGAGAGGCCGCTTTGATCGTCAACAACACGCTGCTGGGCATGCATCCGAACGTAGACGAAGTGCCGATGGACATTTCGCTGATTCGCCCGGAGACGGTCGTCAGCGATCTGGTGTACAACCCGCTGATCACCCGTTTTCTGCGCGAAGCCCGCGATCAGCGCGGCGCTGTCATTCACAGCGGCCTCGGCATGTTCATTTACCAAGGCGCTTACGCCTTCGAATATTGGACCGGCCAGCCCGCTCCGATCGCCGCCATGCGCGAAGTGGTGGAACAATCCTTTTCGGAGTCGGAGCATTAGAATTTTTGAAGCAATTGGAAGAGCACCTACGTATGGGTTAGGCACGGATTTGGCAAGTAGGCTTTGTTTTTTTGGAAATGTTGCCGTCCAGGGCGCTTCATGACAAGGTCATGAGCCCCTGACACCCCGGTTTGCGCCTTGCGCCGACCGAGAGCTTCATGACAGCGTCATGAGGCGGCTCCTTCCCCGCAATAAATGAAAACCGCACGACGCAACACAGCGCACCTTGGGCATAACGTATGGAGAGAACACCACATGTGAGCGTGTCCCGTAGGGACGAAAGCGTTCCGGCGCCGACGCATCTTCAACGCCGGCCCCGCAGCAGTCACGCTCCTTTCGGGTGTCCAGAGGGCGCAGCCCTTTGGGGTCCTCCCTACAAGGGAGGATTTAGGAGGGTGCTACTTTAGGAGGGACAAACATGTTAACAGGCAAACAAAAACGGTATTTGCGCTCGTTGGCGCATCATCTGAACCCGATCTTTCAGGTCGGCAAAGGCGGCGTAAACGATCATCTGATCCGGCACATCAGCGAGGCGCTGGAAGTCCGCGAGCTGATCAAAGTAACGGTGCTCAACAACTGTATGGAGGACCGCAGCGAAGTAGCCGAGCAGTTGTCGAAAGGTTCCGGCGCAGAGCTGGTTCAAGTGATCGGCAAAATCGTCGTGCTCTACAAGGAATCCCGCGAGCATAAAACGATCGAGCTTCCGGTTTAAGCCTACGGCGTCGGAAGCGGCATTTCAGCTAAAAAGAGGGGGATGCCGGATGAAGGTCGGTTTGATGGGCGGCACCTTCGATCCCGTTCATATCGGGCATTTGATTGCCGGCCAAAACGTCTGCGAGAGGCTCGAACTCGACGAAGTATGGTTTATGCCGACGAACGTGCCTCCGCATAAAGAACAATCGCCCGGGGCATCTCCGCGGCAGCGGCTGGAGATGGTCGAGCTTGCCGTCGAAGGGCACCCGCACTTCCGGGCTTCGGATATGGAGCTGCGCAAAGGCGGCATATCGTACAGCATCGAGACGGTAACGATGCTTCGGGCGCAGCATCCCGGCTATTGGTTTACTTATATTATCGGAGCAGATATGGTCCGATATTTGCCGAAGTGGTACAAGATCGACGAACTGGCCCGGCTGGTTTCGTTCGCCGGATTGCAGCGGCCGGGCTATGATACGGGTTATGAGGGGCTTCCCGATGACATTCGGCAATCGGTGCAGCTTGTGCCGATGCCACAAATCGAGCTGTCGTCCACGTTGATCCGGCAGCGGCGGGCTTCGGGACGGTCGGTGCGTTACATGGTCCCGGACCGGGTAAATCATTATATCGAGGTGAACCGATTGTATGAAGCGTGAGGAAATGATCGAATCGGTTCGCTCCCAGATGCCGGAGAAGCGCTGGAATCATACGCTTGGCGTTATGGAAACGGCGGTGCAACTGGCGGAGCGCTATGGGGCGGACCCGGACAAAGCCGAACTGGCCGCCATCCTTCACGATGTCTGCAAATATTGGCGCGTGGACGAGCAAGCGCGCATCATCCGGGAGAACGGACTGCCTCAGGATTTGCTCGATTACGACAAAGAGCTGTGGCATGCCCACGCGGGCGCGTGGATTGCTCGGGAGCAGTACGGCGTAAGCGACGAGGAAGTATTGGATGCGATCCGTTACCACACCTCGGGACGTGCGCGGATGACACTGCTGGACAAGGTCGTTTGTCTGGCGGATTACATGGAGCCGGGCCGGGATTTTCCGGGCGTGCATAATATTCGCCAAAACGCCGAACATAGTTTAGAGAAGGCACTCATAACCGGATTTGACGGAACGATCCGTTTTTTATTGGAGAAAGGCAAGCGAATTTATCCGCTGACCTTCGAAGCTCGCAACGGACTGATCCGAGAGCTGGAGGAACGTGGAGAATCGGTATGATTCACTTACAGGAGGAAACGATATGACCATTCAACCGGATGAGCTTATGCAGCTCGTGGTCGATGCGGCCGAAGACAAGAAAGCGATGGACGTAACGGCATTGAACCTGCGCGGGATTTCTTTGATTGCGGATTACTTCGTCATTTGCCACGGTAATTCCGAAACGCAGGTGCAGGCAATAGCGACCGAGATTAAGAAACGTTCGGAAGAGCGCGGCGCACGAACTCGCGGCCTCGAAGGCATGGACACGGCCCGTTGGGTGCTTGTCGACTTGGGCGACGTCGTCGTTCATGTGTTCCACCGCGACGACCGTGAATATTACAACATCGAGCGGCTGTGGTCCGACGCGAAAGTAGTCGAACGGGTATGAGGCTGGAAGCCGGAACGATCCGACGTTTGGACGTGGCGAGAGAAGTCTCGCCGCACGGCTATTTTTTGACCGACGGCACGCAGGACGTGCTGCTCCATTACAGCGAAGCCATCGGGGAAGTGACGCCGGGGGAGCAGGTTGATGTATTCTTGTTTCACGACACGGAAGACCGGCTGGCGGCGACGATGCGAAAGCCGCTCGTAACGCTCGGAGAAGTCGCGCTTCTGGAAGTGGTCGACCTTCATCCGCGCTTCGGCTGCTTTCTCGAAATGGGGCTCGGACGTCATTTGCTGCTTCCTTTTAAAGAGCTTCCTGAGCTTAAGGAGCTGCGTCCCGAAGTTGGAGACCGCGTATTCGTCGTACTCGCTCACGACCGGCAAGGACGGCTTGTCGCCAAAGTGGCCGGAGAAGACCAGCTCAAGCGGCTGTGCTTCGACGCTCCGGCAAGCTGGCGCAACACCTGGGTCGACGCCCGCGTCTACAAGCCGCTGCAAATGGGCTCGTTCGTCGTCTGCGACGGCGGCGTGGTCGGGTTCGGCGTCATCGGCTTCATTCATGTGTCCGAACGAACCCGGCTGCTGCGTCTCGGCGAACAGGTCAAGGTGCGAGTCACGTTCGTACGCGAGGACGGCAACGTCAACTGCTCGATGCGCGAGCGTAAGGAAGTCGGACGCGACACCGATTCGGAGAAGCTGCTGGCCTTCCTGAAAGAGCGCCCGAATCAGGCGATGCCGTATTCGGACGAAACTCCAGCCGATTTGATCAGCCAGCGGTTTGGCATGAGCAAGTCCGCCTTCAAGCGCGCGATCGGCAAGCTGATGAAGGAAGGCCTGGTTTATCAGGAAGGCAGCTGGACCTATTTGAAAAAAGAAGCGGCATCGCAGCCGGCATCCGAATAAAGGCCGTTCGGAGCCGGCCTTTGTCTGTTCGCTGAAGGAGGAGCAACCCGTGGCTTACGAACAATTTTCCTATCTGTATGACCGGTTGATGGAGGATATGCCGTATGACGATTGGCTCCGCTTTGCGCGGGAATGCTGGGATAAGTTCGGAACGCCCCGAAGCGTGGTCGATTTGGGCTGCGGCACCGGAAGCATCGCGGTCCCTTTGGCGCAGCTCGGCTACGAAGTCGTCGGCATCGATCTGTCGGAGGACATGCTGTCCATGGCCAGTCAAAAATCGGAAAGCGCCCAGCGAGGCAAGCCTTTTCCTGCGGGCGGAAGCGTGATGTGGCTCCAGCAGGACATGCGCGAATGGGAGCTTGGCCGTCCGGTCGACGCGGTCATCTCGTTTTGTGATTGCTTGAACTATTTGCTGGAGGAGGAAGACATCGAGCGGTCCTTCAAGCAGGTATACGACGGGCTTGCTCCGGGCGGGGTATTCGTGTTCGACATGCATACACAGAGCCAGCTTCAGAGCTATGCGGAATCGCAGCCGTTTTTCCTGAACGACGACGACGTCGCCTACATCTGGACCTGCGATTTCGACCCGGGCCGCTGTGAAATCGAGCATGAGTTGACGTTTTTTGTGCGGGAAAGGGACGCTTGGGCGGAAGGGTCTGACGACGCCATGACGGAGCGTTATCACCGGATCGAGGAGCTGCATGTGCAGCGGGCGTATCCGCTCGATTGGGTGCAGGAGCGGCTGCGTGACGCCGGATTTTCCGAGACGGCCTGCTATGCCGACTTTTCGTTCGAAGCGCCGACGGACGATACGCAGCGGGCGTTTTTTGTAGCGGTGAAGCCGCGGGATTGAGCTTGAAGTTGGGGGAAACGTACGCGGGTGAATCTCATTAACGTAACAAATGGATAATCAGCTGCAGCAGGCACAAGATCATCCCCCATAGCGGGAGCGACAGCATGACCCCGTTGACGAATCCTTTCATGCGGCTCTTCCCTCCGTAAGCTTCGAATAGAAAGCACTTATTACAAAGTATGGCCAAGTTGCGGAGGATGTAACCAGGACGGGCCCGTTTGCGATGGGTCCGGCGGCGGTTTATCCGGCAGCTTCGGGAAAATCGGGGGCCCGGCTTGACATGAAGGAATCGTTTTTCATATAATGAAACCTAATTGGAGCATATATGCAAAAGGCCGTGACAAGAACTAGTAACTGCAGCGCTTTCTTTCAGAGAGCCGGTGGCGGGTGGGAACCGGTAGAAACGGGCAGCGAACTCATCTTCGAGCCGTTAGGCCAAAAGACCGCAACTGAGCGTAAGCTTCGCCGGTCACAGCCGCAAACGTACCCCGCGTTAAGGGGAGAGTGGACCCGGGCAAAGCATGCCTGAGTCAACTAGGGTGGTACCACGGGAAATAAGCCTCTCGTCCCTAGCGTTGCGCTAGCGATGAGGGCTTTTTTGTTTGAATCGAAGGAGGTCTACAACAATATGGCACAGGAAACTAGAGAACAGCAAGGGTACAACCCCTTGGCGATTGAACCGAAATGGCAGCAATATTGGGAGAAAAATAAAACATTCAAGGTGCTGGACGACGAGAACAAGCCGAAGTTTTACGCGCTTGACATGTTCCCGTATCCTTCCGGCGCTGGTCTTCATGTCGGGCATCCGGAAGGCTACACGGCGACGGACATCATATCCCGTTATAAACGGATGCGCGGCTATAACGTTCTGCATCCGATGGGATGGGACGCCTTCGGCTTGCCGGCGGAGCAGCATGCGCTCGATACGGGACAGCATCCGCGCGACATCACGTTCCGCAATATCGATAATTTCCGCAGACAGATCAAGTCGCTCGGCTTCTCATACGATTGGGACCGCGAATTCAGCACGACCGATCCCGAATATTATAAATGGACGCAATGGATTTTCGTGCAACTGTATAAAAAAGGTCTCGCCTATGTGGACGAAGTGCCGGTGAACTGGTGTCCGGCGCTCGGTACGGTGCTGGCCAACGAAGAAGTTATCGACGGCTTGAGCGAGCGCGGCGGCCATCCGGTCATCCGCAAGCCGATGCGCCAATGGGTGCTGAAGATTACCGAATATGCGGAGCAACTGCTGGAGGATCTTGAGGAGCTCGATTGGTCCGAAAGCATAAAGGATATGCAGCGAAACTGGATCGGCAAGTCTACGGGCGCCGAAGTGACGTTTGCGATCGACGGACACGGGAATGACAGCCTGAAAGTATTCACGACCCGTCCGGATACGCTGTTCGGGGCCACCTATTGCGTATTGGCGCCCGAGCATGAGCTTGTAGCCCGCATTACAACGTCGGAGCAAGCCCAAGCGGTGAAAGATTATCAGGAGCGTGCGGCCCGCAAAAGCGACTTGGAGCGCACCGATCTTGCGAAGGAAAAAACGGGCGTCTTCACCGGCGCTTTTGCGATCAATCCGGTTAATGGCAGCAAGGTGCCGATCTGGATCGCCGACTATGTGCTGGCCGGATACGGAACAGGCGCGATCATGGCGGTGCCGGGGCACGACCCGCGCGACTGGGAATTCGCGAAGCAGTTCGATCTTCCGATTGTGGAGGTGGTGCAGGGCGGCGATGTGAACAAAGAAGCGTACGCTGGCGACGGCCCGCACGTCAATTCCGATTTCCTGAATGGCTTAAATAATGAGCAGGCTATCGCGCGAATGATCGAGCACCTTGAAGCCAATGGCAAAGGCCAAGGCAAAGTAACTTATCGTCTCCGCGACTGGCTGTTCAGCCGCCAACGGTATTGGGGCGAGCCGATTCCGATCCTCCATCTGGAGGACGGCACGATGAAAACCGTTCCGGAAGACCAGCTCCCGCTGCTTCTGCCGGAAGTGGACGAAATCAAGCCTTCCGGTACGGGCGAATCGCCGCTTGCCAATGTGACGGATTGGGTAAACACGATAGATCCGGAAACCGGCCTCAAAGCGCGCCGCGAGACGAACACGATGCCGCAATGGGCGGGAAGCTGCTGGTATTACCTGCGCTTTATCGATCCGAAAAACAAGGACGAGATTTGTTCCAAGGAGCTGCAGCGCAAATGGCTGCCGGTCGACCTGTATATCGGGGGCGCGGAGCATGCCGTGCTTCACCTGTTGTATGCCCGTTTCTGGCACAAAGTACTGTACGACCTCGGCGTTGTGGAAACGAAAGAGCCTTTCTACAAGCTGGTTAACCAAGGCATGATTCTCGGCGAGAACATGGAGAAAATGAGCAAATCGCGCGGCAACGTCATCAATCCGGACGAAATCGTAGGTGAGTACGGCGCGGATACGCTGCGTATGTACGAAATGTTCATGGGGCCGCTTGAAGCGACGAAGCCTTGGAACGCGAACGGCGTAGAGGGCACATTCCGCTTCCTGAGCCGCGTTTGGCGTTTGTTCGTCAGCGAAGACGGAGGGCTGAGCGCGAAAATTACAGAAGACGGCGATGCGGGCAGCGAGGTGTTCAAGCGGACCTGGCACCGTACGATTAAGAAAGTAACCGAAGACTATGAGGCGCTGCGCTTCAATACGGCGATCAGCCAACTGATGATCTTCGTCAACGAAGCGTACAAGACGGACCGTCTGCCGAAAGCGGCGATGGAAAACTTCGTGCAAATGCTGTCTCCGATCGCGCCGCACTTGGCGGAAGAGCTGTGGGAGAAGCTTGGTCGTTCCGGTACCGTTTCTTATGAGGCATGGCCTGTATACGATGAAGCGTGGACGGTTGATAACGAAGTGGAAATCGTCATCCAAGTGAACGGCAAAATCGCCGACCGCGCCACGATCACGGCGGATGCCGACGAAGCGACGATGCAGGAGCTGGCGCTTGGCTTGGCCAAAGTCAAGGAAGCGATGGCGGGCAAAACCGTCCGCAAGGTGATTGCCGTCAAAGGCAAGCTTGTCAATATCGTCGTAGGGTAAGAAGCAACGTCGTTCGGGAAAACAAAAAACCGCACTCCGGAATCGGAGCACGGCGGTTCATATCGGAGAAGGACGTGAAAGCATCGCGTTCTGTTCGGCTTACGGGCTGAAAAAACGGGCTTTCACCTTTTCCACATCTTCATCGTATTTAGCATGAGTTGTGCGGATCAGGTCGTCAAAGACCCCGCACAACTCTTTTTGCATAATGCGGAGACCTTCCGCGGTAATGCCGCCGGGAACGGACACCCGCTGCTGCAGGGAAGCGGGCGTAAAGCCGCCGGTGGTCAGCAGCCTGCCGGTGCCGAGCGTCATCTCGGCTGCAAGCTGCGTGGCCTCCGTCTCGGAAATGCCGGTGGCGGCAACGGCGGCCTCGACGAACTTTTGCACGAAAAAGGCCAGAAACGCCGGACCGCAGCTTGTAATGTCCGAAGAGACGCGCGTATGCTCCTCGCGGATGCGGATGGGGGCGCTAATGTGAGAGAGCAGCAGCTCCAGCCGCGCTTGATCCTCATCGGTCATCCGGTCTCCGTAAATGCACAGCGTCGCGCCGCTGAGCACATAGTTGGTAATGCTTGGAATGACCTTTGCGATTTTGCAGGGGAGCAGCTTTTCCAAATGATGAATTTGCACCGGGCTTGTAATGGAGACGACGACCGTTTCGGGAGCGACCACATCCCGAATGTCATCGATGACGGCTTTGAATTCCATCGGCTTGACGCACAGAAAAAGAATCCGGGCTCCGGCTGCAGCTTCCCTATTGGAACGGGTTGTTTGCAGGCCCGGGTAGCTTTCCGCTAACTGCTCCGCTTTGCGGGCGGTGCGATTGGTCACAACAAGCTGCTCCGGGCTGACTGCGCCGGATTGAATGAACGCTTCGATGAGAATACTGCCCATGCTGCCTGTTCCGATAAATCCTATTTGCATGACTATCCCCCCTGACTGGATTGCAGCCTTCTATATGGATATGATACGGAGCGTAAAACCATGCATTCGATTTTTCGATTAAGATTCGATGAAGAAACGAGGTGGAGCCGTGCCCCATTTCTCAGAAAAAGCTTTGGTTCGTCTTGCCGGCCTGGCGCTCGCCGCTGGCGTTGTCATTGTACTGCTGCTTTGGCGTCCTTGGACCTCGGACGGCGTTCCGGCGGGCTTTAAGGCGGCGGACGAGGAAATGAGAAAATTGCTTCAGGAGCAGAACGAAGCAAGGCAGGCGAGTGCGCTTCCGGGTGATGCGAAGTCGCAGAAGGAAGAAAAGACCGCTACGGCGGAGCCGAAGGGGAACCCGGTCGCGGAGAAGGCTGCCGCAGAATCATCGGCAAAGCCTCCTGCAGCGGACGTTCCGCCACAAGAAGCTTCTGCCGCCGGAACGACTTCCAAACCGGCGAAGCCAGCAGAGAGCGCTCCGGGCAAAATCAATTTGAACACGGCCACCGCCGAACAGTTTGACGAGCTCCCGGGTATCGGACCCAGCCGGGCCCAAGAGATCGTCGCGCTTCGCAAGAAGCTCGGAGGCTCGTTCAAATCCGTGGATCAACTGCTGGAAGTGAAGGGAATCGGCAAAAAAACGCTGCAAAAAATAAAGCCTCTCGTCACTTTGGAGCCTTGAGTCGGCCAGGCCATGCAATGATGTCTGAAATTGTTTTGCGGAGAAAGCTTTCGTTTTGCGGCAGAATGTGCGAAAATAGGTACGGTTATCCATCATTTCTGTTGATTATAAGGAGGATGCAGTATGTCAGAAGAGCGCAAGCTTTCTTTGGAAACGTTGGCCGTTCACGCAGGACAGGAGATTGACCCAACGACGATGTCCCGAGCAGTTCCTTTGTACCAGACGACGTCCTATGGATTTCGCGATACGGATCACGCCGCCGATTTATTCGCTCTTAAAGAGCCCGGTAACATCTACACGCGCATTATGAATCCGACGACCGACGTGTTCGAAAAACGCGTTGCTGCGCTCGAAGGCGGGGCCGCGGCTCTGGCGACGGCATCCGGTCAAGCGGCCATCACGTACTCGATCCTTAACATTGCCGGAGCGGGCGACGAGATCGTTTCATCGTCCAGCCTGTACGGCGGTACCTACAATTTATTTGCAAACACACTGGCGAAAATCGGCATTAAAGTGCACTTCGTCGATGCGAGCGTTCCGGAAAATTTCCGGAAAGCCATTACGCCGAAGACGAAAGCCGTGTTCGCGGAGGCGATCGGCAATCCTAAGGGCGACGTGCTTGACATTGCTGCCGTAGCGGCCATTGCGCATGAGAACGGCATTCCGTTGATTATCGACAATACGTTCCCAAGCCCGTATCTTTGCCGTCCGATCGAACACGGAGCGGACATTGTCGTTCATTCCGCGACCAAATTTATCGGCGGACACGGCACCTCGATCGGGGGCATTATCGTCGACGGCGGACGGTTTGACTGGAAAGCCAGCGGCAAATTTTCCGGTCTGACCGACCCGGACCCGAGCTACAACGGTGTCGTGTATACCGACGCCGTCGGGCCGATCGCTTACATTATCAAGGCGCGCGTGCAGCTTCTGCGCGACATGGGCGCTTCGCTCTCGCCGTTCAACGCGTTCCTCCTGCTGCAAGGTCTCGAAACGCTTCATCTTCGCATGGAGCGTCACAGCTCGAATGCGCAAAAGCTTGCCGAATTCCTGGAAAAGCACGAAGCTGTGGAATGGGTGAGCTACGCTGGCCTTCCGAGCCATTCGTCGCACGAGCTGGCGAAAAAGTATTTGCCTCAAGGCCAGGGCGCCATTATGACGTTTGGCATCAAAGGCGGTGTGGAAGCGGGGCGCAAAGTGATCAATGCGGTAAAGCTTTTTTCCCATTTGGCGAACGTCGGCGATTCGAAGTCGCTCATCATTCATCCGGCCAGCACCACGCACCAGCAGCTTAGCGAGCAGGAGCAGGCGGCGGCAGGCGTAACGCCGGGGATGATTCGTCTGTCCATCGGGACGGAAGCGATCGACGACATTATTTACGACTTGGATCAAGCGATCCGGGCAAGCCAGAAATAGAGCCGGAAAACATAAAGGAGCTTGAGCAGCATGATGGCGCGTAAAGATTGGGATACGTATTTTATGGACATCGCCTATATGGCTTCCACCCGCTCCCAATGCAGCCGAAGGCACGTTGGGGCCGTCCTGGTGCAGGGGAAGAAGCTGCTCGGCACGGCGTACAACGGTGCTCCGATGGGCGTGCCGGATTGTTCGGAAGCGGGCTGCATGCTCGTGGAAGAGTACGAATTAGTCGCATCGGACGGCAAGGAGCAGGTGGTTAAGAAGCAGCGCTGCATCCGGACGATCCATGCGGAGCAAAACCTGCTGTTGTTTACGGACCGCGAGGACCGCGAAGGTTCCGTCGTTTATGTGACCGACCAGCCGTGCTGGACGTGCGCGAATATGCTCGCGAACAGCGGCGTGTCGGAAATCGTGTTCCACCGGCCGTATCCAAAAGACAATGACAAGGTGCGAGCGTTGATGGAGCAGCGTGGAATGACGTTCCGGCAGCTTGAAAACTACGAACCGCCGGCCGGAACGGTCAGCGAAGTGAAAAATTAGAACGATCCAAAGCTTAGGAGGAAGAACCTCTTTTTGGGGCGTGCGTCAGGCATGCGACCGGAAGAGGTTCTTTTTTTGTTGCTGGAAGGAGGAGCGGATGTCTCAAAGACCGATCGTAGCGTTCGCGGTATGCTGGGGTATAGGCTATGGCATTGCGGTAATCGTGCGGTCGCCATGGATGAATCTATGGCTGGCTATGGCTGCAGGAATGCTGTATTGCGCCGCGATGATCACGAGACCAAAGGGAACCGTTTTGCTCCGTAGTCTGTTGATCGTCGCGGCAGCAGCGGGCGTATACGGCGACCATGATGCCCGAAACCGGAGCTTGGTCGAATTACAGACGGATGAAGTAAGCGGCGTGCATTTTCAAGGGCGGATCGTGACGCCGGTTTCGGTAGACGGAGACCGCGTTTCCTTCCAGGCGGAAGCCGAGTCCGTAGCGATTCCCGAACATGATGTGCCGCGGAATGGCGGCAAGGGCGAGCGGATGCAGTTTTCGATCCGCTTGCTTGCCCGGGAGGAGCAGGAAACGGCCGGACGTTGGGAGCGGGGCCACCGGATCGAGCTGGACGGAACGCTGCGCCGCCCGGCGGAAGCCCGTAACTTTGGCGGCTTCGACTACCGGAACTATTTGCGGCTGCAGCATATTCATTGGCAGATGACGGCAAAAGGGATAGCGGGACTCACTATAACGCCACCGGAATCCAGCGAGTGGGGCGGCTGGCTTGCCATGCGCGGCATCGACCGCTTTCGGGACCGGCTGGCGGGGCAGATCGACCAATTGTTCCCTCCGGATCAAAGCGGCTTTATGAAAGGGATGCTGATCGGCCTGACGGATGAGATCGAACCGAAGCAGTTCGAGCAGTTTTCCCGGCTGGGCTTAACCCATATTATCGCAATCTCCGGTCTCAACGTCGCTATTTTTCTGGGTTGCTTGATCTGGCTGCTGCGCCGCTTCGGATTGACGCGGGAAACGGTTCTGCTTACCGCGCTTGCACTCATGCCGCTGTATATCGCCGTCACCGGGGCTTCGCCTTCGATCGTCCGCGCCGGCATAATGGCGATGATCGGCTTGTATGCCGCTTACCGGAACCGGCTCAAGGACGGGCTCCACATCGCGCTGATCGCGGGAGTCGGCATGCTCGTCTGGAATCCGTATTATTTGCTGGATGTCAGCTTCCAGCTTTCGTTTCTCGTGACGTTGGGGCTTATTCTCGGCGTTCCGCAAATGAACAAGCTTCTGCCGATAAAGCATACGAAGCTGAGGGACGCGCTTTCGATTACTGTTGTCGCGCAGCTGATCTCGTTCCCGCTGTCGATTTATTATTTTAACCAATTTTCCCTGTTGTCGTTCGCTGCCAATTTTGCGCTGGTTCCGGCGTTCAGCGTATGGGTGATGCCGGGCGGTACGGCCGCAATGCTGCTTGGGTTTCTTTGGGGGACAGGAGCGGGCTGGCTTGGGTGGTTAATTGCCAAGACGAACGAGCTTCTGTTTTACGTGATAGAGCAAACGAGCAAGCTGGATGCTTTCCAAACGATTTGGCCGAGCCCTTCGCCGGTATGGATATTGGCTTATTACGGGCTGCTGTGTGTGGCGCTTGTACTGCTGCAGCCGTTTACGGCCAAGGATGAATCGGCTGCACCCGAACCAATGCTTTATGGGGTGAAAACCAACAAGCTGCCGTTTCTAACCCGGCAAACGATGAATCGGTACGTCCTGCTGCCCGCCAGCTTGCTTGGCTTTGCGGGATTGCTCTGGTACGGCTATGATCCCGAACGCGGAACAGCCGAAGGACGCGTGCAGTTTTTGGATGTGGGGCAGGGGGATAGCATCCTGATCCAGACGCTCCCGGGAGGCCATACGATCTTGGTGGACGGGGGAGGAACGGTCTCCTTCCGTAAAGCGGAGGATGCGTGGAAGGAAAGGAGAAACCCGTACGAAGTGGGCCGGAAGCTGCTGGTGCCGCTGCTCAAAAAACGCGGCGTGCAGCAAATCGACGAGCTGATTTTGACGCATCAGGATGCCGATCACTTCGGCGGCTTACAGGCGGTGCTTGAGCACATTCCGGTGCGGCGATTTTTGTTTAACGGGACTTTGAAGCCGCTGCCGTCCGTGGAAAAGCTGTTTCAAACCGCATTGGAAAAGGGAACGGAGCTGGTCGAGGTGGAGGCGGGAGATACGCTGCAAGTGGACGCCGGCACGGCGCTTCATTTCCTGTATCCACTGCCGGAGGGAGAGCGGGAGGGAGTTCGGGTAGAGCAGGATCAAAATCCGAGCTCCATCGTGTTTTTAATGGAGATGGCGGGTACCCGCTGGCTGTTTACAGGCGATATCGGGCGGGCCGGGGAGCGAAAGCTGCTCGACCGATGGTCGGCGGTATCGCGGGGACTGTCTCAAGAGGAGGCACTGGCTCATGCCCCCCGTGAACCTTCGTCGTCACCGGGGGCGGCAGCGCCGGTACCGGTAGTATACAAACCTGTCGATGTGTTGAAGGTAGCCCATCACGGGAGCAAGTCGTCCACGGCAGAAGAGTGGTTGAACGCCTGGAGGCCGAAGCACGCAGTCATCTCCGCCGGGGTGAACAATATGTACGGGCATCCGAACCGGCAGGTGCTGGATCGGCTGACGTCGTACGGTATAAGCGTGCAGCGGACGGACATGGACGGGGAGGTTCAGATGACCGTGCGTGGCGGTAAAATTTATACGCGAACGAAGCTCCGGCCCTGAAGGCAGAGCGGGGACGGGCCCGCCCGCTGTACGCCATAACGCGACGAAAGCCGCCCGGTCCATGCGATGATGGGGCCGAGCGGCTATTTCGCTGCGAAAAAGCTATTAAAAGTGTCCCGTCACGAGGCGGCATTGACCGAAGCGACACTGCGGGAACGCCTGCGGATATAAGCATACACGGTAAGGACGACGATCAGCTCCGAAAACGGAATGGAGAGCCAAATTCCGGCCGTTCCCATGACATGGGGCAGGGTGAACAGCAGGGCGACCATGATCAGCATCTCACGCGCTATGGTAATCCAAGTCGCCATTTTGACCTGGTCGGTCGATTGAAAGTACGTCATCATGACAAAGTTGACGCCCATGAACAAATAGGCGGTGAAAAACAGACGTATACCGGTAACGGCTAATTCATGAACCTCCCGGGTAAACGATCCGAACAACGAGACGATGCCGTCTGCCGTAATCAAGCCGATCAGAAACACGCCCACTCCGATGCCGATCGACGTTTTTACCGCGAGGCGGATCGTTTCCCGCTCCCGGGCCTGCTGCTTCGCGCCCCGATAGTAGCTGATCAGCGGCTGAATGCCCGATCCCATGCCGATGAACAACATCAGCATCACGCCGTGCACGTAATTTACAATGGAGAAGGCCGAAACGCCTAACGTGCCTGCCCACCGGACCATCGCCATGTTGTAGCCCGCCGTAAAGACGGCGATGCCCAATTCCGCGACGAAGCTTGGAAAGCCGATTGTGAACGTGCTTTTGGCCAGCTTCCACGATAAACGCAGCTTGACGAAGCGGAGCGTTCTGTCCTTGCGCAGAAAATGCGTGAACAGCACGCATGCCCCGATAGCCGATGCGCCGATGAGCGCCCATGCAGACCCGGCTACGCCGAAGTCGAGAACAAACAAGAACACGTAATTTAGCACGATATTGCTGACGGCGTTGGCGATCAGAGAAATCATCGACAGATTCGGATTACCGTCATTGCGGACAAAGATGCTGAACGCATTTTGAACGGTGATGACGAAACCGAAGGTCAGCAGCACGTTCATAAATTCCATCGCATAAGGCATCGTCTCGTTGTTGGCTCCGAGAAACAACGCCAGCTTTTCCCGGAACAAATAAGCAATCCCCGCCACTACCAGCGTCAAGCTGAAGATGAGCGTAAGCGAATGAGTAAAGATCGAGCGTGCCTGCTCCGTATCTTTGGCGCCTAACGATCTGGAGTACAGAGCCGCGCCGCCGATACCGACCCACAGCGATATGGCAAAATAAATCGAAAATAACGGAAAGGCGACGTTAACCCCCGCCAGCGCCACTTCGCCGAGCCGCTGTCCGACGAAAATACCGTCAATCACGACGTTAATGGACATCATAAACATACCGACAATCGACGGGACCAAATAACGGACGAATACTTTGCCTACGGAATCGGATTCCATGGCATTTAGCTTGCTGTTTTCAATTTGCATAGTACACCTCTAGCTATTTTCTCTATAAAGTATTCCTTTCCACAACAAGGAAAAGGTTGTTTCGGCCGACTCGATATAATAATCGGGGCTGCCGAAAATCAGTTTGGTGGTCAAGCCTTCGTAAATCGTATGCACGGCGAGCGCACCTTCCTTCGGATTGACCCGAAGGCTCGAATCGAGCTGAAAAGCAAGCTCCAGCTGATGAAGCAAATGATGCGAATATAATTCATACATCGCGATACATAGCTCCTGCAGCGGCTCGGGGGGCATAAACGCCATCAGAAACATCAGCTTCACATTCCGGTTGGTCGCGTAGCGGTCTTTCATCTCCTCAACGAAGGTGCGCAGCAGCGCCCGCAGCGGCTCTCCCTTATGCTCGTAAAAGAACGTGGTCAAATAGGAGATTTCCTGCTTCGTTGCGTTCTCGTGGATTTCCACAACCAAATTTTTTTTGTTCTCAAAATGAGCGTACATCGACTGCTTCTTAATCCCTACCTCCCGGGCAATATCCGCCAGCTTCGTACCCTCGTAACCGTATTGCAGAAGATGTCCCACGGCGGTTTTTTTGATCTCTTCTCTTCGGCTCATCGTACCCACCTTGGCTTCTTATAACTTTATTCACCTTACCTAAGTCAGGTAAACGCATCTGTAATATTATCACATTTTCAGCCATTTTCAAACAAAAAACTTACTTCAGTCAGTTTATCGATAAAAAAACAAGTCTTGAAACTCGGCCCGGGGTTTGCTATATTTTTTACTTGTGGGGCTTCCGGTTTTAACGGACGGAGCCGCCGCGGGTGGGTGAGGGTTAACTAGAACCGAGGATCGGTTATGATTGTTTCGCAACGATTTAAAGCAAGCCTGTTGGTATTGACCGGCGCTGCATCGTACGGGATATTGTCCACTTTCGTCAAGCTGGCGTATAAGGACGGTTTTTCGCCCGCTGAGGTGACAGGCAGCCAAGTGTTGTTCGGCTTTGTGGCTCTATGGCTTCTGGGCATTCCTTTCTGGGGCTACATGAAGAAGATGCGGAGGATCGTCTTTCTGAAGCTGCTTGGCAGCGGGGTGTTTACGGGCCTGACCGGCGTCTTTTACTACTATGCGCTGCAAACGTTGAGCGCGTCGTTCGCAGTGCTGCTACTGTTCCAATTCACCTGGATGGGGCTGCTCGCGGATTGGCTGCTGCAAAAGAAAGCGCCGAACCGGTTTCAGCTTATCGGCGTTGTCGTCGTGCTGGCCGGCACGCTGTTCGCCTCCGGTTTTCTCGAAGGCAGCGTGCCTCAGCTTAGTTGGACCGGTATCGGGCTCGGGCTGCTTGCGGCCGCAAGCTATACGCTGACCGTCTATTTCAGCGGCAGGGTCGCGACAGAGGTGCCTGCGATTTTGCGCAGCTCGTGGATGTTGACGGGGGCGGTTATCGTCGTGTCGCTTATTTATCCGCCAACGTTTCTGTGGAGCGGCGCGCTGACGAACGGCCTGTGGGGATGGGCGGTCATTCTCAGCCTGTTCGGCATGATCCTTCCGCCGTACTTGTTTGCCAAGGGCGCTCCGCACCTTAGTACCGGCGTAGCTTCCATCATCGGGGCGATCGAGCTGCCCGTCGTCATTGTGTGCTCCAGCCTGCTGCTTCACGAGCGGACCGGCTTGCTCCAGTGGCTCGGCATAGGCCTTATTTTTGCCGGCATCGTCGTATCTGAATGGAAAAGCAAGCGCGCCAGCCAAAGCGAACCAAAGCTTGCGGCCCCCGAAACGGACAGGCCGCGAGAAGCGACCGGCAGTGACCGTTTTATGTAATCAAAAAGAGGCATTCTTCCAAGTAGACCAAAAGCTGCTTGAAAGAAGCCTCTTTTTTGTATGCCGGGGGCGATCATCCTTCCCGGTATTGGCTTAGCCGCTGCAGCGTATCGGCTGCTTCGCTCATCAGCTCGGCAATCAGCTTGCCTGCGGGCCGAGTCCTATGCAAGCGCAGCGCTTGCCCGGCCCAGAGCGACATATATTGCGGGTTATTTTCGTTCGCCGCGGCCTTGCGGATGTCTTGCGTTAATTTATTTTGAATAGGGTACTCGGGAATGGACCCCGGATATTGCTTCATCTCCGAAATAAATTCGTTTTTGATCCCCCGAGCCGCTTTTCCCGAAAAAGCAACGGTCACCGTCGTGTCCTCTTCGCCGCTTTGAAGGATCACACGCTTGTGCTGCTCGTGAGCGCCACTTTCATCGCAGGTTAGAAAAGCGGTGCCCATCTGTACGCCGGAAGCGCCCAGCGCCAGACTGGCGACGATACCGCGGCCATCCATAATGCCTCCCGAAGCGATGACGGGAGTGCGGACTTGGGCGACGATTTGAGGGACCAGCGCTATCGTTCCCACCAGTCCATCCACATAATGGCTCAAGAACGTGCCGCGGTGTCCGCCGGCTTCGCTGCCTTGGGCAACAATAAGGTCGATCCCGGCCTCCTCAAGCGCCAGCGCTTCGCGCACCGTGGTCGCGGTCCCAATGAGCTTAATGCCTCGGCTTTTCAGCTTGCCGATAAGCTCCGGCGAAGGAATGCCGAAGGTAAAGCTGAACACGGGCACACGTTCGTCCAAAACGACTTGAAGCTGCTCTTCAAACGTTTCTTGAAACTTAGCGGGCATAGTCCCCGGCGAAAGGTTCAGCCGTTCCCGGTAACGGTTTAACCATTCGTTCATGCGCGCTGCGGTCTCATCGGGGGGGCCGAACGACTCGGGAGTGAATAAATTGACGGCGAAAGGGCGATCCGTCAGACGGCGGACATCCTCGATGGCGCGTTTGATTTGCTCGGGCGGGAGATATCCGGCGCCAATCGTCCCCAGACCGCCGGCTTCCGACACGGCGGCTACGAGCTGCGGAGTCGTCGGCCCCCCGGCCATGCCGGCTTGTAGGATGGGAAAGGAACATCCGACGATTTCTGTCATCGGAGTAGTAAACATAGTACAGCACTCCTTCCAAATGATGACGGCATATCCAAACCTGCTATATTCTCATCATAAGCAATCTGTTTCGTCAAGTAAAATCACAATAGCCGATACCCGTCATCTCAAATTAAGATGGCTGGCCGGACCGTCAGGCAATAGAAAGCGACTCTTCAGCTCATTCAAAAATAACTTGTAGGCTTGCGACAAATAGGCGTCCTTACGGCGGATAAATACCGTTTGAACCCGTCCATACCGTTCCGGGATCGGATAGGAGTGGACGAGGCTTTCCTTGGTTTTGCTCTGCACGATCGATTCGGGAAGCAAGGAGACGCCAAGTCCGGCGGCAACGCAGCCGACAATCGTTTCCAAGGTGCCGAATTCCATAATTTTAACGGGCATAACGCCTTCCTCCTGCAGCCAGCCAAGCAGCTTGGCCCGGTAGGAGCAGCCGGAACGAAACACGAGGACGGTCCGGTCCGTCAGTTCTCTTGGAGAATCGAGACGCGGACGCAATACGTCCGTGACGAGGACAAGCTTCTCCTCGAAGACGAGATCCTGCAGCAGCTCGGGATGTTCTACAGGTCCCATGACAAACGCTCCGTCCAAGCTATAATCGAGCACCGCCTGAATCAATTGCTGAGACGGCCCGGTTACGAAAGACAAATCGACCTCCGGGCACATCCGGTGGTAATCGGCCAGCAAATGAGGCAGTCTGACGGCGGCGGTCGTTTCCATCGATCCGATCGACAGCGGACCGGTCGGCGTCGACGCATCTTGAACTGCTTTCCGCGCCTCTTCCAATAAGCGCAGCGCTTTGTCGGCGTACTCAAGCAGCGTTTTGCCGGCAGGCGTCAGCGTAATGCCCCGGTTATGCCGGTAAAAGAGCGGGGCGCCAAGCTCTTTTTCGAGCTGCTTAATTTTCGTGGTGACGTTGGATTGCGCATAGTTTAGCTGCTGGGCGGCCTTGGAGACGCTGCCGCTCCGCGCAGCGGCTTGAAATACTTGTAGAGCTGAGGTATCCAGCGGCATGATTAGTGCCTCCTCTAATATATAAAAAAATGATAGATCATATCAAAATCATTTTATTTACATGATATCAGGTTGCATCTAGTATAAACAAGACAATACCGTTTTGTTTAACGAGACAGCGGAGGGATGAGGATGAACGAACGGGAACAGCGTTCGCTAGTATTGGTCGGCGCGGGAATCGCTTCTCTTTTTATCGCAATGGGGGTTGGGCGGTTCGCATATACGCCGATTCTTCCGCTAATGCTGAAGCAGCAGCTATTTACAGAGGCGGGCGCGGGCGCGTTGGCATCGTCGAATTATGCGGGTTACTTGGCCGGAGCGATTATGACCGCCTTGAAAGCCCGAAAGGAGAGCAGATTAAGCAGGCTGAAGCTCGCGCTCGTCGTCAGCGTGGCGACGACGGCATGGATGGGGGTCGCGGATAACAATGCGTTGTGGCTGGCGCTGCGCTTCGTCTCCGGCTTCGCAAGCGCTGTGATCTTCGTCTACGTGTCCGGATTGGTCATGGACGGCTTGGCGGGGCTGTCGAAGCCTCATCATGCGGTAGGATTCTTTTACAGCGGAGTTGGCCTTGGCATTACCGCGACCGGTTTTGCGGTTCCGTGGCTGGATGCGCAGTACGGCTGGCGCGGCACGTGGCTTGGCATGGCGCTCGTATGCGCCGTTTTACTGGCCCTGGCATGGACGAAACTCCGGGAACCGACGGATTCAGCAGCTGCGAGGGCCCGTACCGGTTTATCCGCCCCCGAGGACCGCAGCTCGCTGACAAGCTTCAAAATCCGGCTGTTGATCGTCTACGGGCTGGAAGGGCTCGGCTACATTGTAACCGGTACGTTCTTGGTCGCTTACGTGCAGCAGCTGCCGGCGATGCAGTCTTTTTCAGCCTCGAGCTGGATGTTGGCCGGCGCGACGGCCATTCCTTCCTGCTGGCTGTGGTCCCTGCTCGCAGGCCGGATCGGAAGCAGGTCGGCTTTATTCACGGCCATGGCGCTCCAAGCGGCCGGGATCGCGCTTCCCGTCGTTTATCCGGCCTGGCCGGGCGTACTGCTGGGAGCCGTGCTGTTCGGCTTGACGTTCATGGGCGTCACGACGCTGACCATCTCGTGGACGCGGCAGCGGATGCCGGCCAATGCCGGAAGATTTGTCGGCATCCTCACGGCCGTTTACGGCACCGGGCAGGTGATCGGTCCGATTGTCGCAGGCTGGATGGTATCGGGCACAGGGAACTACCAAGGGGCGCTAATCGGCGCAGCCTCGATCGTGTGCGCCGGAGCGCTCGCCACGATCTTTCCGGCTGCCCGGAAAGGCGCTTTCGCAAAGACAGTCCGAACGTCGGCAGCCAAACGATAACATATACGATTTAATCATCGGATTCTCAGCGAATCTCCGGGCACGAGCCGTTAAACGGGACATCGTCAGCCGGGGAACCGCGGGGAATCCGGTCTTTTTTTCTGCGAAACAAAAAAGTCCCTTTCATGTATAATTGAAGATATAAGTCGGCTGGTCAAGGCTAAAAACTTCTATGTACCTCGAAGCCAAAATTTGATATGCTGATAGAATTGTGTCCCGGGCTGCAACATTTCGCCCCACGCACTCGTTTATAAGGTTGCAAGAGAGGGGGATCCCAGTGGTAGCGCCTGAAGTTATCAAGGCTGCCCAATCGGGCGATCGCGACGCTCTAATTACCCTATTGCGCGAAATTGAAAACCACGTCTACCGTACCGCTTATTACATTTTGAACAATGAGCAGGATGCGATGGACGCGGCTCAGGAAGCGTTAATCCGAATTTATACAAAGATCAACTCCTATGAAGAAAAGGCACAGTTTAAAACGTGGGTGCAGCGCATCGTGACCAACTTGTGCATCGATAAATTCCGCCGGGCCAAGCCTACGGTTTCGATCGAGCAGCACGATTTGAGCTTTACCGACCATAAAACGGTGGAAGACGAAGTGATGTCCACGTATATCGCTCAGGACATCCGAGATGCAATTTACAAGCTCCCCGAGCACCATCGGTCCGTTGTGGTGCTTCGATACTTGCAGGATTTTTCCTATAATGAAATAGCGGAATCGCTCGATTTGCCGATTAACACGGTGAAATCTTATTTGTTCCGGGCAAGACAGCAGCTCCAAACCATCCTGAGGGAGTACAAAAAGCCAAGCGGAGACGCGGTTCGAGGGTAAGTGACGCAGCATGAAGAGGATATACGAATCGTTACGGAAAGGTAGTGTACGGGGATGATGTGTCAAGAGGTGATCGAACTGATGCAGAGACACCTGGACCGGGATCTCGATGAAACGGAGTATGGCCGGATGCTTCAGCATCTGCAGCAGTGTCCGGATTGCACGGGATTGTTCGAACGTCTTGTTAATTTATCGAACGAGCTGGAGTGCTTGCCCAAGGTAACGCCGCCATTTAGCTTGGTCGACGCCATATTGCCGAAGCTGGAGCAGCTTGAGGCGGCAGGAGCCGCACCGGATGCCGCTTCCGGAAAGATAGAGCGTGAGACGGAAGCGCTGTGGGCAAGGGCTGCCGCCGAACCGGCGGACGAACGTCCAGCCTGGGGAAGCTGGCGCAAAAATGTGCGGGAATGGATTTCCTTCCCCGTGTTCGGCGGCGTCGTAGCGGTCGGGCTTGTGTTCGGATTTTTTCTGTTCCAGAACCTGTCCAATCCCGAGTCGGATGCGGGAAGACTGCTGCTCTCGATGACGGATAAGAAAACGGAAAACGAGAGTCTGCCGGCGGCTGGCCAAGCGACTGAAACGGCCAAAAGCAAGCCGGCGGCGCAGTCTCTTCCCGCAGGCGGCTCCGATAACAAAGCAGCCTCCCAGGAGCACAAGCCCCAAAATTCGTCGGCAGGAAACGGCGACACAAACAAAGAAGTTTCTGTCCAATCGAGAAGCTCCGATGCAGCGGATGCGGACCGCCGCGCAAGTCAGACGGCTGCACCGCGGCAGCAGACGCCCGGAGGCGGGAACAAGACGACGGAACCGGAGCAGCCCGTTCGGGAGAAGCAGCCGAAGGCTCCGGCAGAGAAACGCGATAGTGTAGCGGTGCCTTCTCAGCAGCCTTTGTCTCCTCCGGGAGAAGACAAAGGGAGTCGGTCCGGGGCTCCGGTGAACGGTAATGGCGAGCAAGCCAAGGGCTTCATTGCCTTGGAGCCGTCCCAGCCTTCGGAAGAAGCGGCCGCCTCCGAGTCGGCCGACATGGGCGGCGCTGGAGCGGCGGATCAGACGCGGCCGGAAAACATCGCTAAGAAGAATGGCGGCTCGTATATGGGCATTGCCGCGAAGCCGGACTCGAAGCCTGCAGCCCACGAGCTTGCATCCTCGGACGGGAAGTATATGGCATCGGTCCGGGAAGAGAAAATTGTTATTGTTGACCAAGATGGCAAAGAAGTGTATGCGTCCGGCTACAATTGGAAGGGCGCGGATCGCATCGAGCTTGTGGAATGGTCCGGCGACGGGAAGTTGACGTACCGGGTCAACATGTCCGAACAGTCCAGGACGTTCGTCATCGACCTCAAAGCTAAGACCGAAACGGAAGTCAAGCCAAGCAAGCCGTAACCGAAAGCGGGTTTCAGCAAGTTCATGAAAGTTTAACATATTGGTAAAAAGAACTGTTGCACCCCGCGGCATAAATTCACGTATATATACAATAGATGAAGACGGAAGACGATTCACGTCGTATGACCATCTGCCGGCCGGTTTCTAGAGCCTGCCGGCAGGTGTTTATATAGATGCGTTTCGGACAAAGGGATTAGGTCGGGCCTTAGGGCTTTGACGTAATCCCTTTGTTGTTGGTATCATGAAGGACGTAAGCAGAGCGGGAAGGAACGGTGGGCGGCACAATGGATTACAAAACGGCGATGAAGCACATCAACAAGGGGCAGTTTAAGCCCGTATATATAGCCTACGGGGCGGAAAGCTATTTGATTCAGGAGTTGATTGCCCGGTTAACGGACAAGCTGATCGAGCCGGAGCATAAAGCGTTTGCCGTATCGCGGTACGATCTGACGGAGACGCCGGTCGATGTCGTCATCGAGGAGGCGGAAACGCTGCCTTTTATGGTGCCGAGCAAGCTAGTCGTTGCGACGAATGCGCTTTTTCTGACAGGCGCAAAGGAAAGCGGCAAAGTGGAGCATTCACTCGAACGGCTTGCGAACTATTTAAAAGATCCGGCGGATTTCTCCATCATCGTCTTTACGGTTGAGGCGGACAAGCTGGACGAGCGAAAAAAGATCGTCAAGGCGCTGAAGGAAGCCGATGCGCTCGTCCCGTGCGCCATGCTGTCTGCGGACGAACTGACGGGATGGGTTAACCAGGAAGCGGGGAAAGCCGGTTTTTCGTTCGGTCCCGGGGTTGCGGAGCGGCTCATTCTGTACACGGGTACCAGCCTTCAGGCGCTCGAAAAGGAAGTGGAGAAATGCGCCCTCTACGTCGGTCAGGGCGGGACGCTTCAAGCGGAAGATTTGGAGCAGCTCGTCACGAGAAGCATCGAGCAGAACATCTTTCTGCTGATTGAGCATATTGTTCAGGTCAAGCTGGATCAGGCGTTTACGATGCTGAGCGAGCTCATCCGCCGCAAGGAGGAGCCGATCAAAATCGTGATGCTGATCGCCCGGCAGTTCCGCATCATGTTTCAAGTGAAGGATTTAATGCAGCAGGGCTATTCGCAGCAGCAAATCGCCAGCCAGCTCGGTCTCCATCCGTACGGTGTAAAGGTTGCGGCCAGTCAGGCGAACAAGTTCGAATTGAAGCAGCTTGCTGACATTTTGCGGCAGCTGGCGGATCTCGATTACCGGATGAAGAGCGGGAAGATCGACAAGGTGCTGGGCTTGGAAATGTTTCTGCTGCGGCTGGCATCTTGACGATACAATTGGAGAGCATGATCGTTCCGGGAAGGGACGGCATGCCGCTAATGTAAATAAAAAAGACCGACAGGACGAATGGCCTGAAGGTCTTTCTTTATCGCATGTATGTTGTTGACAACGGGTACGGAGACAGAACCTCGTACCTGCTGCAACGCCGCTTAAGTACCTTACGATTGTGCGGAAAGCGCGTTAAGTCTTTTCGCGAGACGGGACTTTTTGCGGGCAGCGGCATTTTTATGGATTAATCCTTTGGTCACTGCTTTGTCCAACTTTTTGCTGGCAGCGATCAGAGCGGCTTTAGCCGTTTCCACGTTGGTGCCTGCGATTGCAGTTTCAGCTGTTTTTACAGCCGTGCGGAGCGCGGATTTGTGCGAAGCGTTGCGAAGACGGCGCTTCTCGCTTACTTTCACGCGTTTAATCGCGGATTTAATGTTTGGCATGACGTTCACCTCCTACCACAACTTGCAAAAAAACATAGGTCATGTTTTGTTGACAACTCTTAATATTCTAACATGGGCCATATGAAAATGCAATAGAAACGCCGGACCGAGCCTGTAAAACTTTTGCATAACGGATTTGGCTTTTTCACACAATAACTTGGCGAGCCAGAATGAAAGAAAGGAGACGAGAGCATGGGATTGGATTTGAGCGCTTACTCCGTGCGGACGGATCTGGCCCTTGAGGCGCACGATTTGGCATCGGCCGGCGGAATGACGATACCGGGCATTGAGCGGACGCAGTACGAGGAGGAAGGCGTCCGGGTCAGCGTCATCGATATTACTTCCCAGGAGGGCTCCCAGGCGGTCGGGAAGCTTCCGGGTCATTATATAACCTTGGACGTGCCGGCGCTGCGTCAAAAAGACAGCGATCTGCAGGACCGGGTAACCACGATATTCGCCCAAGAGTTCGAGAAATTTCTTCACAAGCTGAATATCGGGCCGAAGGCGAGCGTCTTGATCATTGGACTCGGAAACTGGAACGTGACGCCGGATGCGCTGGGACCGATGGTCGTGGAGAACGTCATGGTGACCCGTCATTATTTCGAGCTGATGCCGGATCAGGTCAGTCCGGGCTATCGTCCGGTGAGCTCCGTGGCGCCAGGCGTGCTTGGGACGACCGGGATCGAAACGAGCCAGATCGTGGAGGGAATCGTGGAGCAGGCGAAGCCCGATCTGGTTATCGCCATCGATGCGCTGGCGTCCCGTTCGCTCGAACGCGTCAACACGACGATCCAGATTGCGGACACGGGCATTCATCCCGGGTCGGGTATCGGCAACAAGCGCAGAGGCTTGACGCTGGATACGCTTGGAGTGCCTGTCATCGCCATTGGCGTGCCGACCGTCGTCTATGCGTCAACGATCGTGAACAATGCGTTCGACATGATGCATAATCATTTCCGCAAGCAAACGTCGAACACCGGACATATTCTCGGTCTTCTCGACAATATGCAGGAGCAGGAGCGGCTGCAGTTGGTGAAGGAAGTGCTGAACCCGCTTGGCCACGATCTGCTCGTCACGCCGAAGGAGATCGATCAGTTCATTGAAGACATCGCCAATATGATTGCCAGCGGGCTGAATGCCGCGCTGCATGAGGCGGTCGATACTAGCAACGTGTCTGCGTATACGCATTAAGCCGAACGAACGTCCGGGAACGGCGGGATGACGATCCTCCGCCCCGGGCGTTTTTGATTATGCCGGCAAATTTCCTCATGGTCTATGATTTTCAGGTTCTATCTTCTAGCGCGGCTTCATAGAGTTGGTAATAGAGAAGCGGGACTTCCGGCGGCAAAAAAGCGTCGGAAGGTGCCTGCTTAGCCGAAGATGCACTCGAAGCCGAACAAGGAGGAATGGATCATGAAGTGGCCGGCCGTCACCGTCAATTTAAGCAAGTACCGGAAAATAGGACAAGCCATCGGCATGTATTCAAGGACGTTGACCATCCTGATGACAGGATGTCTGTTGTTTTTTATAGCCATCGGATTGCTGGGATATGTGCATTCGACCGTCTCGAACCCTTCCCCTTCCACGTCGATGAAGGGACTTGCAGCTTCCGTATCCAGCCGTTTTTTCATGGATATGATGGGGATGGAGGTACCGGGTCTTCAACAGGACCGAAAGTCGTTTACGTTTTCACAATCGAACGTGTCGGGCTTCCTGTTCTCGCTGTTTACCGATCTGAATCCGAAGGACCCGAAGACGCTCATTTCCCGGGAGGTGCCCGGGCTGTCGCAGGAGCGCTCCGTGCTGCTGAGCGGCGCCGACGGCTTCGTCGTCGATTCTCCCGAGGACTACGGCCCCAAATCGGATGTGTTCCAGCGCGGGGATCTGGGGGAAGCAGGTTCGATCACAGCCAATCCCGGAGCGAAATCGGTCGACGAAGGGAAAGTGCAGGGACCGGCCATCCCGCTGCCTGCGGCCGAAGGACCGAGAATGGCCGGCAAAAACGTCGCTTTCGTCTATCAATCGCACAATCAGGAATCGTATTTGCCGGAGCTGCCGGGCGTCAGAGATCCAGACAAGGCGTACGACCCGAAACGGAACGTAACGCTGGTCGGGCTGCGGCTCGCCCAAATGCTGGAGAAGGAAGGCATCGGCGCCGTGCATTCGGATAAAAACTATCCGGCTATCGAAAAAAGCTTCAACTATTACTACTCCTACAAATATTCATTCAAAACGCTGGAAGAGGCCGTATCCGGGCACCCGGATTTGAAATTTTATTTTGACATTCACCGCGACTCGCAGCGCCGCGACAAGACGACGGCGACGATCAACGGAAAAGATTACGCGCAAATCTACTTTATCATCGGCGGCAAAAATCCGAATTGGAAGCAAAACTACCAGTTTGCCGAACAAATCGACCGGGTACTCGAAGCGAAGTATCCCGGCCTATCCAAGGGGATTCATGCCAAAAACGGAGAAGGCAACGGCGTCTACAACCAGACCTTCTCCCCGAACAACGTGCTGATCGAAGTCGGCGGCGTGGACAACAGCCTGGAGGAATGCTATCGCACCGTGGATGCGCTGGCCAAGGCGGTTTCCGAAGTAATCCTGAATGCGGAGAAGGTCGATGCGCCGGTTGCGGGCGGGAAAGACGGGAAAAAGTAACGGCCGGTACCGGACCCTTGGCGAGAAAGAGAGGAGAGCGGGGTGAAAGGAAATGCGTTCGTCAAAGTCGGCGTCGTAGGGTTGGCGATGGCTTTCTGCATCTTTTTCGGAGTCGCGCTTGTCACGCAGGGAACCGAGCGGATTCACGGCCCGCTGACCAAGCCGCAGGCCGGTGCTGGGGAAGCGAAGCAGCACGCGTATACCTCCGCGCCAGTAGGGAAGCAGGTCGCTGCGCCTCCGGCCGGAACGAATGCGGCGGGGCCGGCGTCTAAGCCGCAAGCGCAGCGACCTGCGGAGGCCAAAGCGAAGCCGGCCATGCCGGAAGATCCGGCTGCGAACACGGGCATCAATCGTGTCGGGAACAAGGCGGGAGAACTGCTGCAGATTGCGGCGTATCACGGCATCCGTCTCGTCGTCTCTCTGTTCGAGGCGCTAAGTCCATAAGCGCCGTCTTCGGCAGCGGGACGGACATGGAAGTTTTAGGGGTGTCCATTGATGCCTGCCGTCACAACTGCTATAATTAGAAGTATTGTAAATTTGCAGGTTAGTGAGGGTAAAGCTGCCGATGGATATCCAAGCCAGACAAAAGAAAATAAGAAATTTTTGTATCATCGCCCATATCGACCACGGGAAATCGACGCTTGCAGACCGCATCCTCGAATATACCGGCGCGCTGACGTCGCGTGAAATGCAGGAGCAGGTGCTTGACCAGATGGATCTGGAACGCGAGCGGGGCATCACGATTAAGCTGCAGGCGGTTCGCCTTAGCTACCGGGCCGACGACGGTGAAGATTATATATTGAATTTGATCGATACCCCGGGACACGTCGACTTTACGTACGAGGTTTCCCGCAGTCTTGCCGCCTGTGAAGGCGCGCTGCTCGTCGTGGATGCGGCGCAGGGGATTGAAGCGCAAACGCTTGCCAACGTTTACTTGGCATTGGACAACAATCTGGAAATTTTGCCGGTCATCAACAAAATTGACCTCCCCAGCGCAGAGCCGGAACGGGTGAAGCAGGAAGTCGAGGATGTGATCGGGCTTGATGCCAGCGATGCTGTACTAGCTTCCGCCAAGGCCGGCATCGGAATCAAGGAAATTCTTGAGCAGGTCGTGCAGAAGGTTCCCGCACCGACGGGCAATCCGGACAACCCGCTCAAGGCGCTCATATTCGACTCGCACTACGACCCGTACAAGGGCGTTATCGTGTACGTCCGTGTTATCGACGGCTCGATCAAAGCGGGCTCGAAAATCAAATTCATGGCGACGGACAAGACGTTCGAGGTCATCGAGGTCGGTGCATTCAAGCCGCGCATGGGCTCGGTTCCTTCGCTGGAGGTCGGCGATGTCGGCTTCATCGTCGCCGGGATCAAGAACGTCGGCGACACCCGGGTCGGGGATACGGTAACGGACGCCAAAAATCCGACGCCCGAGCCGCTGCCGGGCTACCGCAAAATCAACCCGATGGTATTCTGCGGACTGTATCCGATCGAAACGAGCGATTACAACGATCTGCGCGAAGCGCTGGAGAAGCTGCAGTTGAACGACGCGTCGCTCAGCTTTGAGCCGGAGACGTCCACGGCGCTCGGCTTCGGCTTCCGCTGCGGATTTTTGGGGCTGCTCCACATGGAGATCATCCAGGAGCGGATCGAGCGCGAATTCAACATTCCGCTCATTACGACCGCGCCGAGCGTGGTGTTCCGCGTGACGCAGACGAACGGCACGGTGCTGAACATCGAGAACCCGTCGCTCTTCCCGGAGCCGGGCAAAATCGACTTCGTCGAAGAGCCTTACGTTAAGGCGTCCGTCATCGTCCCGAACGATTATGTCGGCGCCATCATGGAGCTGTGCCAATCCAAGCGCGGCGAATATATCAATATGGAATATCTCGACACGACCCGCGTGACGCTCACTTACGATATTCCGCTGTCGGAAATCGTTTACGACTTCTTCGACCAATTGAAATCGAGCACCAAAGGCTACGCTTCGTTCGATTACGAGCTGTCGGGCTACAAGCGTTCCAATCTTGTAAAAATGGATATTCTGCTGAACGGGGAGCAGGTGGACGCGCTCTCGTTCATTGTGCACCGCGACCGGGCGTTCCACCGCGGCCGCATCATTTGCGAGAAGCTGAAGGAGCTCATTCCGCGCCAAATGTTCGAGGTGCCGGTGCAGGCGGCGATCGGCCAGAAGGTCATCGCGCGCGAGACGGTGAAGGCGATGCGCAAAAACGTCCTCGCCAAATGCTACGGCGGCGACATTTCGCGGAAGCGGAAGCTGCTCGAGAAGCAGAAGGAAGGCAAAAAGCGCATGAAGCAGGTCGGCAGCGTGGAAGTGCCGCAAGAAGCGTTTATGGCCGTACTCAAGATCGACGATAACTAAGAAAAAAGCGGGCAGGTGCTTCGGAGTTCCGAACGCCTGCTTTTGCCATTAGGGGGAACCTAAATGCTGCAGCGAACCCAGACACCCCAAGCGGTGTATATTCATATCCCTTTTTGCACGAACAAGTGCCACTATTGCGATTTCAATTCCTACGTGTTGAAAGGCCAGCCGGTCATGGATTACCTGGACGCGCTTGAGCGCGAAATGGAACGGACGGTACAGGCGGTCCCGCCGGGGGAGATTGAGACGATCTTCGTCGGGGGCGGAACGCCGACGGTGTTGACGCCGGAGCAGATGGAAGTGTTTTTGCGCCGTGTCCGCGCTTATTTCCCGGCCTGGTCGCCGCAGCTGGAATTTACGATGGAGGCGAATCCGGGCACAACCGACCTGGAGAAGCTGCAAGCGATGAAAGAAGGGGGCGTCAACCGGATCAGCTTCGGGGTGCAGTCGTTTGACAACGGGCTTCTCGAAGGCATCGGGCGCATCCATAATACCGACGACGTATACCGGAGCTTGGAGAACGCGCGGAAGGCCGGGTTTACGAATCTGTCCATCGATCTGATGTTCGGACTGCCGAAGCAGACCAAGGCGGTCATGGAAGCGACGCTGAAGGAAGCGCTCGCGTTGGACCTGCCGCACTACTCGATCTATAGCTTAAAGGTGGAAGAGAATACGTTGTTCCACACGCTCTATGAGCGCGGACAGCTGCCGTTGCCCGAAGAAGATGAAGAAATCGGCATGTTTCTGCTGATTATGGAACGGCTGCGCTCGGCCGGCTACGGGCAGTATGAGATCAGCAACTTTGCCAGACCCGGGTACGAGAGCCGGCATAACGCGATGTACTGGCGAAATCAGAGCTATTACGGCCTTGGCGCCGGGGCTCACGGCTATGTTCATGGCCAGCGCCATGTGAATATTAAAGGCGTCCAGCCTTATATCGACGCGACGCGCAGCGGGCTGCCGCTATTAGAGAAGAACGCGGTGGAAGTTCATGAAGCGATGGAAGATTTCATGATGGTCGGGCTGCGGATGCTCGGCGGCGTGCATAAAGCGGATTTTAACGAGCAGTTCGGCATAGAGTTGGACAACGTGTTCGGGCACGTGCTCCAGCGGCAATGCAGCCTTGGGTTGCTGGAGGCGAGCGCCGAGGGCTACAAGCTGAGTGAGCGCGGCGTGCTGCTTGGAAACGAAGTGTTCGGCGAATTTTTGGGAGCCGTAAAAAATACGTCAAAAATAGGTTGATCCTTTATACGTCTTGTTGTATATTTATTCATATCATTTTCTCCATGAGATATTACGAGGCGATAGGTGGGAACCGCTATGACGACGACCTTGACCTGCAGAAAAGCGACCGCGCAGGACATTGACACATTATACGACATTATTCAAGGCTATGCTGAGAAAGGAATTATGCTCCCGCGTTCCAAGGAGACGCTGTCTGTGCAGCTCGATACGTTCGTCGTAGCGGAGATCGATGGCCAGCTTGTGGGTTGCGGCTCGCTCACAAGGCTCGGGCAGGATCTGGTCGAGATCCGGTCGCTCGGCGTTTCCGACGGATATAAAGGTCAAGGCATCGGCAAGGCGCTCGTCGCCTCGCTGCTGCACGAAGCGAAGCAGCAGGGCATTCCGAAAGTGATGGCGCTAACCTACGAGGTGGCGTTCTTCGAAAGAAACGGCTTTGCCGTTGTCGAGAAGGAGATCTTCCCTGAGAAGGTATGGCGCGACTGCATCCACTGCAAAAAGCAGCATTGCTGCGACGAAATCGCCGTCCTGAAACGGCTAGACTGACTTGACACAGACCCTATGGGTCTGTTATTTTTGTATTAGCTTAGCACTCACTAACACGGAGTGCTAACGAAAGAGCGGTTTGAATGTTTGAGAAACAAGGCAAGTGAGACATGCCTTGGTTTATTTCTTTTAATATATTTGTTTTTCGAAGAAACGTTTTTGACGAAGGGGAGAAACTGCAAGCCGGAGAGTTTACGTGCCGCCTTTGAATTCGGGTTCTTACCGACAGGTAGGTTCAATTGGAACCCGAGTTCAACGGAGGCTGCAGTTTGTTTCCCGCAGTCAACCTCCGTCAATCGAAAAACCTCCAAAGCAGGGGGGACTTGGTGTGCTAACCGAACGACAACGTCATATTTTAAGCGCCATCGTCGATGATTACATCCGTTCTGCGGAGCCGGTCGGCTCCCGCAGCATATCCAAGCGCGGCAACGTGGGATTCAGCCCCGCCACCATCCGCAACGAAATGTCCGACCTGGAGGAAATGGGCTTTCTGGAGCAGCCGCACACATCGGCCGGCCGGATTCCTTCCAACAAGGGTTACCGATATTATGTCGATCATCTGATGCATTATAACCAGCTTCCGGCTCAGGATGTCGACATGCTTAAGCAGTTTTTTGCCGAAAAAATGCAGGAAATGGAACGTACCATCCAGCATGTGGCGCAAATTTTGTCTCAACTGACGAACTATACGTCCATCGTCATGGGACCGGAGATGCTGGGCACGACGCTGAAGCATTTGCAGATCGTTCCGCTCAACGAGCGGACGGCTGTCGCGATTATCGTGACCAATACCGGACAGGTGGAGAACAAGACTGTCACGATTCCCGAGGGCGTTCCGATGTCAGAGATCGAAAAGTTCGTCAACCTGCTCAATGCCCGGCTCAAGAACGTGCCGCTGCTTCATTTCAAGTCGAAGCTGTACACGGAGATCGCCTCGGAGCTGAGCAGCTACGTCTCCGGTTACGAAGAGCTGCTGCTCATGCTGGATCATGTGATGGACCGCGGAGAGGAAGAGCGGATTTTCCTTGGCGGCACGACGAACATGCTGACGCAGCCCGAGTTCAAGGATGTCGATAAAGTAAAAAGCATTCTGGACTTGCTCGCCGAAGGGCCAAAGCTGGTACAGCTGTTTGACGGAACCGGCGAAACGAACGGGATACTGGTGCGGATCGGCAGCGAGAACAAGCTGGAAGCCGTGAACGATTGCAGTCTGATCACCGCTTCGTATTCGATAGACGGGCAGCTGCTCGGGACGATCGGCATCCTCGGACCGACGCGGATGGATTACGGTAAAGTCATCAAGCTGCTTGATCATTTGACGAAAGATTTGAATCAGTTAATGGGGCGTTGGTACAAATGAGCCAAATCAAGCCGACAGGCCAGGAAGGCGAAGAGGCGTTTGCCACGCTGCGGAACAACGCGAATGCGATCCGCGCCATTTGCTCGGCGGTAGAAGGGACCCTCGGACCGAAGGGGCTTGATACGATGCTGGTCGGGACGCAGGGGGAAGTCGTCATTACGAATGACGGCGTGACCATTTTGGAAAAGATGGACGTCACCCACCCCGCCGCGAGATTGCTCATTCAAGTCGCCCGTTCCCAGCAGCATCAAGTCGGGGATGGCACGACGACGGCTACCGTGCTGGCGGGCGCATTGGTCGCCGAAGGCGTGGCGCAGGTCACGCGGGGCGTACCGGTGGCGAAGGTCGTCCGCGGGGTGCAGGACGGCGTGGCCGCGGCGCTGGAGTCGCTGGCCCGCCGGGCGCGCCCGATGGAAGGAATGAGCGATCCGCTGCTGTACCGGATCGCGTACATTGCGGGGCGGGAGCATGCCGACCTCGCCAAGCTGATCGTCGAAGGGGCGAAGCGTCTCGGCCCGGCGAAGCTGCGGGAGCCGCACTTCCGCTTCTCCGACGTCGTGATGTCACACGGAAAAGCGGCGAATGAAGTATGGCCCGGTCTGTTGATTAACAAAAAACCGGCCAATGCGCAGCTTGATTTTCCGCCGGATACGGCGCAGGTGCTGCTGTTCCAGGATGCGTTCGAGCCGGAGACGGTCGATGAAGAAGCGCTCATGACCGATGCGGGCTTCCACAAGCAGACGCAGCTGCGGGAGCAGTTCCGCGCTCTCTTGGAGAAGCTCGTCGAGCTGCGCGTCGGCTTCGTGGCCTCGGAACGGGGCGTCGACCCTGAGGCGGAACAGTTTTGCACCGACCATGGGATCATGGTGCTGCAGCGCCTGCCGCGCGCGGAGCTGCGCCGCATCGCCGAATACACCGGCGCGCGGCCGATCCGCCGCAGCGGACTGCGCAAGCCCGCTTCGGAGCTGGCGGGCTATCTGGGCTTCGCCGGGCACGTCGCTTATGACGAGCGGCTGGAGAGCGTGCGGATGGCCGAAGGCAAAGGCCGCACGCAAGTATCCATCGTCGTGGGCGCCAGCACGAGCGAGGTGGTCGGCGAGCGGCTGCGCATCGCCCGCGACGCGGCTTCAAGCGTGCAGGCCGCGCTGCGCGGCGGCTGCCTGCCCGGCGGCGGGGCGTCCGAAATGGCCGTCGCCCACGAGCTTGACCGCCACCGGGAGACGGTGCAGGGCATGGAAGGCTTCGGCATTGCCGCCGTCGCGCAGGCGCTGCGCAAGCCGCTGGCCCAAATCGTCGTGAACGCGGGCTACAACCCTCTGGAGAAGGTCGAAGAGGTGAAGGCGGCGCAGATCGCTTCCGGCAACGATGCGCTCGGTATCGACTGCGATACCGGAAGCGTCGCGGATATGATGGCCGCCGGCGTCGTCGACCCGGCGGAGGTGAAGCTGCATGCGCTGCAGGCTGCCGGCGAGGTGGCATGCGCGGTGCTTCGCATCCACACGGTCATTAAGATGCGCCCGCGCACGGAAGAGTAGGGCCCAAAGCATGCCGGGCGTTTCCCGGACGCGAGGGATGGTTACAATAAGTAGAAATAGAGAGGCCGGACGGCCGATTCGGTTAAGGAGGTGACACAATTGAACGCGGAACAAAAAGAGCAAGCGAACGGACGCCCGGAGACGGACGTCGAAACCAAGGAGCAAGAAGCCGGAGCTACATATGATGCCGGAGCATCGACCGAAGGCGCTGCCGACACAGAACAGGCAACCAGCCAATCGGAGGCTCAGGAGGCAGTCCATCCGGAAGTGGAAGAGCTCAAAAAACAAGCGGAGGAAAATCACCAGCGTTTTTTGAGGGCGCAGGCTGATTTTGACAATTTCAGACGCCGCACGCAAAAGGAAAAAGAAGAGTTTGCCAAATACGCTTCGTTCAAGCTGATCGAGCAGCTGCTTCCGGTGGTCGACAACTTCGACCGGGCGCTTGCCGCCAGCAAGGACAGCAGCGATTACGAAGCTTTGACGAAAGGGATCGATATGATTTTCCGCCAGCTGGAGCAAGTGCTGACGAGCGAAGGCTTGCAAAAGATGGAAGCGGTCGGTCAACCTTTCAATCCCGAGTACCATCAAGCCATCATGCAGGTGGAATCCGATGAGTACGAGGAAGGCATCGTCGCGGAAGAAGTGCAAAAGGGCTACCTGCTGAAAGATAAAGTCATCCGACCTGCAATGGTCAAAGTGAGCTCATAAAGCATAAATTATGAACGCGTTAAGCGTATACCCATACAATGCACAGCGAAATTAAGGAGGCTAACCCTCATGAGTAAAGTAATTGGTATCGATCTTGGGACGACGAACTCCTGCGTAGCCGTCATGGAGGGCGGCGAGGCCGTCGTAATCCCGAACCCGGAAGGCAACCGTACGACTCCTTCCGTCGTAGGCTTAAAGAAAGACGGCGAGCGTGTCGTCGGCGAAACGGCGAAACGCCAAGCCATTACGAACCCTGACCGTACGATCATCTCCATCAAGCGTCATATGGGGACGAACCACAAAGAAGTAATTGACGGCAAAGAGTACACGCCGCAAGAAATTTCGGCGATCATTCTGCAAAAGCTGAAAGCCGATGCGGAAGCTTACCTCGGCCAGCCGGTCACGCAAGCCGTTATTACCGTTCCGGCCTATTTCAACGACAGCCAACGTCAAGCGACGAAGGACGCAGGCAAAATTGCGGGCCTCGAAGTGCTGCGGATCGTGAACGAGCCGACGGCGGCCGCTCTCGCATACGGGATGGAGAAAAGCGAAGACCAAACGATTCTCGTATACGACCTTGGCGGCGGTACGTTCGACGTCTCCATTCTGGAGCTTGGCGACGGCTTCTTCGAAGTTAAAGCGACCAGCGGGGATAACCGTCTGGGCGGCGACGATTTCGACCAAGTGGTCATCGACCACCTCGTGGCCGAGTTCAAAAAAGAGCAAGGCATCGATTTGAGCAAAGACAAAGCGGCCGTTCAACGTCTAAAAGACGCTGCCGAAAAAGCGAAAAAAGAGCTGTCCGGCGTTGTGACGACGACAATCTCCCTTCCGTTTATTACGGTTGTGGACGGCGTGCCGCAGCACTTGGAGATGAACCTGACCCGCGCCAAATTCGAAGAGCTTTCCGCCGAGCTGGTAGAAAGAACGATGGGCCCGACCCGTCAAGCTCTGAGCGATGCGGGCCTTAGCGCCAACCAAATCGACAAAATCGTATTGGTCGGCGGTTCCACGCGGATTCCGGCCGTTCAAGAAGCCGTGAAACGGCTGACGGGCAAAGAGCCGCACAAAGGCGTTAACCCGGACGAAGTCGTCGCGCTCGGCGCTGCCGTGCAAGCGGGCGTACTGACGGGCGACGTCAAAGACGTTGTACTGCTCGACGTGACTCCGCTGTCCTTGGGGATCGAAACCGCAGGCGGCGTATTTACGAAAATGATCGACCGCAACACGACGATTCCGACAACGAAATCGCAGGTGTTCTCCACTTACGCGGACAGCCAGCCGAGCGTGGAAATCCACGTTTTGCAAGGGGAGCGCGCGATGGCGGCCGACAACAAAACGCTGGGCCGCTTCATCTTGGGCGATATTCCGCTTGCGCCGCGCGGCGTGCCGCAAATCGAAGTGACGTTCGACATCGATGCCAACGGTATCGTCAACGTTAGCGCATTGGATAAAGGAACAGGCAAAAGCCAAAAAATTACGATCACGTCTTCCAGCGGTTTGTCCGAAGAGGAAGTCGACCGCATGATGAAAGACGCGGAATCGCATGCCGACGAAGACCGCAAGCGCAAGGATCTTGTTGAAACCCGCAACCAGGCGGATCAGCTCGTTTATTCCGTTGACAAGACGATTAAAGATCTGGGCGACAAAGTCGATCAGGCTGAAATCGACAAGGCGAATGCGGCGAAAGACAAAGTGAAAAAAGCGCTTGAAGGCGACAACCTTTACGAGATCAAAACAGCGACCGAGGAGCTGACGCAGATCGTTCAGCAGCTTTCCACGAAGCTGTACGAACAGACGGCGCAGCAGGCTCAAGCGGCCGGCGGCGCAGATGCCGAAGGCGCGCAAGGCGCGGCCAAAGGCAAAGACAACGTGGTAGACGCGGATTACGAAGTGGTCGACGAGAAGAAGAAGTAATAACCCTTGCGGTTAGCAGGAAGTCAAAGCCGGCATTCGGCTTTGACTTTCCGTTTGTCGCCCGGGGAGTGGGAGTGGAACGATGAGTAAACGCGATTACTATGAGGTGCTTGGCGTAGGCAAGGACGCTTCCCAAGAGGATATCAAGAAAGCTTACCGTAGTCTCGCCCGCCAATACCACCCGGACGTGAACAAGGCGGACGATGCGGAGGCCAAGTTCAAAGAAGCGAAGGAAGCGTATGACGTACTGAGCGACGATCAGAAGAAAGCTCAGTACGACCGCTTCGGCCATGTCGATCCGAATCAAGGTATGGGTGGCGGTGGTTTTAACGGCGCCGACTTCGGCGGCTTTGGCGATATTTTCGACATGTTCTTCGGCGGCGGCGGCCAGCGGCGCAACCCGAACGCACCACAACGGGGCAGCGACCTACAATATACGCTGACCGTCGAATTCAAGGAAGCGGTATTCGGCAAAAAAACCGAAATCAACATTCCCCGCACGGAAACGTGCGATACATGTCAGGGCAGCGGCGCGAAGCCGGGAACGAAGCCTGAAACGTGCGGCGTCTGTCACGGTTCGGGGCAGCAGGAAGTCGTGCAAAATACGGCTTTCGGGCGAATCGTCAACCGCCGGGTGTGTTCCGCTTGTCAAGGACAGGGAAGAACCATCAAAGACAAATGCGGAACGTGCCATGGCTCGGGGAAAGTCAAGAAGCAGCGCACGATCAGCCTGAACATTCCGGCTGGCGTGGACGATGGGGCACAGCTTCGCGTAACGGGAGAAGGCGAAGCAGGGACGCGAGGAGGTCCTCCGGGAGACCTGTACGTCGTGATTCGCGTCAAATCGCATGAATTTTTCGAGCGGGAAGGCGACGACATTTATTGCGAAGTGCCTCTGACGTTCGCACAAGCTGCGCTTGGGGACGAGATCGAAATTCCGACGCTGACCGAGAAAGTGAAGCTGAAAATTCCGGCCGGTACGCAGACGGATACGTATTTCCGCCTGAAAGGCAAAGGCGTTCCGCGGCTTCGCGGGTACGGTCAAGGCGACCAGCACGTGAAGGTGGTCGTCGTCACGCCGACCAACATGAACGACGAGCAGCGGGAGCTGCTGCGCGAATTCGCACGGCTCAGCGGCGAGCATACGCACGAGCAAAATGAATCGATTTTCGAGCGGATGAAAAAGGCCTTTTTAGGCGAATAAGCAGTTCAGCAGGCACGGTGGCGATTTTTTTCGCTGCTGTGCTTTTTTGCATATTTTCCGTTCCATTGGCGAACAATACGGAAGGTGGTTATCCCAAACCGAATGATGGACAACATGAAGGAGGATACAGACATGAGCGAAAATGAACGTCAGGCCAATCAAGCGAATCGGCAGCTTCCCATCGCCACGAACGAAGACGTCGAATTTGCTTCCGAGTTGGCGGATCAAGCGGACGTTGAAGCGCGCGAGCGTGCGGCGGATGCTGATGAGAGACAACAAGGGCAAGCGTAGGGAAGCGGGGTTTTTTTATGGCTGAAAAAAGCATCTTGGCTTATTTCCAATCCAGGCAGCAAGCAGAGAGCTGCGTGCCGAAGCTGAAAGCCTTGCGTGCCGCCGATATTCAAATCGATCAATTTGGAGAGTACACGGGGCATGGCGTGGAGGAAACGTTCAATCCTTTAAGCAACAGCGATTTTCCGGGATTGGCCTATTTAACGCTCGGCGGGTCCGGTATGAGTCAGGATGCGCGGATATTGACTGCCGTCGATGTGGATGCCAGCGGCATGGCTGACGGCAGCAGAGAGCTGTTGTCGGCGGACCCGGAGGATATGACGCGCCGGGACATTCTGCTGACGGTCGTTCTGGATGAAGCGACCCACGACCAAGCGCTGCGGGTCATCCGCGAGGCGGGCGGCAATATTTGAAGCCCGGCACAGGCGGTTCGCAGCCAGTGACAACGGTTCTTTGCATGTCCGACATGCAGGGAACCGTTTTTCGCGTGCGTCCGAGCCGTTTTACCCGCGCCCGTAATTGTTGTATACTAGGACTTACGTGTGCTTGCATAAGCAAAATATGGGAGGGAATACCCGGTGCGTTGGCATGAATTAACGGTACATACGACAGAAGAAGCAATCGAGATGATTTCGAATTTTATACACGAGTTTGGCGCGGGCGGCGTGTCGATTGAGGAGTCCGGAACGCTTAACAAGAAGAGGGATACGTCGCTCGGTCAATGGTATGAGCTGCCGCTGAACGATATCCCGGAAGGCCGGGCCGTCATTAAAGGCTATTTCGCCGAAGGGACCGACATGGAAGCGATTCTGGAGGAGCTGAAGCATTCCGTCGATCAGCTTGCGGAATACGATATCGATACCGGGAATCCTGTCTACGAATTGAAGGATGTGGACGACGAGGATTGGGCGAACGCGTGGAAGCAGTACTTCAAGCCGCTACGCGTAACGGACCGGCTAACGATTAAGCCGACCTGGGAAGAGTATACGCCGGAAGCGGACGAGCTTATACTGGAGCTGGATCCCGGAATGGCCTTTGGCACGGGCACGCATGCGACGACATCGCTTTGCTTGCGCACGCTCGAACGTGTGATCCAAGGCGGCGAGGACGTGATCGATGTCGGCACCGGCTCGGGCATTTTGGCCATTGCGGCCGCCAAGCTGGGCGCGAAGCATGTGCTGGCGCTTGACCTCGATCCGGTGGCCGTGTCCAGCGCGACGGAGAACGTGCACCTGAACGGGCAGGATCAGCAGATCACCGTGAAGCTGAGCGACCTGCTGCAAGTGCTTAACGAGCACAAAGCGGAAGCGACCGGAAGCGGCGCGCTCGGCGTTAAGCTGCCTGTGCAGGTCGTTGTAGCGAACATTTTGGCTGAAATTATACTGCTGTTCGTCCAAGACGTATACGAGGTGCTGGAGCCGGGCGGACGTTATATCGTATCCGGCGTGATCAAGAGCAAGCAGCAGGCGGTGGAAGAAGCGCTGACCTCGGCCGGCTTCGAGTTGATCGAGCAAACCGAGGAGCAGGATTGGGTTGTGCTCGTCGTCAGAAAGCCGTAGGTGAACGGATATGAATTGGAATTTTTTCGCGTACCCGCTGGATCAATTGCCGTTTGTTTTCCTTGTGCTATTGATCAGCTTTACCGTGCACGAATTCGCGCACGCTTATTTCGCCGACCGGTTCGGCGATTCGACGCCGCGGTCGATGGGGCGGCTTACGCTGAATCCGCGCGTACACCTCGATCTGCTGGGGATGATCTTTTTTCTGGTCGTCGGCATCGGATGGGCGAAGCCGGTTCTGGTTAACCGCAGCCATTTCAAAAAGCCCCGGCTGATGGGCATTATCGTGTCGTTAGCCGGGCCGCTCAGCAACCTGGTGCTTGCTTTCGTTAGCTTGATCCTGTTCTATGCGCTGATCCGTATGGGCGCGTTAACCGGAACGTCACAAGGGGTAAGCATGGCAATTCAACTGTTTTTTACCCAGATGGTCCTGATGAATATTTTCTTGTTCATACTCAACCTGATTCCATTCCCTCCGTTGGATGGCTACCGCATCGTGGAGGATCTGCTGCCGCGAAAAATCATGATGAAGATCAAGCCTTACGAGCAGTGGCTGTTTTACGCGATTTTGTTGATGTTCTTCATTCCGCCGATCCGGCAAGTTACGCTCGGGCCAATCTTTGCCCTGCAAGGGCCGATTTTTATGGCGTTTGATTCCGTGGCGAAGCTGATTTTCGGGGTTAGCATCCGGATGTGATCGTTTTCGGTAAAATTGGTTAATTTTCTTCGGAAACTGGCGTTTAGAACGAAAAAAGTGTATGATGAAGGATGACCGTTTCTACGTCTTGTATAAGCGGTCAACCTATTTTTGTGGAAGCGAAGGATACGGAATGCAGCGATATTTCATTCATCCGGACGAATTTGCGGATGCTGTGGTTACGATAACCGGGGACGATGCGCATCATTTGATTCGTGTGATGCGGGCGAAGCCGGGAGATACGTGCATTGTAAGCGACGGCGTAAGCCGGGAGGCGCTTGTGCGCATTCGTTCTTTGGAGGACCGGCGGGTGACGGCGGATATTGTGGACCGTCTGCCGATGGAGAACGAAGCGGCGGTCGACGTATGGATTGCTCAAAGCCTGCCTAAGGGGGACAAGATGGAGCTTGTCATCCAGAAAGTGACGGAAATCGGCGCAGTCCGTTTTTTGCCGTTCGTTTCAGAGCGCACGGTCGTTCAATTGGACGGTAAAAAGGAAGGCAAGCGGCTCGAACGCTGGCAAAAAATTGCCAAAGAAGCGGCCGAGCAGGCGCACCGCAACCGCGTTCCCGCGGTCGAGTCCGTGCTCTCCTGGAAGGAGCTGCTGCGGACGGCTTCGGAGGCGGATGCCGCCTGGATCTGTTATGAGAAGCAGGACGCACAGCAGCTTCGCCGGGCGATACGCGAAGCAGTTTTGCGGAGAAACGACCGGACCGAAGGAAACCGCATCAAGCTGATGCTTATCGTAGGACCCGAGGGAGGGTTCAGCGAACGGGAAGTCTCGGAGGCGGAGGCGGCCGGCTGCGTAGCGGTCGGCTTGGGCAAACGAATATTACGGACGGAGACGGCCGCCTTGGTCGGACTCACATGCATTTTATACGAATCCGGAGAGATGGGGGGAGAACAATAAATGGCAACCGTCGCTTTTCATACGCTCGGATGCAAAGTCAACTTCTACGATACGGAAGCGATCTGGCAGCTGTTTAAACAGGAAGGCTACGAGCAGGTTGATTTCGAATCGACAGCCGATGTCTATGTCGTCAATACCTGTACGGTGACCAACACGGGGGATAAAAAAAGCCGCCAGATGATTCGGCGCGCCATTCGCAGAAACCCGGAAGCGATCGTCGCGGTGACCGGCTGCTACGCGCAGACGTCGCCGGCCGAAATCTTGGCGATTCCGGGCGTCGATCTGGTCATCGGAACGCAGGATCGGGACAAAATCATTCCTTACGTGAAACAGCTGGAGCAGGAACGTCAGCCGATCAACGCGGTGCGCAATATTATGAAAACACGTGCGTTCGAGGAGCTGGACGTGCCGGATTTTTCGGATCGTACGCGCGCTTTCCTGAAAATTCAGGAGGGCTGCAACAACTTCTGCACCTTCTGCATCATTCCGTGGTCGCGGGGCCTGATGCGCAGCCGCGAGCCGCAAAGCGTGCTGAATCAAGCCCGCATGCTTGTGGACGCCGGTTATCAGGAAATCGTACTGACGGGGATTCATACCGGCGGCTATGGGGAAGATATGGAGGATTACAGCCTCGCCAAGCTGCTGTGGGATCTGGACAAGGTCGACGGCCTGAAGCGGATTCGCATCAGCTCGATCGAGGCGAGCCAAATTACGGACGAGGTGCTTGAGGTGCTGCAAGCCTCGGACAAAATGTGCCGTCACTTGCATATTCCGCTGCAAGCTGGAGACGACGAAGTGCTCAAGCGGATGCGCCGGAAATATACGACGGAGCAATTTGCTTCCAAAATCGAGCATATTCACCGGATTATGCCGGGCGTCGCGATTACGACGGACGTTATCGTCGGTTTCCCGGGGGAGACGGATGAGATGTTCCGACGCGGCTACCGGTTTATGGAGCAGATGAAATTTTCGGAAATGCATGTCTTCCCGTATTCCAAGCGGACCGGCACGCCGGCCGCGCGGATGGAGGATCAGATTGACGAGGAAATCAAAAACGCCCGTGTGCACGAACTGATCGATTTGTCCGAAAGGATGCAGCTCAGCTACGCGGAGACGTTTGTCGGCCAAGTGCTGGAGGTCATTCCGGAGCGGGACTACAAGGGTCAGCCGGGGAGCGGCCTGCTCATGGGCTATTCGGACAACTACCTGCAGCTTGTGTTCGAAGGCAGCGAGGACTGGATCGGTCAAGTATGCCGGGTGAAGGTTACCGAAGCCGGAGTTAACGAGTGCCGCGGCCAGCTTGTCCGCGCCCCCGAAGCGGGAGCCGTTCACCTGTTGTCCAGAGCGACGGGCACGGACGTTTCGGCAGAGACGATTCCGGGGCAAGCGGCTAAAGCGATCGTATAAGCTGAAGAACGAAGGATTTCATTCGACGATAAGCAGGCGCGTTTTCCTGCGGCATCCATGATTCAAGCCGCCGGTAAGACCGCCTGCTTCCGCCGGGTGAAGTCCTTTCGATTTCCAATAGGAAAGGGTGATGTCGATGAAGGAAATTTCGGCGGGAGGCGTAGTGTTTCGCAAAATCGGAAACGACGTGCAGGTGCAAATGATTCAGGACCGGTACGGCAAAATTACGCTGCCGAAAGGCAAGATGGAAGCCGGGGAAACGATAGAGCAAACGGCGCTGCGCGAAATTCTCGAAGAAACGGGAATTACGGGAACCATCGTGCGTCCGCTGGAGACGATCACGTACCAATTCGCTATGAACGGAGGAGTCATCGACAAAGAGGTCCACTATTTTCTTGTGGAAGCGACCGGAGGCACCTTGCAGGCGCAGGTCGAGGAAATTCGCGGCGTCGAATGGCTTCATCCGCTTGAGGCATGGCATCAGCAGACGCATTCCGGATACGGAAACAACGATTCCGTTTTGCAAAAGGCGCTGAATGCGCTGGGCTATGAAGTGAACGGACAATGAGCAGATTTGACCTGAAGCGGGGGCTCAGCGGCACCTCGTCGTACTAAACATTGGGAGGACTTCGTCCATGGCTGTCGTCGTATTGCAGAAAAAAAGAAAAAAACGGTTGGAAGAAGGCCATCCATGGGTGTACCGCTCCGAAATCGAACGCGTGGAGGGCGAAGCGCCGGCGGGAGGGCTCGTATCCGTACATACGAACGCCGGTCAATATTTAGCGACCGGGTATTATAATCCGGCTTCGCAGTTGACTGTGCGGATTGTTTCCCGCGAACCGATAGAAGAAATGACGCACGCCTACTTTGTCCGCCGGATTCAAGAATGCAAGGAGCACCGGGAACGGTTTTTGCCGAACGCAGGGTCGTACCGGCTCGTATACGGCGAGGCGGATTTCCTGCCGGGCCTGATCGTGGACAAGTTTGAGGACGTGCTGGTGGTACAGATTTTGACGCTCGGCATGGAGCGGGTGCGGGAGGCGGTCGTCTCCGCGTTGGTGGAAGTCATGCAGCCGGCCGGCATTTACGAGCGAAGCGACGTCTCCGTGCGGGAGCTCGAAGGTCTGGAGCAGCGGACCGGCGTGCTGTACGGCGAATGCCCGCAGCATGTCACGATCCGCGAGAACGGGATCGTCCTGAAAGTGGATATTGCGCAGGGGCAGAAAACCGGTTATTTCTTCGACCAGCGGGAAAACCGGGCCGCCTTGGAACCGCTCATGAAGGGCTGGGGCCAACGGAGCGGCATTGAGCTGCAGGAGCGGGTGCTGGACGACGGGACGGTAAAGCGCGTGCCGACCAACCGGAACGGCAGCGAAGTGACGTTTCCCTATTGGGATGGCGCGACGGTCCTGGAATGCTTCTCGCATACCGGCAGCTTTACGCTTCATGCATGCCAATTCGGCGCCAAAAAAGTGACGTGCCTCGACATTTCCGAGCATGCCATCGAAACAGCCAAGCGGAACGTGGAGTTGAACGGTTTCAGCGACCGGGTGGAGTTCGTCGTCGCCGACGCGTTCGATTATCTGCGCGAGCAGGCTCGCGGCTTGGAACTGCGGCAGGAGCGGGGAAAAGCGGGCGAGCGGAAGGTCGATACGTCTGTGCCGCTTGCCGCGAAAGGCAGAACGTGGGACGTGGTCATTTTGGACCCGCCGGCCTTCGCCAAATCGCGGAGCGCGGTCGAAGGAGCTTGCCGAGGCTACAAGGATATTAATCTGCACGGCATGAAGCTGGTAAACGAAGGCGGATACTTGGTGACGGCAAGCTGCTCTTACCATATGAAGCCGGAGCTGTTCCTCGAAACGATCCACGCGGCCGCCTACGATGCGGGCAAAACTCTGCGCTTGATCGAATTCCGCAATGCCGGCAAGGACCATCCCCGTATTCTCGGTGTGGAGGAAGGCAACTATTTGAAGTTCGCTATTTTTGAGGTTCGCAGCAAACGATAACTGAATCGGCATGGAACAAGCCTTAGTTCGGTACACGCCCGAATTAAGGTTTTTTTGAACGATATAGAATATATAAATTTTCAACGAAGCTGAACAAATTCTATATCACAAGAAAAACTTCCGCTAAACCGCGGTCGCTCATCCGTGAATAGACTTCGATAGAAGTTTTTCTTATTTTTTGAAGGGTAGATTTGACGTCGGAGAGACCGTTGTATTATGATCCTTGCGGTAGCTTCTTCATAAATGATTTCGGAGGTGCTGGTCAGATGAATTCGAATATGTCGATAACCGAGGCGATTCGCGGCCGGAGAAGCGTAGGGCGCGTTAAGAGCGATCCGATTGCGCGGGAGCTGATCGAGCAGCTGCTGGAAGCGGGTAACTGGGCCCCCAGCCACCATGCGACTGAGCCCTGGCGCTTTTATGTGATGACCGGCGGCGGCCGGCAAGCGTTGGCTGATGCGTATGCAGATATTGCAGCTGAAGGGGCCGCTGGCGTGTCCGGGCAAGAGCTGGAGGAGCTGCGGGCGAAGCAGGGCGCAAAAGCATTCCGTGCGCCGGTGGTAATCGCCGTTGCCGTGTCTCCGTCCACGGCGAAAGGGGTCAGCCGTATTGAGGAGTTTGCCGCAGCGCACGCCGCCGTGCAAAATATGCTGCTCATGGCGCACTCGCTCGGACTTGGAGCGATCTGGCGGACCGGGGAGCCGGCCTATCACCCTCGGATGAAGCAGGCGTTCGGTCTCGGCGAAGCCGATGCCATCGTAGGATTAGTGTACGTTGGCATTCCGGAGGCGACGCCATCCGAGGGCAAACGTCGTCCGGCAGCGGACAAAACGGTATGGATGACCGGCGAGGCCGACAGCAAGCTGTAACCTGGTTCTCGTACCTTCGCAGGGGCTAATCCGAATCCGTCCGACTTCAGGTTTGAGCGGATCGGGCGTGTTTGGAAGGTCTGATGCCGGCCGATCTTTTAAAGAGCGAGCCCGGCGGACCGGTCCGGAGGCAATCGTTTTAGCAACTGCTTGCGGGCACGAGCGACGGCTCTGCGGACCGCTGGCGATACATCCTGCTCCAGCTTGGCGAAGGCGGGTGCGAGAAGGTCCCAATGCTCAGCCGCTGCGGCTGAGGCATACATATTCGTCGCGTGGATGCGGACCGCCTCGTTCGAACTGGCGATCCATACGTCAAGCCGTGCAGCCGTTTCCTCTGGATACGAAGCGAGCAGCCCCTCACCAAGCGTGAGCGGGCTTATTGCTTTTCCGGCGGAGACCGGGGCGCCCGACATCAGCAGCTCGATCAAATCCAGCAGCGGCCGGCTCCATGCCGGATTGCGGTTTTTTGCCGCGATTCGGACGGCGTGAGCGACGGCCGCGACCTCGTGCGGCATAGGCGAGACGGACCATGCGGTGAGCTGCGGATAAAACGCCTGAAATTGCTTGACCAGCAGCGTTCCGCAGGCTTCGCCCGTCCAGCGCCGGACGGTGGCGTGCGGGCTTTCGGCCAAGAAGCGCAGCTGTTCGGCTGTCTCGTCAGGAGCGACTGTGTAATGACCGGACAATAGAAAGACGGCAAGCTCCTGCGCCGTTTCGTCCCCGGATTGGGCGAGTCCGGAAGCCAGGCAGACGAGCCGCTTCGGATCGGGCAGCGCGGCTTCGATCACCTGCAGCGCTTGATGCTTGACGGCGCGCGCCTGTTTATCGGGCAGCGTGCCGAGGACCGGGCCCAAGACAGCCGTTAAGGCGGAAGCCGAGCCGCAGGAGGCGGCGTCCGCCGCATCGCGCTTCCAATCTTGTTCGGCAAGCGGCATCATAATAAATTCCTCCGTTTCAAACGTTTCGTTGTTATATCTTACCACGATATTACCAAACATACGTTCTACGGGCAAGGCATTTGTTCCGGCGCAAGACGGAGCTGTTCCGAAATTCAATGCTCTTAAGACAGAGGAGGAGAGCAATTCGTAGTTTACAGACAAGCAGGATAGAGGTATATTATCTTTAAACACATGAATACTTGTATACAAGTACACAATATTTGTTGAGGTGATAATGATGAAGCTAGGGATGATCGGGCTTGGAAAAATGGGGTTCAACCTCGTGCAAAATTTGCTTCAGCAGCAGCATGAGGTGGTGGTGTATGACGTCAATCCCGAACCGGGAAAGAAACTGCAAGAACGCGGCGCAGATCTTTCTGCTTCCGTCAACGAGCTGATAGAGAAGCTGGAAGCTCCCCGCATCGTCTGGATCATGGTACCAGCCGGTTCGATTGTGGATCAGGTGATCGACACGGTTAGTCCGCTGCTGGAGCAAGGGGATATCGTGATTGACGGCGGGAACTCCCACTACAAGCAATCGGTGGCCCGTGCGGATAAGCTGAAGGAACGGGGCATCCATTTTTTCGACGTGGGAACATCGGGAGGCACGGAGGGTGCGGCCCATGGCGGCTGCTTCATGATCGGCGGCGACCAGGACGCGTTTGGAACCATTGAACCGCTGTTTCAAGACATCGCGGTAGACAAAGGCTATTTGTATGCCGGCGGCCACGGCAGCGGGCATTTTCTCAAGATGGTCCATAACGGCATTGAGTACGGCATGATGCAATCGATTGCAGAAGGCTTTGAAATTTTATCGAAAAGTCAGTTTGATTTCAATTACGAAGAGGTTGCGCGGGTTTGGGCGAACGGTTCGGTAATTCGGGGATGGCTGATGGAGCTGACCCAAAACGCGTTTTCCAAAGATCCTAAGCTGGACGAGATTCGGGGAATTATGAAAAGCTCCGGAGAAGGAAAATGGACGGTTCAAACGGCGCTCGATATGGAAATCAGCACGCCGGTCATCGCGTTGTCCCTGTTGATGCGATACCGGTCCATGGAAGACGATACGTTCCACGGCAAGGTGGTTGCCGCTCTGCGCAATGAGTTTGGCGGTCATGAAGTCGTAAGAAATTCGTAAGATCGATTTTCCTGATGGATTCGTTTCGTAACGATGTGATAAAATCTAGAAATACTTGTCTACGATACCTTATCGCGATTATCGAAAAACGGTCTGTATGGGAGAGTTGTTCATGCGTTATCCTGCTGCATGGTTGCAAGGGTTATCTTTGGGAGAAAGAATGGCTTGCGAATTAAGATTGCAAATTATCGCTGGAAACATAAAACCGGGCGAAGTCATATCCGAAAATAAGGTGGCCGCGGAATTCGGAACAAGCCGGTCGCCGGTCAGGGAAGCGTTGAAAACATTGTCAAACGAAGGTCTCATTCGCCTGGAAAGAATGGGCGCCGTCGTGAACGGTCTCAGCTCACTGGATGTTGAGGAGCTGTATGACGTCCGGTTTTTGATCGAGAGCTTTGCGCAGCAGCGATTGGCCGAAGGAAACCACGAGTCGTTGCTTCCCAATCTGAAACGGAACATCGATAAGATGGAATTGGCGATGAAGCATCGCGATATTGAGGAATTTTCGTATCTGGACTTTTCCTTTCACGAAGCGATCATCGTGGAGGCCAAGCATGCAAGGATCTTGCATTTGTGGAAAAGCATCCGCCAAATCGTATTGACCGTCATGTACCTTACGACGACGGAGATATTCTCCGAAGGCGAGAACAAACTCAAGTCCGTCATCGATAAGCACCGGTCGATTGTCACCGGGCTCGAATCGAAGGACGTCACCGTCATTCAATCTGTCGTTCAGCAATATTTTGCCGACTCGCATAAAACGCTGCATAGCAGGTTTCCTTAAAAGGCCGCTGCTATGCAGGCTTTTCATTGTCATACTTGTCGACAAGTAGACATGTTTGAATTCATTGCCATGCTATAAAAAGGGCATACTCTGGATACCGAAATCATGCTCGCATGAATAATAAGGAGAGTGCTTATGAACCGTATTTTTGGTCTCGATCCCAACTTGACCTTGATCATTTGGGCGTTACTTTCCATTATTTTTCTTGTTGTTCTGATTGCCAGATTCAAATGGAACCCTTTTGTGGCGCTTTTGATTTCTTCGTTGCTTTTAGGATTTTTAGCCGGCATGAATTCTGCAGACATCATAAAAGCGGTTACAGGAGGACTTGGCAGCACGCTCGGGACGATCGCCATTGTCATCGGGCTGGGGACGATGCTGGGTAAAATGATGGCGGAATCCGGAGGAGCTGAGCGGATCGCGACCACGCTGATCGACCGGTTCGGCGAAAAACGCGTTCACTGGGCGATGATGGTTGTCGGTTTTATTGTGGGGATTCCCGTGTTTTTCGAGGTTGGGGTCATCCTCTTGATTCCTATCGTATTTATCGTGGCGCGCAAGACGAAAATGTCGCTCTTGCAAATCGGAATCCCGCTGCTGGCCGGGCTTTCTACCGTACACGGGCTTGTCCCGCCTCATCCGGCGCCGATGATTGCCATCGCCGCTTATAATGCCGATCTGGGAAAGACGATTTTGTATTCCATTCTGATCGGGCTGCCGACGGCCATTATTGCCGGTCCTCTGTTCGGCAAATTAATTGGCAAACGCTTGGCAGTAGAGCCGCCGGCCGACCTGGCAGAGCAATTCGCGGCGAAGGATAACCGCGGCCTTCCGGGGTTCGGGATCACGCTGTTCACGATTTTATTGCCCGTCCTTTTCATGCTGATCGGATCGATCGCCACCATCGTCGACCCGAAAGCGACGAGCGGCCTCACCCGGTACAGCGCATTTATCGGCCATGAAATTATCGCCTTGCTCATCGCGGTCGTCTTCTCCTTCTTTTCGCTCGGCTTTGCGAGGGGCTTTAAGAAGGAGGATATTTCTCGCTTTGCCAGCGAGTGTTTGGCCCCGACCGCGACAATCATTCTGATCATCGGGGCAGGCGGAGCTTTTAAACAAGTATTGATTAACAGCGGGGTAGGCGGCGCTATTGCCGCGATGGCCGCCCAGTCGCATGTAAACATTATCTTTTTCGCGTGGTTTGTCGCCGCTCTCATCCGTGTCGCGACAGGGTCGGCCACGGTTGCCATGACGACGGCCGCAGGCATCATTGCTCCTGTCCTTGCGCTGAATCCGGGCGTGAATGTGGAGCTGGTCGTACTGGCTACGGGCGCAGGATCGCTTGTATTGTCCCACGTGAATGACGCGGGCTTTTGGATGGTGAAGGAATTTTTTAACATGAGCGTATCGCAAACATTAAAATCATGGACGGCGATGGAGACGATTTTATCCGTGATGGGACTGGTTTTCATTCTTCTCCTTAGCGCCGTGGTTTAAGAAAGAGGGTTATTTTATTGAGCCAGCCAGCCTATATGATTGGCGTTGATATCGGAACGACCAGCACGAAAGCCGTCTTATTCGAGGAAAACGGGAAGGTCGTCACCAAGGCGGACGAGGAATACCCTTTGTATATGCCTACTTCGTCTATAGCCGAGCAGGACCCGGACCGCATATTCCGCGCAGTGATCCAAACGTTGAAGCGCGTAATGGCGCAAAGCGCCGCGAGGCCCGAGCAAGTCCTGTTTGTCTCCTTCAGCTCGGCCATGCACAGCGTCATTGTGGTCGATGCCGAAGGCAAGCCGCTAACGCGCTGCATCACCTGGGGGGATAACCGAAGCGCCGCCTGGGCGGAACGCTTGAAGCGGGACATGAACGGGCATGAGATCTATTTGCGGACGGGGACGCCCATCCATCCGATGTCGCCGCTTTCCAAGCTGCTATGGCTTCGCCACGATCATCAGGTGCTGTTTCAAAACGCCGGCAAATTCATCTCGATCAAGGAATATGTGTTTGCCAAGCTGTTCGACGAATACGTGGTCGATTATTCCATCGCTTCAGCGACCGGTCTAATGAATTTGCAGAAGCTGGACTGGGACGAGGAAGCGCTGGACGTTGCCGGAGTATCGAGAAATCAACTGTCCAGACTTGTCCCGACGACGTATGCGCTGAAAGGAATGAAATCCATTTTTGCGGAAGAGACGGGCCTTTCCAGGTCGACCCCGTTTATTGTCGGCGCGAGCGACGGCGTGCTTTCCAACCTTGGCATGAATGCGATCGAGCCCGGAGTCGTGGCGGCGACCATCGGTACCAGCGGCGCGATCCGCACCGTGATCGACCAGCCTTCAACCGATCCGAAGGGGAGAATCTTCTGCTATGCCCTGACGGAAAAGCATTGGGTCATCGGCGGAGCGGTCAACAATGGCGGCATGCTGTTCCGTTGGGCGAGGGACGAATTTGCCGCATCGGAGGTCGAAACGGCCAAACGTCTTGGAATCGACGCCTACGATCTGTTGACGCAAATTGTGGAGAAGGTGAGCCCGGGCTCCGACGGCCTGATTTTTCATCCGTATATGACCGGGGAACGCGCCCCTTTATGGAATGCGAATGCGAGAGGCTCCTTTTTCGGATTGACGATGCACCATCGCAAGGAGCATATGATCCGCGCCGTGCTGGAAGGGGTTATTTTTAATCTGTACACCGTCTTGCTGGCGATGGGGGAGCGGATTGGGCGGCCCAAAAAAATTCATGCTACCGGCGGCTTTGCCCGCTCCTCTCTCTGGCGCCAGATCATGGCGGATATTTTCGACCAGGAAGTGGTCGTCCCCCAAAGTTTTGAAAGCTCTTGTCTCGGAGCCGTCGTGCTTGGCTTATACGCGACAGGGAGAGCGGATTCGCTGCATATCGTTTCCCGGATGGTCGGCGCAACGCATGTGCATAAGCCGATACGGGAGCATGCCGAAATCTACCATGAGCTTCTGCCCATCTACATTAAAATCGCGAGAAACATGGGGGAGGAATACGAGGCGATCGCCCGTTTTCAGCAAAAGCGGGAGCGTTTCTAGAAAGCTTCAAGCTTCAATCAAGCGGAAAAAGCCGGGAAAAGTGCGCTGTCTTAAAGGGCAGTCCCTTTTCCCGGCTTTTTCCTATTTTGCTTAGCCGATACCGCAGCCAAAGAATAAGCCGGGGCGGAACGGGTGTTCCGGTGTATTCGATTGTGCTATACTATACCAAAACCTGTCTTTTCCGCAATGTCCGACATTTTGGTAGAATAGTAGAGTTACGTGAATTGAAGCGAAATTTGGAGGAGCGACTATGGCTTTTCAATTTGTGCTCGGCCGTGCGGGCAGTGGCAAAACGACATATTGCCTGAGCGCGATCAAGCAAAAGCTGCTGGAGCAGCCGGACGGTGCGCCGCTGATCTGGCTCGTGCCGGAGCAGGCTACCTTTCAGGCGGAATATGCGTTGGTGTCCTCTCAGGAGCTCGGAGGCACGCTGCGCGCTCAAGTGCTCAGCTTCCGGCGGCTTGCTTGGCGCGTTATGCAGGAGGTGGGCGGCGCCTCGCGCCTGCCCATCGATGAAACAGGCAAAAAACTGCTGCTGCACCGCATTTTACATAAACAAAAAGAACGTCTGCGACGTTTTCAAGCGTCGGTTGGACAAACGGGCTTTCTGGATAAATTGAACGAGCTGTTTGCGGAGCTGAAACGGTACTGTATCAGCCCCGATCAGCTTGAGCAGTTTTATTCGTCGCGCTTTGCATCCGACGGCGGCGATGCTTTCGGCACACTTCCGGACAAGCTGCACGATTTGCAGCTTCTGTACGGCGAATTCGAGGCGGAATTGTCCAAGCTGTATCTGGACGGGGAAGATTATTTGACGCTGCTGGCCCGCCAGGTCGGCGAATCGGCGTATCTGCGGGGCGCAGAAATATGGGTGGACGGATTTCACGGGTTCACGCCTCAGGAGCTTGCCGTCCTGGAGCAGCTTGCCCTGTACGCCGGCCGGGTCACGATGACGCTCTGCTTGAACCGTCCGTATGCGGGCGGGGAGCAGCCGCACGAGCTGGACTTGTTCCATCCGACCGCCCGGACGATGAAGACGCTCCGGGAGCGGCTGGATGCCTTGGAGGTGGACACCGAAGCCTCAATCATCCTGCCGTCGTCGCCTCCGGCAAGGTTCCGGGATACGACGTCGCTCGGATTTTTGGAGGCGCAATGGGAGGAGCGGGTGAAAAAGCCTTACCAACCCGAGGCGGGGGACAACCGGCCGGCCGTGCGCATATCGGCGGCGGCCAGCCGCAGGGCGGAGGTGGAGGCGCTGGCCCGGGACGTCGTCAAGCTCGTCCGCGACAAAGGGCTTAGATGGCGCGACATCGCCGTGTCGGTCCGCAATATGGAATCGTATGGCGAGCTGATCTCGGGCACGTTTGCCGACTACGGCATTCCGCACTTTTTGGATCATAAGCGGCCGGTCGTGCATCACCCGCTCGTCGAATTGATTCGTTCCGCGCTCGAAACGGTCAATTATTATTGGAAATACGAAGCGGTATTTCGCGCGGTCAAAACCGGATTTTTCCTGCCGTTCGGCGAGGCAAGAGAGCGAGAGGACGGTTTAATCATCGACCGGCATGCGATGGACCAGCTCGAAAACTATGCGCTGGCGTTTGGCATTCAAGGACACAAATGGATGAAGGACTGGACGTATTCGTACCGGACCACGCTCGAACAGGACGATACGCGAGCCAGCGAGGCGGACGAGGCGTTTCTGCGAAAGCTCAACGCCTGCCGCAGGCTGGTGGCCGAACCGCTCGGGGCGCTGCAGGAGCGCATGCGCCGGAAAGCGACGGTGCTTCAGCGGGTGGAGGCGCTGTACGGCCTGCTGGAGCAGTTGCGGGTGCCGGAGCGGCTGGAATCTTGGAGCCAGGCGGCCCTTGCGCAAGGACGAGCGGAGAAAGCGCGGGAGCACGCCCAAGTGTGGGAACGGGTCGTGGATATGTTCGATCAGCTCGCGGAGCTGATGGGAGACGAGGCGATGACGCCGGAAACGTTCGCGGAGCTGGTGGACACGGGGCTTGAAAGCATCAAGCTCGGCCATGTCCCGCCCACTCTCGATCAGGTGCTGGTCGGCAGCATGGACCGGACCCGTTCCGGCCAGGTCAAGCACATGTTCGTGCTTGGCGTGAGCGAGGGGGTCATGCCCGCCAAAATGCCCGAAAGCGGCGTCTTGTCGGAAGCGGAGCGCGAGCAGTTGGCCGGAAACGGACTGCAGACCGCCGAAGGGAGCCGGAGGCGGCTGCTTGACGAGTCGTTTCTGATCTACTGCGCGTTTTGCGCGCCTTCGCACGGATTATGGCTCAGCTATCCGCTGGCCGACGAGGAAGGGAGATCGCTTCTCCCTTCGGACGTTATCCGTCAAGTGAAGCGGATGTTCCCGTCGCTGCCGGAGCGGTTGCTGTTGAACGATCCGGCCCCGGACGGCCATGCCGGGGAGCAAATGGAGTATGTCGCACATCCGGATAAAGCGTTGTCCCTGCTAATGGTGCAGCTAAAGCAGTGGATGGGCGGGGCTCCGATGAACGCCGTATGGTGGTCGGTGTACAACTGGTTCGCCCGCCAACCCGAACACGCTCTGAAGCTGTCGCGGATGGTGCAGGCGCTGCTCTATTCGAATCGGGCGAAGGAATTGAGCGCCGAAACGAGCCGCGAGCTGTACGGGGAAAGCATCCAGACGAGCGTATCCCGGATGGAGCGCTTCGTCGCGTGTCCGTTCTCCCAGTTCGTCTCTCACGGACTGCGGCTGAAAGAACGCCGTATTTTTCGCTTGGAAGCGCCCGATATCGGGCAGATGTTTCACGCTGCATTGACCAAGTTTGCGGAGCAAGCCGAGCGCGAAGGGTTCGACTGGGGCGGCTTGTCGGCCGCGGAATGCGAGCAGCGGGCGGCGCTTGTCGTCGACGCGCTTGCGCCGAGGCTGCAGGGCGAAATTTTGCTCAGCTCCAAACGGTATTCCTATATTGCGCGCAAGCTCAAGCAGGTGATCGGACGGGCGGCGCTGATGCTGGGCGAGCACGCCCGGCGGGGGCAGTTCCGGCCGATCGGACTGGAGGTCGGCTTCGGGAGCGGACAGCCAATCCCGCCGCTGCTTTACGATTTGGACAACGGCGTGCGCATGGAGCTCCGGGGAAGAATCGACCGGATCGACCGGGCGGATACCGAGCAGGGAACGCTGCTGCGGGTGATCGACTACAAGTCGAGCTCCAAGGCGCTGAATATGACCGAAGTGTATTACGGGTTATCGCTGCAAATGCTCACGTATTTGGACGTCATTCTGACGCATGCGCCGATCTGGCTCGGACACGAAGCGCAGCCGGCGGGCGTGTTGTACTTCCATGTACATAATCCGGTGTTGAACGCAAGAAACGGGCTTTCCGCCCAAGAGATCGACAGCGAGTTGAAGAAGCGGTTCAAAATGAGAGGACTGCTTCGTGCCGACGCGGATACGATCCGGCTGATGGACAGAGGGCTGGCAGAGACTGGAGGGCATTCCGACCTGCTGCCGGTAGCGCTCAAAACCGATGGCAGCTTCTATAAAACGTCGTCGGTCGCCTCCGAAGAACAGTGGAACACCGTTCGGCGGTACGTCAAGCGGACGATTCGCGAGATCGGGACGTCGCTGACGGACGGCACCATCGAGATTGCGCCTTACCGGATGGGCCAAGCGACGGCCTGCACGATGTGTGCATACCGTTCCGTATGCCAATTCGATACGCAGCTCGACGGCAATGCGTACAAGCAGCTTACGCCGATAGGCAAAGACCGCATATGGGAAATGATGGAGCAAAAGGCTGCTTCTGCTCCCCGCTACGCCGGAGCGGCTTACCGGCCGCGCGCCGCCGCAAAACGACCGATTGCGGAAGAGAGCCGGATAGCGGAGCCGGAGGAAGAGAACGTCTTGGAAGAACCGGATAATGAGAATGGAGGGAACGAACAATGATGGAAACGATGCCCAAGCCGGAGAACAGCACCTGGACGGACGAACAATGGCAGGCCATCGCTGTCCGCGGCCGTTCCACGCTCGTCGCTGCCGCTGCGGGCTCCGGGAAAACGGCCGTGCTGGTCGAGCGGATTATCCGCCGCATTTCGGACGAGCGCGAGCCGCTCGACGTAGACCGGCTGTTGGTCGCTACGTTTACCAAGGCGGCAGCCGCCGAAATGCGCCACCGGATCAGCGAGGCGCTTGAGAAGGCGCTGGCGGAAAATCCGGGCTCGGATCACCTGCGCAAGCAGCTTGCGCTGATGCCGCAGGCGTCGATTACGACGCTGCACTCCTTTTGTATGGAGGTTATTCAAAGGCATTACCAGCGGATCGGACTTGATCCGAACTTCCGAATCGCCAATGAAACGGAGAGCGCGCTGCTGCGGCAGGATTTGCTGGAGGAGCTGCTGGAGGAGCGGTACGGCGAAGCCGGAGAAGGCGATTTGTTCTGGCGGCTGGCGGATTCGTTCAGCGGGGACAAAAACGACGACGCGCTGTTCTCGCTGGTGCAGCGGCTGTATGATGATTCACGGAGCCACCCGTGGCCGGAGCATTGGCTGAACGAGTGCGTCCGCATGTTCGAGCGGCCCGTCGCTTCCGGCGACAACCTTTGGCTGGCAAGCTTGCTTGCGTACGTCCGCTTGGAGCTGCAGGCTATGGTATCAGGGCTTCGGGAAGCCGTGCGGATCGCAGAGCAGCCCGGAGGACCGGCGCCGTATTTGACCAATCTGCAAGATGACGGCGCGCTCGTCGGCGAGCTGCTGGAGCTGGCCGTTACAGGCTCGTGGGAACCGCTGTATCAAGCGTTTCAGGGCGCCGCTTTCGGTAAGCTGAAGGCTTGCCGGGGCGATGGCTTCGACAAAGCGCTTCAGGAGCAAGTGAAGGACATGCGGGGCGAGGTCAAAGATCGGCTGAGCGAGCTGAAGGAAGAATTGTTCGGACGGACGCCGGAACAGTACGAGGCGGAGCTGCGGACGATGGGACCGCTTATGGAGGCGCTCGTCGGTCTGGTGATCGATTTCGGCGAGCGGTACCGGACGGCCAAAATGAGCAAGCGGCTCGTCGATTTTGCGGACTTGGAGCATTTTTGCCTGAAGATCCTCAGCGCCGACGAATCGCTGCCGGGGAATCCCGTTCCTTCCGATGCGGCGCTGGAATACCGCGAGCAGTTCGCCGAGGTGCTGCTGGACGAGTATCAGGATACGAACCGCGTGCAGGAAGCGATTGTCCAACTGATCGCCAAGGACGCGCCGGGCAACCGGTTTATGGTTGGGGACGTCAAACAAAGTATCGTGCGCCCATAAGGCGCATCAGTTTTCCCCGTTAAGCCGGGGGGCTTCAAGGGTATCGAAGCCATGTCACCCAACTTATCCAAAAGGGAAACCCGATGGGGAGTGTAGCATGTTGGGAAAGTCGCAAGTTGGTGAGCTAACACACCACGACTGAGCGGCGAGACATAAAGGTAAGTACGAGGATGAAAGCTAAACTGCTTAAAGTCTAGTCTTAGCGGGGCCATGTTTCCCGGCAGGAACGTTAGCTGCTGCCTGACCTCAGCGCGACTGATAGCGAATAAAATGGATCGTTGTCAGACACTTTGAATAGATAGATGCTATAATTCGAGGTGATACCCAAGCTTCTCTAGCGCTGGCGCACACCTGAATAGGTGGAACGGACGAAAGGACCATCCGACAACTTATCGTGCTTGGACTGATGTGACTAAATGGGGATTACCTAAGTGGGAATGCCGAGTAGGCTATATCCTGTAGAGGATTGAATATCCCATATGGTAACGGAGTCTCCGTAGTAGTCCGAGGCAGGGAAAGCCTGTCACATGGCGAAGGGAGACAGCTTGTCGGTATAAAATTTGCGGAAAGGAGCGCAAGGCTCCATGAATTCTAGCGAAACTTTATACCTATTGACCAAGATATCCAGTGAGAAACCTGATTACGTGTACGAACGGGTCTATCGTCATTTCTATAACCCTGACTTTTACCTTCGAGCCTACGATAACCTCTATGCAAACGACGGTAGCGGAACAGCAGGTATTGACGGAGAAACAGCTGACAAATTCAGCATGGAAAAAGTCAGATCACTTATTGAACTGATGAAAAATGAATCGTATCAACCACAACCATTACGGAGGGTTTACATCCCAAAGAAGAACGGGCAAAAACGTCCTCTTGGGATACCCTCCTTCTCGGATAGAATCATTCAGGAAATTTGCAGGATGATTCTTGATGCGATTTATGAACCCACCTTTGAGGATTTCAGTCACGGGTTCAGACCTAATCGCAGTTGCCACACCGCCTTACACGAAGCAAAGGTTAACTTCAAAGGAGCAACGTGGTTTATCGAGGGAGACATCAAAGGTTATTTTGACAACATCTCCCACCCTAAGCTAATCGCACTACTGGAGAAGAAAATCAACGATGCGAAGTTCATCCGACTCATTTGGAAGTTCCTAAGGGCAGGATACTTGGAAGTTTGGAAGTACTACGGCACCTACAGCGGAACGCCACAAGGCGGAATCGTCAGCCCAGTGCTTGCAAACATCTACCTAGATCATTTCGATAAGTGGTTTAACTCCTACAAAAATAAATACGATCAAGGCTCCCCGAAATCCAAAACAGTATCGAGGCTATACAAGACATTGGATATGCGGATTGTACGAGCCAAACGTAAGCTTGAAACCGCGGCGGATTCGACTACTGAAGTGAACCTGAGAGAATTTATTAAGGATCAAACCGAAATTCGAAATCAAACTCCTTATTACACTTTCCAAAACTCGGATTTCAAACGCATCAAATGCATTCGCTACGCCGATGACTTTTTAGTCGCGGTTTGGGGCAGTAAGGAACAATGCGAAACGATTAAAAATGATATCAAAGAGTTCATGGTTAACGAATTGGAGATCGAGTTGTCTGAAGAAAAGACTCTGATATCTCACTCCGAGGGCGGCGCCAAGTTTCTCGGACATATCATCAAGGTCAGGAACGACTGGAATTTCCGAAAAGATAAAAATGGCGTGAAGAAAAGAGTTTTCAACGGTTGCGTTGAACTGTACATGCCGGACGACACGATTAGGAATTTCATCACGAAATACAAGATGGTTAAGGATATTAATGCCAAACAATGGAGAATGCTTCATATTCCGTCCATTATCAATCATCCCGATATCGAGATTGTCGCACTGTACAACGCCCGCCTGCGTGGTCTTTATAACTTTTACAAAATGGCGGTTAACGTTAGCAGATATATGTGGCAACTGAGATATGTTATGGAGTATAGTTGCCTAGCGACTCTCGCTAACAAATATAAATCCAGCATTGCCAAGGTGAAGCAGAAATTCAAGGTGGACAAGCACTGGGGTATTCCGTACGAGGACAAGAAAGGGCAGACGAAAATCCTTTACTTCTACAAGGATGGGTTTACAAGGTCAACTACTCCTTATAAACTGACTGATCCCGATCTTCATCCGAACCTCATGCCGTTCTTCAATAACCCGACAAGCTTGCTGGATCGGCTCAGAGCCGGTCAATGCGAACTTTGCGGCACCAACGATTTCAGGCTTAACTACGAGGTTCATCATGTCAACAAGCTGAAGAACCTCAAAGGCAAGGAAAAATGGGAAAGAGTAATGACCGGTAAGAACATGTAAGACGCTCATTGTTTGTCAGGAATGTCATGATAAAATCCATCGCGGTGAATAGGCATCTTTGGTCGAGATGACAAGTGGAGAGCCGTATACTTGGAGACAAGTATGTACGGTTCGGAGGGGAGTTCTTCGAAACCTGTCACAGGAATGTGGTAAGGCGCGGGGTTCTTACCCTACTACCGGTTTCGTTTGGCGGAGCCGGGTTTGTTTCAAGAGAAGTACAAAAGCTACCGTACCGACGGCGATGGGCCGGGGCGGCGCATCGATCTGGCGCGCAATTTCCGCAGCCGCCGTCAAGTGGTGGACGGCACGAATTTTATTTTTCGCCAGTTGATGCACGGAGACGTTGGCGAGATCGACTATGATGAGCGGGCGGAGCTCGTCTACGGCGCGGGCTATCCCGAGCCGCCGAACGCAAGCGGCGCATTTGCGGCCGAGCTTGTGCTGATCGACCGGACGCCGCAGGATACCGATGCGCCGGGAGAGACCGCCGGGGATTCCACGGAGGGCTTTGCCGCCGGGACGGAGGAGCCCGCGGACGATGCGGCAGCCGAGGTGCGAGAGTTAGAGTCGGTGCAGCTCGAAGCACGGTATATCGCGCGGCAAATCCGCGAGATGATGGGGATGGACGGCGGAAGTCGCCGGCAGGTATACGATAAATCCGCCAAAGGCATGCGCGACGCCCAGTTTCGGGACATCGTCGTTTTGCTGCGGGCGACGCAGCAGTGGGCGCCCGTCATGATCGAGGAGCTGCAGCAGCAGGGCATTCCCGCTTACGCGGAGCTAAGCACCGGATATTTTACAGCCGTTGAAGTGCAGATGGTATTGTCGCTGCTCAAAGTGATCGACAATCCGTATCAGGACATTCCGCTGGCCGCCGTGCTGCGTTCTCCCATCGTGGGGCTCGACGCCGAGGAATTGGCGCATATCCGCATATGCCGGCCGCACGGGGCATATTTCGACGCCGTGATGGCCTGCGCGCCGAAAAAGACTACGGTTTCCGAACCGGTCCTCGGAGACGGAGCTATCGAAATGTTCGCGGCATACGAATCCGACAAGGCCTGTGGGAGCGACGGGGCGGGGGACGGATTTCAGCGGAACCCGGAAACGCGTCGCAAGCTGCGAACATTTCTCGATTGGCTCGAGCAGTGGCGCTTGCAGTCGCAGCAAAGCTCGCTGGCCGATTTAATTTGGGACATTTACCGGAAAACCGGCTATTTCGATTTTGTCGGGGCCATGCCCGGCGGTCCGCAGCGGCAGGCCAATTTGCGGGCGCTTTACGACCGGGCGCGGCAATACGAAGAGACGTCGTTTCGCGGGCTGTTCCGGTTTTTGCGTTTTGTCGAGCGGATGCAGGACAGCGGCGGCGATCTGGGAACGGCGAGGGCGCTTGGGGAGCAGGAGGATGTCGTTCGCATCATGACGATCCATAAAAGTAAAGGCTTGGAATTCCCCGTCGTCTTCGTCGCCGGAATGGCTAAGGCGTTCAACCGGCGGGATTTGACGGACAGCTTTTTGCTGCACAAGGAGCTTGGCTTCGGACCGAAGCTGATGGAGACGGACACGCGGGTCAGTTATCCGACCTTGCCGTGGCTGGCGATCCGGCGCAAAATCGAAATGGAAATGCTGGCCGAAGAAATGCGCGTGCTGTATGTGGCGCTGACCCGGGCGCGGGAGAAGCTTATCCTGATCGCTTCGGTCAAAAATTTGCAGAAGCAGTTGGACGCGTGGGGACGGTTTGTTCTGCACGATCGACTGACGCTGCCGGACGACGCGCTGGCGGGCGCACGCTGTTATCTGGATTGGATCGGTCCGGCTCTGATCCGGCATCCTGATGCGGAACCGCTCCGGGAAGCGGGCTCTCTGGACTATCGGCTCTGGTCGTTTATGGACGGCGATCCCTCCGAATGGCAGGTACACCTGCTGAGGCCGGAGCTGTTCGCCGGGATGTCCCAAGCTGCGGCGGCGGTGAGCTTCGCCGATACCCGATGGCAGTCGGTGGTCCGGTTGGAGCCAGTCGACGAAACGGAGCGGTGGGAGCACGAAGTATGGCGGCGCTTGTCCTGGAGCTATCCCCGGGAGGATGCGACGCGGGTGTTGTCCAAAACGTCCGTTACGGAGCTAAAGCGGCATTCGGAGCACCGGAAGCTGCTTGAGCTGTTGTCGGACGAGCCGTCTGCGGCATTGTGGCCGGGAGTCGGGACAGATTCCGAAGAAGCGGGAGCGGAAGAAAGGTTCGGGCGGGGAGCCGATGGCGCGGCTTTTCAAAAAGTGATTGTTCGAAGACCGCGGTTTATGGAGCGAATTGGGCCGAATGCGGCCGAGCGCGGAACGGTGTTTCATACTGTGATGCAGCATATGCCGATGGATCGCCTTCCTTCGGAATCCGACGTCCGGGAGCTGCTGGCCTCTCTGGTGCAGCGCGAGCTGCTGACGGAGGAGCAGTGCGGTCTGGTTGACCCTGCGGTGATCGTGACGTTCTTTGAAAGCGAGCTGGGACGGCGTTTGCTTCACGCCAAGCGGGTGCATCGGGAAACGCCGTTCAGCTTCGGGCTGCCTGCGCGAGACGTTTATGGCCCAGAAAGGGTCGGGTTATCGGATGAGACGGCGATGCTGCAGGGCGTGATCGATTGTCTGATCGACGAAGGCGACGGCCTCGTGCTGGTGGACTTCAAGACGGACCGGTTAAAAGGTGCTTCTCCGCTCAGGCTGGCGGAAAAATACCGGCTGCAGCTTGACTTGTACGCCAGAGCCGTCGAGACGATCTGGAAGCGGCCGGTAACCGGAAAATATATCTTTTTATTCGACGGCGCTCATGTGGTGCAGCTGTGAATAAAAGTACGAGTGGAAGCAGACGCACGATATGAGCGGGCGTCGACTATGGAAGCGGAGCAAGACATATAGCTTGGCTTAAGCCAAGCGCCGCTCCATTGCGCCGTTATTAGGGAAGGAAGGAAAAGCTATGCGGATATTGCATACGGCGGATTGGCATTTCGGCCGGACGCTGGAAGGAAGAAGCCGGCTCGCCGAGCAGGAAGCGTTCGTCGACGAGTTGGCCCTTCTCGTGAAGAACCAGCAGATCGATCTGGTGCTGTTGGCCGGAGACGTTTACGATTCGGTGAATCCTCCGGCTGCCGCCGAGCAGTTTTTTTACGATGCGCTGGCGCGTCTGTCGGATCAAGGCCAGCGTCCGGTGTACGTCATTGCGGGTAACCATGATCACCCCGACCGGCTGGCCGCTGCCGACCCGCTGGCGCACAAGCTTGGCGTCACGCTGGTCGGTCTGCCGGAAGCACGGGTGCATACGGTAGACATCCGGCGTACGGGTGAAACGGCGGTGCTGTTCGCGCTGCCGTATCCGTCCGAGTCGCGGCTGCGCGAGCTGCTGTCGGAGGGGGCCGACGAGACGCTGCTGCGGGCCGTCTATTCCGAGCGGGTGCGGCATATCGTCGCGGAGCAGGCAAAGCATTACCGCGCCGATACGGTCAATTTGCTCATGAGCCATCTGTATGTGCTCGGCGGGCAGGAAGCGGAATCGGAGCGGCCGATTCAAGTCGGAGGGGCTTATACGGTCGACACGTCGGCGCTGGAAGCCGGGGCGCAGTACGTTGCTCTCGGCCACTTGCACCGGCCGCAATTTTTGAAGTCGAAGACGACGACGATCCGCTACAGCGGCTCGCCGCTTGCCTACAGCTTCTCGGAGGCCGGGCAGGCCAAATCGGTCACGGTGCTCGATCTAAAGCCGGGGGAGGCTCCTCAATTGGAGGAAATCTTCCTCTCCAGCGGGCGTCCGCTAGTGGAATGGAAAGCCAAGGGCGGGCTGGCGGAGGTGCATCGCTGGCTGGACGAAGGCAAGGACGCCAACGCTTGGATCGATCTGGAGGTTCACTTGCAGGAGACGATGTCGATGGAACAACTGCACCGGCTGCGGCTAGCCCGGGACGGGTTTATTCATATCCGGCCGGTGTACCCGGATATGGAGGCGTCGCTGCAGGAAGCCGTCTCGGCGACGAAGCTGCCGATGGACGAGCTGTTCCGCCGCTTTTACGAGCGGCAGACCGGCGGGGCGCAGCCCGAGCCGGAGCTGCTCCGGCTGTTTTTGGAGCTGTTACATACGGAGGAAGACGAACCGGCGGTGTAGCCGGATAGTTATAAAATAGATTGGAAAGGGGGCTCGCTCATGCGGCCGATTCATTTGCAAATCGCGGGGCTGCAAAGCTACCGGGAAGCGCAGGACATCGATTTCAGCGCGCTGACCGGCGCAGGGGTCTTCGGCATCTTCGGGCCGACAGGCAGCGGCAAGTCGACGCTGCTCGATGCGATGACGCTTGCCTTGTTCGGGAAGGTGGAGCGGGCGGCGGGCGGCACGCAGGCGATTATGAACCAGGCGGAGCAGACGCTGTCCGTCTCGTTCACCTTCGAGCTGGGGCATGCGCTCGGCGTCAAGCGTTACCGCGTCGACCGCCAGTTCAAGCGGGGCGGCGACGTCTCGGTGCTCGGCAGCCTGTGTCGGCTGATTCAATACCGGGACGACGAAGCGGTCGTGCTGGCCGACAAGGCGGGCGAGGTCAATCAGCGAATTCAGGATATTTTGGGCTTGTCGATGGCCGATTTTACCCGGGCGGTCGTGCTGCCGCAAGGGAAGTTCGCGGAGTTTCTGACGCTAACGGGCAAAGACCGGCGGGCGATGCTTCAGCGTTTGTTCCATCTGGAGCCGTACGGCGACCGGCTGAGCGCGAAAACCGCCGCCCGTTTCAAGGAAACGGACATGGCGATCCGGGCGCTCCAAGCGGAGCAGCAGGGGCTCGGCGACGCCTCGCAAGCGGCGCTGGCGCTGGCTGAGCAGCGGCTCGCGGAAGCGCGCGAACCCCCCCGCGGGCTGCCCGAGCGGCTCGCCGCC
>JBHJMN010000020.1:0-100395 GCA_042219835.1 Paenibacillus elgii
TACTTTTTATCAACTGTAAAGAGCCCTGCGTTGCCTGTGTATATTGTTTTTTAAGGGCTTCTATTGAATTCAAGTAGGACACCGCTAAATTTATACAAGAAGGAATCACTGAGAAAAATATAACCAATAAAATTAGTTTTGATCTAAAACTTAATGATTTGAACCACCTCATGGAAATGCTCACTATCCTTTCAGAAGTAAGTGAATATATTCTATAGTAAAAGCGTTTAATCCGTCTATATAAAAGTGTAACCGTTTTCTAGGAGATTTTTGAGAGAATAATATTTTACAAGTAAAGAGCTTAAGATTTTTTCTGTATCGAATACAGTGCGAAAGATATGATGTAAGTAAGTCAGCGAATAAAAGCTGCCGGTTAAGTAGAAACTATTCATCGGAGGGAATGACATGAAAAAAACGGTATCCATTTTGCTTATGCTCGCGTTTTTGGTACTTATCGCAGTAGGTTGTAGCCCGGGGAACGGGGGAACCAGTTCCCAAACTTCGACCCCAGCGGAAAGTAAGAAGAAGAGTGAACCCGTTCCCATCAAATTGGTTGTTTGGGGAAGCGGGGCTTCAGAAACCTATAAAAAAATTCAAGATGATTTTAATAATAAACACCCTGAAATTAACTTAACCATTGAAATGCAAGGCAGTTATGCTGAGTATTTAGGCGCGAAAACGGCATCAAATGACTTGCCTGATCTTTTTTTCCTGCAGTCTTACACGCAAGTGAAAACGTATGCAAAAAACGGGATGATCATGGACCTGTCTCAACGTGATTTTACAGATAAAATTTTTAGTCAGGCGAAAGAAGCTGTAAGTTATGATAATAAAATATATGCATATCCGGTATCTATCGGTTTCTTAGGACTTATTTATAATCAGGAGCTGTTGGATAAAGCAGGAATTGCTTCCCCTCCCAAAACAGTAACAGAATTGAAAGAAGCTTTCAAAAAACTAAAAGACCTCGGAATTACTCCGTTTGCTTCGAGCGCCAAGGATTCATGGACTTTAAATCATATGCTAAGCGCAACTCAAGCGGCAACAGTAGGGGATAATGCTGCTGCTTGGCTCAAAAGTATGAATGAAGGAACCGGATCTTTTAGTGTGGCCAAAACGGATTCTATGTTTGAAGCATTAAAGACAATTCGGGGCAATACGAATAAAAATCCTTTGGATAGCGACTACAATAACTCCATTCAAATGTTCGCTACGGGAAAAGCGGCGATGATTCATAACGGAGAATGGGCAATTGCTGATGTACTCAAAATCAATCCGAATATTAAGATTGGTTTAACGCCTATTCCAATATCCGAAGATCCCAAAGATGCAAAGCTGGCTGTTGATGCTGAAATCAATATTGCGGTAAATAAAAATACTAAACATCCTCAAGAAGCTTTAAAAGTACTGGATTATATAAGCGATAACAAGGATATGACAGGCTGGATGCATTATTTTACAAAGGAAGTTTCCGAGCCGCCGGCAATGCCATATGCTGAAAAGCCGCCACTTGGTGGGGCGAATGATGTTTTTGAAACAGCGGTAAAATCCGGGAATACAGTACCTTGGATTTACGCGCAGTACCCGTTAGATTTAGGCGCGGGAGAGATCCTACAAGCTTGGTTTGGAGGAAGTAAAGATAAAGATGCTGTCATTGACGAAATCAATAAAGCTTGGAAGAAGGCTGTAAAACAGTAGAAAGCAGTGGGGAGGGGGAAACTCCGCTCCCCTTTTATTTTAAGGGAGGAAACACCAGATGAACTTGTTGAAAGATAGAAAGATCTATTTCTTGCTCGTTGTTCCTGCTCTTATGTTCTATACTTTTTCTGTGTTGGGCCCGCTTTTTTTTGGGACGATTCCACTTTCATTGTATAAGTGGAATATGCTCAACCCTATTGCTGAATGGATAGGGTTAAAAAACTATGTGCAATTATTTACAGATGATCCTAAGTTCTGGGGCTCTTTTGTTCTTTCTATCCAAATAGGTATATTTACGATAATAATCTCCAACGTTTTGGCTCTTTCCTTAGCCTTAGTTTTGAATGAGAACTTATTCTTTAAAAACGCGATAAGATCAATGTTTTTTATACCACACATTATCAGTTCGATATTTGCTGCGCTTATTTGGGTATTCGTATTTACTGGGCTCTTTCCTTCGATATTACAATCACTAAATATGGATTTCTTGAATATTAGTTGGTTTGGAACGCCTGAAATGGCGATGACTTCTATCGTCATTGTTACGGTTTGGCAGTCAACAGGATTTTTGATGCTTATGTATTTGGCCGGTTTGCAAACAATTCCGAAGGATGTTATGGAATCTGCTTATTTGGATGGAGTCAGTATGATGCAGAAGATAAAGCAAATACAACTCCCACTGCTAATGCCAACCATAACCATCAACTTATTCTTATCCATTGCCGGAGCTTTTAAGCAGTTTGATGTTCCGATTGCGCTAACAGGCGGAGGACCGCATAAATCTACTGAAACCGTAGCATTTGATATTTATTCGGAAGCTTTTAAAAACTTTAACTTGGGTTATAGCAGCAGCAAAGCGGTCATTTTACTTCTTACTGTGTGCTTGATCAGTTATATTCAAATGAGATGGACAAGAAAGAGGGAAATAAATCTATGAAATCTATGAGTTCTGGAAAAAATAATCGCATGGTTTTAAGCATAGTAATGATGGTTGCAGGGTTAATGTATTTATTTCCTTTTTTCTTTCTCATCACTAATTCGTTCAAATCTTATGCTGAAATTCTTACTTCTTTTTCTTCTTTTCCAAAGGATTTGAACTGGGGGAATTTTGTCAAAGTTTATGAGATTTTGAATTATCCACGTGTATTTCTGAATACACTAATCCTATCTGGAGGAGCAGTTGTGGGGACCGTATTAGTTTCATTTATTGCGGCATATGCAATAAATAGGTTAGATAACAAGTTGTCAAATTTTATATATCTGCTTTTTGTATTTGGACTTATTATCCCGTTCCATTCTATCATGATCCCTTTGTCACGTATGATAACAAGCTTAGGATTAATGAATAATTATTTGGCTATTATCGCTCTATATATTGGCTTTTATACTCCATTTGGTATCTTTGTTTTTTCGGGTTTTTTACGTTCCATCTCCAAAGAAATTGAGGAAGCTGCAAAAATGGATGGCTGTAATTTGTTTGCATTATTATTTAGAATTTTATTTCCACTGGTTGCTCCAGCCACGAGTACGCTAGCTGTACTTTTTTGTTTATGGACGTGGAACGACTTTCTACTTCCGATGTTAATGATTGACCATGCAGAGTGGAGGACGTTGACACTTAATCAGTATGTATTTATTGGAAATGTACGTACGGAATGGAATTTGTTTATTGCAAGTCTACTTTTATCGATAGTTCCAGTCGTGGCTATCTATATTGCAGCACAAAGATACATTGTGGATGGATTGACGGCAGGTGCCGTAAAATGAGGTTGGTCTCAATCCGTTTTTGTTCAATAGAAAGATAATCTATCTAAAGGGAGACATATGCGATGCTATTAAATAAGGGTGACAAATTGTTGTTTATCGGTGATTCGATTACGGATTGTGAACGTAAAAAACCAGAAGGTGAAGGGCTATTCGGTGCGTTGGGCAAGGGCTATGTTTCGTTTGTTGATGCGCTGCTGCAGGCTGTTTATCCGGCATTAGGCATACGTGTGGTCAATAAGGGGATAAGCGGAAATACCGTGCGTGATTTAAAAGCGAGATGGCAGGAGGACGTGCTGAATCAGCAGCCGGACTGGTTGTCCGTGATGATCGGGATTAACGATGTGTGGCGTCAATTCGATACGCCGTTCATCAAGGATTGGCATGTGTATGCGGATGAATATGAAACGACGCTTCGCAAGCTGGTGACCGAGACGAAACCTTTTGTGAAAGGGATTGTCCTGATGACGCCGTTCTATTTGGAAAGCAATCCACAGGATAAGATGCGTACGATGATGGATGAGTACGGTGCGATCGTACGTAACATTGCTTCGGAATCCGACTTATTGTTCGTGGATATGCAAGCCGCGTTCAACGTGGTGATGAAAGAAGTGTATTCAGCATCACTGGCATGGGACCGCGTACATCCGTCAGCTACAGGACATATGGTGTTAGCTCGGGCATTTCTGGATAAAATTGGTTTTGAATGGCATCGATCATAGCCGCCGGACTTATCAAATAACGCTTTTCGCGTTGCTTTCGATTTTTCGTCTAACACAAAAGAGTCTCTCCCCATGGAGGCTCTTTTTGCTGCTCTTATTTTTTTTGGTTGACAAAGTTTCCCTTCCGCATGTATGATAACCATATCTTAAATGGAGAAAGGAGGCCGATTCACATGATCCGCAATAGTATTTTGTTGTTTTATTATTTGAGCGACAATCACATATCGGAATTCATTCCATCGGCCTCTACGGGCCCGACGTAAGCGAGAGCAACCCCGGCACGTTCAATTTCATGTACGTTCCGGCAGTTTCCTTCGTTTACATCAAAACAAACGGCATGAAGAGCAGCGCAGTGAGCTGCGAGCTTGCTCCATGCTTTTGTACGCATATACGCGTGACATGACGACCGTAGGCTTATGGCTTACGGTCTTTTTGCATTCATTTTTACGAGAATAAGAGAAACAGGAAGGAAGTTTGTCATCATTTATGTTTACTTTCAACGAGCAACCATACGATCAACAACGAAACGAAAAATATTACCGCAAGGTGCAGCTGCCGGCGGGCGATTTGCACGTCTTCGCCGGAGACCAGCTGTTCGAAGCGCTGGATTACAAAGTGTTCGACATGGCCAATAACAATCTGCAAATTCCGAACCGGCTCTACATGAGCTATACGCCGGACGTGCATGTGGGCGTCGGGACGTGCATCGGCACGACGGCGGTGTGGGAAGCCGCGACCGGCTACGTTTCCCCATCGATTGTCGGCAGCGATATCGGCTGCGGGATGCGCGTTCACCTGACGAATTTGCACCGGGACGATCTGCAGGAGGTAAAGCTGCGGCGCAAGCTGGTCAAGGCGATTGAGAAGGTATTACCTTCCGAAGAGCATGCTCGCGGGCATTTCTCGGATATCCGGCTGGAGCATGTGCTGCGCAAAGGGCTGCACGGTCTCCCCAAAAAGTACATCCCGGACGGCTACACCCCGAAAAAAGCCACATCGCTCACGCATGTGGAGAACAGCAAGTTCGCTTTTGATGAGTCCCACTTGGATCGTCTGCCCGAGATATACTGGCACCGGTCGCACCGTCAGCTTGGGACGCTCGGGAGCGGGAATCATTTTGCCGAAATTCAGGCGGTTGAGATTCACGAGGACAACCGGGCCATTGCCGAAAAATGGGGACTGCGCGACGGTCAGATTATCGTCATGATCCACTCCGGCTCACGGGCTTGGGGCGGCGCGGTCAACCAGTACGGCGGCTCCGAGATCGGCAAATGGATGCGCAGCACGGGGACGGGAACGGCCGACCCGCGGCTGATTTTTGCCCCGCTGGACAGCGAAGCGGCTGCGGCTTACGTCCATCTGATGTATTCCGCGCTGAATTATGCCGTGACGAACCGGCACCTGATCGCATACGCCATCCGGGAAGCGTTCCGGGACGTCGTCGGCTCGAAGTTCGAAATGACGACGCTGTACGATCTGATGCACAATTACGCCTGGGAAGAAACGCATGACGGCACGCCTTTATTCGTGCACCGCAAGGGGGCGACGCGGGCGCTTCCGGCGCAGCATCCGGACAATCCGGAGCCGTATCTGGCGACCGGCCATCCGGCCCTGATCCCCGGGTCTATGGGCACCTCGTCGTATTTGATGGTCGGTCAGCCTGGCGGGGAGCGCAACTATTACTCGATCTGCCACGGAGCCGGCCGGATTCGCTCGCGCAGCGCGACGAAGCGGCTTGTGACCGTCGATCAGTTCGAATCGTCGCTGCGTGTCGGGACGGCGGACGAAATCGTCGTGAACCAGCGCATGCTGGAGTCGATCATCGACGAATCGCCGCAGGCGTACAAAGACGTCGATCAGATTATCGAGAGCGTGGTTGGAGCCGGACTCGCGTCCGTCGTCGCCAAATGCAAGCCGCTGGCGAGCATCAAGGGTGTTTAAATCGAAACATAATAAAGAAATGGGGAAATACATCTACTATGAGTTCTCTTATTAAAATAAATGAAAAAGCAAACCATCCGCAGCCGATCGTTACCGCTTCCGGTGACGGCATACCGGGCCTTGAGATCGTCGAATACAGCGATTACGCCTTCGTCATTCAGTCGATCCAAGCCCGGCTGGAAAGTCAATACCGGGCCCGTTTTCAGCTATATGTTCAAGAGGATTTCGGGCAAGATATTTGGGATCAATTGGAGAGGGACATACAGGCGTCCAATCCCGAGGTTGAGCGGCTTTGCGCCGTCTTCGATACGGTGGAGGCCCGCACTTTCACCTTCGGAGATACGATGAAAGGGGAAGGACCGCGCATGTTCCCGTCGCTGCGCAACAATATTTTCGTCTACCCGCGTTTCCAGGTTGCCATGGCGCGGGTACCGATGTTCCGGCATCATGGAATTTACAACGAGGATTTTATATGGGCCGAAACCGACGCGGGCTTGGCCGAGTTCCTGACCGATATGTCCCGCCGGCAGCGACAGACCGACCGGGAGCAGGTGACCGTATTCAAGGATACTCGCGATGGGCTGGAACGCGAACGCGAATCCTTGACCCGCGGGGTAAAGCGCGACGAAGTGGTGATGAACGAAGGTGTGAAAACGGAAATTTACCGTTCCATCGACGAGTTTTTTGCCCAGGACCGTCGCTTTTTCCAAACGTACGGCCTCCCCTACAAGCGGGGCATTCTGCTGTACGGCAAGCCGGGCAACGGCAAAACGACCTTGGTCAAATCGATCGCCGGTAGCGTGGACGCGCCGGTCGCTTATTGGCACATTACCGAGTACACGACAAGCGACTCGATCCAGGAGGTGTTCGAAGCGGCTGTCCGCATGTCCCCGATGGTGCTCGTGATCGAAGATATCGATTCCATGCCAGAGTCGGCGCGGTCGTATTTTCTGAACACGCTCGACGGGGCGACCTCGAAGGAGGGCATTTTCCTGATCGGGACGACGAACTATCCGGAGAAAATCGACCCGGCGCTGATGAACCGGGCGGGCCGTTTCGACCGGGCATACGAAATCAAGCTGCCGGATGAAGAGCAGCGCCGCAGCTATCTGCTGCTGAAGCGGCTGCACGAGCTTCTCGACGACGAAGCGGTCGCGGTGGCGGCGAGAGCGACGGAAGGGTTCACCTTCGCGCAGCTTGGCGAGCTGTATGTGTCGGCGGCGCTGCGTAAGCATTACGAGCATACCGTCGATGTGGAGCAGCTTGTGCGCGAGATGAATGTGGAGCTTGGCAAAGGCCGCACCCAGCTGTGGCATTCCGATGAAAAAGCGTCCCGGGTCGGATTTACGACCGGCTGAGTCATTTACGTGCTTGAAGCGCAGAGTTTGTCGCTCTCGAGACGGCGGATGCCGAGGGGCATTACGACATTTCGCCGTTTTGTTTGATAGGGGGATTCATGAAAACGTTTGGTAAAGACACGAAAAAGATTACGGTAAACGGATTTTTGTTTCATTGTGTGATTAATCAATTTCCCCGCAATGAAGATGTCGGCTTTAGAGTATATTCATTGAAAACTTCCTTTTTTGAAGTTCGCTTTTCTTGGAAGGGCACATGGTACATCAACCTGCATCGGCCGCATACGTGCGCCAGCTTGATTAAATATGCCATTGAGCAGGGATGGGACTTTAGTCAAGAGAAGCAAACGATGAAAATCGAACAAGGCGATTTTCTTATTGATGAATTCGGATTAGGTGAGCGGGGGGAAACCAGGTGACATTAAGAAACAAAGGCTCCAGGAAAATCGTTGTAGGAAATGATCCATACCGCTGGGTCATCTCCACAGCTTCAAAAGGATATATTGTGCTCATGGCGGAACACCAGCAGGAAAAAGGGCGGAAACTTCGTATATATATTGAATCGGATATCAATGATTATTGGGTGGAGTATCCTTATACCGATAGCTTGAATTTAAAGGTTGTAACGCCTAAGGAAGTGGCGACGATTATTTCTCAAGCCATCGAACAAGGATGGAATCCAAAAGAGAAGGGTCCGCCAATGGTGTTTGATTGGAGTGGGGATGTATTGGGTGGAAGAAGCGAGCGCTAATCGGTAGTACGAAAAAAGACCTCAACAACAACTATCTCCTGTTGATTGAGGTCTTTGAGCTTAACAAAGTAAGGAATTTTATATGAAATATGAAATGTAAAATGCGTTGGTATCAGAATTATTGCCGTTTACATCTTCCAGTACCTTTAGTTAGCGACGGTCCCATTCGGAGACTTTGGGCTTGTATCGAGTAATGTTCCATCAAAAGGTCGAACGTATCCATAGCTTGGCTCTGAATTTGTTCATCAGATAAAGGGTCGGTATAGATATTCATTCCCGAAATGATCAAGTTTTTGGAATGGATAAAGTTCCAACCAGTTTTGGTATGAATGTGTTCGTTGCTTAATAAGTGCTTAATGACGGATATCGTCCACTCTGGATGATCTAAAGGTTTGCCTGTCTCTGAGCTTCTTCATTTTCATCGTTCATTAGTCGATCAAACCGCTGATGAGATTGTACATTACTAACTACCATGTTAATGCTATAATTTTGGTAGTAATTTATTCTTGATGGAAGGAGATCCGGGTTTAAGTGGCATACTCCCGAGGGAGATGCTTGCTCCCGGACTGGCTGGAAAAGTTGGGATTGTCCCAAGCTGAGTACTCCCGCCGTTCCGGTCGATCCAAACGAGTTATTTCCCACTTTTGCAACGATACACGCGTTATGCTGCCGGAGGATTTGTATACCGCATCCAAGTTGTTGGGTTGCAAAATGGAAGATCTTTACGAATGGATTGAACATTGAGCAGGCTGCGGATTTTTCCGCATTCCCGCGCACAAAATGAGAACAAAATGTTCTCGTTGGTGAGAGTATGTTACCTGAGTTGGGAAAGTATAGTCAAACTACGTATTAGCTTATCGTTCGGCCTACAGGCCTTAAACATGAGGAGGATGCTATGATCGATGAACTAAACCGGTTACTCGAAGATCTGCATGATCTTCAAATTTACTGGAGTACCGAGGCAAAAAATCGGGAGGATGAAAGTGGAAGGATGTACGCAGACGGGATGAGTCATGGCTTCAAGTATACAGCAATAGCTTTACATACGGTACTTCGGAAATACACTGCTTTTGAGTCCAAGGAAAGCGAGCGAGCTGCGGAGAAGACGAAGTAGTATAAAGTGTCGATTGTATGTTGTACGAGAAAGAGTCCCTGCCCGCTTAATCCGCTGGCAAGGACTCTTCTCTTTCACCCTCATGCTCAAATATCTCGCCGACACTAACATTCAAATATAAGCAGAGCTTGTCTAATGTCTCAAGGTCAATTCTTTTAGCCCGCCCATGATAAAGTTCGGTCACCGTATTACGGGCAAGGCCCGTACCATCCACTACGTCGGATATTTTTAGACGTTTACGGCCCATGATTTCGCTTAATTTATTGATAATCAAAACTTTTTTCCTCCCTTTGTCTTCATGATATCAAAGTTAACGAAAATGATCAAAAAGTTGACTATAATAATTGACTTAATGATATTTTTGTTATATATTATAACCAACAAGTTGATTAAAACGACTAGTATGTAATTCAACAAATGTGGCTTAACTGCGAAGGAGGAAACGATGAGTATAGCACTAAGAAAACTGCTGAAAGATTTTCAGGATATCCACATGGTTTGGGAAGCAGAGAAGAATTCTTGGGAATACGAAAATGAAAAAATGTATGCTAGCGGGGTGAGTGATGGCTTTAAGCACGCGGCGGTAGCTTTACATTCGATACTTCGCAAGGATACGGAACAAAAGAAAATCATCATCGAGGCTTGTGTTGAAATTTATAAAGAACATAGACGGCTGCATGCTATGTGAAGGATGTGCTTGGCTCTAGACGATACTGATCACGCGAGAAGATATGTTCATGAGGCAATGGGGTTGGATAAAGCCGCTCATATTTTGATGCAGACCGCGGGGATTGGATTTATGGATATCGTTAACGCCAATGCTGATCATGAAACGACAAGGGGCGTTTTCGAGTGAGCCTTTATCCGATAAGTTATCACTCGGAGAGAGCACTACGCACTAAAACGGGATGACTTGGATATAATAATAATGATATAATATGGTCAGATTAATGGTATGGGAAAGGGCGTGAAACGATGCATATAAAACCGTCTACGACCATTCGTCAGGATTATAACGGGTTTTCGAAGTTTTGCCATGAGATTGATGAACCCGTTGTGTTAACACGTAATGGAGAAGCCGATTTGGTGGTTATGAGCCATGATGCTTTTCGCCGTATGGAAGCCAGAATCAAATTGCAAGCCAAGCTTCTGGTAGCCGAGAAGCAGGTTGTCGAAGGTGCTGAACTACTAGATCATGATCAAGTCATGGCAAACCTGCGGAGGAAAGTGAATGCCTCCAAAGAGTAGAGTGAGATATACACCGGCAGCGGTTGATGATCTGGATGAAATTTTTTCGTATATAACCCAAGATAACCGCCAGAACGCTGAAAATATGCTGGAGAAGTTGAACCGTGAAATCGGGGGACTTGCTGATTTTCCCCATTTGGGGTCTGTATTGTCAGAGGATGACTACACGCTAATACAGCGTGGGTATCGTTTTATCGTCGTTTCGCCATATCTGGTTTTCTACAGAATCATAAATAATGAAGTGATCATCCATCGAATTCTGCACGGCCGAAGAGACTATTTGCGGGAGCTGTTTTAAGGAATCGGATGGCCCAAGAAAACAAGCAAATACAGACATGTTCCGCAAGCCCTCTACAATAAAGGGCTTTTTGTTTTGCCTGATGCTGGAGAGGCAGATTCATTCCACATCGAATATTTCAATATCAAGTACCATATGTTACTTTTAACATATGATACTGATCAAGGAGTAACTGCCATGTCTATTGCACACGCTATTCTGGGGATTTTAAGCTGGAAGTCTGTCACGGGCTACGATATGAAAAAAATCATTCAAGACTCCCCCTTTATGTACTGGTCGGCCAACAACAATCAGATCTACAAATCACTGGTGCAGCTGCTGGACGAAGGCTTTGTGACATGTGAAGTTCAGCACCAGGAGAGCTCGCCCTCGAAAAAGATTTATACGATCACGAAAGAAGGATCGGCCGAGCTGAAGGACTGGGTGCTTTCCGCGCCCGAACCTCCGGATTTGAAGAAATCGTTTCTGATTCAGCTTGCTTGGGCGGATCAGCTAAGCACGGACGAATTGAATGTCCTGTTTACAAAATATGAAGAGGAAGTCCGGACGCAGGTTTTATTGCAGCAGGAAAAAAAGCTCAGAGGCCCGTTTTCGCCCGGCAGAACTGTCAGGGAGATCTACTTATGGGATACGATCTACGATAGTTTAATCGATTTCTATAAACGCGAATGGGAATGGATGCAAAAGCTTCGCAGCGAACTGCGGATTCCCATGGAGAAGGAGGCCAATCCAATGAAAGTTCAAGTGATCGAAAGAGGTACGAAAAAATACGTGGAATACGCTTCTGTCGAAACACCGCTGCGCACAGGACAGGATGCATTGGATCTTAACGCGGCATGCCTCGAAAATGATACCAATCTATTATTGCTTCACGCGGAGGCGCTTTCCGACGATTTCTTCAACCTCAGAACGGGTCTGGCAGGAGAGATGCTGCAAAAATTCGTGAACTATCGTGTGAAAGCAGCCCTTATTATAACGAACGAGCTGACCGTAAAAGGGAGATTTAAAGAGATGTTGGCCGAAGCGAACAAAGGAAATGATTTCAGGGTATTCGGCAGCGTCGGGGAAGCGGAAGCGTGGCTTCTGGACTTGTAACGAAATGGAGTGCAGTCAGATGAGAGTTCAAGTTGCGTTTAAATCCGCAGAAGGGAAAAACGAGGGCCAAGCATTTGGGAAGCTTGCTTCCGCATGCCCGAATTCGCATTTTACCGGATGCCGGGCATGCTCTTACCCATCTTGACGGTCAGATCATTCCTTTTTTGGAATCGGATAAGCTATAACACGCATCCGCTCCAGGGGAGCGGATGCGATACGGTGAAGGCTGCGCCTTTGCTTTGCAGTCTCCTCTCCCATCTTCATCCGATGGTGATTTTCCCTTCCGGATACCGGAACAGCTCTTTTTTCGGATTCGGCTGCAAGGCGAACGCCAGCGTCACGAGTCCCACTCGTCCGATAAACATGACGCAAATCATCACAATTTTGCCGGCAAACGTCAGGTCGGCGGTCAACCCCATGCTGAGACCTACCGTACCGAAGGCCGAGGTCGTCTCGAACAAGATTTTCAGAAAATCCTGGTCTTGGAAGGTAGACAGCAGCATCGTCGCGAATGCCAGGAACAAGACGGCGGTCAGCGTGAACGTGACGGCTTTGTAGATGTCCTTCTCAGGCAGCCGGTGGCGGAACAGCACGACGTCTTCCTTGCCGCGCAGCATCGCCACGAAAGCCCCGACCAGGATTGCGAACGTCGTGAGCCGGATGCCTCCTCCGGTAGAGCCGGGAGCCGCGCCGATGAACATCATGACGATCATCAGAAACTGCGTGGCGGTCCGAAGCTCAGCGATGTCGAGCGTGTTGACGCCGGCGGAGCGCAAAGTCATCGATTGGAAGAAGGAGGCGACGATTTTCGTATCCCAAGGCAAGCCCCCCAGCGTCTTCGCATTGGTGAATTCGAAGATCAAAATGAACACAGCGCCCGACAGCACCAGAATGCCGTTTGTTGACAAGACGACCTTGCTGTGCAAGGACAGCTTGCGGGTCTTGGGAAATTCGATCAGCTCCGAGATGACGATAAACCCGATTCCGCCGAAAAAGATGAGCATCATGGAAACGAGATTGATGCCGATATCGTTGACGTAAGGCGTTAAGCTGCGGAACCCGCCGAACAATTCGAAGCCCGCGTTGTTGAAGATCGACACGGCATGGAACAGACCGAAATAGGCGGCCTTCCCGAGCGGCATCTCCTGAGACCAGCGCAGCATGAAGTAGAACGCAGCGATCCCTTCAATAGTCATCGAATACAGGAAGACCCGGACGATCAGCCGGACGATGCCGTCAATGTTGGCGTGGTTCATCGACTCTTTCAATAACAGACGGTCCCGCAGCGAGACACGGCGCTTCAACGCAAGCGTGAACCAGGTGGCCATCGTCATGAAGCCGAGCCCGCCCAACTGCACCATCAGCAGCAGAACGATCTGCCCGAACAACGAAAAATGAACGCCGGTATCGACAACAATCAGCCCGGTGACGCAGGTAGCCGACGTTGCCATAAACAACGCATCGATGTATCTCATCGACAGCCCGTCCGCCGAGGCGGCTGGCAGGGTTAGCAGAAAAGAGCCGATTATAATAATGAGGGCGAAGCCCCCCGCCAATACGCGCGGCGGGGTTATTTTAATAAATTTGGCCCGAGTTCGCACCGGATTCACCTCAAGGTCATGTTTCCCACGGATGTAGTCATGGCTTTCCATATCATAGCATGGTACGATGCGGATTTCACTATGTGTCAGGGGAAAAATGGCCTGGAAGGCTATGGCGGCAGCCGCTTAATTCAGCTCCGGTTCCAGCGTCTGGACATACCCGAGCTGCCTCGAAATATCCTGCGCGGCACGCTTGACCTTCTCGCTAACGTCAGGGATGTCGTGGATCGGAAGCTCCGTCCGCAAAGCGGTGATGCTGACCGCTGCCTTGAGCTGCCCGTAATGATCGAATACAGGGGCCCCGATGCAGCGCACTCCCGCTTCGCCTTCCTCGTCCTCCACGGCATATCCCTGCCTGCGGATCGCTTCGATTTCGGCCATGAAATCGTGGACATTCGTGATCGTTTTCTCCGTTTTCTCTGGCAGTCCTTTCTCGCGGATCGCCTGCTCCAGCAGGTCCTGCGGCATGAAGGCGGCCAGCGCCTTGCCGACGCCCGAGGCGTGAAGCGGCTGCCGCTGCCCGATATAGGAGGCGAACTTGACAAACGCCTGGCTCTCGACCTTCTCGATGTACATCGGCTCAAAGTTATCGAGTATGGCGAGGTGCACGGTGAAGCCCGTTTCGCCGAGCAACCGCTCCATAGACACCCGGGCTGCGGTGCGGATATCGATCCGGTTCAGCGTGGACAGGCCGATATGGATGAATTTGGAGCCAAGACTGTACTTGCCGTCGGGGCTTTTGATGATATATTGATGCTGCTCCAGCGTATTGAGAATGAAGAAAACGCTCGTTTTCGGGATGTCCACGAGCTTGCACAAGTCGCTGACGCCGACAGGCTCTTCGCGCTCGGACAGCGTTTCGATGATGGCGATCGCCTTCTCCAATGCGGGGACGTTATATTTTTTACCCGTAGCCATAGTCGTTCCGCCTTAACTTTGATTTAGTTTAAACAATGTTCATCATACAAAAACACGGTTCCTTGCGTCAAGCGCTTTCATTATTTATGGAAAAGCGTTCGCACTTTCCGCGAATAACCATAGCGCACATCCGGTTTCTATTGATAATGACTCCGTGGAGCAGGACGGTTCACCTTCAAAATACCATATTGACAAACAAACGGGAAGCGTTTACTTTTAAATTAAATAACGTTTTACATGCTAAACGCCATTCAAACTGAGGAGTGATTCCATGAACGGATTAAAAACGGAAGTATCGAGCGAGCTGTACGAACGGGCACTGCGCTACACCCCGGGTGGCGTGCATACGTCGATTCGTAATGTAGCGCCGCATCTTATATTTACGAAAGCGGAAGGCGCTTACATTTACGATGCGGACGGCAACCGCTATATCGATTACCAAGCGGCCTTCGGGCCGTTCGTCCTCGGACATCGTCACCCTTACGTCACCCAACGGGTCGTAGAGGCGCTGGAGCGGACCGATCTTTACGGGGTCGGCACGACGGATCTGGAGATCGAGCTGGCGGAGAAAATTTGCAAGCATGTCCCGTCGGCGGAATCGGTGCTGTTTTGTAACTCCGGCTCGGAAGCGACCTACCATGCCATCCGGCTGTCGCGGGCAGTGACCGGACGGACGAAGCTGATCAAGTTCCAGGGTTGCTATCACGGCTGGCATGACTATGTCGCCCGCAACATGCTCAGCGCATGGGACATGATCGGCAAGCGCGACCCGGGGTCCGCCGGGATGATGGACGAAGCGATCGACAACACGCTGGTCTGTACATTCAACGATCTGGATGACGTGCAGCGGACGTTCGAAGCGAATCCCGGCGAGGTTGCCGCGCTGATCGTGGAGCCGGTGCCCCACAACATCGGCTGCGTGATGCCGCAGCCGGGATTCCTGCAGGGTCTGCGGGAGCTGTGCACGCGGTATGGCGCGGTGCTGATTTTCGACGAGGTTATCACCGGCTTTCGGCACGACATCGGCGGCTACCAGAAGGTATGCGGGGTGACGCCGGACCTGACGACGATGGGCAAAGCGATGGCCAACGGCTTTCCGATCGCGGCGGTCGCAGGCAAGAACGAGCTGATGATGCGTTTTAATACGAATCCGGGCGGGGACGTCTGGTTCGCGGGAACGTACAACGGCCATGCCGTCGGCACGGCGGCCTCGATCGCGACCATCGAGATGATGGAGACGTCAGGCGTGCACGAGCACATTTTCCGCTTGGGCGAACGGATGCGGCAAGGGATTCGCGATATTCACGAGCGGATGGGCATTCAGGCGTACGTCGCCGGCTTCGGGTCCGTATGGACGACCTATTTCATGGACCGCGAGCCGCTGAATTACACCGATCTGAAGGACAATAACGCCGAATTGTACGTGTCGTACCGCCGGAAGCTGATGGAGCGGGGCATCTTCAAAATGCCGATGAATATCAAGCGCAATCATGTCAGCTTTAGCCATACCGAGCAAGATATCGACCATACGCTCCAGTGCATCGAAGACGTGCTGAAGGAACTTCGCAGCGAAGGAAAGCTGTGAGGGGAAGAAGCGCGTAGATGAACGGACGGGTTATCATACAGACAAACGACGCGGGGAGGTAGCACAAGAGATGATCTTCGATTGCCATACGCATCTATTCGGCCCGGGCCAGTTCGGCGGAGCTACGCTGGAGGCGGCCAAACGGGCCTGGGGAGGCGGGCAGGAAATGCTCGTGACGCCGGAAGAGCACTGGGAGCTGTTCAAGGATATCGACGGCGCAATCGTGCTGGCCTTCGACGCCCCGGCCACCGGGCTTAACGTGCCGAATGAGTACGTTGCGGACTACGTAGCCAAGCATCCCGGCAAGCTGTTCGGCTTCGCCAGCGTCGATCCGAACCGGCTGAATGCGGCCAGTCTGCTGGAATCGGCGGTGAAGGAACTCGGGCTGAAGGGATTGAAGCTCGGTCCGATCTACCAAAACTTTTACCCGGAGGCGAAGGAGCATTTCCCGCTCTATGCGAAGGCGGACGAGCTGGGCGTGCCGATTCTGTGGCATCAGGGCACATCGTTCGTGCCGGAAGGGTACCTCGACGCCTCCCGGCCGGCGGCGCTCGATCCGATCGCCCGGGCGTTCCCGAATTTAAAGATGGTGATTGCCCATATGGGGCATCCTTGGGTGGACGAATGCATCTCCGTTGTCCGCAAACATCCGAACCTGTACATGGATCTGTCGGCGCTGGGCTCTCGCCCGTGGCAGTTTTACAATGCGCTGGTGTCGGCTTGCGAGTACGGGGTAACGCATAAAATATTGTTTGGATCGGATTATCCGTTCTTTACGACGCAGCGGATGATCGACGCGCTGCGGAACATTAACCGGTTCACCGAGGGCACCTCGCTTCCTCGCGTGCCGGAGCAGGTGATTGAAGAGATTTTGCATCGGAATACGCCGGAGCTGCTTGGACTTGTATAATAACTGCGGCAAGGCTTCATGACGCGTTGCGGAACATGGAGCCGGACGAAGGAAGAAACGCGTGCGAAGCACGCAAGAAGGAGACGGAAGCGCAATGGCGGAACAATCGGGCAACGGAAAACGCAGGGGCGAAGCTTATTTTGCCGACGAAGGGCTGTGGGGCTTCATCCACCGCTCGTTTACCAAATCGATGGGGTACACGGAAGAGGATCTCGCCAAGCCGGTCATCGGCATATGCAATACGTTCAGCGAGCTGAACAAATGCCATTCCCACTTCAACGAGCTGGTCGATTACGTGAAGCGGGGCGTCTGGCAGGCCGGGGGACTCCCGATGGAGTTTCCGACGATTTCCATCGGCGAGCCTTACGTCAAGCCGACGACGATGCTGCTTCGCAATCTGATGGCGATGGATACGGAGGAAATGCTGAAGGCGCACCCAATCGACGGCGTCGTGCTGATCGGCGGCTGCGACAAAACGGTGCCGGCCCAGCTGATGGCCGCCGCCAGCGCCAACATTCCGGCCATCGTGCTGACGGGCGGGCCGATGCTGAACGGCCGGCTGAACGGACGAAGTCTGGGCGCGTGTACGGATTGCTACCAGTTTACGCTGGAACATAAGGCGGGTAATATCAACGACGAGCAATTGGCGACGGCGGAGAACGCGATTTGCCGCAGCGACGGCCACTGCATGGTGATGGGAACGGCCAGCACGATGGCGTCCATCGCCGAGGCGCTCGGCATGGCGCTGCCCGGCTGCGCGGCTATTCCTGCGCCGGACAGCCGCAGGCGGCATATGGCGGAGCGCACCGGCAGCCAGATCGTCAATCTGGTGAAAGCGGACATCCGGCCGCGGGAGATCATGACGGAAGCGGCGTTGGAAAATGCGATCCGCGTGACGATGGCCAGCGGCGGGTCGACGAATGCGATCATCCACCTGGTGGCGATTGCCGGCCGCCTCGGCATCCGGCTCCCGCTGGAGAAGTTCGACGAGATTGCCGCAGCGACTCCGTTCCTGCTTAATCTACGGCCTTCCGGCCAGTATCAGATGGAGGAATATTTCGAGGCCGGCGGCGTCCCGGCGCTGATGAAGGAGCTGGAAGGGCTGCTGCATGGCGATTGTCTGACCGTGACCGGCCGTACCATCAGCGAGAATCTGCGCGGCGTGGAGGTGCTGGACCGCAACGTGATCTACCCGCTGGACCAGCCGCTCGATCCGCAAGGCGGCATCGCCGTGCTGCGCGGCAATCTGGCGCCGGACGGCGCGCTGATTAAGCAGACGGCAGTCTCGCCGCATCTGAAGAAGCACCGGGGACGGGCGGTCGTGTTCGAATCGCCGGCCGATCTTGATCGGCGCATCGACGATCCGGAGCTTGACGTGGACGAAAACAGCGTGCTGGTGCTCAAGAACGCCGGGCCCAAAGGCGCTCCGGCGATGCCGGAAATCGGGCAAATCCCGATTCCGAAAAAGCTGCTGCTGCGCGGTGTCCGTGACATGGTCCGCATCTCCGACGCCCGGATCAGCGGCACGTCTTACGGCGCGCTGATCGTGCACGCCGCCCCGGAAGCGGCGGTCGGCGGTCCGTTGGCGCTCGTACAGGACGGAGACATGATCGAGCTGGATATCGCTAATCGGCGGCTGCATCTCGAGGTGGATGCCGAGGAGCTGGAGCGCCGCCGGGAGCGGTGGACCGCTCCTGAGCCGCACTACGATCGGGGCTATGGGTTGCTGTACATTGAGCGTGTTATGCAAGCGGACAAAGGGTGCGACTTCGACTTCCTCGTCCCGAAGGAGCTGCGGAAGTAGGGCCGGGATTTCCCGGCCCCTACGGGCCAGCTTGGACGGACGGATTGGCGTTACACATTTGAGCGTACAGGGGGCACCAACGATGAAGATGAAGCGGACAAAAAAAGCGATGGCTGGCGGACTCGCCGCCTTTTTGCTGGTTTCCATGGTAAGCGCTTGCTCAAACGGAGGACAGCCGGCGAAGGGCGGCGAGGCGGACGGTAAGAAGTCCGTCACGCTGTACATGCTGGTCGCCGAATCGCTATTCAACGGCAAGGTGGACGAGTTCGTCAAGAAATACGAATCCCAGAACCCAGGTGTGACGATCAAGGCGGAAGTGATGCCCGATGGCAATATTTTCGACTCGCTGAGGACGAAAATTTCGACCGGCGACGTACCGGATCTGTATCAGATCAACATCGGACATGTCACGACGAAGCTCGCGGACGAGAGCGGATACTTGTACGACCTGAGCTCGCTCAGCTCTACCCGGAACTACACGGAATCGATCCGTCAAGCATCGATGTATAACGGCAAATACGCGGCGTTCACGCTGGGCGTCGGCGTGCTTGGCCTCAATTACAACAAGAAGCTGCTTGCTGATATCGGCTACGCGGCCCCGCCCAAAACGTGGGAAGAGTTCATGGATGCCGGGAAGAAGCTGAAGGCTAAAGGCAAAGACTTAATTGTATACGCTTCCAAATGGGAAACGTCCATCGCCAATGTGTTTCACTGGACGTTCGGGAATTACGCTTTGAAGCATGAGGAGTTCAAAAAAGCGTATTTGGCCGGAAGCGTCGATTGGAGCAAGCCGGAGAACAAGGCGCTGCTGGGCGAAGGCTTCGAGCGGTTCAAGGAGCTGAACCAGTACGTCCGCCAAGGCAGCTTTACGAACGAATACGCGATAGCCCAGCAGGCGTTCGCGAACGGGGAAGCCGCCATGCTGCTCGGAGGCACCTGGGAAGCGGGCGCGATCCGGAAGCTGAATTCGAATCTGGATTGGGGCTTCGCCAATCTCCCTTATGCGCCGGATAGCGAGAACGGAGTCATCTTCGTGCCGGAGGACGGGCTTGCGCTGAACGCGAAATCCAAGAACGTGGAGGAAGCCGCCAAGTTCGCGAACTGGCTATTCTCGAAGGAAACGTACGGCGAAATCCTGAAAGTCAAAGGCAACTTCCCCGCCATGCCCGGCGTCGGCGAGCTGGACCCGGCGTACGCGGACGTGCCGAAGTGGCTGGAAACCGGACGCATTATCTCCTTCGCCAACACCGGACCGGTTCCGGGACCGGCCTGGATCGCCTTGGGACAAGCCGCGCAGGAATATACGTATAACAGCGATGCCAATAAAGCCGCCGATCGGTTCGTTAAAGAGTACGACAAGTCCAAGTCCAAATAACATGCCCGGCAGATCTGCTTTGACTGGAGAAGAGCACAGGGCGGCAGATCGTCGGTTGCCGCCGCTTTGCGCTTCTTTGCCGCCAATCCTCGCCGGAAGGGGTAGCCCATGCAGAAAAAATATTTTATGACCGGACTTCTCTTTGTTACGCCGATTACGCTGATTTTGCTGACGTTTCTCATCTTTCCGATCGCGCAGTCGTTTTATTACAGTCTGACCAACTGGAAAGGCATAGGGACCTACAGCTTTATCGGCTTTAAAAATTATGCGGAGATTTTCAAAGAAGACGTGTTCGTGCATTCGCTGTGGCGTACGCTCGCGATCGGCCTATCGGCGGCCGTCCTGTCCAATGTGCTCGGGCTGTTTTTCGCCGTATTGCTCGATCAGCCGCTCCGGACGAAAAAAGTGCTGCGGGCGCTCTGTTATATTCCGAACGTCATTCCGATCGTCGTCGCGGCTTTTGTCTGGAGGTACATTCTGGATGCGAACAGCGGCATGGCCAACCAATGGCTGTCTGCGCTCGCTGGCCGTCCCGTCACCACCGCCTGGGTAGATTCGCCGGATTATGTCGTCCCGACGATCGTCCTGATTACCGTCTGGCAGATGATGGGGCCGATCATCATCATTTATCTCGCGGCGCTGCAGGGCGTGCCGGGCGAGCTGCTGGAAGCGGGCATGCTCGACGGCGCATCAAGGCCGCGGCGCTTCGTGTCGATCGTGCTGCCGATGATTGCGCCGGGCATTACGGTGAATGTGCTGATCGGGCTTGCGAACGGCATCCGTCTGTTCGATCTGCCGTTTGCCCTGACGGGCGGAGGACCCGCCAATGCCAGCGAGACGCTCGCTATCCGCATTTACCGGTATGCGTTCCAATCGTCGGATATGGCGTATGGCATGGCCGCTTCGTTCGTCATGACGCTGGTTGTGCTGGCCGTCACCTGCTTCTTCGTCGCACTTTCCAGAAAATACGAACAGGGGGCGCACGGGGCATGAAACGAAAATCCGCGTACTTCGCCACCGAAGTGCTGGCCATCGGCCTTGCGCTCTTGATTTCGATACCGCTGTATCTGATTGCCATCAATACGTTCAAGTCGCACGAGCAGATCGTGACCAGCCCGCTTTCCTTGCCCGACTGGTCTTATGGCTTGAAGAACGTGCTGACGGCCATAGAACGGATGGACATCCTGCGCTCTTACGGCATTACGATCGGGATCGGCGCGATGGCGCTCGTCTGCTGCATCGTCTTCTCGGCGCTCGCGGCCTATGCCGTGGCCCGTATCCCACATCCGATGTTCCGGTCGCTGTATTGGTTTTACGTCTCGTGCATCATGATCCCCGTACAGTCGGCGCTTATTCCGCTCGTATTTTTGCTGAAAAGCCTTCAGCTGCAGGGAACGATGTACGGCATTTCGCTCGTCTACGTTGCGGTGCTGTCGCCCTTCTGCATCTTCATGTATGCGGGCTTCGTCCGCGGCATTCCGTTTGAGCTGGAGGAATCTGCTTATATGGACGGATGCTCGCCGTTGCGGACGTTTTTCCAGATTATCTTTCCGCTGCTCAAGCCTGCTACAGCGACGCTGGTCATCCTGCAGTTCATTTACATCTGGAACGATCTGCTGCTGCCGCTCGTGCTGGTCAATACGCGGGATTTCCCGACTGTAAGCATCAGCCTGTACAAATTTTTCGGGGCGAAGGGCATGTCGGATTTGAGCTTGTTATTCGGAGGCATTACGCTTACGCTCGTACCGATTTTGGCATTGTTTTTTGCTTTTCAAAGCTATTTCGTGAAAGGGCTGTCCGCGGGGGCTGTGAAAGGCTGAAGTCGCGGGCCCTAATAAGAGGAGGAAGAGCGATGTACGACAACGATAAGCCATTGTTTGATTCCATGTGCAAAAACTTGTATTCCGCCGTCATTTCCGATACGTTAGACGAGCTGGGGTACCGCCATCAGGTCATGAGAGAGGATTTGACGCCGTTATCCGCCGATTGGGTCATTGCGGGGCGGGCGAAAACGATGCTGTCCGTCGACGTGCATCATCTGCCGGACGATCCGTACGCGCAGGAAATCGCTGCCGTGGACAGCATCAAGCCGGGCGAGATTGTGATCGGCTGCACGAATCGTTCCCGCCAGAACGGGCTATGGGGCGAACTGCTCTCGACCGCATCCCAAGCTCGCGGCGCCCATGGCGCGATCGTGGACGGTCTGATCCGCGATTCGAAAAAAATTCTGGAGCTGGATTTTCCGGTCTTCGCGACGGGCACGAAGCCGGTCGATTCCCGCGGGCGCGGCTTGGTTATCGAATATGACGTGCCGGTGCTGTGCGGCGACGTACTGGTCCATCCGGGCGACGTCGTGTTCGGCGACCGGGACGGCGTTGTCGTTATTCCTGCCGCGGTCGTCGATGAGGTGGTGCGGCTCGCGATGGACAAAGTGACCCGCGAAAATCATACCCGCGACGAGCTAAAGGCGGGCCGTACGCTGCGTGAAGTGTATGACAAATACGGCGTGCTGTAACCAGACAGTGGAGCAAAGAAGCAGAGGAGGAGAGGCAACATGAGGCTTAGCGGCAAACGTGCGCTTGTCACCGGCGGCGCTCAGGGGATCGGCAAGGGCATCGTCGGACGCTTTTTGGCGGAGGGGGCCAACGTGATCGCGCTGGACCGGAACGAAACCGAACTGAAGGCATTGCGGGAGGAGTTCGCTGGGCAGGCGGAGAGGCTTGCTTTGTCGGTGTGCGACCTGCGCGATCTGGAACAGCTTGAGCAGGCGGCGGGGGAGGCATTCGAGCGCTGGCAGGGGATCGACATTGTGATCAACAACGCCGGGATTGCGTACCGGGAATCGTTTCTGGACATCCCGCTGGCCCATTGGGACGCGGTGATGGACATCAACGTGCGCGCCGTGTTCCGGTTGGGTCAGTTGACCGCCGAACGGATGATCCGGCAAGGAACGGGCGGAAGCATCGTCAACATGAGCTCCAAGAACGGCCTTGCGGGCAGCTCGATGCTGGCGCATTACAACGCTTCGAAGGCGGGCGTCATCCTGCTGTCGCAATCGATGGCCGTAGAGCTGGCCCCGCACGGCATCCGTGTGAACGTCGTTGCGCCCGGCTTCGTGGAGACGCCGCTTGACCGCGAGCTGCGCATTCGGGAAGGGCTGCCGACCTTTTCCGAGCGAACGCCGATGCGAAGATCGGCCACGATCGACGAAGTGGCGAACGTGTTTCTGTTTCTCGCGTCTGACGAGTCCAGCTACGTAACCGGTTCCACGATCACGGTAGACGGGGGACATCTCGCGAACGCGAGCGAGTTTTAACGGTAACGGACCTGTGGGCCGCACAGCCGTCTGCTTCCTTGACCGCTGCTTTAACGCCGCTCCGGCGTTAAAGCTCGCGTCGTCGTAGGGAAGGGGCGGCTTTTTGTCGTGTCATTTTCGCACGAATACCCGCTGCACGGCGTGGTTCGCCCCTTTTTCCAGAATCATCTTTGCGCGTCCTTTGGTTGGTAATATATTCTCGTGCAGGTTGACTGCGTTGATGTCCTTCCAGATGCCGGAAGCGGTTGCAACGAGCTCCTCGCCATAAAGCTGGGCAAAACGGTGAAAATACGACTTTGGATTGAGAAACGCCGTTTCGCGGAGCATCCGGAACCGTTCGATGTACCACTGCTCAATGTCCTTTTCCTTCGCGTCGACATAGATCGAATAATCGAAAAAGTCGCTGACGAACACTTGGGACTGCTTCCCGACTTGCAGGACGTTGATGCCTTCCATGATCAAAATATCGGGTTGGCGGATCGTCTCCACCTCGTCCGGCACGATATCATACGATAAGTGCGAATAAACCGGCGCATGGACGACGGGCTTGCCCGCTTTAATATCGCGGATAAACCGAAGCAGCTTTTTGATGTCGTAGCTTTCCGGGAAGCCTTTGCGCTTCATGAGCCCCCGTTCCTCGAGCACGCGGTTCGGGAACAAGAAGCCGTCCGTCGTAATCAGCTCCACGTTCCGGTGCTCCGAGCATCGCGACAGCAGCAGCTGCAGCAGTCTGGCTGTCGTGCTTTTGCCCACAGCCACGCTCCCGGCGATGCCGATAATGAACGGAACCGGTTCGGCGCCGTTCCGCAGGAAGGAAGCGGATGTGCGGTGAAGCGTCCTGGCGTTCTCCACCAACAGATCGAGAAACCGTGTCAAGGGAAGATAAATTTCTTCGACCTCTTGAAACGGAACTTTGTCGTTCAGGCCTTTGAGCTGCTCGAACTCTTCCATCGTAATGCGAAGCGGCGCGGTAGCAGGCAGTCCGGACCACGCCTGACGATCGAATTCATAATAGAGGGAGTACGGATTCATCGGGACCTCACTGTCCATCAAATGGTTTAGTGATAATGCATTTTCATATCATAGCATGACCCGGCGGGGATTTCACTACTTGAACTTCTTTTGCGCAAAGAAAAATTGTAACGGGGATGTTTGGGTTCAACGGCCGGATTTTATGGTTACCATATGCTTTCTTGTTTTGGCCGCAAGGCGCGAATCAAGCCTGGATCGCTTTCGCATCTTTGTATGCGGGGATGATGCTCAAATGTCTCTGGAGGTGGAGTCGGCATTGCAAAAAGCATACCGGACCGTGCATGGAGCAGGGAGCAGGGGCTGGAGCGCCTTCGAACGGAGGGCGTTACGCGAAAGAAGGATGGGTGCGCATGCATCCGGAAGATAGCGTCGCCATAGTCAAATAGCAGCTCACCGGTGCTGTTTTTGGACCTCGGATCGGAGTAAACTGTTTTATCCAAACTATCCCTAATGATGGTTTCACGCGGATGTTACACTGGAAGCAACACGAAGTTCGCGGGAGAGGGGTATTCGCATGAAATACGATGAAGAAACTGCTATTTATCTAATCACCGGGGTGATGGCAAGCGGCAAATCGACGGTCGCGCAGCTGCTGGCCGAGCAATTCGACCGCGGGGTTCATTTGCGCGGCGACGCGTTCCGCAGGATGATCGTCACAGGCCGGGAAGAGCTGCTTCCCGACGCTTCGGAGGAGGCGACCCGTCAGCTGCGTTTGCGGTACCGTCTGGCGGCCGCCGCGGCCGATACGTATGCCGATGCCGGCTTCACCGTCGTCGTGCAGGATGTCGTCATCGGGCCGATGCTGAAAGAGTTCGTCTCTTTCGTCCGGCATCGTCCGCTTTATGTCGTCGTGCTGGCGCCCAGCAGCGAGGCGGTTGTCGCAAGAGAGGGTGCCCGGGGGAAGAAAGGCTACGGATTGTGGACGGTTGCCGGGTTGAACGGCATTTTGCATAACGAAACGCCGAAAATCGGGCTTTGGCTCGATACGTCCGAGCTGACTCCGGAAGAGACGGTGAGCGAGATCAGAAGACGTTTCGCGGAAGAATCGGCCGTCTGATCTTTGTTGACAAATTGATGCTGTGGCTGAGCAGCCGGCTTTAATCCGATGCTTTTGGCGGATTAAGGCTTTTTTTATGATTGTCAAACGGAAGAGAGTTATAGGAAAATAGAATGGGAGTAAGAAAGGCAAGGTGACGGACATCGGCACGCACGAACAGCCGTTCCAAACGTATGTGCTGTACCGCGAATTTGCGGCACAGCAGCTTTGCATTCAAGAGCAGTCTTAACGAATCGCGATAAGGAGGGACTGGAGTGGAAGTACAGCGCCGGGGGAACCGGGTACTGGGGCGTGGATGGAGATTTTTAAAGAGCCTCTTCGGGATTTGCTTATTGCTTTCATTTTCGACGGCGAGCTGGTCGGCCGCCTATTTCTTCATCCACTATTTGCTGGAGGCGGTTGGAAGGCAACCTTCCGATTATGTCGGCCAGCTATTTACCCAATTGGTTGCGTTTGTTACCAGCATGGGGATTATGGGGACGATCGGAGTCATTTTTCGCGATAAGCACATGGAAAGGTTCCGGCCGGTGATCGATGCCATGCGGCGGATTGCCAAAGGCGATTTCACCGTCAAAATTCCCCCGAATGAGCGCGCCACGGACCAGTTCGGCGAGCTCGTCGAAAGCGTAAACCACATGGCCATCGAGCTCAATCAGATGGAAAAAATGCGCCAGGAGTTCATCTCCAACGTCTCCCATGAAATCCAGTCTCCGCTGACGTCGATCGGCGGCTTTGCCCGCATCCTGCATAGCGACGAGCTCAGCCGGGAGGAACGGATGCATTATCTCGGCATTATCGAAAAGGAAAGCATCAGGCTGTCCAAGCTGAGCGAAAATCTGCTGAAGCTGACTTCCCTCGAATCCGACCATCATCCGTTCGAGCGGAGGCGGTACCGGCTCGATAAGCAGCTGCGCAGCCTCATTCTGGCGTGCGAGCCGCAGTGGCATGATAAAGGAATCGACATGGATGTGTCGCTGGAAGACGTCAACATTGAGGCTGACGAAGATTTGCTAAGCCAAGTGTGGGTCAATCTGCTGCATAACAGCATCAAATTCACTCCGGCCGGCGGGACGATCGGCGTTCAGCTTAAGCGCAATGGACAGCAGGCAGTCATATTCATCTCTGATACCGGGATTGGCATCTCCGAGAACGATGTGGCGCATATTTTCGAGCGGTTCTACAAGGCCGACAGATCCCGCAACCGAAGCACGGGAGGGAGCGGGCTCGGGCTTGCGATCGTCAAGCGGATCGTTGAGATGCATAAGGGCTCCGTCGCCGTACAGAGCGTTCCTGGCCAGGGAACGACGTTTACCGTTCGGCTTCCGGCTTTGCCTTGAGCGGTTACGCCAAAATGAAGAGCGGGTGGACACTTTATTTAAACAACTCGCTCCCGGTACCACTGCTCAAGCGTTCTTGCCGGTTTCGTACCGAACTCTTCGTACAGCATTTGCGATAGCATATCGTACTGCCGTTCCACAGATACCCGGTCTCCGATATACATAAAGAGCTTGATCAGCGCCCAATACACCTCTTCAGTGAACGGGAATCGACGCTGGATGAGGAAATAGAGCTGGAAAGCTTCCGCCGCATTGTCCCGCGTTTCCAGAAAAGCCGCAACATGCATCGCATGCCGGTACCACAGCATACGCAGCCGCTCCCGCTCGTTCTCCGCCCACCAATAGCCGCAATCCTCCAAATAATCGCCGCGATACAGCTCCAATAGCTGCAAATGCCGCGCGAGCGTAGGCTCGCTAAGCGGCGGTGCCGTCTGCAGTCTCTCCTCCCAGGTTACCACGTCAACGTCAACCCCGTTCAGCTCAAGCCGGTACCCTTTATCCCCGCTGACGATCCGGATGCCGGGATGAACGGCACTTGCGGTTTTGCGAATTTGGTAGATGGTGGTGTAGAGCTGTGTGTAGCCTTTCTTTGGATCGATATCGCGCCAGAACAGCTCCAGCAGCGCATCTTTGCGCACCGGCTGGTCCCGAAGATGAACGAGGTAGGCGAACAGCTCCTGCGCTTTGTTCGTTCGCCAATGCACGGGCCCCGATTCACCGGTGTCGACCTCCAGCGTCTGAAAGCAGCGGATCGTAACCTGCTCCTTCGTCCTAGACGTCTGGCCCGCGGGGGCGCCCGGTCCGGTTTTGGCGGCTTTGGCCTGCGACAGCCGGGCTAATGTTTTGGCAAGCCTTTGCGTGGAGACAGGCTTCAGCAAATAGTCGATCGCCGCCAGCTCGAAAGCCTTGAGCGCATATTCCTCGTACGCCGTCACAAAGATAATCTCGGTTTCCGGCAGGTGCGACATGATGATCTCGGCCGCCTCCAGGCCGCTCAGCTCAGGCATGTCGATGTCCAAAAAGACGGCTTCCGGCTTCTCCCGCAGCACCGCCTCGACAGCTTCTTCCGCATTCTGATAGGCTCCCGCAATAACGCCGCCGTTCAGCTTGTCAAGCTGCTTTTGCAAGCTGAACAGAGCCAGCGCTTCGTCGTCTGCAAGAATCATCCGAATCATCGTCGCATCTCCTTTGCGCAAACTGTGCAAACCCGACCCCATTGTCGTGTAATTGAGTGCCAAAATTCGCGCCCTCCTCTTTCCGTATGCAATAGTTATCTGTTTGTTAAAAAGACCGCTTGCCCGGCAAATAGTTCATTTGAACGAACAGCAGAAGACAGTTGTTTTCCTATTTATGATCATATCAAACTTTCGCCCTTTTCTGAATTTAAAACGCAAAAATGTTAAATATTTTACAAATTAAAATCTGGATGAATTGGGAAAAAGATATGCTTGCCCTTTTTGCTTGTTTTTCAGCAAGTTCTTACTGCGGGCAGACTCGAACGGCTGTAATTTTTGTCAAAAATGTTCAGATTTTGTTTAGAAGCGGTTGGTAAAGTGAGTGAAAGTTGTTCTTTAGAAAGAATGAGGGTGATGCGGGAAGACAAAAACCGGAAATATTGGATCGCGATTCAGAGAGAGATGATGAAAAGGAGCGGGAACGATGAAATGGCATTGATCGAAACGGATGTCATGGTCGCTTTTGCACGAAGAATCATAACCCGCAGTTGTCGGACGCTGCCGGGCAGTACACCTGGATGGAATATCCGAATGCAGACTAGTATAGTTCGAGACCAAAAAGCGGGGTACTACAATGACAGCATGCTTGTGAAAAAACGAACGTGCCTGCACGGCAGCTTCCGTCCGGAAGCCCAAGGTATTGCAATACATTCAACGGATCGCAGACATTTGAAGCTGTCGCTGCCGGATAGGAAAGGAAGAATGGGAAACGAAAATGAGGCTGGTCTATGTTACCGTTGCTCTATTGGTTATGCTGATTGCCGCCGTCGCTTTTATACTGGCCGGAGGGCCATTCGCATCCAATGCTTCGAAAGGAACGGCGGACGATCCGGAGCTCCGGAGCGACAGGCTGCCCGGAGAAATTTTTATTCGACGGCACATGGTGAACGCGAACGAGACGCTGAAAACGAATTTGAAGCCTCACGCAGCAGCAAACCGGGATGTGGCGCAGGGCGAAGAGGCGCTTTCCGAATCGATCGGGCTATGGCTTCAGTACGCGGTTGAGAAGGGCGACAAAGGCTTGTTCGAACAAAATGTCGGCGTCCTTCGAGCCCGTTTTCTCAAAGAGGACGGTTGGATTTCCTGGAAGGTCGGCACATCGTCCGAAACGGTCGCCACCAACGCCTTGATCGACGATTTGCGGATTGCGGATGCCTTGTACAAGGCCGGCAGCCGATGGGGCAAGCCTGCTTATACAGCGCTGGCCGATACGATCTCTGGCAGCGTGGCCCAAAACATGGTTGCGGACGGCCGTTTCTCTGACTTCTACGATCACACCTCCGCATGGAAAAGCCATATCCTCACCTTGTCCTACCTGCATGTCTCTGCGTTCAAAGCGATGTACGAGCGCGGCAAGCTGAGTGAACCGGTCTACCGGAGCGCGGTCGATTTTCTGAAGAACCTCCCGACGCGCGACGCGTGGTTCCCTTTCTCCTACGATTTTGATAAAGGAACGTATCTGTACAACGACGAGATCAACTGGATCGATCAGCTGTACATTGTTTACCATCGCGCCCAAGCCGGTATTCCTTCTAACGAAGTTTGGTCCTTGCTCAAGGAACAGTTCAATAAGTATGGCGTCCTGTACGGAAGGTACCATGCTCAATCCAAAATGCCCGCGGTGGACTTCGAATCTCCGGCGGCATACGGGTTAGCGATCCTGAGCGCAGTTGAGCTTGGGGACAGGGAGTTTGCCCAATCGCTGTATTACCGGATGCTGCGCTTTCAAATCTTGAATCCCGCGAACGAATGGTATGGCGGTTTTGTGTTCGACGACGAAACGCATATTTTCGACAACCTCGTTCCGTTGCTGGCGGAAAGGAAAATGTACGATGAAGGGCTTATACGCTAAAAATCAATCCTATCTCTTCTATCAGCTTCTCTTGCTGCTGCTTACGCCGCTTGCCTGCTTTTTTGCGGTCGGTTTTCCTCCGCTCTCCTGGAGCAAGGCGCTTTTGCTGGCTGCCGTCCTGCTTATTGGCATCGCAGGGACGGTATTCGGCTTGGTGGCCGGTCTCGGCCTCAGTCTCGCCGTCATGTTTGTGTTCGGATCGATTCTGTTGTGGAAAGCGTTCGTTTCCTCCGCGATCTTCCTGTCTGCGGAAGAGATCGTCATCTGGATGGCGGCGATCCTTGCGGCGCCGGTCGTCACCGGCATGCTTCACAAGCGGATCATGACGATGGCAGCCGAAAATCAAGAGATGAAGGAGAAGTTCGATCAGCTTGTCATCATCGACGAAGCGACGGGCTTCGACAATTACAAACGCTTCTTGTTCGAAATGGAGGATGAGTTCAAGCGTTCGAGAAGAACCGGCGCGCCCTTTTCTCTTCTTCTGATTCAGGTCAAGTACTTCGAGCAATTTCAAAATCTGTACGGCGCCAAGGAGACGCTTCATCTGCTGCAATCCCTTTCCAGTGTTTTATGGAACCAGACGAGAATGAGCGACCGCAAGTTTCGGATTGCCGACGACACGTTTGCTGTCATTTTGTCGAACACGGAGGAAGAAAATGCGGATATCGTCATCGGAAAAATCGGAGGCTTGTTCAAAACTCATGTACTTGCCAATCAAAAACAAACCGTTACGCTAAATGTAGCTTTCGGCGTTTCAAGCTATAACGAGGGACTGGGCGACGCGAAGGAGCTGGTGCAAAATGCGAGCTATGAGCTTGAGCAATACATTCCATAGAACGTTACGGACCGTCGTCTGGCTTGGCGCGTTGCTGCTGCTTCTGCTTTCGCACGGGACGTGGGCTTCGTCGGCTAAAGAAGCGGACGAAGCACGCAAAATATTGGTTGTGTACACGACGGAAGATGGGACGCTTAGCGAATCAGTCCGGAATCTGGATCTTCTGCTGGGCCATTTTACAAGGAATGTCGTGTTCAAAAGCGACGAAGCCGTGGAGAGCGACGACCTTCGCGACATTTCGCATTTGGTGTATTACGGAGCGGTGCCCAAATCTCTGCCGCAGCAGGCTGTGCAGCTCATGGGGGCATACCGCGGACCGGTTCTGGCTGTCGGCGACAATGTCGGGCAGCTCGGCGAACGCTTTTCGTTCGTATCGGGGGAGCAGAAGGTGGAGATCCATAAGGTATCGAAGCAAGACTCCTCCTCCTACGATCTGCTGGAGCATACCTATCCGATTGCGCAGATCGCGCTCCGTCAAGGCGAAGCGATTCTGCAGGGCTGGAAAGGGGATCAGGCGTTTCCGTTGCTTGCCGTTGACCGGAACAGCTTTTATTTTTCCGCCGTCAATCTGGACGTGCCGTTTCTATACTATCTGGGAGAAGGGCTCTATTCCTTTTTCCGGGAACAGCCTGCCGCAGGCCGTCCGGCCTACATTCGCCTGGAGGACGTCCACCCGCAGTCCGATCCCGAATTGCTGAAGGCGGCAGGCGAGGTTTTGGAGGAAAAGGGCATTCCTTATATGATCGCGCTCATCCCGGTGTATACGAATCCGGTCACGCACGAGCAGCAGCGTTTGAAAGATATGCCGAAATTGGTGGAGGTGCTGAGGGAGCTGCAGAAGCGCGGCGCAAGCATCGTTCTGCACGGATATACGCACCAATACAGGCAGTCGGAGACTGGAGAAGGCTTCGAGTTCTGGGATGTGGAAAACAATGCCCCGATCATGGACGAGCCCGACCGGGAGGTTACCGTCCGGCATCGGCACGACTTCCCAAGCAAGGAAGCGTACGAGAGCTACGTAGAGAAGAACAGGCAATTCAACGAATCGTATACCCGCCATCGGCTGGAGAGCGGCATTAAGGAGCTGACGGAGCTTGGGCTGTATCCGTTCGGCTTCGAGGCTCCGCACTATACGATGAGTCAGGAAGGATACCGGGTCGCAGCGGAATATTTTCAATACGTGCTCGGGCAGGTTCAATTGGGCGACCGCGATTGGCAGCGGATGAGCACGGCTCCCTATGTCACGGCCCCGGCATTTCTGCACGGCATGACCCTGCTGCCCGAGACGATCGGCTACTACGATGCCGTCTCGTCTTCGACGGCTGCAGATACGGCCAGAAAAGTGCGGCAAATGCAATTCGTGAGCGGCGGCGTCATCGGCATGTTTTATCATCCGTATCTCGGGGCGGATCGGCTCAATGAATTTCTCGCGGCGGTAGAAAGCGTCCCCGGGCTGGAATGGATCGACTTGAAGCGTCTGGAGCATAAACCGTCGGAACGATTTCAGGCAGTGGACCGTACGAATACGCCGCTTGTGATGACGGCCGTTACCCGCCCGCTGCCGGAACTGGGGGATATGGGAGTTTCACAAAAAATTTTATGGGGCATTGCGGCGGTCGTTGCTCTGACCGTCATTGCTTTTCTGATCTATACGCTTCGTATTCGCATGAGCTTACGAAAGCAGTTGTTTGAGGAGCGGAGCATCCATGGTTGAAATTTTATTCTACCTATCATTAGCGATGATCTGGATCATGCTCTTGTACCATATGTTTCTGATGCAAGGGGGATACCTGCATTATTTGCGGTACAGGAAGCCGATTGAGAAGTGGGAGCAAACCAAAGCCCCGCTTCCCAAAGTGAGCATCCTCATTCCCGCGCACAATGAGGAGGTCGTGATCGAGCGCACCATTAAAGCGATGGTCCGGCTCGATTACCCGAAGGACCGGCTGGAGATCATCGTCGTCAACGATAATTCGTCGGACCGGACGGGCGAAATCGCGGACAGCTATGCGGCCAAATATTCGTGCGTCAAAGTGGTGCACACCAAGCCGCCCAATGCAGGCAAAGGCAAGTCCGGCGCGCTGAACCAAGGCTTGCTCCATTCCAGCGGCGAAATTATCGTCGTCTACGATGCGGACAATACGCCGGAACGGAAGGCCGTTCATTATCTGGTTCTGGCGATGCAGAATGATCCGGCGGCAGGGGTCATTGTCGGGAAATTCCGCGTCGTGAACGCAGCCCGTAACCTGCTCACGCGCTTCATTAACATCGAGACCATTTCCTTCCAGTGGATGGCTCAGGCCGGCCGCTTCAATTGGTTCGGGGTGACGACGATTCCGGGAACGAATTTTGCCATCCGCCGCAGTCTGATCGAACAGCTGGGAGGCTGGGACGAGAAGGCGCTCGCCGAAGATACCGAGCTGACGATCCGCGTCTACGATGCCGGCTATTATATCCGGTTCTTTCCCGCCGCCATCACGTGGGAGCAGGAGCCGGAAACGTGGAAGGTATGGTGGAAGCAGCGGACCCGGTGGGCGCGCGGCAATCAATACGTCGTGCTGAAATTTATGCGGCATCTGTTCTCGCTGAAAAAGAAGCGGATCGTGTTTGATTTGGTGTACTTCTTTTTTACGTACTTCATGTTTTTTATGGGCGTCATCGTATCGGACCTGCTGTTCGTCATCAACCTGTTTGTCGATTTGCATCTGGATGTCGGCATCGTTTCGATCATCTTGTGGATTCTGGCGTTCTTCCTGTACGCCACGGAAGTGATGATTGCGCTCAGTATCGAAAAGACGGAATTTACGCTGAAAAATTTTGCGATCGTTCTGCTGATGTATTTTACGTATTCCCAGCTGTGGATCGCGTTGGTCATTTATGCCTTATTTTTGGAAATCAAACGAGTGCTGTTTCGTCAGGAGACGAAATGGTACAAGACGGAACGCTTCTCGAAAGAAAAGAAAGGCGAAGCCGTATCATGACAACGGATAGGTGTGAGAGAATAATGAACAACGGTTTCGGCCTTCGGAAGGCCATCTTACTGCTGGGCGCCGTCATTGTAGCATCCGGATCTTACTCGTCCGCCGTCAAGGCAGCGGACGGCGGGCGGCAGGTGAAAGCGACCGCATGGAAAGAGGGGACGGCGGTCAGTACCGATTCGAACGTATCGGCTTTGTCGCCCGGCTACGTACACCGCTTCGCCAACGAGCCCATTATGCTGACCGGAGTAGACCGGTCTTACGACGTGTATTATAATGTGCCGAAAGCCGAGCTTGGAGGCAACCATTATTTGGAGCTCGATTTGAGCTACTCCGACCTGCTGCTGCCTTCCCAGTCTACCTTGACTGTCCTTGTGGACAATAAGCCGCTGAAGAGCGTGTCTTTGACCAAGGAAGAGGCGAAGCAGCGCAAAGTGACGATTGCGCTCGGACCGGACGAAGCGAAGCCCGGCTTTCACAAGCTGACGTTCGCCAAGCACGGCGTCGTCTCGGACGATTTCTGTGAAGACCCGGACAACCCGGCTAACTGGCTGCAAATTGCGCGTTCGTCTTTCGTCTATATCGATTCGAAAGCGACGTGGACGACTGCGGACCCGTTGAAGGAATTCCCGCATCCTTTCATCGAACCGGGGACGACGGACGAGGTATACGGAACGATCGTCGTGCCGGACGCTCCATCGCCTGAACTGCTTTCTTCCGCCTTAGAGCTGGCGGCCCGGTTATCGTCGCTGACAGCGGCGAAAAAGCCGGTTCCGATGATGACGGAGTCGGAATGGGCGAAGGCGGACGGCAAACTGGCTCATGTCATCGCCATGGGAAGCGTCGGGGCTTGGACCGGCCCGGTGAAAAAAATCGTCGAGGAGAACGGCGTTCGCGCCGAAAACGAAGAGCTGGCGCTCGACTATATGTCCTTGGAGGAGGCCGGAAAGACCGGCTCGAAGCAAATGCTGCTGCTGTCTGCGGCCAAGGATGAGGCGATCACAGAGAAGCTGCGCGTATTAACGAACCCGAAGCTGGCGGAGCAGCTTACCGGAAGCCATCTGGTTATTCGGCAGACGCCTGCGGTGGCGGATGATGGCGACGAGCCGAAAAAGCTTACGCTCGCTTCGTTCGGCTCCGAGCACCTGCTGCTGAACGAGACGAAGCCGGAATCGGGCAAGCTGAACGTAGGCGTACCGTCCTATTGGAAGCTGACCGGCGAGAGCTCGCTTGAGCTGAAGCTGAAGGTATCTCCGCTGCTGATGGCCGAGATCGGGGAGCGGACAGAGCGTGAAAGCGCGAAAAAAACGAAGGAGACCGGGGCTGACCGTTACGGGAAATACGGATTGACGGTAACGGTGAACGGCATCCCGAAGACGGTATCCCTTCAGGAATTGACCAAAACGAAACATCAAGTCGATACGTACACGGCGAGCATTCCTCTGACCGATGCCTTGCAGGATAAAGACGGCAGCGGGGCGTTGGATATTACGTTTACGGCCAACATCGGCCATACCGAAGGCCCTTGCATCCGGGACACAAACAATGGCCGGTGGATTTTCGTCGATAAAGCAAGCACGTTCAATGTGCCTCACGAAATGTCAAAGGACAGCTCGTTCCAGCACTGGCCGGCGCCATTTGTAAGCGGCCAAGGAACGGACCGTACGGCCATTCTCGTGCCGCAGCAGGTGAACGGGACTTTCCTGTCGCAGCTTTCCCGGCTTGTCGGGGACTTGACGTCCGATACGAGTCGGCGGATCGCCGTATTCCGCGAACCGCTTGACGATCAATCGCTCAAGCAGCTTAAGGATTACCATGTGATCGTGCCGGGAGACCTCGGCCAATTCCCGTCGCTTCAGAAGCTGCGCGACAAGCTGCTGCTCCCGGCGGACAACGATCGGCTGCAGCTCGGGAAGTACAACGCAATCAACGAAACGACTGATTATGCGGCTTGGATCCAGCCGTCGGTCTGGAACGAAAACCGGGTGATGGCCGTCTTCCAGAAGGTGAACGTCGGGGGAGGGGAGCAAGGCTCTTTCGTTCATCCGAATCTGCTGCAATATTTGAAGAATGCGAAGAAGCCGGGCCAAGTCGTCATTATGAACAAGGCCAAGGCCGTGTTCACCGCTGCTTCCCCTTCAGATTCCAAGACGTCTCAAGACGGCGAGGTATCGAATGCGACGGAGAAAGCTCCCAGTATTCCCGTATGGCTCATGGTGCTTATTCCGGTGCTGCTGGTCGGGCTGCTGATCGTGTTTATCCGGATGCGGCGCAAGGAGAAACGTGACGCCGGGAAGCAGTAAAGGCGGCGAGGAACGGCTCCCCGGGTGAAGAAGCTTGGAGCAGGGGCTGCGCGCAGGACGTCCAACCGTTCCCAAAGAGAGAATAATCGGAATGAGAAGACGATGGTGTCGCTGTGTTTTGAGGCCCAGGGCGCTATAAGCAATAAAAAACGAGCAGGGATCTGATCCCTGCTCATTTTTTATGAAGTCTGATCATCTTTAACTATCTTCGGCAGCTTTTTGCCCGCTCACACAAAATTCAATCCCGCCGTAAACGGAAACGGCACCGGGAACAGCTCTTTCAAGGAGCTGCGAAGCGTAGAATGCTCCGCCCTGCCCTCGTTACCTCCGAAGACGAGCGAGATGAACGCCTGCGGATTCAGCTCTGCCGACAAGCCGTCGTATTCGAGCCTGACCCGGCCATCGCCTGCCGATTGCACGCGAAGCGCTTCATGGCGGCCCGGCGCCGTTTCCTCCCAGTACGGCCGAAGCTGCTCGATCAAGCGCTCGGGCCGGACTACGTAGACCGTGCCGTGATTCGGCTCCTCTTGGTACTGCGTCGGAGCGAGCGCCTCCTGCCAATCGCTTTCGTCGGAAACCGGGAGTTCAATCTGCTCCAGTTCCAGGCGCTTGAGCGCATGTGCGGCCAGCAGCGCGACGGCCGGGCCGTCCCCGGCGGCTTCGATCAGGAACGGAACCCGCTTCGGATCGAGCGGCGGATTCGGCACGGCGGCCACGAGAAACGCTGCAGGTTTCCCGTCCCGTTCGGCTACGAGTACCCGGTGCTTCATCTTAATGAAGCTGACGAACGCTTCGCTATGAACCAGATTCGCCAGGTCGGTGACGCCTGCTCGAAGCGGGCTAATCTTGCGCCCGCCAGTTCCCGCAGATACAGCCAATCGGTCGCCTCCAGATCGCGCACCCGCACTCCTTCGGAAGCGTGACGGCTTTGCAGTGCCTGTGCCACAGCCGCATCCACCGTAAATTCTCCTCCTAGTTCCTCGGTCCCGTGTTAATTGCCGTTTGCGAGCGCCACCGCTTGGCGTACAAACCCGCCCGAACGTTCCAGCAGCTCGCGCGCGCCGTCCCGATCCACCTTCGCCAAAATCATGACGATAGCGGTTTTGACGTGGTTGTCGGAAGCGGCGTACGCTTCGCTGATCACATCCTCCGGCGCGCCGGTCGCCATGCCAATAATCCGCTTGGCGCGGTAGACGAGCTTCTCGTTGGAAGGCAGAACGTCCACCATGAGATTCTCATATACTTTGCCGATACGGATCATGGAGGCGGTCGTCAGCATGTTCAGAATCATCTTCTGCGCGGTACCCGATTTCATTCGGGTCGAGCCGAGCACGACCTCCGGCCCGGCGACGGCTTCCAGCATCAGATCGGCGATGCGAGCCATCGGGGTGTGCTCATTATTGCACAGACCGATCACGGTCGCTTGCTTTTCCTTCGCCCGCTTCATGGCGCCGAGCACATACGGGGTACGGCCGCTGGCGGCGATGCCGACGACCACGTCGCGGTCCGTTATGCCATGCTCGTCGATATCCTTCGCGCCAAGCTCCTCGCTGTCCTCCGCGCCCTCGACCGGGTCTTTTACCGCTTGAAAGCCCCCCGCAATGATGCCCTGCACCATGGACGGGTCCGTTCCGTAGGTCGGCGGGCATTCCGACGCATCGAGAATGCCGAGCCGTCCGCTGGTGCCGGCGCCGATGTAGAACAGCCGGCCCTGACGCTGAAAAGCGGCGACGATCCGGTCGACGGCCTGCCCGACTTGCGGGAGAATGCGGCCAACCGCTTCGGTGACCAGACGGTCCTCCTCGTGGATGAGCCGGACGATATCCTCGGAGCCTAGCCGGTCGATTTGCGTCGTATTCGGATTGCGCTGTTCGGTCGTTAATTCATTCAGCAGGTTAAACATATGGACTGCTCCTTTATCGCGTTCTTTGGAAGAGCTCGAAGCCGAGCAAGGCGGCGCCGTAAGCGGCGGGCTGCTCGGAAGCCGGGTGCAGACGCAGCCCGGGGAACGTTTCGGAGATCGTCTTCCGGAACGTATCGGCGAACAAAGGAGAATGCTTGAACACCGAGCCCGTCGTCACAAGGTCCGAATCCGGGAACCAGGCGTCTTTGCCGACCAAGGCTGCCGCCGCGACGGCAAGCTCCGCAGCCGCGCCTTCGATAATGCGAACGGCAACGGCATCCCCTTGCTTGCTTGCGTTGATGCACAGCTCGGCAAAGGCGGCAACGTCTTTTTTGCGAATGTCCGGTCCGTAGATGTACGTTTTCAGTTCGGTAATCGAGTCGAAGCCATACGTGTGCCGGATCATATCCGTTAATGCCGTGGCCGGGCAGATGCCGTCATGACTGCGCATCACGGCTTGCAGCGCGTGAAGCCCGATTTGGTAACCGCTTCCCTCATCGCCGAGCAGATGCCCCCAGCCGCCGACCCGGCAGCGCCGGCCTTCCGGCGTGCAGCCGAAGACGATCGAGCCGGTGCCGGAGACGACGGCGATGCCGTACTCCCGGCGAAGTGAAGCCATCAGGACGATTTCCGCATCGTTGCGCACGAACACCTCGAACGAAGCGCCGATTCGGTCCTGATAAGCCCGAAGAACGGCTTCGACCGCTTGCTTTTCCTTCGGCGTATCGGTGCCGGCCATGCCGATGCAGACGGCCAGACAGCGTCCGCTTGCGCAGGCTTCATGTTGAAGCGCTTCGTCCAGCACAGCCTCCAGATGACGGGAAGCCTGCTCGAAGCCGATCGCCTTCGAATTCGTCGATTCGCCTGTACAGCCGAAGAGCCGGTTGCCCGAAGTATCGATGACGACCGCTTCCGTTTTGGTGCCGCCGCCGTCGATTCCGACGATATACTCCATCTTTATCACCTTCTTCTTAATTTGAGTATAAGACAACGAAGCTTGATTTGTAAAACAAAATTTCACGTTATAAAAATAATATTGATTTAAAATTTCAAATGCGGTATAATAAGTTTGAAGATTGGAAACGGTATCAATAACACCGTTATGTTTTTTTTAATAACATTATACGTAATGTTTTTTCACAGATATGAGGGGGTGAGCGCAATTCATGGAGGTTTGGTTCGCTTAAGAGAGATTTTAGAAGGATTGAATCCTTCGGAGAAAAAGGTCGCGGAGTACGTACTCGCGCATCCCGAGCGGATGATCGAGCTGTCCGTCGCCCAGTTGGCCGAAGCGAGCGGAGCCAGTCAGGCCGCCATCATCCGGTTGTGCAAATCGATGGGTGTGAAGGGCTACCAGGATTTGAAGCTGAAGGTGGCGGGAGACCTCCGGGAAACGGGCGGCGTGCAAGGCTACCAGGAAATCCGGCCGCAGGATTCGATTGCGACGATCGTGCAGCACGTATCCAACAATAATATTCAATCGATCCACGACACGGTGAAAATTCTCGATTTGGAGCAGGTGTCCAAGGCGGTGCAGGCGCTTCATCAGGCGAAGCGGATCTATTTCTTCGGCATCGGCGCTTCCAATCTGATCGGTCAAGATGCGCAGCAGAAATTTTTGCGCATCAACCGGACGTGCTTCTGCTTTGCCGATCCGCATGTGCAGCTTGCTTCGGCAGTGACTCTGACCGAGGAGGACGTTGCCGTCGGCATTTCGTATTCCGGCGAAACGAAGGAGGTCATTGCCGCCTTGAAGGCCGCCCGGGAGAACGGCGCCGTCACTATCGGCATCACGAAGTACGGCAGCACGACGCTCGGCCAGTATACGGATATTCCGCTGTGCATCTCCTCGACGGAGAACGAGATTCGAAGCGGGGCGATGTCGTCCAGGATTACCCAGCTTAACGTGATCGACATTTTATACCTCGGGGTCGCAAGCAACAACTACGAGCAGTCTGCTATGTACCTCGACCGGAGCCGTCAGGCGATCCGGGAGCTTGAGAACGGCATGGCCAAATTTAATCATAAGAGCTAACTAGGGGGATGGATGTATGAAGGTCAGCAAACTGCTTGCCGTGACGGTAGCTTTAAGTCTCGTCTTTGTTTCCGCCTGCTCCAAAAAAGAAGGGGCAACCAACGCCCCGGCCGGCGAAGCAGCGAAGGACGACAAGAAGCCCGATACCGTCAAGGTGTGGGCGTACCCGGTTCATCTGGATTACGAGAAGGACATCAAGGAACTGATCGCCGATTTCAACAAGCAGTACCCGCATATTAAAGTAGAGCACGAGGTGCTGTCCTGGGCCGAAGGTCCGAAGAAATTCGACGTTTCTCTAAACGCGGGCGACCCGCCGGATTTGTATTACCACTCGGTGTCCGGGCACTACGTCAACACGGGGCTTGCCATCCAGCTCGACCAATTCCTGACCCCGGAAATCAAGGACGATTACTTGCCGGGCATACTGGACCTGGGCAAAATTCAAGGCAAGCAGTACGGCCTGCCGCTGACCGCGGGACAATGGGCTTGGGGCGGCAACAAGCGCATGTTGGAAGAAGCGGGCGTTGACTGGAAGAAGATTCAGGAGAAGGGCTGGACCTGGTCCGAATTCAAGGAAATCGCCAAGAAGCTGACGAAGAAGCTGCCTGACGGCTCGATGCAGTACGGTCTCGTGACGGATGGCACCAGCCTTGATTTCAGCCAATTGATTACGAAAAACGCCGGTCTGGTCGACGTCTTGGACGAGAAGGGCAAGTTTATTTGGAATGACGATAAGGTTCTCGATTCCCTCAAATTCATCGACGGTCTGATGAAGGACGGCGTGATGCCGAAGGAAACGGGCGGACTTAACCCGCAGCAAAGAACGCAAATGTTCTACGATAGCAAAGCCGCCGTAATCAGTAAAGCGCTACCATACTACGATACGATTATCGCCAACCGCAACAAAGATATCGACGCGGGCAAAGTGAAGGGCGAGAAAATCGACTTCGTCCTGCTGCCGGTTCCGCACCATGAGAATGCGCCGGGCAAGACGTACGTGATGGGCGAAGGCTTCGTCATGTTCAAGCAGAAGAAAGACAAGGGCGAGCAGCACGCGAAGAACGTCTTCCTCGTGATGGAAGCGCTGAGCGGTGCGAAAGCGGGGAACTCTTCCAACGAGCTGAACCTGCCGTTTGTCCGCAAGTCCCAGGCCAAAATGTACGAAGGCAAGGGCAAAGCCCAGAAGTATAACTGGGAAGCCGCGCAAAACTTTACGAAAAGCACGACCTCTTCGATCGAGAACAATCTGGACGTCGACAAGTCCACAAAGCTGAAGCAGTTCCAGGAGCAAGTGCAGAAGCCAGCCTTCCAGGCGTTGTTCGCCGGGGAGAAAACGCCGGAGCAAATCGCCGAAGAATTCAAAACCAAAGGCAAGCAAATGTTCGGCCAGTAATGCAGCAACAAGCCGCGCGAAAAATGCCCTGTATGGATTCATATGGGGCCTTTTTTTTCGGACTCGCCGGCGAAGGCATGAAGGAGGATCGCCATGAACAACTTACACAACGGGCCGGGTGTGCCGGGCCCAGCCATTCGGCCAAGGAAGGCGAACGCTTCCGTCAAGCAGTTTATCCGGGATTACGGTTGGTCGTATATGTTTATCCTCGTTCCGGTGCTGCTCTTTCTGGTGTTCACCCTGTATCCGGTCATCTCGGCGTTTCTAATGAGCTTTCAGAAGTATACCGTTTTGAAATCGGATTGGGTCGGCCTGGATAACTACAAGTTTATGTTTCAGGACGAAGTGTTCTGGAAGTCGATGAAAAATACCGTGATTTTCACCATCGGCACGGTGCCGGTCAACATTATTTTGACGTTCGTGCTCGCTTTTCTCATCTTTCAGATGCGTCAGTCTTGGCAAACGTTCTTTAAAGCGGCCTTGTACTTGCCAGGCGTCGTTTCGGGCGTGACGATCTCGCTCGTCTGGCTGGCGATCTTCGATCCGACCCCTTGGGGACCGATGAACACGGTGCTCGGCTGGTTCGGCATCGATCCGGTCATCTGGCTCGGAAAATCGAACAGCGCTTTGTTCTCGCTGATGCTGATGACGTACCTCGGCGCGCATGGAAGCGGCATCATCCTGTACCTTGCGGCGATGGGCGGCGTTCCCAAATCACTGTACGAGGCGGCGGACATCGACCATGCGAGCGGCTGGACGAAGTTTACGAAAATTACGTGGCCACTGCTCAAGCCGACGACGCTGTACTTGCTGGTGACGGGGGTCATCACCTCGTTTCAGGTGTTTATCAGCGTGTACCTGATGACGCAGGGCGGCCCGAACTTCGCCACGACGACGATCGCTTATCTCATTTACCAGACGGCGTTCGTATTCTACGACTTCGGTCTGGCCTCCGCGCAATCGTTCGTACTGGCCATCGTCATTATTATCATTTCGATCATTCAATTCAAATACTTCTCATCGGACATCGAATATTAAGGGGTGACTGCGTTGAGCAACCAATCGAAAGTGATCTTTATAAGCATTGCAGCGATCATCCTCGCTTTCTGGGCGGTCATCACGGTCATCCCCTTGTACTGGATGATCATTGGCTCGTTCCAGGATTCGCTGGCCTCGGCCGTCTTCAAGCCGCAGATGATTCCGGACATTTGGTCCGTCGCGCCGTACGAGCGCTTTTTCACGAAAAACAACGCCGTCCAATGGCTGTTGAACTCGTTGTTCGTCTCTTCCGTACTGACCGTCACGAACCTGTTCTTCGCTTCCATGGCAGGCTATGCGTTCGCGAAGCTTAAATTTCCCGGAAGCAATTCGATCTTCTGGGTGCTGCTGGGCACGATGATGATTCCGGCGCAGGTTACGCTGATCCCGCTATACGTTCTGGTGATCAACGTCTTCGACCTGGCGGATACGTATACGGCGATGATTGTGCCGACGTTGGTCAGCGTCGGGAATATTTTTCTGATGAAGCAGTATATGTCCACGTTACCGACATCGCTTATTCATGCCGCACGCATCGATGCCTGCAGTGAATTCGGCATTTTTTATAAAGTTATCCTGCCGATGGCCAAGCCCGGCCTCGCCGTTCTGGCAATCTTTACGTTCGTGGCGAACTGGAACGATTTTTTCTGGCCGTTCCTCGTGACGCGCTCGAGTGAGATGCGGACGATTCAGGTCGGTCTGGCAAGCTTCAAATTTGCCGAGTCCACGGATTATGGCGCGATTATGGCGGGCGCGACGATCGGCGCTCTGCCGATGATCATCCTGTTCTTCGCGCTGCAAAAATATTTCCTGCAAGGGATCACCATAGGAGCCGTGAAAGGCTAGAAGGAGGAAGCGAAGCGATGGCACGCGTGGTGTTTCAAAATATACGCAAAGAGTATGTGGACGACAAAAAAGGGACTTTCACCGCGGTCGAAAACTCTAATTTTGTGATCGAAGACCGGGAATTCGTCGTGTTCGTCGGTCCCTCGGGCTGCGGCAAAACGACCTCCCTGCGCATGATCGCAGGGCTGGAGCGGCAGACGAGCGGCGATATCTACATCGGGGACCGCCTCGTTAACCAAATGCACCCGAAGGATCGCGACATTGCGATGGTGTTCCAGGATTATGCCTTGTACCCGCACATGACCATAGAAGAAAACTTGTCCTTCGGGCTCAAAAACCTGAAACGGCCGAAGGAGGAAATCCAGCGCAAGGTGAAGGAGGCGTCCTCGATTCTGGGGCTGACCGACATGCTGGAACGCAAGCCGCGCGAGCTCAGCGGCGGGCAGCGCCAACGGGTGGCGGTCGGGCGGGCTATCGTGCGCGATCCGCAGGTGTTTCTGTTCGACGAGCCCCTCTCGAACCTCGACGCGAAGCTGCGTATTCAGATGCGGGTGGAGCTGTCGGAGCTCCATAAGCGGCTTGGCGCGACCATCGTCTACGTAACCCACGATCAGGTGGAAGCGATGACGCTCGGGGAACGGATCGTCGTCATGAACAAGGGGCGCATTCAGCAGATTGCGTCGCCGACGGAGCTGTACAACCGGCCAAGCAACATGTTCGTCGCCGGGTTTATCGGATCGCCGGCCATGAACTTTATGGACGCGCGCATCGAACGGGGGCATGTGCATGTGGAAGGGGCCTCATTTGCCCTGTCGGACGCCGTGGTCCGGGGTTTGAAAGCGTACGAGGGCAAAAACATCATTCTGGGCGTGCGCCCGGAGCATATATATGGCGAGGAATTTGCGCCGCCGGCCGCATCGGCGTACCGGCTGAACGCCGTCGTGCAAGTCGTGGAAAATCTCGGCGCGGAAAATCTCGTATACTTCCGCGTCGGCCAGCGAATGGTGACGGCACGCGTCCATCCGGATACGATCGCGCAGGTTGGACAGTCGAAGCTGTTCGCCTTCGACGGAGGCAAGCTGAATTTCTTCGATCCGGCGACGGAGGAACGCATCGTGCTGGAGGCGTAATAGAAGCGGAATGTCCGGTGAAGCAGGCGCTATGCATCCGAAGCGCTCTTCCGATCGCTCTTGTTCCCGGATTTCATGATCATACAACCCCTTAAAAGGTTGAAATCCGGAAACAAAGGCGAACACTTCGTTTCTACAGAGCGCTTTCGACTGCTCCGCTCATATTCACCGGACTTTACTAGAAAAGGGAGGTATGTGAGGTGCGGAAGCTTAGTGAAATCATGGTGCGGTCCGGATTGCAAACGTACCGCGAAATCATTCATGTCGCCTTGTTCAGCATCGTCAGCTCGCTCGTCTTGTTTCCGGTGCTGCTCTTCCTGCCCGTGCCGCTGGCTTTGCTTGTGCTAGCACTGCTGTACGTGCCTTTGGCGGCGGGCGCGATCCACGCGTGTCACCGCATCCTGCAAGGGGAGAAGGGGAGCGTGCGGACCATGCTCAAGGGAACGCTGGCTCATTACGGCGCTTCGCTCGTCTTCGGGCTTGTCTGCGCTTTGTTCGTAGTGATTCTTGTCTCCTCTTGGTGGTACTACGGCAGCCGGAGCGGGACGATGTCTTTGGCGCTGGCCGTGTTTCAGACCTACTTCGTGGCGCTCTTTTTCATCTCGCAGACCTATACGCTGTCTCTGGTCGTTCAGGAGCGGCTCGGCATCTTCAGCGCCATGGGCCGCAGCGTCAAGCTGTTCGTCGCCCGACCGATGTATACGATCGGCGCATGCTTCCAGATGCTCTGCCTCACCGTTCTGCTGGGCGTGACGGTCGTCGGGTTCGCCTGCTTATATATCGGCATGATCGGATTTTTTGCGAATCTGGTGACGGCGAACGTGCTGAAGAAGGATGAGGAGGAAGCCCGGAGCGGCAGCGGGGCGGACGAATCGACCGCCATATCCGGCGATTACCATCTTGCAGGCAGGGAGAGCTAAGCGATGGAGCGGATCGTTCAGACGGGAGCGGATCGTTTTCTGCTGTTAGAATCCGAGCTGCACGGACAGCGCTTCGGGCTGCTGACAAACCCGACGGGCATCAATCAGCGGTTCGAATCCGTGATCGACGGGTGCGCTGGGTTCAATTCGGCGGCTTTAACGGCGCTGTTCGCCTGCGAGCACGGCATTCGCGGCGAGCGGCAGGCGGGGATCCGCTTCGGTGATGAGAAGGACGACAAGACGGGGATTCCCGTCTTTAGTTTATATGGGGAGCGCAAGCGGCCTACGGAAGAGATGATGGACCGGGTGGATGCCGTCGTTTTTGACATTCAGGATTTGGGCGTACGCTTTTATACCTATTTAAGTACGCTGGTTTACATGATGGAAGCGTGCGCGGCCTACGGCAAACGGCTGATCGTGCTCGACCGGCCGAATCCGCTCGGCGGGATCGTCAGCGAGGGCGGAATGCTGGAGGCGGGCTACGAATCGATGGTCGGCGCGTGGGCGGTACCGTTCCGCACGGGGCTAACCATCGGCGAGTTTGCGGGGTACGTGAACAGCCGCTTGTCGGTACGGTGCAGCTTGCAGGTCATGCCGCTGCTCGGCTGGGAACGGGACATGGAGTATCCTGCGACGGGGCTGCCATGGATCATGCCTTCGCCCAATATGCCGACAATGGACACGGTGCGGGTATATGCCGGGAACTGCCTGTTCGAAGGCACGAATGTGTCCGAAGGACGAGGGACGACACGGCCGTTCGAGCTGCTCGGCGCGCCCTGGATGGACGGACGCGCGGTTAGCGAAGCGGTGAACCGCTTGGGACTGCCGGGCGTACACTTGCAGCCGGTCTATTTTACGCCGACGTTCTCGAAGCATCAGGGCGAGCTGTGCAGCGGCGTTCAGCTGTTCGTAACCGATCCGGCGGCATATCGTTCCGTCGCGACGGCGCTGCATCTGCTGCATACGGTTGCGGCGCTTTACCCGGCGCAGTTTCAATGGACGCCGCCGTTTAAGGAAGGGCGGAAGCCTTTTATCGACTATTTGTCCGGCAGCGATCTTGTCCGCACTTCGATTCATACGGAGGCGGGGCTGAACCGGATTTTATCGTTATGGGACGCGCAAGCGAAAGCATGGAACGACGCGAGGCGGCCATATTTGTTGTACGGAGGGGAAGCATGATGGAGCTTGCAGGCATGACGATGGAGGAAAAGGTCGGACAGCTTATCCAGGCAGGCTTCCACAGTCTGGAGCCGGACGAGCATATTTTGGAGCTGATCGAACGGCGGCGGATCGGCGGCGTTATTTTGTTTGCGCGCAATGTGCAAGACCCAGCGCAGGTTGCGGCTTTGACCAGGAAGCTGCAGGAGGCGGCACAGCGGGCAGGGACGGCTCCGCTGTGGATTTCCATCGATCAGGAAGGCGGCATGGTGGCGCGTATAACGGAAGGCGTCGCGCTGATGCCGGGAGCGATGGCGATTGCTTCGGGGGGCTCGGTGGAGGCGGCGTACGAAGCGGCCCTCATTGCCGGCCGCGAGCTGCGGGCGATCGGTGTCAACATGAATTTTGCGCCGGACCTGGATATCAACAACAATCCGGCCAATCCTGTGATCGGGGTGCGCTCCTTCGGCGAAGCCCCGGAGGCCGTTGCGGCATACGGAGCGGCTGCGATCCGCGGCTTTCAGGACGCGGGCGTGTCGGCGACGGCGAAGCATTTTCCGGGCCATGGCGATACCAATACGGACTCTCATCTCGACCTGCCAACGATCCCGCATTCGCGCGGGCGGATCGAAGCGGTAGAACTAGTTCCGTTCCGGCGCGCCGTTGCCGAAGGCGTCGATGCGGTCATGTCGTCGCACATCGTATTTCCCGCGTTCGAGCCGGAACGGCTGCCCGCGACATTATCCCGCCGCGTGCTGACGGGACTGCTGCGGGAGGAGCTCGGCTTCGACGGCGTCATCGTGACGGATTGCATGGAGATGCAGGCGATTGCCGACCATTACGGCACGGTGGAAGCGGCAGTCCTAGCCGTGGAGGCGGGCGCGGACATCGTCTTGATCAGCCACAGCCGCGAGCTGCAGGAAGGGGCCCTCGACGCGCTGCTGGAGGCGGTCCGCTCCGGGCGGATCAGCGAGGAGCGGATCGACGCGTCGGTCCGCAGGCTGCTTGCGTTGAAGCGGAAGCGGCTGGCCGCGGGGACGGGCGGAGCGCCGGAACCGCATGAAGCGGCGCTCCGCCTTGTCGGCTGCGAGGCACACTGGCAGACGGCGAGGCGGATCAGCGAGGCGAGCGTGACGCTGGTCAAGGACGAGGAAGGGCAGTTGCCGCTCCTGCATGTTCCGACGCTTGTTATCCATACGTCGGCCGTTGCGACTTCGATTGCCGATGAAGCTGTCGATATTCCGCATACGCTCGGAAAAGCGTTGGCCGCGCAGGGAATGGACGTCGTCGAACGGATCATTCCGGTATCTCCGGACGGCGAGGCGCTGCAAGCGCTGTTGACGCAGGCCGAGCCGTTCGGGCAGGTCGTCGTGGGCACGTACAACGCTTCCTTTTATCCCGGGCAGGTCCGGTTGATCCAATCGTTGCAATCGCTCGGTAAGCGGCCGGTTGTCGTCGCGCTGCGCAATCCGTACGATCTGCGCGAATTCCCGGGCGCATCGTCCTATGCGACGGTGTACGAATCGAGGCCGCTCGCGCTGGAGAGCGCGGCCAAGGGGCTGACCGGCGCGATTCCGATGCGGGGCAAGCTGCCGGTTACGATCAGCGAAGCTTATCCCGCGGGCTGGGGGGCGAACGGGCCATGCTAGCATCCTACTTCCGCAAACCGCAGCGGCTGGTCGTCGGCCTGATGTCCGGCACGTCGCTCGACGGCGTCGATGCCGCGATCGTCCGCATCGGGGGGCAGGGGCTCGATACGAAGGTCGAGCTCGTTCATTACACCGCGGTTTCTTACGACGACACGCTCCGCGAGAAGCTGAAGGACCTATGCAGCTTGGATCGGTCGAACGTGGCGATGGTGTGCGGCATGAACTTTTATCTCGGCCGCGTCTTTGCGGAGGCGGTGCGGCTGGCTGCAGCGGAAGCGGGGCTGTCGATGGACGAGATCGACCTTGTCAGCTCGCACGGCCAGACGGTGTGGCATATTCCCGAGGCTAACCCGAGCGAATGGTGCCAGGTCCGCTCGACGCTGCAAATCGGCGATCTGTCGGTGATCGCCAAGCAAACCGGCAAGCCGGTCGTCGGCGACTACCGGACCGCCGATATGGCGGTCGGCGGGCAAGGCGCGCCGCTCGTGCCGTACGCCGATTTCATTCTGTTCCGGGACGCAAGCAAGGGCCGCATCGCACAAAATATCGGCGGCATCGGCAACTGCACCGCCATCCCGGCGGGCGGTCTGCCGGAGGAGGTCATCGCCTTCGACACGGGACCGGGCAACATGCTGATCGACGAAGCTGTCTATCAGCTATCCGGCGGGGCGAAGAGCTATGACGACGGGGGGGCTTGGGCGGCGCAAGGGCGGGCGGACGACTCGCTCTTAGACCGGATGCTGAGCCATCCGTACTTCGCGCTGAAACCCGTGAAAACGACGGGCCGCGAAATGTTCGGCAAGCCGTACGCAGCGGAGTGGATCGGCGAAGCGCGGCGGCTGGGGCTCGCGGACGCGGACATCGTCGCCACGTTCACGGCCTTCACCGCGCGTTCTATTGCCGCGGGCTACCGCGACTTCGTCTTCCCCGTCTGCCGTGCGGAGGAAGTGATCGTGTCCGGCGGCGGGGCGCACAATCGGACGCTGCTGCGCATGCTGGCCGGGCTGCTGCCTGAGCAGCGGGTGCTCACGTCGGATGCGTTCGGCATCTCCGGCGATGCCAAGGAAGCGATTGCATTCGCCTTGTTTGCGAACAATTTCCTGCACGGCATTCCGAACCAACTGCCGTCTGCGACCGGCGCTTCGCGTCCGGCCGTCATGGGCAAGCTCGCTTTGCCGGAATGACAGGATATGAAGAAGTTTATCGTTTAAGAGAACTTAAAATTTTCCGCTTGGCTATGCAGCAAGCCTTTCCCAAGAGAATGCTCTGGGAAAGGCTTGCTGTTTTTTTTGCCGCCAATTTGACGTATCACGCATAAAACAGGAAAACAAATAATATTAATTCCATATTTTGATAGGTCGTTCTTGTGGATCAAAACGATTATTTCAAGCAAATTTACACGCATTTGCAGGACGGAATCATTGTGATGGATCAGGAACGCAGGATTGTGATGATGATGGCGTTGACGGAAATCGCACCGCAAGAACAGCATTCGGCATTCGGGGGCAACCCTAACACGTAAGCGGGAGGATGATTATGACAGCTCCAGAGCATTATTCCGTTGTGATCGTAGGCGCAGGAACAGCCGGTATTTCCGTAGCGGCGCGCTTGGCCCGGGCTTCCCGGACGCTCCGGGGACGAATCGCGCTGATTGATCCGGCGGCGAAGCATTATTATCAGCCTCTGTGGACTTTGGTCGGCGCAGGCGCGGCGAAGAAGGAGGAGACGGAGCGGGACATGGCCTCGCTCATCCCCGACGGCGTCGATTGGTTTCAAGAGGCGGTCGCGTCGTTTGCACCGGAGGACAACCAGCTGTTGACGCAGCCGGGAAGAACGATCAGCTATGATTGCCTGGTGGTGGCTGCGGGGCTGGAAATCGACTGGGGGCGGATCAAAGGCTTGAAGGAAGCCTTGGGTCTTGATGGCGTATGCAGCAACTACGCGTACGAGACGGTAGACAGCACGTGGGACGCGATCCGGAATTTTCAAGGCGGGACCGCAATCTTCACGTATCCGAATACGCCGGTCAAATGCGGCGGAGCGCCGCAAAAAATCATGTATTTGGCGGACGACTATTTCCGCAAATCGGGGGTACGCGACCGCTCGAATATTGTGTTCGTCTCGGCCAAGGACGTCATTTTCGACGTTCCCAAATACGCGCGCACGCTGGAGCAAGTCATCCGGCGGAAGAAGATCGAGACGAAGTACCGGACCCATCTGATTGAGCTGCGTCCGGGGGCCAAGCAAGCGGTGTTCGAGCATCTGGGTACGAAGGAGCAGGAGGTCCTCTCCTACGATATGATTCACGTTACGCCGCCGATGCAAGCCCCGGCGTTTATCCGTGATAGTCTGCTTGCCGATAAGGGAGGCTGGGTCGACGTCGATCCTTCCACTTTGCAGCACAAAGCGTACCCGAATGTGTTCAGCCTGGGGGATTGCTCGAATTTGCCGACGTCCAAAACCGGCGCGGCCATCCGCAAGCAGGCCCCGGTCGTCGAACGGAACGTGCTGGCGTTCTTGCAAGGCGAGCCGCTGGCCGCGAGCTATGACGGCTACACGTCCTGCCCGCTGGTCACCGGGTACAACCGGCTGGTGCTGGCCGAGTTCGATTATAACCTGACGCCGCAGGAGACGTTCCCATTCGATCAATCGAAGGAACGGCTCAGCATGTACTTATTAAAGAAAAACGTGCTGCCCGTCATGTACTGGAACGGCATGTTAAAAGGACGGATGTAGCGAGGCAAATGAAAGGGGACTGCCCAAGAAGCAAATTTTAAAGGGGGAAGGAATATGCTGCTGCGGTATTTTTACGATGAAAAACTGGCTCACGCCTCTTATCTGGTTGGCTGTCAACGAACGGGTGAGGCGATCGCGATCGATCCCGGCCGCCATCCGGCGCCTTACTTGCGGACCGCCGAAGCGGAAGGGATGCGCCTTGTTGCCGCTACGGAAACCCATATTCACGCCGACTTCGTCTCCGGGGCCCGCGAGCTTGGCGTCGGGCATGGCGCAAAGCTGTATCTATCGGACGAGGGCGGCGACGATTGGCGGTACCGGTACGCGGAAGAGGCGGAGTGTCGGCTTGTAAAGCACGGAGACCGGTTTACGGTCGGCAACCTGTCGTTCGAGGTTCTGCACACGCCGGGCCATACGCCGGAGAGCATCTCGCTGCTGCTGACCGATCTCGGCGGGGGCGCGGACGAACCGATGGGCATTTTCACGGGGGACTTCGTCTTTGTGGGCGATGTCGGCAGGCCGGACCTGCTGGAAAAAGCGGCCGGACTTCTCGGCACGTCCGAGGCCGGAGCCCGGGCGATGTTCCGCTCTCTCCAGCAATTCAAGCGACTGCCGGATTACTTGCAGGTCTGGCCGGCGCATGGGGCAGGCAGCGCATGCGGCAAGTCGCTCGGGGCGGTGCCGTCCTCCACCGTCGGCTACGAGAAGCGGTTTAACCCGGCGCTGTCTTCTACGGACGAAGAGGCATTCGTTCAGGCCCTGCTTGATGGACAGCCCGAGCCGCCGCGTTATTTTGCTGTGATGAAGCAGGTAAACCGGAAGGGACCGGAGCTGCTGGGCCGCCTTGCGGCGGTAGTGGAATTGGGGTCGCTGGAAGTGTTAACCGCCTTGCGTGAGGCGGGCGCAGCGGTGATCGACACCCGCCCTGCCAAGGAGTTCGCCAAAGGGCATTTGGAAGGGACGATCAATATACCCTATAACAAATCGTTTCCGAACTGGGCCGGCTGGCTGATCGATTACGAGCGTCCGCTGGCGGTATTGGCGAAGCCGGACCAATGGCTGGACATCTTGACCGCGCTCCGATCCATCGGCATCGACAACGTGACCGGCTATATGGATGCGGGCAAGCTTCGCGCGGCGGATTCCTCGCGCATGGAGTCGTATGCCGAAGCGACCCCGTCCGAGATGGCCGGGAAGGTGAAGGCGGGGAACGTGCATCTGGTAGATGTGCGAAGCTTGAGCGAATGGCAGGAAGGACGCATTCCCGGCGCGCAGCATCTTATGTTGGGCAATTTGCCCGGCCGCTTGAGCGAAATTCCGCGAGATAAGCCGGTTTTGCTGCAATGCCGTTCGGGCGCGCGCTCGGCCATCGCCGCAAGCTTGCTGCAGGCTGGCGGGATCAAAGAAGTGATTAACTTGAGCGGCGGGTATATCCGCTGGCGGGAAGAGGGAATGCCGTACGAAGACGGTTCGAAGCCACAGGCGGCCGGGAACAGGTAGAGCGTATAAAACAAGGAAGGGGCGTGGCGGGGCTGCGAAGCCCTCCATGTCCCTTCCTCTAAGCGTGGTTAGCGCAGGTTTATTTATAGCCGCCGAGCAAATAGTTGTAGAACGGTTCATCGACCCAGAAGCGGTAAGACTCCACTTTGGCGTCGGGACGGATCTTTTGAAGACCGGATGCGATCTCTGCGGTTTTGTCCGATAAGGAGAACGTCTGCGCATAATAATGGCCTGCGGTCAGCTTATTGTTCGAGATGTCCTTGTACGTGTCCACCGGGGTAAGCGAATAGTAGAGCGGCTGCCACCAGGAGTTGGCGATCAAGCTTTTGGTGTCCTCGCTGTTTTTTTTGGCATATTGGAAAATCACGTTCTGAAACTTCGCTTTTTGCTCTGCCGTATCAAATTCGAAGGCAATATCATATTCCTTCGCATAGGCGATGTAGTTGCCGTTCTCGATCTGCACGACCTTGTAGCTATCTGTTTGCTTCGGCTCGCCCCACTCCTTCAGGTAGACGAAGGCCGACGTTTTAGGCTCCAACTGCACTTTGGCATTCAAGCCCTCGCTGCGCAGCAGTCCGATCAATTGTACGGCGTGCGTAATATCGTCGTGCCCGTAAGTCAGCGACAGCTTCGGCTCGAAGTTCGCGCTGTAGCGGGAGTCCTTCAGATTGTAGCCGGTGATCAAGTTCTGCTTCAGCGCTTCGTCGACGACGGCTTGCAGCTCCTTCACCTGAATCAGACCCTGCGTCTGATATGCTTGGTACAGCTTGGCGAAAATATCCTCGTCGGCCACGGAGCCAATCGCGTGCTTGTAAGCGCCTTTGAACGACAGGACGCTGCCGAGCAGGTCGGCGGCAAAATCGCCGGATGCCGCGTCGCCGAGGGCGAACGAGCTATGCCACGCGGCAGGGAGCAGGCCCGTGTCCACGGCCGCCGCCAATTCCTGCGCCGCTTGCAGCGACAATTTCGGATTACCGGGGTAGTCGATGCCGAGCTTGCGCAGCGCCGATTTGATTTTCGCTTCGGGGTATGTATAGGCGAGCTCCTTCAAATTAGCGGCTTTCAGCGCAATATAGACCGCCGCATCTTCCGTGAGGGGAGCCGCCGCTTGCAGCGTCCCGCCGGACAAAACACCCTTCTCGGCCAAAGCCTGGGCGGCCGCGTATGCAGGGTCTTCGGGCTTCAGATCGTTAAACCGGTTCTCCCCGGCAGGGGAGCCTTCGAGCTTCAGCGCTTTCGCCACGTCCCGGATAAATTCGCCTTTCGTAGGCACAGCCGGCAGCTGAATCTTGTACTGGCTCTGCAAAAAAGCTTTATAGGCCGCCGCAGAGGGGGAGGACACCGCAGAAGACGATGCCGCAGGAGCGGTGGCTGCTTCCGCGCGAACCGCGGTACCGCCGTACAGTCCGGAGTAGAGCAAAGCCGCCGATAAGCTGACGGCTGCGAGCGGGAAAAACCTTTTCTTCTTGTTAACGGAACGATGCATGGCGAAAAGCCTCCTCTAGCAAAGTTGTAAATTCCAATGGAAAAACTTGTATTTGAATCATACCTTCTCGGGGTGCCTCTGTCAATATCGGTTAGAAAAATGAACAAAGAAAAACCGTATTTCGAACGAATACGGTTGAGGTTCGTAATAGAGTCCTATGTTGTTCTTTATATCGAACTAATAGACCTGAGTAATCGTGTAATCCGCCGCATTTTTGATCATCGGGGTTTTCTCGCCGTTTTGCACACGGGGTGCGTCGTACGTCGTGTCGATTGTGATCCATTGCCCATTTAAAAAAACTTGATTCCACGCATGGTACGTCGATGGAGCCGAGGCTTCATATCCCATAACCAGGCGGGTTGGAATATTTTGACTTCTGGCCATCGCCGCAAATATGGCCGCGTAATCGTAGCAAATGCCTTTCGACGAATCATAAACGGCATCCAGACTAGGAATATAATCCGATTTGACCGTTTGAGCTTTCTCGTAATCGTATTTGATGTTATTCGTGATGTAAGTATAGATTGCCGCCGTTTTTTCCATATCGGTCTTTGCGGCGTTCGTCAGCTTGGTGGTCTGGACGACGGCTTTCGTATGGACGTTCCAGTTAATAAGCGGAATCGATTGGACGAAAACCGCATTTTCGTTTTCCAATTTCAGCTCGACGCTTTCTTTCGAAATGACTTTATACTTATTATCGCTTAGTAACTGCGCGATCAGAACGCTGTACGTGCCATTGCCTCGCTGCAACGGATAACGCGCTCCGTTCGTCAAGTTATAGTCGTAGTTTTCATTGCCCTTCGATATTCGAACAATCGTTTTCGTATCGGGATTATGTGTGTAATTAACCGCGATAAGTCCCTTATTCAGAGCGGTTCGGTCGATTTGGTAAGTTTCGGTTGCGGCATATGTTCCTTTTGGTGCTGCGAGCAGCAATGTAGTGATGAATGTCATCGCCAAAAGCTTTTTGAACATAAAAAAGCTCCCCTTTCGGTAACTGGCTGCCATCTTAGTTAAACACTAAGGAAGGCCCTTTAGCTTTGCGTCCCCAACTTTCGTTAGGTTTGCCTTTGTCGGTTGAAAGCACCGAATATTTTTTATTTTATGTCTCTAGCATACCATATTATTGGTTCTCTATCAATTTCCCTTTCACAATGATACGATGTGTCGGGTTTTCCATAGGATGACAGGTGATTAACGTAATTTCCTTGTCTTTGCCGTTGCCCTTCAGCACCCAGACATCCTCAGGGAGAACGTATAGCTTCTCTTGGACCTCATACCGGTATTGCTGTTTTCCGGTATCGACTTCGACGATATCTCCTTTGTCGACCTCATCCAGCCTGTTAAAATTTTTCCCGTACGTGAAGTTGCGATGTCCGGCAATGGCATAATTCCCTACGGCGCCGGCTTTCCCGGTACCTGCGATGCTCGCAACGGAAAACTTCAGATTGTTCACGGTTGCATCCGTTATAATCGGCAGCTTCAGTTTAATCTTCTCGATGGTCAAAACTCCCTCGATGGGCTTCCCCTGCAATGGGTCCGGTACGGTTTCCGGCTCGGCATTCGAAGACTGCGGCTGATTGTCCGCAGGAGCAGCAGCAGCGACTGCCGATACAGGTACGAGATTAAGCGTTTGCTGATTCGAATCTGTGGTATCGGCAGCTTGATCGATACGCTTCAAGGTTTCCGCCCATTGATTCATCATTTGCTGCTGCTGGTAGCTTTCATAGCGATCGTTAATCGCAGGGTAGAGGAAAATCGCTATTCCCAGAAAAATACACAGGATCGGCAGCGTTCTTTTGATCATCCTAGCTCCCTCCTTAGTCCTGGCAAAAGGCCTAACGCGCGCCGGAAGAGGCACGCGTTAGGAAAAGTTTTAGAAAAGCCACCTAGGTGTTCTTCATAAATTTACGACGCATCATAAATCCAAGAAGGACCAAGGCAACACCTGCCAGTTGGATGTAGACAGGGTTGGATTCTCCTGTTTGCGGCAGCGTTTCTTTTTTAGTTTTGTCGCTCGGCGGGTTGCCTAGTGGCACTTCCCGATTCGCAAGCTCGATCGTTTCGTTCCCGTCCGGTTTTTCCGGATTTTTCGAAAGGTTCGGCGGGGTCGTTTTATCCCCGTTCTGCGACGGGTCAACCGTCGGAGGGCCTAACGGAACCTCGGGATTGCTATCGATCGTTTCATTATCATTCGGTTTATTGCCGTCCGGTTGAACTCCCATCGACGTCGAATTCGGCGTCGTTGTTGTTGTGGTTATGGTTGTCGTCGGCGAAGAAGGACCGGACGAACCCGAAGAACCGGACGAACCTGAATCCGAAGAACCTGAATCCGACGAACCCGAATCCGACGAAGATTTCGCGTTAGTTACCGTTAACGAGTATCCGTCTGCGGTTTTAATCGAAACCGGATGCTCTTTGGAATCGAGCACATAACCGGTTGGAGCCACCGTTTCCTTCACAACGTATTCCCCTGCGGGCAGCTTATCGAAAACGACCGTTCCGCTTGCATCCGTCGTTTTCGTGCCGATCAGTGTCAAGCCTGTCTCTTTCTTCTCGTAAAGCTCGAAGGTTGCTCCGCTGAGCAGCAGATCGTTTTGCGCCGAATCTACCTTTTTCACCGTCAACATGCCTTGAACTGCCGGCGGTGTTGTTGGCGTTGTTGGTGTCGGCGGCTTCGGTGTGCTGACCTTTTCGTTTGTGACTGTGAGCTTAACGTTGTTCGTGTTTTGGATCGAAATCGAATGCTCCTTGGAATTAAGCACATAACCGTCTGGAGCCGCCGTTTCCTTTACAACATAATCTCCTACGGGCAGCTTATCGAACGAGACCGTACCGCCCGCATTCGTCGTTTTTGTGCTGATGAGCTTCAAGCCGGCGCCTTTCTTCTCATACAACTCGAAGGTCGCGCCGCTGAGCAGCAGATCGTTTTGCGCCGAATCTACCTTTTTCACCGTCAACGAGCCTTTGATTACCGGTGGCTCCGGTGTAGCCAATTTGGTGTTGGCGACGGTTAACTGAAAGCCGTCTGCGCTTTTAATCGAAACCGGATACTCTTTGGCATCGAGCACATAGCCGTCTGGAGCCGCCGTTTCCTTCACGACATAATCTCCGGCGAGCAATTTCTTGAAGATGACCGTTCCGCTCGCATCGGTTGTCAGCGTGCCGACAAGAAGTTTATCCGAGCCGGTTTTCCGGTAAAGCTCGAAGGTTGCCCCGCCAAGACGGGTTTTATCGTTCGCTGCGTCCACTTTCACGACGGTAAGCGAGCCTCTGACCCCGCCGATCGTACCGGATCCGCTGCTGACTCCAACGACGATGCTGGTGGATGTATCCTTGGTCACCGTAGTTTCGTTATTGCCTGTAAATGCGATTTTGTTGGAGACTTTATCCTGATCTTTGGCAATGATCAAAGATTGATATTCCAAAATAGCTGCGGTAGATAGTTTTTTCAGGAAGTTCAATTCGAGTGACTGCTTTCCGCTATCGTCCGTCTTGATTTCCAGCGAATAATCCACTTCTTTGACTAGTGCGGCTCCCTTGGAAACCTTACCGTTAGCGTCTACTTTGGTCGTAAACAATTTGAACGTATCGGGCAGCAGAAGCTGATTCTCGGATGGCGTATCGACGATTTTGGCATTCGTTACCGCAGATTGTCCGCGGTTAATGAGAACCGTCCAATTGATTTTATCGCCGTTTTGTGCACCGCTCTTGTTCAAGTATTCGCCACCGTGAGGAATGTTGACGGAAGCCGTCAAATTTTTCGATACCGGCGCTGTTCCATCGAATACGTTTGCCGTGTTGTTTACTTTATTGTCAATCAGCTTTCCTTCAAGACTTGTCTTAAAGACAATATAGTATGGAGCCGAAATAGGCTTCAAGAAAGTCACCGTCAGCTTGTTGTCCTTGCCGACCGTATAGTTGTAATGCGTGCTGTCGACAATCGTACCCTTCGACGGAGTGCCGTCAGCTGCAATGTTCATGTTGTATACGACAAGCGAATTGTCGAGCAGCTTCTGGCCGGACTCGAGCGTATCTTGAACGACCGCCCCGGCAAGCGTCTTGCCGTTATAGTTCACGCCGACTTCCCACGTAATTTGTTTCAGGGAGGCGTCATAGACACCGTTTTTAAACCCGTTGTTCTTCGCTTCGTTCCTTGGATCAAGCGTGACGGTTACCGTCTTCGTTTGATCCTTGGATTTGACGTCGACCCACGCGACCGTAGCTTTATTCAAAAAATTCGTCGCATTGTTGGCGAGCCAATCCATGTTGAACTCGGTGGTATAAGTAATCAACACCGGTCCGTTCAACGCTCTGTTAAATGTAATCTTAAAGCCTTGATCCGACGGTACGGAGGCGTCTACGGTGTAATCCGCCGCGTTCATCGGCTTGTTCCCTTCATTAACGGCCAGCGATCCCGGAAGGAGACGCATACCTTTGTTAGGGAAATTGTCCGTCACGACCACCTTGGTCATCGGCTGGCTGTCCTCGTTTAGCGAAATGCCCCAGACTGCCGTTTTGGCTTGGTAATCCACCTCCCAGAAGCTCTTGGTAATAACCCACTGGTAGATTTCGCGCGTAGCCGTATCGCTGTCTCCGCTCCCGGAAGTCACCTTGTTTGTTATCTTAGCCCAGTTAATCACGCGCTGATTGGCTTTGGTTTGATACTTGATTTTGTAAGCGGACGAGATGTCCTGCAGGAACTGCAGTTTAAAGCCGTTGCTTCCCGCTGCAGCCTCCGGGGTTACCTTGTAGCTCGCTGCAGGCAATTCGGCTCCGAGAGTCTCGCCGCCATTTGCGTCGATCGTCACCTGGTAGACATGGAGCGAACCCGCTACCAGCTCCTGCGTATCGTTGAACAAATCCGTCAAGAAAGCATTGGCCTGGGTGACTGTCTTCTCGTTGTAATTGTACTTGATTTCCCAGTCGATCGTTTGCGTGTAGGTATCATATTTCGGCGACGATTTGTCCAGAGCCGTGCCGCGCTGCACCGTGACGGTGGCTGTAGCGCTTGTCGGCTGAATGTTGCTGCCTTCAAATGTCGCCTTGTTCACAAATGAAGTTTTGTCTCCGTCGTTAACCGGCGTCGTGTACTGAATACGGTAAGCCGTTCGAATCGGACTTTCATTAAAGCTGAGCTTTAGGACATTACCTTCTGTGCTCATACTGTACTGACTGCCGTCCACCGGCGCTCCCTGAACTACGGTGCCGTTCAAGTTTACGTTAAGCTCATATACGGAGACGGTGACCGGAACGCCCAGCCCGGCTGGAATCGGATCGGTCACGACCGCGTTCTGGACGGCGGCCAGTTCTTTGTTCACATCTACCGTCCAATCGATGCTTTTCGTATTGTAGCCTTTCGCTACGCCGCTTTTTCCGATGGTTGAAGCAACGTTCGGTTTAAAGTGGAGCGTAAAAACCTGCTCTCCGTCTTTCACCGGAATTTTAATAATCTGTGTCGTACTTCCATTAATCACTTGCGTATCGAATACTGTCTGGAAAGTCAAAGTACCTCTGATATCCGACAAGTTCTCGATCATGTCCAAGGTCATAATAACCTCATGGCTGTCCCTGATGACCTTGAATTTCCCAATCGCATCGCTGCCTGACATAAGCGGCTGCTCAGGGATATCGTTGTAAAGCTTGAACTGCTCCGGCAGCTTGAACGTGTACGTATCTCCGTTCTTGTAACCGTGGCCGTTAGGCAAGGACCAGTTATAGTCCAATTTCACCTTCGAGCCCGGTTCGTATACGTCCTCCGTTACCACATTACCGGACTTGTCGTACACCGCCATCGTTACGCTATCGATAATGTTGCTGGAAATCGCGGCTGCATGAACCTGAGGCGAGAAGCCGAATGCATACAGCGCCTGCATCATGATCAACAGAGCGACGAGTAGCGTACTGATTTTCTTCTTTGCCATTACCTCTTTACCACCTCCGAATAATTACTTCCTGGAAAATAACAAAAAACACCCTTCGCATGAAAGGGTGGTCCGGTTGCACTACTAGCTCCATCGAATCCAAGTGCCCAGATACAGATCCGATATCATCGCTTACCATGTGTCTAATCATAACTGATAATGTCTGGGATTTCTGTGTTGTTTTACACCAAATTTCAAATTTTTTTTAACATCATAAAATGCATACGTTTTCAGCTCTTAGTTGTGATCGACTAGCGGAATTAAAGGCTTGTTTTCAATAGGTGACGACATCACAATTAACGTCACGGAATCCCCGTATTTTCCACAAGCGTTGGTAAATTCCTCTAGGGACTGCATCGATTCGGTTACAACTTTTAGAAGGTAATTATATTGTCCGCTGATTCGGTGGCATTCGATTAGATCAACGGATTGTCTGCAATATTCGACTAACCCTTCGCAATCTTTTGTTAAAAACATCAAGTACGCGGTAATCGACTTTTTGATTGTAGAGGGGGAAATGACCGCACGATAATTACGTATCACTCCATGTTCCTCCAATTTACGGACTCGGTCTGTAACTGCCGGTTGGGACAGGCTTACCAAACTACTGAGCTCCCTCATGGAAATTCTCGCCTTTTCTTGTAAGATCTCGATAATTTTTTTGTCTGTGTTATCCATTCCAATTCGCTCCTTTAAAAAATAAAGTTCCTGATCTTATATTCCTATTATAATTAGGGAAGTACATTAATGGACCGTTTTTAATCCATTCAAACCATTGCTTTAACTATATATAATAAAGAAGAATTTGAAAATGATTACTTAGAAAAGATGGAGGGGGAGAGTGGGTGTGAGTTTATTATTTTCACCAATGAAAATCCGTAATCTGGAACTGAAAAATCGGATTATGATGTCTCCGATGGGCACAGCGTCGGCACTCGAAGATGGAAAGATTACAGATTGGCATGTACTTCATTATGGAGCTCGAGCGCTTGGCCAGGTAGGACTCATTATGCTGGAAGTATTGGCTGTCACAAAAGATGGCAGAGATCATGGATCACTTGGAATTTGGAGTGACGATCAGGTTACGGAACTGAAACGACTGGTTGCAATGCTGCACCAACAGGGTTCGAAAGTTGGAATTCAGCTTTGGCATGCCGGTCGTAAATCAAGTTTGCCGGAATTCGCGGTTTCAGCATCCGGCCTTCCTCACCAAGGCAGAGAGAGTCGTATGCTAACGATAGAAGAGATTAAAGATCTGATTGAAAGCTTTAAAGCAGCCGCCGCTCGAGCAACCGCAGCCGGCTTCGATGTAATCGAATTGCATGCAGCGCATGGCTATTTGCTAAATGACTTTTTATCTTTGTATACGAACAGAAGATCAGATGGTTACGGCGGTTCCTTGAAACGACGATACCGCCTGCTTGGCGAGGTTATTGAATCCATACGCAGCGTATGGAGCGGACCTCTTTTTGTACGGATATCGGCAGAGGAATATGGGGAGATCGGCAATCGTATCGATGATACGGTTCAATATTCCGCTATGATGAAAGAACAGGGCGTTGACCTGATAGACGTCAGCAGTGGAGGAGTTCATCCCGAACCCCCAAATACGTTTCCGGGTTATCAGGTTCCGTATTCCGAAGCTATTCGGAGAAGAGTAGCAATTCCGACAGCAGCTGTAGGCCTAATTAAAAGCGGACTGCAAGCAGAAGAAATTTTGCAAAATGAACGCGCCGACCTTATTGCAATTGGAAGGCCTTTGCTAAGGGATCCATTTTGGGCTGTTGCAGCAGCCGAGCAGTTAGGTGTGCAATTTGAGGAACCGTTACCCTATAAAGGGCACTGGTTCTGAAGTGAAAACATTAAACTTGCATAAACATTTTGGAGACTAAAATGACCGGGATTCCTTACAAATAAGGAGTTCCGGTCTATTACTTTAACACGGAACAGAAGCCGGCTTTCGGAGCAGCGAAAAGATGTAGAGAGATGTGAAAATTTGTTGTTGACAATATGTAAGCGGATACAATAAAATGATAACAAGAAAACTTTGTTAGTCATTTTAACTAACTTATTCGGAAAGGGGGGACAGCGTATTGATTGGCAGAGGCCAAACGGGAAACGCCAAGCTGGTGAAGCACATTAACCGGGAAGGCATTCTTCATCAGTTGAGAGAAAACCCCCGGGTATCGAGAGCCGATTTGGCGAAATTAACGGAGCTCAGCCGACCGTGCGTATCGGCCTTGGTGGACGAGATGATCGTGGAAGGCTTGATCAGCGAAGTCGGGTTCGGAGAATCGAAGGGCGGCAGGAAGCCCATCCTTCTGGAATATAACTTTCAAGCTTACGGCGTCATCGGCGCGGTATTCGAAGGCAGCACCTTACAGTTGGCCATCGCCGACCTGAAGGGGGAGCTGCTGGTTCAGCGCGCGACGTGCCTGCCGCATCCGATGAACGGAGAGACGGCCATTCAGAGCATTGAGCAAGGGCTTGCGGCGCTGCTGAACGAAAGCGGATTCGATAAAGCAAGGCTGCTTGGCATGGGGCTCGGCTTGCCGGGGATTACCCAGCGAAGCGAAGGTACGGTTAGCTACGCCCCCAGTACGGGATGGATGGGGCTGCCCGTGCGGAAGGAGATCGAAGCGGCCTTGGGGCTGCCTGTGGTCATCGAGAATGATGTTAACTTGATGACGCTCGGCGAATTTCACAAGGGCATCGGCGTCGGGCATTCCAATCTGGTATATATGTATGCAGGAACGGGGATCGGCGCCGGCATTATGATCGACGGGCAACTATACCGCGGAGCCAAAGAGGCGAGCGGGGAGATCGGCTATATGGTGATCGGTCCGGTCGGGAACCAGACCAAGGGAGAATACGGCGTATTCGAGCGCAACTATTCCGTACGGGCCATTCGCGAGAAGGCCAAAGCCATCCTCCCTTCGATGGACGAGAGCGAGAGCATCGTCAAGCAAATCGTCGATCAAGCGAAAAGCGGGGGCGAAGCGGCGCAGACGCTTCTCGACGACATTTGCCGGCACTGGACCTACGGCATCGCCAATCTAACAAGCGTGATGGACCCGGCGCTTCTGATCCTCAGCGGAGAAATGCTGCATATCGGGGACGAAGGGGTTCATAAAATACAACAATGGTTAACCGACTGGGTTCCTTCCGTTCCCCGGATCGAGATGGCTTCGCTCGGCGATCAGGCGGGACTTATCGGGGCGATTCATTGCGCGCTGGAGGCTTTTCCGTCCACTTCCAAGCAGCAGCGGTAAGCGGCGTTGTCGCTTCCGATGCTGTTTGGCTCAAGTGAAGACGCTTACAATTTTGCATAAAGTACAGGAGGTCAAAACATGACAAAGAAAAAAGCAACGACTTGGTTAACGGGGGCCGTGCTTAGCATGGCGATGCTGACGGTGACGGCCTGTGGAGGAGGGGCTTCCGACGGCGCTCAAAAGCCGGAAGACAAATCGTCCGGGGCATCGAAGCCCGAGAAGCAGAAGCTGGTCATTTATACGGCCAGGGATAAGAACGTCGTCGAAGAAATTATTCCCAAATTTAAAGAGCAAAACCCGGGGATGGAAGTTGAGGTTCTTACCATGGGGGCACAGCAGGTACTGGAGCGCGTGCGCGGGGAGAAAGCGAACCCGCAAGCCGATTTCTGGTGGGGCGGCACGCAATCGGCGCTGATGACGGCGGCGAACGAAGGGCTGCTTGAGAGCGTCAAACCGAGCTTTGCCGACAAAATTCCGGCGATGTACAAAGACAGCCAGGACCGCTGGTACGGCGAAATGCTGCTGCCGGAAGTCATCATGTACAACTCCAAAGCGCTGAAAAAAGAAGATGCTCCCAAAGATTGGGACGACCTGCTGGACGCCAAGTACAAGGGCAAAATCATCATTCGCGGCGTGCTTGCTTCCGGAACGATGAGAACGATTTATTCTTCCCTGATTTACCGTCAAGACGCGAACGATCCGAAGAAAGGGTACGACTGGCTGAAAAAGCTTGACGCCAATACGAAGGAATACGCCCAAGATCCGACCAACCTGTACCTGAAGCTGGCGCGCGAAGAAGGCACGCTGTCGCTGTGGAACCTGCAGGATATTATGATCCAGAAGGAGCTGCAAAAGCAGCCGTTCGACTTCATTTACCCTGCGAGCGGAGCGCCGATTCTGGTCGACGGCGTTGGAGTGGTCAAAGGCGCGAAAAACATGGAAGCCGCCAAGAAATTTTATGAGTTCCTCTTCGATTCGAAGCTGCGCGTCGAGCTGGCGGAGAAGCTGTATCAGATTCCGACGCGTACGGACATCAACAAAGACACGCTTCCGGCTTGGTTAAAAGGGCTGGAGCTAAAACCGCTGAATATCGATTGGGCCGTCATGGCACAAAAAGAGAAAGAATGGATGCAGCATTGGGATGAGAACATCAAAGGGAAAGGTTCCAAATAATGCATTCGGGCGGAGGAGCTCCTCCGCCTGATCATTTTACCAAAGGAGGAAGCCTGCTTGATAGAGGTCATACTGGATCACGTCAGCAAACAATTCGGAAATGTCAAGGGAGTTACGGATGTCAACATTCGGATTCAACCGGGGGAGTTCTTCACCTTTCTCGGGCCGAGCGGCTGCGGCAAAACAACGACGCTGCGGATGATCGCGGGGTTTTATTATCCGAGCGAGGGCCGTATCGTATTCGGCGATCAAGATGTCACGAACCTTCCCCCAAACAAAAGAAACACGGGAATGGTGTTCCAAAACTATGCTTTGTTTCCGCACATGACGGTGTTTGAGAATATCGCATTCGGTCTGCAAGTAAGGAAAATCTCGAAATCCGAAATCGTTCAGCGTGTCGAACGCGCACAGAAGCAGGTTCACTTGGAAGGCTACGGCAACCGCCGTATCGATCAATTGTCCGGCGGCCAGCAGCAGCGGGTTGCCTTGGCTCGCGCGCTGGTCATCGAGCCGCAAATTTTGCTCTTGGATGAGCCGTTATCGAACCTTGATGCGAAGCTCAGAGAAGAAACGAGAATCGAAATCAAGAGACTTCAGCTGGAGCTGGGAATTACAACGATCTACGTCACGCATGATCAGGCCGAGGCGATGGCGATGTCCGACCGGATCATGGTCATGCAGGGCGGTGTCGTCCAGCAGATCGGAAGTCCAGAAGAAATATATAACCGCCCGGTCAACCGGTTTGTCGCTTCCTTTATTGGAGAGTCCAATCTGTGGGAAGGAACCGTAGAGCGAGTCGAGGGCGGCGAAGCGGTCGTCCGTTTCGCTCCGGGCCTTAGCCTGAGAGGCTTGACCGCCAACGCTTCCCCGGACTGCAAGCTGGAGGCGGGCAAGAGTGTGACGATGTCCATCCGTCCGGAAGCGGTCCGCGAAGCGCTGCGAGGAGAGCAGCAAGACAATGTGGTCAACGGGAACGTGGTCATCTCCGAATTTACGGGAGTCAGCGTGAATTACGTATCGCAGGTGGCGGGCCAGCAATTGAAAGCGATGTTCGTCAATCAAGGGCACCGGGTGCGCGGACGCGGGGAAGAGATCGCCCTGTTCATTCCAAAAGAAAGCATCTATTTCTTGGGATAGCGAGGGGATGAATCTATGAGATCTAAATTGGGAACAAGTTCATCCAAGCTGGGCTCCTTCACGCACTCGCCTTATTTCGTCTATGTCCTGGTCGCGCCTCTATTTTTGGTGCTCCTGGCTTATGTCGTGTATCCGTTGTTCCAGACGTTCGTGCAAAGTATCCAGGTAGAGGATCAGTTGTCGCTGAAAAACTATACCAAGTTTTTTAGCCTGGAGCATACGTCCAACCTGGAGGCGCTCTGGACCAGCATTTATATTTCCGTCTTAAGCGTCATCACCTGCGCGATCGTTGGCGTCGCCATGGCGTTCCTGCTGGAGCGCTACGAGTTTCCCGGCCGGAAAATTTTGGCCGTCCTCGTCCTTGTGCCGATGGCTTTGCCGCCGCTTGTCGGCGTGCTGTCGTTTACGTTCTTGTACGGCGAAAGCGGCATTATCCCAAGAGCGCTCAAAGCGCTGTTTCATCTCGATCAGGTGCCGTTTTCCTTGAAAGGGATCTGGGGCGTGCTCGTGGTGCATACGTTTACGATGTACACTTACTTTTACATGACGGCTTCCTCGGCGATCCGCGGTCTCGATCCGTCTCTGGAAGAGGCGGCGGCGAGTCTCGGCGCAGGACGGATCTATATATGGCGGCGCGTCATTCTACCGATGCTGACGCCGGCGCTGGTCGCCTCTTCGCTGCTTGTCTTCATGATCGCGATGGCGTCCTATACGGCTCCGCTCATTTTCGGGATCGAGCGGACGATGACGATGCAGATTTATTTGTCCCGGACGAACGGCAATCTGGATATGGCTGCGGCGCAGTCCACGATCCTGTCCGTCGTGTCTATCCTGTTCCTGCTCGTGATGCGCTGGTACCAAGGGCTGCGCAATTACCAGAACATGAGCAAAGGCGTCAGCGTGCACCGCACGGAAGTGAAAAGCGCCGTAGGCAAGTATATCGCGATGATCCTGTCGATTATCGGCGTCATCATCTTGCTGCTGCCGATTCTCGTGCTGGTCTTGATTTCGTTCTCGACGGACGGCACGTGGACGACGCAGATTCTTCCTCCGGAATATACGGCGAAGCACTATGTGAAGCTGTTTACCGACAGCAAAACGTGGCGGCCGATTGCGAACAGCTTTCAGATGAGCTTCGTGGCGACGATCGGCAACATTATATTCGGCGTGGCGGCCGCTTATGCGATGGTCCGCTTGAAATTTAAAGGCAAAACGCTGCTGGACGTGCTGATCATGCTGCCGTGGGCGCTGCCGGGAACGGTCGTCGCGGTCAACCTGATCGCCGCTTTCAGCGAGCCGACCGTATTCAGCTTCAACCAAGTGCTGATCGGCAGCTTCTGGATATTGCCTTTGGCGTATTTCGTCCGCCATTTGCCGCTCGTGTTCCGCTCCACGTCGGCGACGCTGGTCCAGATGGACGCATCGGTCGAGGAAGCGGCGCGCAACCTTGGCGCTTCCTGGTGGTACAGCTTCAGGCGGGTCGTCTTTCCGATGGCGCTGAGCGGGATACTTGCGGGCACGCTGCTCGCGTTCGTGCAGGGCATCGGGGAATTCGTTTCCTCCATTCTGCTCTTCACCGCGAGAAGCACGCCGCTTTCCGTCGAGATTTTCCAGCGGATGTATTCGTTCGAATTCGGTACGGCTTGCGCATACGGCGTGCTGCAAATTACGTTGATCATCATCGTGCTGTTCGTTTCGCGCAAAATGACGGGTGACAGCACGGCCGTGTAACTGACGGTCATCTCGTGGGAACACCTAGGAGTTCATCATCCACGTTATGATATACAGCGGGAAAAAGGCCATTTCCGGCTGAGGAACATTCCACCATCAGAGGAGGAGTTAGATGATCAAGGGTAAGTCGACCTCAAAGTTTTGTTCCATTGTCATGAGCGCCGTACTGGCGGGCGGCATGCTGCTGCCCGCGCAAGCTCAGCCCGCGTATGCGGACCGGGGCGTCGTCGATCTGTGGAAGTCGATTAAACCGCTGACCACGATTGCCAGCGCGATGAACACAGGGGCTCACCCGGACGATGAACACAGCGCGACCTTGGCGTATCTTTCCTTGGGGCGAGGGGTAAATACCTCCAGCGTCATCGCTGTCCGGGGAGAAGGGGGACAGAACGAAATCGGGAGCGAGCTGGGGCAAGCCCTCGGCATCATTCGGACCCGTGAGCTGCAGGAAGCGTCCAAAATCACCAATGTGACGTTGGGTATGCTGGGCGAGCAGTTGGACGATCCGATCTACGATTTCGGCTTTTCCAAGAGCGTAGAGGAAACGCTGGAGAAATGGGGCGACTCGGTCGCTTACGAACGATTGATTCGGAAAATTCGCGAGCTGCGTCCGGATGTGATCATTCCTTCGTTTTTGAATGAAGCCTCCACGCACGGGCATCACCGAACGATCAACGTCCTTACCGTTCGGGCGTTCAAAGATGCCGCGAATCCGGAGATTTTCCCTGAACATCTGAAACAAGGGCTTCAGCCTTGGCAGATCAAGAAGCTGTATCTGCCTGCCAATGCCAAGGATTACACCGTGAATGCGCCGATCGGGGATTACAACGAAATCTATGGGTCGTCTTATCTCCAGCTCGGGGAAGAATCCCGCTTCATGCACAAGAGCCAAGGCATGGGGAAGGTCTATGACGAAGGTCCCGTACAAGGCGATTTGTTCAGCAATTACTACAAGCTGGATCTGAGCACGGTGAAATCGGCGGACAAGGAAAAAGACTTCTTCGACGGCATCGCCTTCACCTTCGAGGATTTGGCGAAAGAAATCGACGCGAAGGGCAAAGACAACAAGATTGTCAAGCACCTGCGCGAACTGCAAAAGGATGCGGACGAAGTCGTTGCCGCTTACCCGAGCTTTGCCAAAGTGCTGAAGGAAGTCCATGACATGAAAGCGGACGTCCAGACGGCGCTGGCCGACATCAAAGCATCCGGTTTGGAGGCGGCGACCAAGGAGGATCTGCTTTACCGGCTCCATGTCAAAGAAGAGCAGTTGAACAAAGCGAGCATGGAATCGGCGTCCGTCGTGGCGAAGGTCAAGCCGGCCGCAAGCGAGCTGGTAGCCGGTCAGACGACGAAGGTCACCGTGTCGGCCTTCAACGGCGGTTCCGTGAAATTGAACAAAATCAACCTGAGCCTGAACGTGCCCGCCGGTTGGACGGCGAAGCCGGCCGGAGCGACCAGCTTCGAGCAATTAGGCTACAACGAGACGGCATCGGCGACCTTCGAGGTGACGATTCCGGCGGACGCACTGCTGTTCAAGCCTTACGATCCTTCGGTGTTCAACGCGAAGGTCGAATACCAGGCGTACGATACGGCAACGACGCTGAAGGTCACGCCACAGAACGCTGTAGCCGTGCTGCCTCCATATTCGATGTCGCTCAGCCCGAGCGCAACCATTTTGAATACGCTCAAATCGCAAGAGCCGATTCCGGTAAAGGTCACCGTGCGCAACTATACGCCGGGCGCTTCCAAGGCTACGGTGTCGCTGAACGTGCCGGAAGGCTGGACGGCGGAGCCGGCAGCCGAAGAGCTGAGCTTTGCGGCGAAAGGCGAAACGAAGTCCGTCGCGTTCACGGTCAAGGCCGCTTCGAACGTCGCGCCGGGTAAATTCACCGTGACGGCCGTTGCGAAGAACGGCGATGTGCAGAGCACGCAGGGCGCGCAGGTCATCGAATATCCGCATATCGGCAAGACGTACATGGTGCAGCCGGCCGAGCTGAAAATCCAGGCCTTCGACCTGAAGGTTCCGGACAAATTGAAGGTAGGCTACGTCTCCAGCGGTTTCGACAACATCGATCAATACTTGCGTCAAGTCGGCGTCGATGTCGTGAAGCTGGAAGCGAAGGATATCCAATACGGGGATCTTTCCCAATATGACACAATCGTGTTGGGCATTCGCGCTTACGCGTTCCGTCCGGAACTGATTCCGAGCAATCAGCGCTTGTTGAGCTACGTTCAAAATGGCGGCAATCTCGTCGTCCAATATCATAAGCCGGAAGACAAATGGTCGCCGGAGCTTGCTCCGTACCCGATCAAAATCGGCTCTCCGCTCATTCAGTGGCGCGTAACGGACGAGAATTCCAAAGTGACGATGCTGACTCCGGATCATCCGATGTTCAATTCGCCGAACAAGATTACGGACCAGGATTGGAGCAACTGGATTCAAGACCGCTCCGCCTACAATCCGTCGGAATGGGGCAAGGAGTATACGGCGCTCATCTCGAACGGGGACCCGGGCGAGAAGGAGTTTACCGGCACATTCCTCACTGCGCATTACGGCAAAGGGGTATATACTTACAGCTCGTTAGTGTGGTACCGCGAGATTCCGGCTTTGGTTCCGGGCTCGATCCGCATGTTTGTGAATATGATTAGTCAAAAGCAGTAATCGCACGTTATTGTCGTACAGCAAGCAAACAATACAGCAGTAGGAGGGGACCCTTCGGGGTCCTCCCCCATACGATGAAGAAGCGGAGGTTTAAGGAGCATATGAATGTAATCGGAGTTCACGGGCGGGAGATCGGTCAAGTGACGGAGCGCGCGCAATTCGCCGTCGTCCCACTGGGTTCGGTGGAATACCACGGTCCGCATTCCCCACTCGGGACCGATACGATCTTGGCGGACGGCTTCGCCGAACGGATCGATGCCTCGCTGCATCCTTTGATCTATCCGACGGTACCGTACTCAGCCTGCCCGGGCAAAACGCAGCATTATCCCGGAACGATCTCGGTCCGGCCCTCGATTTTTATCGATTATCTCACCGATGTGGTCGAAGGCATCTGCCGGCTCGGCATCCGCAATATCGTGCTGCTGAACGCCCACGACGCCAATATGGGCCCGTCCCGGACCGTCGCCGAGGCGGTGACCGGCAGCTACCCCGACGCCAGCTTTCTTCTGATCAACTGGTGGCAGATGGCGACCGTCGATTTTACGCAGCGGTTGGGGCTGTTCCAAGGGATGGCGGGAAGAGGACACGGCGGTCCGTACGAGATGTCGGCCGTGAAGGCGTTTCGCCCGGACATGGTGATCGTGCAGGAATCGGACTTGGAATTAGATTCATGTCCTCCTTTATCTCCTTTGCCTTACGTATTGGTGGAAGGAACCCCCCAAGGCTGGGACGGCTATACGGGCCGCATCCGGCAGTGCTCCTTGGAGGCGGGACAGCGTATCGTTGAAGAAGCAAGCCGCAATATGAACTTGCTCATTAAAGAATGGCTGGATATGAGAACAGGAAACAATAGGGAGGCCAAGTAACGCTATGGGATATCGCGAACAATGGATGGAGACCGAAGGAACGACGTTTCCCGGTAAAACGTATACGGAGGTTGTGCTGGAGCCGGCTTTTAACGAAGCCAAGACCCATTTGCTAGGCCCGATGATGGCCATCAACAAGGCTCATCTGATTATGCTGGAGAAGCAAAAGCTCGTGACGGCGGACGAAGCGAAGCAGATCGCCAAAGCGATCCGGTCGATCGATCCGGAGGCGCTCCGCCAAGCAAGCTACACGGGGCAGTTCGAGGATTTGTTCTTCCAGGTCGAGCATCAAATGCTGGAGCATGCGGGCGATATCGCCGGCAATTTGCATCTGGCGCGGAGCCGCAACGACATGGGCATTTCCATCTACCGGATGGTGCTGCGGGAGAAGCTGATCGTGACGCTGACCTCCGCGCTGAAGCTCAATGAACAGCTCCTGCTGTTCGCCAGAGACCACGCCGATACGCTGATGATCGGCTACACGCATACGCAGCAGGCTCAGCCGACGACACTGGCGCATTATTTTATGGCGGTTGTCGATTCGCTGAACCGGGATATACGCCGGATCATGGCGGCGTACGCGAACTGCAACCGGAGCAGCATGGGGGCGGCGGCGCTGACGACGTCGGGATTTGCGATCAGCCGGGAGCACATGATGGAGCTGCTTGCCTTCGACGAGCTGATCGACAATTCGTACGACGCGATCGGCGGGGCCGATTACTTGGGCGAAGTGGCGACGGCCGTGCAGCTTGCGGCGATCAACCTGGGCCGGGTCGTGCAAGACATGCTGCTGTGGTGCACGCAGGAGTTCGGCACGCTGAAAGTGGCGGCTCCGTACGTGCAGATCAGCTCGATCATGCCGCAGAAGCGCAATCCCGTCTCGTTCGAGCATATGCGCGCTTTGCTGTCGAGCTGCGTAGGTAATACGAACACGGTGCTGTCGATGATTCACAATACGCCGTTCGGCGACATTGTGGACACCGAGGACGACATGCAGCCTTACGCTTGGCGAAGCCTTGACATTATGGACAAAATGTACCGTTTGTTCGCCGCCGTCGTCGGTACGATGGAAGTGAACAAAGAGGTGCTGCGCGAACGGACGAAGGGAAGCTTCGCCACGGTAACGGAGCTGGCGGATACGCTGGTGCGGACGGACAGCTTGTCGTTCAGAAAAGCCCATCATATCGTCAGCGACGTCGTTAAGCTGTCTCTGGCGCAAGGTCTGGCGGCCAACGAAATTACGCTGTCCATCGTCAACGAAAGCGCGCGCCGCCACATCGGTCGGGATACGTCGCTTACCGAAGAAACGCTGCGCCAGGCGCTCGATCCCGAGCATTTTGTGGAAATCCGCTCGCTGCCGGGAGGACCGAGTCCGAAGGAAATCAACCGCATGGTCGACCTCCGGATATATCAGCATCACGCCCATCTGAATTGGCTGGAGCAAGCGAAGGGCAAAATTCAGCGGGCGCAGGAGCATCTGGACCAAGTCATGACGGAGTGGAGTGGTTCCTGATGCAAAAACGCAGCATCCCCCTTCTGGCCATTGACGGCGGAGGGACGAAATGCCTTGTCGTCTTCATGGATCGGCAGGGCAACGTGCTCGGGCAAGGAAAAGGCGGTTCATCCAATTATCAGGGCATCGGGAAAGACGGTGCGATCCACGAACTGGTGTTTGGAATCGGGGAAGCAATCGCAGATTTGCGACAAAAGGACGATAGCGGCGTGCCGCAGGCGGAGATCGAGGTGGAGTGCGCCGTGTTCGCCCTTGCGGGGCTGGATACGGAATACGACCGGCGCGTGATTACCGGATTGGTGCAGGAAGTGCTGGAGCGGCTGCCGATCCGGGTCAAGCATCTGATTGTGGAGAACGACGGCTACGCCGCCTTGCTCGGCGCAACAGGCGGCCAGCCGGGGATTCTGGCCATTGCCGGCACGGGCTCCATCATCTTCGGGATCAACGAGCAGGGACGGACAGCCAGAGCCGGAGGCTGGGGCCACCGCGTCGGAGACGAAGGCAGCGGCTACTGGATTGGCAAGCAGGCAGTGATGGCAATTCTCAAGGCCTATGACGGCAGGGAGGAGGGCACCCGGCTTGGCGACTGGGTGCTGCCGCATTTGGGGATGGACCATGAAGAGGACTTGTTCAACTGGATGTACGGTTCGGACTATTCCGTCGAGAAATTGAGCGAGCTTACCCGCGTCGTGGGGCAGGCCGCTTCGGCGGGGGATCAGGAAGCGCAGCGGATTCTTGAGGCGGCGGCTCACGAGCTGTTCATCGGCGTCGCCGCGGTGATAAGGCACTTGTCGTTCCTAGACAAACCTTTTACAATGATATTACAGGGCGGCGTGCTGCAGAACGAAGGACACGTCCGGGAACTGCTGATGCGCAAAATCCAAGCGTACGCCCCGCAGGTACAACCGGACGAGGCCCGGAAGGAGCCGATTTACGGCGTAACGGCCATGGGGCTTGCTTATTTGCAAGCGCAGACGCCCGCGGAAGCGTAGCACGATACGAACAACAGGAGGCTGAAGGGGAATGAAGAAAAGATGGTTATTCGTTTTCGCCCATCCCGACGACGAATCCTTTGCAGCCGGAGGGACGATCGCCAAGCTCAGCAGCACGGGCCACGAGGTGGTTCTGGCGTGCGCCACATCGGGATGCAAGGGCAAGTCGGGCGAGTTTCAATTTGCCACCCGCGAAGAGCTGGCCCGGCACCGGGAAGAGGAGCTGCGCAGCGCGTGCTCGGTGCTCGGCGTATCCGAGCTGATTCTGTACTGTTATCCGGACGGCGAACTAAAGTCGCTTGACCCGGAAGCGTTGGCGGAGCGGATTCGCGCGACGATTGTGGAGCTGAAGCCGGATGCGATTCTGACGTTCCCGCCGGACGGGGTCACAGGGCATCCCGACCATATCGCGATTTCCCAAGCGACGGAGAAGGCGGTCGCGCTGGCGGAAGCAGAGTATCCGGAGGGGCGGCGGCCATCTTTTTACTACACCTCGATTCCCCATTATTACGACCACTGTCAGGATTCGGGGCCGAAGCATACGTGCGCGATTACGGCGCGCGTCGATATTAGCGACTTTCGTGTGCACAAGGGGCGGGCTTTGCAGGCTTACCGGAGCCAGGTTTACTCGGTAAACCGCGCCTATCCCGGCGTGATGGAAGACGACTTCACGGTGATCCGAAACTACGAATATTACACCTTGGTTCGCGCCAACGGTCAGCAGGTCCAAGAGATGACGGAGACGGCTTTGAACGAGCTGCCGACAATGGATTTGAACTAGCGGGCAGCGACAAACTGAATAGACGGATTCCCGAATTTGTTCCTGCCGTTCCTTTGCGAGCGGCAGTTTTTTTGTGCGGTCTTGACAAATGAATCGAAAATGTCATAATGATATTATTGAATGAGAAGTAAAAGGAGGAGGCGCGGCATGACCATGGAAAACGGTTCGAACTATACGGCAAGCAAATACCGGACGCCGGACGGGGCGCCGGCGGATATCGTCATCTTTACCATTACGTCCGAGCCGCAGCCGACGGCGACGAAATCGTTGCCCAAGCGGGAGCTGCAGGTGCTGCTCATCAAGCGGAAGGTGTGGCCGTACAAGGGCATGTGGGCGCTGCCCGGAGGCTTCTCCCGGGAGACGGAGTCGATGCACGAGACCGCGAGGCGCGAGCTGCGGGAGGAGACCGGCGTGGATGGCGTTCACATGGAATATTTCAACGTATACAGCGACCCGGGCCGGGACCCGCGGGGGTGGATTATCTCCCATGCGTTCTTCGCGCTTGTGCATGAAAACTATTTAGCCGCGCGGGCCGCTGCCGACGATGCGGCGGAGGTGGCGCTGTTCCCGGTATCTGAAGCGCTTTCCCGGCTGGAGCTGGCCTTCGACCACAGGCGGATTCTCTCGGATGCGCTGGAGCGGGTCAGACAGAGTATGCTGGTCACCCCGATTGCCGGAGAGTTTCTGCCGGACGAATTCACGCTGGGCGAGCTGTATCAGGTGATCCGGACGGTGGTGCCGGATTTTGAGGAAGCGAATTTCATCCGCAAGATGAAATCGACCCAGAGCCGCAGCGGGGTATTGGAGGAAATCCGGGACGCGCGCGGGGAACCGAAAAAATCGAACCGTTACTCGCAGCGCGCCGCACAGCTGTACCGTTTTACCGGCAATTTGCCGAAGCTGTCATTGTACAGCTAATTTTCTACATTTTATTTCCCAGAAATTACCGTAACCGTGCCTAACGCATACCGTCCGTCGGCCCGTCTGCCGTCAATCGCAAAATCAACCCCCGGTTTTCCGGTTTCCGGGTCCAAAATAGCCGCATTGACGGTATATTCTCCCGGCTTCAGTCCGCTTGGAATCGGGAGCTTGTCCGATACTTGCCGCTCTCCAGGCAGCCATTGGCGAATATCGGCTTCGCTTGTTGCCTTGGCGACAATCACGCCATTGCCGTCGGCCAACGACAGCTCGAATGGCCAGGAGAAATAAAACGGAGCTACCCCCCGATTCACGACGCTAATCGTGACATTCAAGCGGTCGCCGGCCTTCGCTTCCTTCTCGTGCGATGCTTTGGCAATGACGAACCGATACCCGATCGTTTTGAGAAACCGGTCGATATTGGACTGTAAAGGGCCGCCTGGTTTTTCGCGGGCAGGCGCGTTGGGCCCCATCATGGAAACGTGGGTCAAACTCGCTTGCCGCAGCGTTTCCTCAATGGAAGAATCGCCCATGTATTTTTTTTCGCTCGCAAACTCCCCGCCGCTCGGCGCCTTCGTCCAAAAGTCGGGCATGGCCGGCTCCTTTTCCCCGGTAAGCCAAGAAGTATAGCCTTCTGTGTACCAGCGCAAGAACCCGTCGACGGTCGACTCCCGCTTGCCGAAGGCGTCGTTGAACAGACCCATCCCATTCTTCAGAGCGATCTCATGCGGCCGACGCATCATCAGATGCTTATTGGTGAAATAGCGGACGTAATGTCCTGCATATTGATCGGAAATGGGTTCCTTCGGAAACGGTATGCGTACTTCATCGTCGTTGCGGGTATGCCATTCTCCCCAGTGGCCGATGCTGCCGAGCTGTACAAAAGCAATCTGCGGGTCGTTGTTATAACGCTCCGACAGAGCCCGAATCAAACGCTCGTGATTTTCGATAAGCACAGGGCTGGTATAATCGGGACTAAATCCTTTGCCGTAGTCCGTATCGTACCATTCCCCGCTTTTCCCGATCTCCTCGTACAACCAGTCGGGAATATCCATGTGGCTGGTTTCTCTCGGATAATCGAGCACCACCCGCATCACGAGCTTGACCCCTCTTTCTTTCCATAAGCGGAAATTGAACTTTTTCTCGATGGCGTCAAAGGCGTATTTTCCTTTGTCGGGCTCAAGCTCGCGCCAAGTGAGATTGGCGTGCGCAAGCCGGAAAGGCTGCTTGGCATCGTCGTATTTGGCGTCAACAACAAAACCCATGTACGGATTGGCCAGCACCTGATCGGTCTCAGCCGGCATATAGGCGACGCGATCCGTCGTCCTTCCTGCCGAAATGTACCGGTAACCAAACAGGCTGGTCAAGCCCGCGACAAGACATATAACCGCAATCATAGTCAAACGGCGACGCCGCATGCAAATCCCCTCCTGCTTAACATGTAATATATCAAAACACAAAAAATCTTACAATCAATAGATCAAAACTCCTATTCATGTGGTAGAATAATGTCGTTATACATAATTAATTGTCGAAAAATGATGTTTAATCTCGTGTTTTGTTCAGATTTTGTTCAGATTCATTACGATATAATGACTTTTGCTGCGTATAGAAAAGTCAGTCACGGAGGAAATCATGCAAGTATTAATTACGGGCGGTTACGGTTTTATCGGTTCTTTTGTCGCGGACCGATTTCACAAGGAAGGATACGGGGTAACCATTATCGATAACCTATCCACCGGCGACAAGCGAAATATCGATTTTAAGCACAAAGCCTTTTCCTTGTCTGTGGAGGATAGCAATTGCGAAGAAATATTCCGCAGTTACCGATTCGATGTCGTCGTTCATTTGGCAGCTCAGGTGGACGTCGGCACATCCATGATTAACCCGCGGCTCGACGCCCAATCGAATGTACTCGGCCTGTCCAACATGCTATCGCTAGCCCAAAAATACGGCGTTCCCAAATTTATTTTCGCTTCTTCCGCAGCCGTTTACGGTGCGCTTGACCAGATCCCGCTTCAGGAATCTTCGCCTTGCGATCCCATCTCCCCTTACGGAATCAACAAGTGGATCGGAGAAACGTATTGCCGGAAGTGGGGGGAATTATACGGGCTTGAAACGCTGTGCTTCCGCTTCTCCAACGTATACGGACCCCGGCAGGGCAGCAACGGAGAAGGCGGAGTCATTTCCTTGTTTATGGAGGGGTTGATCGAAGGGAAGGACTTGTCCGTTTACGGAGACGGCGGTCAGACGCGGGATTTTATTTATGTCGAGGATGTGGCGGATGCCATTTATCGCTCGTCGCTCTCGACGCTGACCGGCGTTTACAACTTGTCCACGTATACGGAAAGCAGTGTCAACAACCTGATCGATGCGCTTCGCGGCATCCACGGCTCGGCGTCCGCCATCTACAAGGATAAGCGCCCCGGCGACATTTACCGTTCCGTGCTGGACAATGCGAAAATCATGCGGGATTTGGATTGGGCGCCAAAGTATGCTTTGGAAGAAGGCCTGCGCAAAACGTACGAATGGTTTCTGCATCAAAAGCCGCGTGCGGAGAAGGCGGAAGCGAAGGTCGAGGAGAGCCCTTCGGCAATCTCGGTTTTTTTCAAAAAGGCGATGCCTTATTTGGAAAATGCGCTGGCCTTTGCGCTGACAGCCTGGTTAACCTTAACCCTGGAAGACGAACTGTACGGATTTATCGACTTGCGGCTGATTTATATCCTTATTCTCGGGATGATCTACGGCAACCGGCAATCGATCCTCGCGGTTCTCCTATCCGTTTCGTTGTACGTTTACCAGCAGCTTCATAACGGACGCGAGTTTATTGCGCTGTTTTACGATACGGAGTTCTTCTTTCATATTGCCGTTTACTTGTTCGTCGGGCTGGTGGTAGGATACTCGATTGAGCGCAAAAACAACGCCATTCAAGACAGGGAACGGCAGACAGAAGCTTTAGGCGAAAGGTATGCGTTTCTGACCGAGGTCTACAACGAGACCCGTCTTGTTAAGGAGGAGCTGCAGCGGCAAATTATGACCAACGGCGACAGCTTCGGGAAAATATACTCGGTAACCAAAGAGCTGGAAAGTTTGGAGCCGGAGAAGATCCTTACTTCCACGGTGAGCGTGGTTGAATCGATCATGAAGTCGCAAACGGTAACGATTTATATGACCAATAAGGATAAAAGCTTTTTAAGGCTTATGGCTCAGTCTCATACGAGCGGCTTCGAAGCGCCCAAATCGGTCAAAGTGGAAGAAACTTCTTACTTGCGGCAGGTGGTTTATGACAAAAAGCCGTTTATTAATAAAGAGCTGTTCATCGCTGCTCCGCTTCTCGCCGCTCCGGTGCTCCGCCATGGGGAAGTGATTGCCGTGATTTCCGTGCAAAGGATGGAGTTCGAGCATTTCACGTTATACTACCAGAACTTGTTCAAGGTCATTGTGGATTTGATTTCCTCCGCATTGTCCCGCGCGCTCTCGTATGTAGAGGCCACAAGCGATCAAAGGTTTATCGAAGGAACGCCTGTTCTGAAAGCCGAGGTGTTCTCCGATATTTTGGACAGCAAGAAAGCTGCCCGTGCGAAGCATGGCGTCGAGTTCGTGCTGTTAACCGCAGGCAAGGCCGACGGGGAACTGCCGTATCTAATTGCACGATTGCTTCGGGAAACCGACTATATTGGCCTGGGGACAAGCGGGCAGCTGCTCGTTCTGCTAACCAACTCTAACCTGGAAGAAGCGGCGGTCGTTCTGCAGCGGTTTGAAAAAGCCGGCATTTCGTTACGTGTCGCGGAAGAGGATTAACGTTATGTTTGAGTGGATATGGCTGCTGTACATCGTCATTAGCGGTGCGATCCTCGGCATCCGGTACGGAAAGGACAGGCGCGAATGGTGGATTCGTTTCAGCCTTGCGGCGAGCTTGCCGATCATCGGGTTTTGGGTGCCGGCGTTATGGGCGAAGCGATCAAGGGCATCGGATGACGCGACCGGACAGTTTGCCGAGCTGAATCTCATTGTGCAAGAGGATACGAGCCTGACTGGCAGCGTGCTTCGCAGGCTGGAAACGGAGAAGGAAATGAATGTGGTGCCGCTGGAGGAAGCGCTGCTCATCAACGATCTGACGACCAGACGGAAGGTGGTCATCGATTTGCTGAAGCAGGATTCCTTGCAGTACCTTGAGGTGCTGCGGATGGCGGTCAACAACGAAGATACGGAAACGTCCCATTATGCTGTCAGCGCGATTGTGGAAGTCAAACGAAAGCTGATGCTGACGATGCAGGAGCTTTCGGTCAAATACGAGGAAAACAAGAACGATCCGTATCTGCTGCGCTCCTATGCCGATGTCCTCCGGGGATTTATGCGCAGCGGTTTTCTTGATGAACGAACCTTGACGATGCATATTCGCACGTACATATCGGTATTGGATCGCTTAATCAAGCTTGAGCCCGCATCCGCAGACGCCTACGTGGAGAAGCTCAATGCCGAACTGGAGCTGAACGATTATCCCGCAGCGGAACACACGGCCCGACAATATCTCGAACAGTTCCCACTCTATGAAGAGGCCTACCTGGCATTGATGAAGGTCTTTTTTTCCGTAGGTTCCTCCGAACAATTGAAAAGGACGCTTGAATCGTTGAAGCAATCCTCGATCCGCTTGTCGAATCAAGGAATCATCATGGTGAGATTTTGGTCGGAAGGAGCGTAAGATGAGTCCCAAGTTCAGACTGCACCGCAATGTGTATATCATTATCCTGAGCGTGTTGCTCATGGCTGCCGTTATCCAGATCGCCCGTTCCCAGTACGTTCTGCGATTCAGCCATAATGAGGTTCTGGCGGAAAGCGCGAAACGCACGGCTGCCGCTGCCTCCGAGAATACGTTGACCAAGACTTCCGTACGGCCCTATTGCCTCGTCTTCGACAGTACGGAAGAGTACAGCGTGAAGGTAAAAAACAACGCCGAACGTACGCTGAAGTATATGAAAAAGCCGGTTCAATCGTTTGATGTGCGAAGCGGGGAGACGTTCCGGCCGGATAACTGCGCTGCGACCGTTCTCTCGATCGAACAGCTCAAGCTGCTGGGTGATCCGGATGTGCTGGCCCGCTATGTGGAGCAAGGGGGATATGCTTTTTTTGCCGTACGTCCCGAATTGGACGATACCTTGTACCGCTTGTACCGCAAGATGGGCATTTTGGCCATAGGAGAGTTTAAGGATTCCGACGGCATTCAGCTGACCTCCAATGTTTTAATAGGAGAAGCGGGACTGACCCTCGACGATTCCTTCATTACGAATCCGACGCTGACCGTCGAGCTTGATGAAAAGAGCCGGGTGTTGGCCAAAACCGCCGAAGGCGTACCGCTGCTGTGGGACTTCGCCTACGGACAGGGGAAATTTATGACGTTTAATGGGGCGATGCTCCAGGAGAAAATCAACCGGGGCATGCTGGCGGGCGCCATCAGTTTATTGGAGCCGGATTTCATCTATCCGGTGTTCAACTCGAAAATCATGTACATCGACGATTTTCCGGCGCCGATTCCGCAGGGAACGGATACCGGAGTCGATGCCGAAATCTATCGTGATTACCGCCGGGACATCCCGACCTTTTACAAGCAAATTTGGTGGCCGGACATGCTGAAAGCAGCGAAACAGAACGATATTAAATATACGGCGGTGCTGATCGAGTCGTATCACGATCAGATTGATCCGCCGTTCGAATATCCGACCGACGCCGATTCCAACGGTCTGATCTCCTACGGCCGCGAAGTGATTAAAAGCGGAGGCGAAATCGGCTTGCACGGCTACAATCATCAATCGCTGACGCTCAGCCAGGAGGTGGCCGACGAATTCAACTACAAGCCGTGGAAAAGCGTCGGCCATATGGCCGATTCCATTGCCGAAGCGGTCCGGTTTATGGGCTCGGCGTTCCCGAAATATACGATGCTGTCTTATGTGCCACCCTCCAACGTGCTTAGCCCCGAGGGACGGGAAGCGCTGAAGCAGGGCTGGCCCTCCATCGCCGTCATTTCGTCTCTTTACGGTGAAGATGCGTCCGGTATCGCCTATGTTCAGGAATTTGAAATGGCTCAGGACGGGATCTTGGAGATGCCGCGGGTCACTTCGGGTTATTTCAATCAGCCGTTCGAGCGTTGGGCGGAAGCCAATACGATAACGGCGCTCGGTATTTTTTCGCATTTTATTCACCCGGACGATTTGTTGGACCCGAAGCGCAATCGCAATCTTTCCTGGGAAGAGCTGTATGAGCAGTACAGCGGCATACTCGCGAGGGTGAAGCAGACGCACCCGTGGCTCCGTTCCATGACCTCCACGGAGGCGGCGGTCGATATGAAGCAAGTGCTGGCAAGCGATGTCGCCTGGAGCCGGGAAGGAAACCGGCTGCGGGGCCAGATTGCGCCTTTCCAGGGCAAGGCCTACTTCGTGCTCCGGACGGACAAGAAAATTGGCAAGCTGACGGGCTGCGCGGTGAGAAAAATCGACGATGGAACCTACTTGGTTACCGCCGGAAAAGCAAACTTTGAGATTGAATTGGGTGAGTAAACATGCGTATCTGCATCATTGCCGAAGGCTCGTATCCATACATTACCGGAGGAGTTTCCAGCTGGATTCATTCCTTGACCACGGACCTGCCCGAATTTGAGTTTGTGATCCTCGCGATCGGGGCGGAGGAGAAGCAGCGCGGTCAATTCAAATACAAGCTGCCGCCTAACGTGGTTGAAGTAAAAGAGATTTTCCTAGACGATTACTTGCGGGAAGCGGGGGAGTGGGGGCACCGCTACCGGTTGACCGACGCGCAGAGCGAGGCGCTGTATTCGCTGCTCGGCGGCAAGAAAGACTTGGAGTGGGGCAGGCTGTTCGACCTGCTCCGCAGCGAGAAATTGCGCAATGCCGCTGATTTTTTGATGAGCAAAGATTTCTTCGACATTTTGGTGAACCTGTGTAAGGAAAAATATGCGCAAATTCCGTTCACGGAGATGTTCTGGACCGTACGTTCCATGATTCTACCGCTCTTCTTGTCCATCCGTCATGACATTCCGAAAGCGGACTTGTATCACAGCGTGGCGACCGGCTACGCAGGCGTCATCGGATCGCTGGCCAAGCATCTTTACGGGAAGCCGTATGTGCTGACCGAGCACGGCATTTATTCCCGCGAACGGGAAGAAGAAATCATTAAGGCCGATTGGGTAAAGGGCTATTTCAAAGATTTGTGGATTGAATATTTTTACCGGCTCTCCCGTTGTCCATACGATTATGCGGATCAGGTCATTACGTTGTTCAACCGGAACCGGGAGATTCAGATGGAGCTCGGCTGCAAGCCGGACAAGATTAGCATTGTTCCCAACGGAGTGAAAGTTCATGACTATGCCGACATCGTTCAGAACCCGGACGTTGACGAATCGAAAATCCGTCTGGGAGCTATCGTACGCGTAGTGCCGATTAAAGATATTAAGACCATGCTTCAAAGCTTTGCCCTGGTGAAGCGGGAGGTGCCGGAAGCCGAGCTGTATATTATGGGGCCTGCAGAAGAGGACAAGGAGTACTACGAGGAATGCCTGCAGCTTGTCGAATCGCTGCAGATCAAGGACGTTACGTTTACCGGCGAAGTGCGAATTAAAGATTATTTGGGCCGGATGGATATCGTGCTCCTGTCGAGCATAAGCGAAGGAATGCCTCTGGCCGTGCTCGAATCGATGGCCTGCGCCAAGCCGTGTGTGACGACAGACGTCGGCAGCTGCCGCGAATTGCTGCACGGGCTGGATGACGGCATCGGTCCTGCGGGCGCGGTGGTGCCGGTCATGCATTACGACCACATGGCGTCTGCCATTATTAAGCTGTGCACTAGCCGCAAGTTGCGGGAAGATATGGGCCGAAACGGGTTGGAGCGGGTGCGCAGACATTATACGCACGAAGTCTTTATTCAACGCTACCGGCAGCTTTACTCATCCTACGAGGAGGAACGGACATGGCCGGCATCGGATTCGAACTAAAAAAACTGTTTCGCCAAGCAGGCTTGCTGCACAGCGTCAAAGCGTATGCCTATTCGTCCTTGACCACCATCGGGCCGATGATTTTGTGCCTCTTCATGCTCCTCTTCATGCAGCGGTTCATGTCGTGGTATGATGTGTCCTTTTTGGAACGGGAGCTGTTTCAGGCGACGATCGTCTATGGTTTTATCTTTTCTACGCTGCTTACGGGCGGCTTGTCGATGATCTTGACCCGGTTTATTGCCGACAAGATGTATATGAAGCAGTATGAATATTTGCTTTCTTCTTATTACGGGGCTATGGCCGTCTCCTTGCCGGTCGGCATGATTTGCGCTTGGCTGTTTTTGCGGGGCGTACCGGCCGGATTCGGGTATAAAGCGGCGGCGTACCTCTTTTTTGCCGAACTCATCATTCTTTCCTTTCAAGGGGTTCTGTTAAGCGCGGTTAAAGATTTCAAACGGATTGTCCGCAATTACTGCTTCGGCATCGGTGTCGCGTTGGCAGGGGCATGGCTGGTGTTAAAGTATACTCCGTTTCAGGATGCGACGGCAGCCCTGACGATGCTGGCCGCCGGTTTTTTAGTTATCGTGCTGCTTACAGGACGGCATCTCGAACAAACGCTGCCGGCAAAGGAGAGCCGTTTGTATTTTGATTTCCTTTCTTACTTGCGCAAATATCCCGCATTGTTCCTTATCGGTACGTTGTTCTACTCCGGCGTCTACATTCACAGCTTTGTGTATTGGTTCGGTCCGGCAGGCGAACGGATCGCGGAGCAGTTTGCCGTCTCTAATTTCTTCGACCCGCCGGTATTCTATGCTTATTTGACCGTGACGCCGACGCTGATCACCTTCGTCGTGTCTGTAGAAACGGCCTTCTATGAGAAGTTCCGAGACTACTACAGCAACATTTTGAACGAAGGGACCCTTCTGGACATTGCTCGCGCCAAGGAAGAGATGCAGCGTACCCTGACCCGGGAAGTCAGCTTTATGATGGAAGTGCAGCTGCTTTTTACCGTCCTTTCGCTCGCTCTCGGTCTGAAGCTGCTTCCTGCGATCGGCTTTTCGATGGAGCAGCTCGACGCGTATGTCATGCTCGTGCTCGGGTACTTTTTATTTATTGTCGCCTTCATTATCATGCTTATCTTGTTATACTTTGATGATCGGAAGGGTGTGCTTGTGATCAGCAGCCTGTTTGTTTTTCTTAATGTTATCCTGACCTCCTGGACGATGGCCGCCAACTACCACGGCATCGGCTTGTTCGTTGCCGCATTCCTGACGCTGGCCGCCGCGCTGTGGCGCTTGGTGCATTACGTCGGTAACATTGAATATTACACCTTTTGCGCCCAGCCTCTTGCCACTCCGCGCAAAGCTCCGTTCTGGCGGCGCCGCCCGGGGAAAATGGCGGCTTCCTCCTTGCTCCTGCTGGGGGTAGGCCTCCTGCTTGGCGCGTGTTCGAATGAAGCTCCCGCGAGTCCGGTCCCGGCCGAGCCGGCTCCCGTCGCCGAATCCGCCGTACCCGGCTCGCCGCTCACGGCCAAAGGATTGGTCGAGGATAAACGTCTCTATGAACGGGATAACGATACTTCCGTCGCCGCTTTGTATATGACCGTATTGCCGGATAAGAAAGAACGGGGGCTGTCCTGGTATTCCCTTAACCGGATTAGAAACTGGATGGAGGAAGGCGATCTGAAGGTTATCTTGCAGGAAGGCGCCGCCGACGGCAGCGGTCCCCAATCCGGCCTGTTCGGCTACGGCGCGACGGAAACTAACGCGAAAGTAAGCTTGCGCGGCAATACGACACGGTATTCGCCGCAGCGGTCGTACAAAATCCGCCTCAATAATCAGGCGGGACTGTGGCGCGAACAACGAACGATCGATCTGAACAAGCATTATTACGATTCGGCTCGTATCCGCAACAAGCTGAGCTTCGACATTTTTGAGACGCTTCCGCATATGGCAAGCCTTCGAACGCAGTTTGTCCACCTGTATGTCAAGGACTTGTCCGGAGGGGGCAACGCGAATGCGCCTTACGAGGATTACGGGCTGTTCACCCAAATCGAGCATCCGAACGAAATGTTCTTGAAGAACCACTGGCTCGATCCGAACGGGCAATTGTACAAGGCGGTCATGTTTGAATTTTTCCGCTATCCCGAGACGCTGCGGTCGCAATCCGATCCGAAGTACGACAAGCAGGCTTTCGAAAAGCAGCTTGAAATCAAGGGCCGCGAGGATCACGACAAGCTGCTGATGATGCTGAACGATGTCAACAACATGGCGATTCCGATCAACGAGGTCATGGAGAAGCATTTTGATCTGGACAACTATTTGACCTGGCTGGCCAGCAACATTCTGATGGATAACATGGACACGGACGCGCAAAACTTTTTGCTGTATTCGCCTTTGAACTCCGACAAATGGTATTTCATTCCCTGGGATTACGACGGAGGCTGGGAGCTGCAGCGGGGCTTGCGGAGCATTAGCGATTATTCGAACGGGATCAGCAACTATTGGGGCAGCGTTCTTCACAATCGCTTCTTCCGCAGCGAGGAGAATGTCCAGAAGTTGAAGAATAAAATCGACGAGCTGTATCAGTCGATCAATAAAGAAACGGTAACAAAGCGTGTGGATGCGTACAGGGGCACAGTCGAACCTTTCTTGAAAAGCGATCCGGATATCCGGTTCTTGCCCGTCAAGGCCGACCAACTGGACCAGGAATTTGACAGAATCGCCGAGGTTCCGGCGCGTTCTTTGCAACGGTTCAAGGAGGACTTGGAGAAGCCGAAGCCGTTCTATCTCGGGGATCTGCAACGCGAAAACGGAAAAACGGTGTTCGTCTGGGATCAGTCCTTCGATCTGCAGGGAGATGACCTGGTCTATGACTGGACGCTAGCCAAAGATCCGTTGTTTACCCAAATCGTAGCGCAGCAAAAAAATATGAAGGAAACTACGGTGACGCTGGATGCTTTACAACCAGGGGAGTACTACTGGAAAGTGATCGTCCGGGATCAAAAAGGGAATCAGCAAATTGCCTTCGATATGTACCGCGATACGCGCAATTTGCCTTACTACGGGATGCGACAAATAAAGGTGGAATAAAGCATGCAATTTCTCGGGCGAAAGCTGCGGCACGAGCTCAAATATTACATCCATTCTCATGACCACGCCGCGCTTCGGCAGCGGCTGTCGGCCATCCTGACGTTGGACGGAAATTCCAACAGTCCCGACGGATACGGTATCCGCAGCTTATATTTCGACGGACCGCATAATCATGCGCTGTATGACAAGTCGCACGGCATTTTTAGCCGGGAGAAATACCGCATCCGGATTTACAACGGCAGCGACCGGACGATCAAGCTGGAGCGGAAAAGCAAGTATGGCGATTATGTGTGCAAGGAAGCGGCCCGGTTGAGCAGAGACGATTACGAACGGATTCTGGAAGGCGACGTTGCAGGCTTGCAGGAGTCGAAGGCGCCGCTGGTGCAGGATTTTTACCGCGCGATCGCCCAGCGCGGCTTTCGTCCGGCCGTCATTGTGGATTATACGAGGGAAGCCTATATTTACGATCCGGGGGACGTTAGAATCACGTTTGACAAGAAGCTGGCGGCCGCGATCAATACGTACGACCTGTTTTCCGGTCATATGGTCATGAAGGAAGCGCTGGAGCCGGCCAGAACCATTATGGAAATCAAATACAACGCTTTTTTGCCGGATTTCATCCGGGCGATGGTTCAGCCTCAAGCGCATCAGCGGTCGGCCATATCCAAGTATCTCATCTGCCGGGAAGTCGGGATTCGCAGCGAGAAGCCATAATTCATTTACAAAAAAAGGGGACACATCAATGGGAGAAGCGGTTAAATTTCAGGATTTATTCAAGAAAAGCATGCTTCATTTGGAGACGTTCCGTACGGTCTCTTATGTCGACCTGCTGCTCGGATTAGCCATTGCGTTCGGCATCGGGCTGTTTATTTTTTACATTTACCAGAAGACGTTTCGCGGCGTGGTGTACAGCTATAACTACAATGTCACGTTCGTGCTGATGACGATGATCACGGCAACGATCATTATGACCATCAGCACCAATATCGTATTGTCGCTCGGGATGGTCGGGGCGCTCAGCATCGTCCGCTTTCGGACGGCGGTGAAGGACCCGCTGGATATCGTATACATGTTCTGGGCGATCTCGGCAGGCATCGCGATCGGGGCGAAGCAATATCCGATCGCCCTGCTCGGTTCGGCGGCTGTCGGCTTCGCGCTGGTATGGCTGTCCAGAAAGAAAATCAGGGAGCAGCCCTACCTGCTCATTATCCGGCATACGGATGCCGCTGCCGCCGAATTGCGGAAGCAGTTGAATAAAATCAATCACAGGCTGAAGTCCAAGACGGTGCGCAAAGATTTTGTCGAGCTTACGCTGGAAATGCGCCTCCGGGATGACAATACGGCGTTTATGAACGATATTACCGGGATCGAAGGCGTGCTGGACGCATCCCTGATCAACTATACCGGTGATTACGCGCAATAACGCTGCCTATGGGGTAACGATCTGGATCGTCTTCGTCCCGCTCTCCCAATAGACCGTTGCGCCGAGCGCTTCCCCGACGAAGCGAAGCGGTACCATCATCACTTCATCGCGCAGCGTGGGCGGCTGTTCCAACACAAGCTTCTTGCCGTTGACTGACGCCTCCGTGCTGCCAAGCTTCAACCGAACCGACTGCTTTCCTTTCGCCGCTTCGACCGACCGGTCTTCTTCATGCCAAACGACGTCCGCTTTCAGCGCTTCAAATATCGCGCGGAGCGGCACCAGACTGGTCCCGTTCACGACCTCCGGGCGCTGCGGAAAAAATCGCTCCTTGCCGTCAATGACGAGGCGGGGAGCGTTTGTTTGTTCGCGGATGCCAATCAGACCAATGGAAGGGGAAGCGCAGATCGAATCCCCGGACGGCGCGACCCGGCAGACGCTCTTCTCTCCCGTTCCATCCAGCTGAAGCACGTAGCGTTCCTTTCCTGCTGAGTCCAAAGAATACCAATTGCGGTCTTGGTCTTGAAAATAAATGTTCCGGTTGCCGTCGGATTGCAAGGTTTCCGCCGCAACCTGTTTTTCGTTAGGGAGCTTGTATTTCCATGACGTTCCGGCTGTACCCGTCTTGGTGACGGCTCCGCCTTCCGCGTTTACGTCGGCCGGACGCTGCAGCGGCACATCTGTCCTCTTGGAGGAGGCGTCCGGCGGGACGATGCGTTCACCGGAGGGCAGCACGGACCGCAGTTGTCCTTCCGACCGGTAATAAGCGGTGCTGTCGTTAGAAAAAGCCAATCCTTCCGGCCCGGCTTCCATCAGACGCCAAGCGACGGTAAACTGTTCTGCTCCTTTTAGAGCCAGTGTCAAGGAACGGCCCGTTCCTGCCTCGATGGAACGAAGCTGCAGAACGTCGGTCACTTGCCGGGCTTCGGGTTCGTCGGATTTGGAAAACGCAGGAGCGGGGAGGGAGGCGATCGTAATCATGATGAAGCAAAAGGAGAGGAACCGAAACATTCGCATGCAAGTAGTCACCCTTCTGATGATGTATAGTTTCGTTACGGCAGCTTGGAAGCCGATTTCAGAACAAGTATACCATAGCCGCCGTTCTTTTTGAAAAAGGCATTGACAAATCAAAATTTAAAATGTCATAATGATACTATAAAATTGAAAGTATAAAAAACACTCGCAGCGCGCCACACAGCTGTACCGTTTTACCGGCAATCTGCCGCAGCTGTCGTTGTACAGCTCATTTTTTTACATTTCAATATAGTCATTTTGAAAGTGTTGACAACGGAGAACGACACCGGGAGGATGAGATTCATGGACAGATGGTATACGATGGTCGGGCTGCTCGCCTGCATGCTGCTGGTCGCTTATTTCACGTCGTCGACGCCGCTGGAGATTGCGGCTACGACAAGCGGACTGCTCAGCGTATGGCTGACGGCGCGGCAAAACATTTGGTGCTTTCCCGTCGGGCTGGTGAACGTGGCATGCTTTTTCGTCACGTTCTACGATGCGAAGCTGTACGCGGATATGACGCTGCAAGTCGTATTTTTCGTCTTGAGCATTCAAGGCTGGATCGTCTGGCTGACCAAGCGAGGACAGGCGAAGGTACGGCCGACGCGGCGGATGACGCCGCAGCTCGGCTTGGGGCTGGCGCTGCTGCTTGTCGTCGTGACGGCAGGCTGGGGCTATGCGCTTGCCCGCTTCACGGACGCGTCGATCCCTTATGTGGACGCGTTCATTGCGACGCTGAGTATTTTCGCGCAGCTGCTGCTGTCGAATAAGGTGCTGGAAAACTGGTACTTCTGGATTGCGGTCGATGTGTTGTCGATCGGGATGTATGCGTATAAAGAGCTGTATGTTTTGTCATGGTTGTACGTTATTTTCCTCGGGATCGCGACAAGCGGGCTGATCCAGTGGCGCAGCGAATACCGGGCGGCGCAGCGGACGGGCCGCATGGGGGTGAGCTTATGAGCAACACTCAATTAACCGTCGGGCTGACGCTCGGCAAATTCGCGCCTCTGCACCGGGGGCACCAATACATGATCGAAACGGCTCTCGCGGAGACGGATCACGTCATCGTCGTCATCTACGATTGTCCCGAAACGACCGACATTCCGCTGACGGTGCGTGCGGGCTGGATTCGCGCCCTGTATCCCGCGGTCGAGGTGATCGAGGCTTGGGACGGGCCGACGGAAACGGGGTATACGCCGGAGATCAAGAAGGCGCAGGAGGATTACATTCTCGGCTTGCTTGGCGGGCGAAAAGTGACGCACTTTTATTCCAGCGAGCCGTACGGCGAGCATATGAGCGAAGCGCTGAACGCCGTGAATCGGCAGGTTGATCCGAGCCGGGAGACGTTTCCGGTATCGGGCACGGCGGTACGGTACGACCCGCTGGCGAACCGGGCGTTCGTCGATCCGCTGGTTTACCGGGATCTGGTGACGACCGTCGTCTTCCTCGGCGCGCCCTCGACCGGCAAAACGACCGTTTGCGAAGCGCTGGCCCGCGAGTTCGGGACGGTCTGGATGCCGGAGTACGGGCGCGAGTACTGGGAACAGCATCAGACGGACCGCCGGCTGACGCCGGACCAGCTGGTGGAGATTGCCGAGGGGCATCTGGCCAGGGAGGAAAAGCTGCTGTCGGAGGCGAACAGTTATTTGTTTGTCGACACGAATGCCATAACGACGTTCATGTTCGCGCACGATTACCACGGGATGGCGCTGCCGCGCCTTCGGGATTTGGCGGCGCAGGCGGCTTCGCGCTACGATCTCGTCTTCCTGTGCGGCGACGAAATCCCGTATGACGACACGTGGGACCGTTCGGGCGACGTGCATCGCCGCGTGTTCCAGAAGCGGATTGCGGCCGATTTGGCGTTGCGGCGGGTGCCTTACATCCCGCTGCGCGGCAGCCTGGAGGAACGGATCGCGCGGGTGAAGCGGGTGCTTGGCCGCTACCGCAAGTATGCGAGCATAGGCGCACCGTGGGCAGAAATCTAAAGTGGAAGAGGAGGCCTGTAGGATGGGCGACGAAATAAAAAGCATGGCGGACCGCATCAAAGGCGGGCTGCACGGCGTCGCCGTCGGCGATGCGCTCGGCGGGACGACCGAATTCATGAGCGCCAAGGAGATTCGGCGCAAGTACGGCTATTTGACCGACATCGTCGGCGGCGGGGTATGGAACCTCGAACCGGGGGAGGTCACGGACGATACGATGATGACGCTTTGCGTGGCGGAGGGCATCCTTGACCGCCCGGACGACCCGATGGAGAGCATCGGGGAACGCTTTCTGGCGTGGTACCATTCCGATCCGAAGGATATCGGCAATATCATCCGCCGGGCGTTCGTGCGGTATGACGGCCATTGGTTCGAAGCGGCTTTTCTGGCCGATCAGGACTTGGGCCGCAGCGCGGGCAACGGCTCGCTGATGCGCAGCCTGCCGGTGGCGCTCGCCTATGCCGATCCGGACCGGGTCGATCGCATGTCGCGGATGCAGTCGAAGATGACGCACTACGACGAGCGCTGCAACGAAGCGTGCGGCTTGTACAACCGCATCGCGGTGCGGCTGCTGAACGGCGAAGCACTGCGCCCGGCGATGGCGGCGGAAACGCAGGGCACGCCGTACGCTTCCGCGCTCGCCGAAGCGCCGGACTGCGAGCCGACCGGCTTCGTCGTCGATACGCTGCGCTGGGCGCTGTACTGCCTGCAGCAGGGCGACGGCTTCGACGATGTCGTGCAGCGCGCCGCCAATCTCGGCGGCGACAGCGATACGATCGGCGCCATCGCTGGCGGGCTGGCAGGCGTGTATTACGGCTACGGCGGCATCCCGGCTGCCTATGCGGACGCCATCCTGATCAAGGACCGGCTGGACGCCGTGGCGGAGCGGCTGACGGCGCTGCGGGAGGAAGCCGCCCGATGAAGGTGCGCACAACCCTGGGAGGGGAGCCGGGAGCTACGGCTTTTTCAGCAGTTCTAAGATGCGCCGCTCGTTGACAGCTTGCACGACTTCGGCGGTACTGGGCAAGTAAATTTTAAAAAGCGTGGGATACCGGGCATCTTCACTCAACTCGATGCTTCCGTGATGAAGCGTAACGATCTTTTTACAAATCGCCAGCCCCAGCCCGGTGCCGTCCGATTGACCTATTCCTTTGACGAATTCGTCGAAAATATGCGCCTTGATCTCCTCCTCAACGCCAACCCCATCGTCACCGATACAAATGACGACCTGGCCCTGCTCACGAGCGCAGGAGACGTAAAGCGACGTTCCAGGTGGATTGTATTTCAACGTGTTGCCCAGAATATTCGTAATCACCCGTTTCAACTGGATGGAATCCAAAGGGACGATCCACCGTTCTTCCGGAATGTCGGCTTCCAGTTCAAAGCCCTTACCCTCGATCTCGGGGTAAAATTCCACAATAATCTGCCTTAACCACTCTGCAATATTCACCGGCTCCCGGTTCAGCTTTAGCTGGTGATCGTCCAGCTTGGCCAGTTCAAATAAATCTTTGACCAGATTGGTCATATAGAACGATTTGTCATGAATATAGCGGATATATTTATTTTTCTGATCTTCGGCCACCAGTTGGTCATCTGCCAACAATTGGGAATACCCATAAATAGAGGTGATCGGCGTTTTCAAATCGTGTGAGAGGTGAAGCAGCATGTTCCGTTTGTTCTTCTCGATGATTTCCTTCTCGGCGGCGGTACGCTGCAGCCGTTCGGCCATCTCGTTGAACGCATCCCGGATTTCGGCAAACTCCTTTTCCGCCGAATAATCGAGCCGGGTTTGATAATGCAGCCGTTCCATCTCCCGAATCCCTTCGACAATTTGCTTGAGCGGTTTTTTGACCTGCTTGACGGAGTATAAGCTGTAAACATAAACGGCGATCAGCAAAAACAGTGCGAACAGCGCAAAAAAGATCCCGACGAAAATCGAAAGGTTCCTTCCCGAATGCCGAGGTATTTTCCACAGCAGCGCATAGCGCTCGCCGTTCGGCCCTCTTACAGAATAAACATGATAAGCCGTGGAATCGTCGTTTCGCTGGATTTTTTGATAAAATTGCTCGTCGGTATAATGATCGATCGTATCTTCTTTCGTTCCCTTCACAAAGATAACCCGGCCCGATTCGTCCAAAATCTCAAACCATCCCCCGTACGATTGAAGCAGGCCCGGATCGATGTTCTCGAACGGGTAGGCGTAAATTTTGCTTACATCTACTTTGGACGCATCGATCGTTTTATCTACGACACGGTTCATCAGAAAATCCGATGCGAACATAGACAACGTCAGCGTGCCAATCAGCAGCCCGCTGATAACGATATAATTGCGGAAGAAGAGTATTTTCAATGCCCGCCGCTCATGCGGCTTCTTAGCGTTTTTCAAAACGGTAGCCCAACCCCCTAATGGTGATCAAGTAAGCCGGCTTCCTTGGATTGTCCTCGATCTTGTCCCGCAATTTGCTGATATACACCATGATCAAATTTTCATCTCCGACGTACGACTCACCCCACACTCGCTCATAAATATCCGCTTTGGTGAATACCCGGCCCACCTGTCCCATGAGCAGCGCAAGGATTTTGAATTCGTACGAAGTCACTTCCTTCGGTTCGCCGGATTTATAGAGCTTGCAGCTCATAAGGTCAAGCTTCACATCGCCGATCTCAATAACCTCTCGCTCTTCCTTCTCCGGCCTGGCGTAGGCATCCACTCTGCGCAGCAGCGCCTGCACCCGGCTGACCACCTCCAGAGGGTTGAACGGTTTCGCTACATAATCGTCCGCTCCGAGCTGAAGACCGTAAATTTTGTCCATATCTTCGGATTTGGCGGAAATAAACAGGACGGGCACTTGAGATTCCAGGCGCACTTTTTTCAGAAACTCAATCCCGTCCAGCTTCGGCATCATAATATCCGTGATCACCAAATCGATCTTGTGCTGCTGGTATACAGTCAAAGCTTCCAGACCATGGCCTGCCTCGTATATACGGTATCCGTGATTTTTCAAGTAGATCATGAGCAGCTCGCGAATTTCCACTTCATCGTCAATAATCAATATGTTTTTGATCGTACCCACCTCTTGGCTATTGCTGATTCCTGGTTCGCAAATAAAAGATCCCCCTTGCATCGGCCAAATGGCTCGCTTGTCAACAAGGGGGCGGAAATCGTTCTTAAAATAAGTGATCTGCAAAAAGCGACAGTAACGCGGCGGCTTCCTGTTTTTTCATCGGCTGACGGGATTGGTAGTCAACCGAACCGTTTGCCTGTTTTACGGTTTCAGCCCCGTATAAACCTTTCGCCACGACGAAACGAATCCCTTCCACGGCCCAATCATCCGGCTGGTCGTTGAGTAGAGCCTCCTTCGGTGAAGCGTGCAAATAGCCGAAGGCCAATTTCCATACGATGGTAGCCGCTTCCCCGCGGGTCAGCTCTTTGTCCGGCTGGAACTTGGCTTCGGCTGTCCCCTGGATAAGTCCAAGCTCATACGCCGCCTGGATTTCTTTCACAAACGGGCTGTCCCCGATGTCGGTGAAAACCGGCTTTTGATTGGACGGAGCAAATCCTGTCCAACGGATCAGCCAGCCAATAAACTCTTCCCGAAGGATCGGTTGCAGCGGATCGAATCGCTTGCCCGGCTCTCCCTGCAGCACGCCTAACTGCCGAAGGTGGTAAATGTAGGTCGCATAAGGATCATGTGCGCCAACGTCAGAATAGCGTTCCGGCTCATCCAGCTTTTCGGACCAACTGTCCCCTTTGCTATCGTAATACATCGCGGTGACCGCTCCAAGCTCATTTAATTTAAAAGCGGCCCGAATGCCTTTCTCATCCTCAAACAGCAGCGGTTCCACTTGCGTTAAAACATGCTCGCCCAACGGGGCTTTCATAATCAGCTTTCCTTCGACGGAGCGAATTCGGGAGGTCCACATCCGATTCCTTAAATCGCTGTACGTCCCTTCAAACTTCGCTAACGTTTCTGCCTTCGCAGAAGGGTATTGCGGGCTTAGCGGCTCCTTCGCCTGCGGATAATAGTGGTTCATAAACGCTTCCAGCAGTTGATTGCGAAGGTCGAGGTTATTATTGACGGTGATAAACAAGCCGACTTTTTCCTTCGGCAGCAGCCACATCCCCGTACGGTAGCCGTCCAAGTCTCCGCCTTTCTCAACGACATACCGGCCGTTGTGAAGCCGGCGGTTGCCGTATTCGAACCCGTAAGCCATATTCGGGAGCTTCGGATGAATCGCCAACTGGGGCTGCTGCATCGTCCGTACGGTTTCCTCCTTGAGGATGCGTGCGTCTCCAAGCTGTCCGCCGTTCAGATGAGCCAGCATGAACCGGCCCATATCCGCTCCCGTCGAAAGCATGCCGCCGCCGGGAGAATCGGTAGGGACCGTAGCATACGCAGGTATCGGCCTTCCGATGGTATCGTAGGGCACGGCCAGATTCGCCTGCATGTCGGGCGTCAAGCGGAAGTGGCTGTTTTTCATGCCTAACGGTGCAAAAATATGCTCCTGCACATAAGTCGAAAAGGGCTTACCGGACATTCGCTCAACCACATAGCCTTGAATGGTGAAACCCAAATTGTCGTACCGATAGCTCTCCCCCGGTTTTCGGATCACCGTTGGAGCATTCGCTTGAATGTAATCTTTCAGCGGAACGAATCGGTTCAGATCAGGCGTGGTTGATTCTGCACGATCCCCGTAATCAAATCCGGTTGCATTGGTCAACAAATGCTTCATCGTCAGCGGCGCTCCGGTCTTGTTGGGAATCGGAATCTCGCCCATATAGGTATTCATGTCCTGGTTCAGATCGATTTTCCCTTGCTCTGCCAACTGCATAACCGCCGTAGCCGCGATGACCTTGGAGGTCGATGCGACGCGAAACACCGAACGGTCCGGGTCGACGGGAATTTTACGCTCCACGTCGGCGTAGCCGTATCCTTTCTTCAAAACAATCCGGTCTCCTTTAACGACAACGAGCGAGGCGCCAGCCATGCGGTCCCGCACTTCCGGCCGCTCGAAAAACCGGTCGGCAAACTGCTCTACTTCTTTCGGATCTTCCGGACCGGAAGTGCAGCAAGCCTCCGCCGCTGCCGTATAGGGAGCCGGTACGACACTTAGAGATGAAACCAGCACAGTGCAAGCGATAGCCGATATCATCTTGGTACGAAGCACTCGAAATTTATTCATATTCGTTCTCTCCTATCTCTTCTAATGATTTCCCCCGCCCACTTGCTGTACCTGTGACGAGGTTCTGTAATGAGATGACTTCCCAAGCATACCGGACGAAACTTAACCCGGATTCTATGAAACCTTAATATAATCTGAAAGAAGTCCGCCGGATAGGAATTTTTCTATGTAAAGGGATAGGAATAATGCTAGTTTTGCGATATAATCTGCATGGGGAATCTTGATTGTGAATGTCGATGTACGGTATACTTTTCTCGCCAAAACAAAACAAGTAAGGAGAATAGGGATGGATAAAGTACTTATTTTCGGACATAAGAACCCAGACACCGATACAATCTGCTCTGCCCTTGCATATGCGCATTTGAAAACTCAGCTGGGCCAAAATGTCGAGCCTGTCCGCTTGGGCAGCGTAAACGGGGAAACTCAATATGCGCTTGACTACTTCAAAGCGGAAGCGCCGCGCCTCGTCGAGACGGTAGCGAACGAAGCGAAAGACGTCATTCTGGTCGACCACAACGAGCGCCAGCAAAGCGCGTCCGACATTGATCAGGTTCGCGTGCTGGAGGTTATCGACCACCACCGCATCGCCAATTTTGAAACGAGCGGTCCGCTGTATTACCGCGCCGAGCCGGTCGGCTGCACGGCGACGATTTTGAAGAAGCTGTACAAAGAAAACGGGGTCGCCATCCCGAAAGAAATCGCCGGTCTCATGCTGTCCGCGATCATTTCCGATTCGCTCCTGTTCAAGTCGCCTACCTGCACGGATGAAGACGTAGCCGCCGCCCGCGAGCTGGCCGAAATCGCCGGTGTGAACGCCGAAGTTTATGGTCTGGACATGCTCAAAGCGGGCGCCGATCTGAGTGACAAAACGATCGCTCAACTGATCTCACTCGACGCCAAAGAGTTCCAAATGGGTAAATCCAAGGTGGAAATCGCCCAAGTGAACGCCGTCGACACGAACGACGTGCTGTCGCGCCAAGCGGAGCTGGAAGCGGCTCTCTCCGGCATCATCGCGGAGAAAAACCTGGACCTGTTCCTCTTCGTCGTGACGGACATCTTGAACAACGATTCGATCGGCTTGGCCCTCGGCCGCGCCGCGCATGCCGTGGAGCAAGCGTACAACGTGAAGCTGGACGACAACAAAGCTGTGCTTAAAGGCGTCGTTTCCCGCAAATCGCAAATCGTACCGGTGCTCACCGACGTGTTCAACAAGCTGTAATCTTGGGATGAAATGAAAGGCTGCCAGCGCTTTTTTGCGCTTGGCAGCCTTTTTGTGGTGATGGGGTCAGACCGGACAACGCATTCCGGCATCTAAGACCGGATACTCATTTACCCCATATTCTGACTTCGTTTTCTTAGTCCAATCCTAAACGAATAAGAGGCAGTTACAACCGCAAGCAACACGGTTACCCCTCCAATCCATCCCATATGTTGAATGTTCATATATTCAATAACGATTCCTCCCAATCCTGCACCTAATGTCATTCCGATGTTCATGAAAGCCGTATTGAAGCTAAGGACAACTTCCGATGATTGCGGCCTTAAAGAAATCAAATAAAATTGATTGGCTGGCGTTGTCGTCCAGGTTGCCGCCCCCCAAATCATGATCGTCAGAAGAAGCGTTACCGTTGAAGCCGTCGCTGGTGTCAGCACGAATAACGTCGCAGAATGAAGAATCAGACTGAACAAGATCGTTCGGATAGGCCCCCATCGATCCACGGCGTAACCGCCAAAACGCGAACCGATAAAGGCTGACACGCCAAGCACAAGAAGCGCAGAACTGATCATTTCGATAGAAAAGCCAGCCAACTCGCTCATCATCGGAGCAATATAAGCAAATACCATGGTATAACCCAAAATCCAGAATACCGTAGTGGCTAGCCCGCTGATCACCTGTTTATCTTTTATCAAAAGAAACTGCTGCTTCAAAGGAACCGGACTCGCTCCTTCGAACTTCGGGATAAACTTTTGCAGCAGCAACAGATTGAGCAGGGTAACGACCGCAATAATAAGATAGATGTAGCGCCAATCGATATAGGCGGCGATCAACGTTCCGAACGGGACACCAAGTATCAATGAAACCGAAAACCCGGTAATGACTGTAGCAATGGCATTGCCTTGTTTTTGTGGCGACGCAAGTCGGGCGGCGTAGCTCGTAGCAATAACGGTGTATAACCCTCCGCTCGATGCCAGAATGATGCGGGAAAGCATGAGCATACCAAAATTCAAACTGAATAGTGCCACGATATTTCCCGCGATAAACGTGAGCAGAGCGTACATCAGTACCTTTTTTCGGTTAAACTTTGCAGTCAGCATTACCAGTACAAGCGCTCCGATTGCATACGACAGGGAATAAATCGTTATTAATTGTCCGGCTGCCGCAATGGAGACATGCAAGTCAGCGGATATGATTTCGAGAATACCCGAAACGACGAATTCTGCGGTGCCTGTGACAAAGGCTCCTAGAGCTAATAAATAGATAGCAAAGCGATTCAATGGTGTTTTTCACTCCTTCTTCAAAAGCTTGCTATCATTTTATCTCGCATGATAGTATTAGTAAAATTAATGTTATTCATGAAGGAGTTGAGTAAAAAGTCATGTCATTTGTCCGTTTCGAAGTATTCATTAAAGTTGTGGAATACGGGAGCTTCACGAAAGCTGCAGAAAAATTAAATATGACTCAATCTGCTGTCAGTCATGCCATCGCAAGCTTGGAATCGGAGCTTGGGGTAACGTTGTTGATCCGCGACCGTAAAAAAGGCGTGCTGTTGACAGAAGTCGGGCAAAAATTAGTCATTCATATGAGAGAAATCTTGAACAGCATGGAAAAAATCAAGCAGGAAGTCGCTTTAACCGCAAGCCTGGAAACGGGGACAATACGCATCGGTACGTTTGCCAGCGCTTCTTCCTGCCTGCTGCCTAAGATTTTATCGAAATTCCAGAAGAAGCACCCCAACATCGAGTTTCGATTTTATGAAGGCTCTTACGAAGAAATTACGGAATGGCTGTGTACAGGCGTCGTTGACATTGGATTTGTGGTGCAGCAAAGTTCCAGCCCAGAGTTTGACGTGGTTCCCCTCACCAAGGACAACATGGTGTTAGCCTTTCCTGCCAATCATAAATTTAGTGGAAGGAAGGATATCGCCATTGAGGAGTTGGAGGACGAGCCTTTTATTATGCCTACCGGCATGTATCAGTCGCATATTGTAGACATTTTTCGGGAAGCAAAAATGAAGCCAAACATCCGTTTTGAAGTCTATGATTGCACTACCATTGCCAATATGGTCCAGGAAGGTCTTGGCGTTACCATAGGCCCCGAACTGTTTCTCAGAACACAGCCTCATCTTCAAATTGGCAGCCTGAATGTATCGAAATGGCGGACCGTAGCGTTAGCGTGCCCGTCGTTCTCCAGCGCTTCGCCTGCCGCACAAGCATTTCTTACTGTGGCGCAAAATATTTTCGATAAAGAAGCGTGATGGGGGGAGGGGGTAAATAGGGGGGAAAATAAAGTTTCGATTCCTCGTAGGTAGGGGCAAAACTTCCAAAGTAATTACGATAATCGCAAGTATTCGTTGTTTCAATTCCTCATAGGTAGGTTCAAAACCTGTGAGTCTCCAATGGTCACCTAGTCGCATGGCGCGTTTCAATTCCTCATAGGTAGGTTCAAAACCCATAAATATGGCTTTAATACGGCATTTTTGATTAATATAAAAGGAATGCCTGAAACGGTGTGAATGTGAGAATGCTTTATTTCTGCGCGGTTTATATTGTCGTCGATCCCCCGGCTTTTTTGCAGCATTGGGGGGCGACGACAGTATTGTGACGAGCAATTAGACTGTGATTTTAATTTCGAGACTATATTAATTCGAAGTTAATTAAAGTGAGTTAAAATCTGTAAGGAATTAAGAGGAAATCAATCAACTGGCTGGCCCTCATTTTGATACTCCAACAAATCTCCAATACCAACGCCTAAATAAGAACAGAGCTTGTCTAAAAGCTCCCGCGGGTAACGTTCTGTTTGATCGTTATACAGAGCGCGTACACTATCGAAACGATAATCAATATCTTTCGCTAACTGGCGAATAGAGATTCCTCTCTTGTCAAGAACTAGTTTGAGTTTTGAATGAATCAATGTAAATTCACCTCTGTTCAAATTGTAGGATTACCTGCGTACAGATGTCAATCAAAGAAATAGAACACGCTTGACACTTTTAACGGGTCGTAATACAATGGAATTAATGACACGTTAAAAGTGTCAAGTGTCGAGGGTGGTGATATAATTTGTAGTTCGCCAGGGCCTGTGAAAAAAAATAGGCAGGCTTTTATTCATTTTTTAATTTGTATTGTTAAGCTTTTGATCTCTATAACGCTTAAAATGAACCTCGATTTACAAAAATACGGTAGGTTGTTGCTTAAAAAACTTTGAACATCAAAATGGTCAATATTTTGGAGACCTAAAACGTGGAGGAGATATGTTTCAAGAATTAAAAAAACTCATCATAGACCTAAGTTATATTCAAACTATTTGGGATGCTGAGGCTAAAAAGAGACAAGATGAATCCGAAAAAATGTATGCCACTGGAGTAAGCGACGGCTTTAAACATGCCGCAGTTGCTCTAGACTCGATTATCCGAAAATACTCAACTTAATATCTATATTGACCCATGAGCAACAGCCTTGGGTCTCTTGTCCTTACATAAGCCGCTACAGCGCTTAAGAATGTTTCAAATCCCTACACGGTGACATTCCAAACGGAAATTAAGCGCTATCCCGGGTTTGATATCTTTGCATTTCAATTCCTCTTAGGTAACGTTCAA
>JBHJMN010000200.1:0-341 GCA_042219835.1 Paenibacillus elgii
CCAGGCCTCAACTGCAGAAATGGGAAAACTTTCATCCGGATTACAACCTGTATGCACAATCGACTACCATCACATGGAAGTATACACAGCGGCGGCCTTACAAGGGCGATGTGCTGGAGGGAGAGCGTCGGGCGTATCTGCACCTTTATTTTAACAAAGAGAAGGAAACCGAAGACGCCTACAAATTGAATCGGCTACTTGCAAAGCTGAAAGCAGAACTGGAGAGCGGAAGACGCGATCCCGAGCACGAAAAGTCCTATGCCAAATATTTTGAAGTGAAGTCTACGCCCAAACGCGGAACTATTGTAAAGCCCAAACAGGAAGTCATTGATGCGGCCGTT
>JBHJMN010000201.1:0-341 GCA_042219835.1 Paenibacillus elgii
TCAGGCCTCAACTGCAGAAATGGGAAAACTTTCATCCGGATTACAACCTGTATGCACAATCGACCACCATTACATGGAAGTATACACAGCGGCGGCCTTACAAGGGCGACGTGCTGGAAGGAGAGCGCCGGGCGTATCTACACCTTTATTTTAACAAAGAGAAGGAAACCGAGGACGCCTACAAATTGAACCGGCTACTCGCAAAGCTGAAAGCAGAACTGGAGAGTGGAAGACGCGATCCCGAACACGAAAAGTCCTATGCCAAATATTTTGAAGTGAAATCTACGCCCAAACGCGGGACTGTTGTAAAGCCCAAACAGGAAGTCATTGATGCGGCTGTC
>JBHJMN010000202.1:0-340 GCA_042219835.1 Paenibacillus elgii
TTTAAAAAGCATTCGTCTCTCATTTGTTCAGTTTTGATGGAGTTTTCAACGGGGCCATAGCTCAGCTGGGAGAGCGCCTGCCTTGCAAGCAGGAGGTCAGCGGTTCGATCCCGCTTGGCTCCACCATTCTTACGAATGGCCCGTTTGAATCGAATTCCATCACAGCTTGTTCCTTGAAAACTGGATAACGAAACAAAGCGTAAAGCTGAATCATCCTTAGTTTTAACTAGCAACTTAGCTAGCGAGGATATATCTTTGGAGCGACTTTTGTCGAAGACAAGCGGAGCGAGAAAAGATATATAGCGAGCTTACGGATAAGCTAGAAAGAGCACACGGAGGA
>JBHJMN010000203.1:0-337 GCA_042219835.1 Paenibacillus elgii
TAGTCGACAACCTTTGGTTGCGACGGCACTCACTCATGTTCAGTTTTGAAAGGCGCAATGCCTTTCAAGCTTGGCAGTCTTGCCAAAAGTTGATGGTTGCATCAACCGGGCGGACATGCTAAGATAATCTTCCTGCCGCTGAAACGGCAGCGAAGCAAGATTTGTTCCTTGAAAACTGGATAACGAAACAAAGCGTAAAGCTGAATCATCCTTAGTTTTAACTAGCAACTTAGCTAGCGAGGATATATCTTTTGGAGCGACTTTTGTCGAAGACAAGCGGAGCGAGAAAAGATATAATCCGAGCGTTATGGATAAGCTAGAAAGAGCACACGGAGGA
>JBHJMN010000204.1:0-332 GCA_042219835.1 Paenibacillus elgii
AAAAGTCGAGCGGCTAAAGAAATCAGGCATTTCTGATATTGATAAGATGGATGGAGTGCAATTTGAAAAGTATCTTGGACATCTTTTCAGGTCTCAAGGATATGATGTTACGGTCACAAAAGCTACTGGAGATTATGGTGCCGATCTGATCATCAAAAAGAATGTAAGAAAGATAGTAGTCCAGGCAAAGAGATATTCGAAAAACGTCGGGATTAAAGCGGTGTAAGAAGCCCAGGCTTCCATTGCGCATTATGGGGCTTCTGAAGCGTGGGTTGTAAGTAACAGCGACTACACCAAAGCAGCATATGAGCTGGCCAAATCAAATCGGGTAA
>JBHJMN010000205.1:0-313 GCA_042219835.1 Paenibacillus elgii
AGCCCTGCTCCGCTACATATTCCATGAACGGCACGATCAGCGCAGGCGTCGATTCGAACACCGTAATCTGCCGGTCGCGAATCCAGCCATACAGACGAGCCGGGTCGATGCGGTCGTCCTTCGGGCAAATGACCATCGTTCCGCCGTTGTACAGCGTCCGGGCGATATCCCCGACGAACACGTCGAAGGAGAAGCTCGCCAATTGCAGCAGCCGAACCGGGAACTGATCCAGCCGGTATTCCCGGCGGTAGGCCGCTGCCGTATTCACTAGACTGCGATGCTCGATCATGACGCCTTTTGGCCGTCCCGTCGT
>JBHJMN010000206.1:0-313 GCA_042219835.1 Paenibacillus elgii
GCTATGCTTATATCAGCTTGCTGGAGCGATCGGTCAAAGCGGTGAGGCCAATCCCCATAAATTATAGTAGCATCAAAGTGACCAAAGAAAAAATTTCCTCTAACAAAATGAATGTTGAAATGTGGAAGAACGGATCGGCATCTTACAAAAAAGAGTATTTGATTAATACTGATATCATGTTAACAAATTCGAGCTATCCAGATTTAGTTATTGTAAAAGAAGCTCGGTTATTAAAGTAGAGCTTAAATGAATATCACTCATGAAAATAAGAGGCCAAAGAGCCTCTTTTTTATTTATAGAAGCGAGAGAACAT
>JBHJMN010000207.1:0-310 GCA_042219835.1 Paenibacillus elgii
ATTAAACAATGGTGATTTTGAAATAAACACAGGAGTAATTAAAGGAGTAGCGGATGGGTGGACACCGTGGCAAGCAAGTGAAACCATACCAAATAGCCAAGTAACAAACTCACCAGTATCATCAGGGCAATATGTGCAACAGGTATCTGGAACGAATATCGTTAAAGGGATGAATGTATGGCAAGACGTAGCGGTGGCAGGAGACACGACATATACCCTCAATGGACGAGTCAATATTCGAAGTCTGACCAATGCTCGTGCGCAGGTAGTAATCTTTTATTTTGATGCAGCTAATAATCTGATTAGCGGT
>JBHJMN010000208.1:0-310 GCA_042219835.1 Paenibacillus elgii
CTTAGTAAATGACCGAGCTTATGGGAAGATCAAGCGTTTTGATCAATATGTCGCGGAGAAGCAGTATTTTGTAACCCGTATCAAAGAGAACGTAACGCTTGTGAACCCACATTCCTTAACGAACAGGAAAGTAGAAACCTCGAACGTCATACGGGATATTACTTGTTATCTCGGAACACCTCAGTGCCAGTCGGAGCTTCGACATCGCGTCGTGATCTTTCAAGATAACAACGGCAATGAAATTCGGGTCGCAACCAATCTTGTACATCTATCACCCGAGGAAATTGCTAATACCTACAAGGCACGCTGG
>JBHJMN010000209.1:0-308 GCA_042219835.1 Paenibacillus elgii
GGGAGAGTGAAAAATAAGTTATAATGAAGCTATGGAAAAACGGAACCGATATACCTCAGAATTTAAGACGAAGGTTGTGCTGGAGGTCCTCCGTGAGGAGCAGACCGTCAATGAAATTGCAGCCAAACATGAATTAAGTCCGGTTATGGTTAGCCGATGGAAGGCTGAGTTTCTCGAGCGTGCATCAACAGTATTTGAGAAGAAGACCCAGGATGCCGATAAACTGAAGAAGGAGTACGAGAGCAAGCAAGAGCATCTAGAGAAGCTGGTCGGCCAACTCACGGTTGAAGTCGACTGGCTCAAAAAAA
>JBHJMN010000021.1:0-98695 GCA_042219835.1 Paenibacillus elgii
CGATGAACTAGACGTGATCGAGTGCTACGAACGACCCGGGCAGGATTTAAAATTCGGAGAGATCACCAGACGCCAGATTGAACTTTATGAAGCGCTGGAAATCTCCGCACCTGCCTCGTTATAATTTGACTGGGGATTTAGGGTACACTTTAAGTTTTCCTCATGCAACCTTTTTCGCTTTATTTCGTTTATAAAGGAGGATGGAGTCTAACCATGCCATGGAAAGGATTTGAATTATGTCCGTACCGATGCCCGGCAGTCCTCGTACTCAGACGACCACTGCCGCTGCCGCAAGGAAAAAAAAGAAGCCGGTCAAAAAGAAGAAACGGCGTTCTTCCACCTTGGCCTTAATCACACTTTATACGTTCTTTTTCCTATTTTTGTTCGGAAGTGTGTTCAGCTTGTGGTTTTTTCTAACGGAAACCGGCACGAATTTGCGCATGATGATGGCTGATACGATCATTTCGACGCAGCACCGCCATTGGGCGAAATACCTTATCGGCGAGGAAGATCTCAAAAAACGGGTTGATCGGTACTGGGCGCAGTTCGACACGTATTCCGAAATCAAGGATAAGGACCTTGTGCGCGTAGATCATAAACCGGCGACAAAAGTTGTCGAAAAAAAGCCTCCGGTTGAGATAGAAGACATTGCGGGGAAAAATTTTAAAGGCAAGCTGCTGATCGTGAACGATCCGAAAACGCTGCGCATCGCCGTTCCAGGCACACGTGGTAAAGGAGAAAAGGTTTCCTCGATGGTTAAGCGACTGGGGGCCATTGCCGGCGTCAATGCGGGCGGGTTCGTCGATCCGGAATGGAAAGGCAACGGCTTTCAGCCGACCGGCCTTGTCATGTCGGGAGGGAAAATATTCTATAACGACGGCGGTATGAACACGCGCAATCACATCGTTGCCATCGATAAAGAAGGCAAGCTGATCGCGGGCAAATATACGCCGAACGAGCTGATCAAGATGGGCGTTCAGGAAGCGGTCACCTTCGCTCCGAAGTTTATCGTCAACGGCGTGGGCATGATCAAAAACCAGGCCGACGGCTGGGGGATCGCCCCCCGCACCTCGATGGCGCAAAAAGCCGACGGCACCATCATGTTCGCCATCATCGACGGACGCCAGCCGGGATACAGCATCGGGGCGACGCTTTACGATATCCAGAACATTTTTCTGGAGCATGGCGCGGTCACAGCGGCCAATCTGGACGGCGGGTCCTCGACCGTACTGGTCAAGGACAACCAGATCTTGAACAAGCCTTCCAGCGAACACGGCGAACGGTATTTGCCTACCGCCTGGCTGGTGTTCGAAGACCCGGCCAAAGCGAATATCAAGAACATTTGGGAAGGACTCGATCCAAGCAAGATCGATCCGTCCAAATGGTAACTATTCGACAAAACCAAACGGGATCTTGGCCATAGCGCCGATGATCCCGTTTTTTTGCAAGTCAAGCTTTAGTGCTCCTCGCGTTCGACCGTCGTAGCTGCGATAGACGCTTCGGCTGCGGCTACATCGTCTGTGCCGTTTTCCGATTTGCCGCTGCGCCACGATTTCACTTCCTGACTCACTTGAACCGCCGCATGCTTCGCTTTTCCCGCCATCTCCGACGTCGTGCGTCCGATGCTTTCTGCCGCAGTCTGCGCTTTATCCGATACGGCGGAGACGACCCGCTTCGATTTTTCCGCAACGTCGCCTGCGATTTGCTGCGTCTTCTCGCTTACCTGATGATAGCCTTCTTTCAAGTCGGCTCGCAGCTCGCGTCCGGATTTAGGCGCAAACAACAGTGCCGTCACCGCGCCAAGCACACCGCCGATTACAGCTCCGACGAGCAAATCCTTATTTCTTTTTTCCGCTGCCATCGTTCTTCACTCCTTTGATTTCATCGGTCTGGAAGCTTGCAGGCGATGCCAGAGCTGAAGGCCGGCGGCTGCCAGCTCCATCAGGTCGTTTGCGGTATCCCGATGGCTATGTAACGCTTTACGCGCCTCAAGTGCCGTGCTCTCGATGGAGAGCGAAACGGATTTCACGATTCGGGATACCCGCTGTACCGCTTCTCCCGTCTCCTCCGCCGCCGCAAACCAGGCATCGACCGCTTGCATTTTGCCTTGCAAATCCTGCATGACCTCGGTCGACACTCGAAGCAAGCTTTCGGTGCTTTCCGTCGCGTGCCGAACTTGCTGCTGCATTGTGTCAAGCGCAGTCTCGGCATGCCTCAGGGCACGAATCGCCAAATACGCAAAGCGTAGAGCCAACCCGATGAGCACCAGAAAAGCAAAAATGCAGACCGCCGCTCCCCATTGCCACCACATGGCCTTCACCTCCGTCATCCCAGCCGCTTCTAGACGAATGCCTATGAGATAGTACAGTATAAGACGGAGGCGCCCATTTTGACACAATTTCCGAAAAAAAAGAACGAGGAGCTTGCCAAAAAAGGCAGAAAAAAAGCCCGGTTGCCCAGGCTTTAAAGTTTAACTTAGAACAGCCGCTTCAGCTCTTGCTCGATTCGCTGCACGGCTTCGTCCGCATGACGGACGCGGAGTCGGATCGGCTCCGTAGTGTAACGTTCTTCCGCATGCTCGTAACGCGGATCGTAGTAGTATTCCAGCAGCAGCCTCGCGGCTTCCTCGAATTCACGGTCCAGCAGATGCCGCTCGATTTGCGCGGCGACCGGCGTATGAAGCCGGCGGTGAATTTGCCGAAAAGCGGCGAGGCAGGCGTCCGCGTGCTCCTGCGGCTGATACTCTTGCACGATGTGCCGTATCCGTTCTTCCAACGGTACCTCGATTCGGATCGGGATGCCGTTTGTTTTGGCTTCCGCCAAAAAGCTGGGCATCATCGCCCGGCCGATTCTGCGGCTTTCCGCCTCCATCAGCACGAAAGGCCGGTCCTGATAGCGCAGCAGCTCGTGGACAAGCAGCGATTCGAACGTCTTTTGGTTGTTCGGCGTAAGTCCAATCTGCCCAAAGATCGAGCCGCGGTGTCCGGCCATCCGCTCCAGATCGAGCACGGGATAGCCCAGCTCGGCCAGCTTGCGGAGGATCAGCGATTTGCCGGTGCCGGTATGGCCGGCGATGACGACGACCTTGGGCTTGAGCTCGAATGACTCAAGCGTCTGTAAGACCCATTGACGGTAGGCCCGGATGCCTCCAGTTAGCCGGTAGGCGCGGATGCCCATGAGCGACAGCAGCGTGGCCGACGTCCGGCTTCGCATGCCGCCCCGCCAGCAGAAGACGGCCTTGTTCTTAGCAAGCGCCTGAAATTCCCGGATGAAGGCCGGAAGCTTGGCTGATACGATCTCAAGCCCGCGCTGTTTGGCCGCTTCGATGCTGACCTGCTTATAGGTTGTGCCGATCTCCGCCCGCTCCCCGTCATCGAAAAGCGGTATGTTCAAGCTGCCGGGGATCGTAAATTCTTTGAACTCTCCCGGAGAGCGGACGTCAACGAGCGTCAGCTCCCGCTCCTGATGCAGGCGCAGCAGCTCCTGCACGGTAATGTCTTGTTGCAACGCGTCCTCGCTCCTTTGCTTCATATGGGGCGTGCTGCGGCAAGCTCCACGTCCTAGGCGGCTGCTTACAGCGATTCCAGAACGCGGATTTCGCCCGGATGGTCGGCGGTCGTCTCGCCGATGATCGCAGCCTCGACGCCTGCGCGACGCAAGTCGCCCAGCAGGGCGTCGGCCTTGTCCGCGGCGACGGCGATCAGCAGCCCGCCGGAGGTCACAGCGTCGCAGAGAATCCATTGATCGAGCTGATCGATGGATTCGGCGAAGGAGACCGTGCCTTCGAGATGCGCGTAATTGTTCTTGGTGCCGCCCGGGACAAAGCCTGCCTCGGCCAGTTCGCGAACGCGTGGCAGCACCGGCACCTGTGCCTTCCCAACGCGCACGCCTACGCCGCTGCCTTTGGCCAGCTCGGCCGCGTGGCCGAGAAGTCCGAAGCCGGTCACGTCGGTACAGCCGTGCACGTCGAACGGCTCCATCGTTTCCGCAGCCGTCTTGTTTAACGTGGTCATTACCTTGGTGACCCATTCGATTTCTTCCGGGCTTAAGGCGTCTTTCTTGATCGAGGTCGTCAAGATGCCGACGCCGATCGGCTTGGTCAGGATCAGCTTGTCTCCCGGCTGGGCCCCCGCATTCGTCTTCGCTTTGGACGGGTGCACCAGTCCGGTGACGGCGAGACCGAACTTCGGCTCGTTATCGTCAATGGAGTGGCCTCCTACGAGCGTCGCTCCGGCTTCTTTGACCTTGTCGCCCGCGCCGCGCAATATATCGGCCAGTACTTGTTTATCCAGCTTCTTGATCGGAAAGGCCACGATGTTCAGCACCGTTAGCGGCTTCCCGCCCATCGCATAAATGTCGCTGAGCGCATTGGCCGCCGCAACCTGACCGAAAGCGTAAGGATCGTCGACGATGGGCGTAAAGAAGTCGACGGTTTGGACCAGCGCCAGCTCGTCCGTCAGCTTGTACACCCCGGCATCGTCGCTCGTATCGAGACCGACGAGCAGGTTCGGGTCCGGCGTTGCCGGCGGAAGGGTCCGGATCACCTGCTGCAGATCCGCTGGGCCAATTTTGCAGCCGCACCCGCCTTTCGTAGAGTAAGAAGTTAATTTGACAGGTTCGCTAACGCTCATCTTTCGGATCAGCTCCTAAACATGGTTTCCATAAAATACAGGTTAGCACAGTTGGCATTTAAAAAAAAGAAGGTATAATGAAGTCAATGAAATGGCCGCTTGTCCCTGCGCAAACGGGATATAAGCAAGTCATAACGGGAGGATGCAGCGGATGAATCGGGAACAAGGACTTCAGTTAATCGAGAAAGTCAAGATCGTCGCCATTGTGCGCGGCGTGGAGGAACGGCACATCGAGGGATTAGCGGATGCGCTGGTCAGCGGCGGGGTGCCGGTCATGGAAGTAACGCTGAATACGCCGGGAGCGCTTGGCATGATCGAACGGCTTCAAGCCCGGTTCGGGGAACGGATGTACATCGGCGCAGGGACCGTGGTGGACGTGGACGACGCGCAGAAAGCGCTGGACGCCGGGGCGTCGTACTTGGTTACCCCGAACACGGACGAGCAGGTGATCCGTTACGCTGTGGAGCGCGGCGCTCCGATTTTTCCGGGGGCAATGACCCCGACGGAAGTCGTGAAAGCATGGAAAGCCGGGGCGACGGCGGTGAAAATATTTCCGGGCGCCAGCCTGGGAATCGGCTATATCAAGGAACTGATGGGTCCGCTGAATCACATCCCCATGATGGCGGTCGGCGGCGTGAACGAAGAAAACATCGCCGAGTTTATGAAGATCGGCTGCTACGGGGTCGGCATCGGCGGCTCGCTCGTGAACCTGAAGGAAATCGCTGCCGGCAACTTTGGTTGGGTGCGGGATAAAGCGGCCCGGCTCGTAGAGCGGTCCAAAGGCTGAATCACGTCATCCTAGTTCCTCTATCGAACCTTCAGCCCTCACCCTGCCTACGCAGATTGCCGTCGGTGAAAGATTAAACGAATCCGATGGCCCTGCTGCGTCTCTTAAGCATCAAAGGACCCCGGAGGCGACTCAACAATACAAAAAAAAGCGGCTCTCCGCATCATGGAGGCCGCCTGTTTACGGATTTATGCTTTCAACACGTCATGGTCGACATACCGTTCGCCATTTAGCTCGCTAATCAAATTGATCGCAACCTTGGCCCCGTCGCCTGCGGTAACGATCGTATGCACGCTCACGCCCGCTGCGGTCCCGGCCGCCCAAATACCCGGCACGTTCGTCTTGCCCTCCGGAGTGGCGTCGACTACCGTCTTGATCCGCGGCTCGGTTCCCGGCTTCGTATTCACGCCGATCTGCTGCGCCAGCTCGGCGTTCAGCCCCGTGGCGAGTACGACATGCTTCGCTTCGTAGCTTCCGTTCTCCGTCTCCAAGCGGAATCCTTCGCCTTCTTTCACAACGGCGACGACTTTGCCTTGTACCAGCTCGGCTCCGAACTTCGCCGCCTGTTTCTTCCCGATCTCCACCAGGTCCGGCCCGGTAATCTCGGCTACGCCATAGTGGTTTTCCACCCAAGCGCGTTTCGTAATGCTCTGGTCGCTGTCAATCACCAGCGTCTTCTTGCCCGCCTTCGCGGTGAAAAGGGCAGCGCTTGCTCCTGCAGGTCCTGCTCCGATAATCGCTACATCATAAGACATGATTCATCCTCCCCATTCAGAAAGTGAAAAGTCGAACGTGCGAAATGGCTGCGTATTCGCCCCGATCTTTTTCCATTATCGTCCATTCGATTCGGACTTGTCAAATGATGGGCCGGAGACTTCCGCGCCTTGAGCTTCAGCCTCTTCCAACGGCAGCCGGACCGTTACCGTCGTCCCTTCTCCTTCGGCCGAAATCAGCCGAATCGCCCCTTGATGCAAGTCGACGATTTCCCGGCAGATGGCAAGTCCGATGCCGGTTCCTTCCGCTTTCGGGTCCGCCTGATAGAACTTCGTTTCGACCTTCCCCAGATGCTCGCGCGATATCCCGATGCCATTATCCGCAATCCGCACGACGGCATCCCGCTCCTCCCGCTCCAGAGAAATCATTAAGCGTCCGCCCGATCCGGTAAATTTGATCGCGTTATCGATCAAATTGAGGTAAACCTGCTTCAGCCGATTCGCGTCCCCGATGACCGTCACAGACTCGGAAGGCAGGCTCAAACGGAGGTCGATCCGCTTTTGCTCCGCCTTGGAACGCATTTGCAGCACCGCCTCTCCCAACAGCTCGTTCATCAGTACCCGGGCGAGATCGAGGGTAATGCTTTTCTGGTGCAGCCTGGAGAAGTCAAGCAGTTCCTCGACGAGGCCGATCAAGCGGTCGGTTTCCTTCGCGATAATGCCGAGCCCAAGCCGTGTCTCCTCCTTGTCCTCCATACCGCCTGTCAGAATCGTTTCGCTCCACCCCTTAATGCTGCTCAGCGGCGTCCGAATCTCGTGAGAAATGGAAGAAATAAAATCATTCTTAAGCGATTCGCTGCGCTCGATCTCCCGGGCCATATAATTCAGCGTCCCCGCCAGCTCGCCGATCTCGTTGTCGTACGCTTCGTTCACCCGCACATCGAACCGGCCTTTGGCCATCTCTGCGGATGCGGCCGTCATCCGTTTGATCGGCCGGACGATCGAATTGGCGAAGGGAAGACTGACCAGCAGCACCAGCAGCAGCACGCCGCCGCCGACGCCGGCCGATACGACGTAGATCGTACGCAGCACCCGGTCAACCTCCGTCAAGGAAGTAACATACCGGATCACCGCCAGCGTCTGCCCTTTATAGAGGAGTGGGTTGGAAACGGCCATCACGCGCTCGTTGGTCACCGCTTGATTCCCGGTCCACACTCCCGTCCGGCCTGCCCAAGCCTCCTGTACATCGCTTGTCCGAATGCGCTCCCGTACGGCAAAGCCGCTGGACGCTGCAAGCACCGTTCCGTTACGGTCTACAAATTCCAGCTCCGCCGTTTCATAAGCGAAATACTGCACCATCCGGTTCAAATGCTGGCTCAAGTTATTGTAAAACAAGTCCCCCGTAAAATTGGCGTAAAAGTTCGTGGAGACGACGGCATGGTTGGTCAGCACATTGGCGATGCCGTTATAATAAAACTGGCGGACGGCAAAGAAGAAGACGCCTTCCATCAAAAGGAGCGTCAGCAGAACGATCCCCAAAAAGCGTATGACAACCTGCCGCCTCAGACTTCTCCTCAGCTTCATGTCGAGGCGTCCCGCCCCTGCCAGCGGTAGCCGAAGCCCCATACCGTCTCGATAAATTTCGGAGCGGACGGGTCCTCCTCTACTTTTTGACGGAGCCTGCGAATATTAACATCGACGATTTTTGGATCTCCGATGTATTGGACGCCCCAGATCTCATCGAGCAGATCGTTTCGGCTCAGCGGCGAGCCTTCTTTTTCGATCAGGCGCCGGATCAAAGCAAACTCGGTTGGGGTCAGATCAATCCGTTCTCCGTTTTTGCAAAGCTTGACTTTCTCCGGATGAATTTCGAACGGGCCGGAGCGCAGCGTGCCGCTGTCCTCCCCGCTCGCCGGCTGGCTGCGGACACGACGCAGCAGCGACCCGATGCGCGCCATCAGCTCCCCCGGACTGAACGGCTTGCCGATATGATCGTCTGCTCCGAGCGACAGCCCCATCACCTTGTCCTGCTCCTGCACCTTGGCGGTCAGGAAGATGATGCCGATCCGCTCGTTAAATTCCCGCACCCGTCGGCACACCTCGAAGCCGTCGATTCCCGGCACCATGACGTCGAGCAGCGCAATATCGAAGCTATCGTCCTGCTTCAGCAGCGCCAGCGCCTCGTCTCCGGTAACCGCCTCCGTAATGTTGTACCCCTGCCGTTTCAGATTGACGACGACAAAGCTGCGGATCGAATCCTCGTCTTCCAGAATAAGTATTTTACTCATGCGTCTGGCTCCCTCCTTCGGCTCTTGCTTCCGATAGCAAGCGGAAAAAGCTTCGATAAGCCGCTCCGTTCGCGTCAATGGCGTACACTTGATCCATCGTCCGGCTCAACACAGCCCATGACTTATGGTCATCCGTCCATTCCGCCTCCGGAAATACCCGGATCTCGGCCAGCAGCTTCCCATCCCCGGTATTCAAGAAGCGGACGGAAGCCCCCGATTTCTTCACCGTAAATCGCTCTTTCCACTCCGGCGGAATGTCAAAGGTATACCCGTATTCCCCGTTGAAATAACGTTCCAGCACCTTCGTAAGCCCTCTTCCGCCGTCCCATTTGGCGAAGGTCTCGATCCAAGGGATGTCGGCCATCGCCTCATTCTCGTAGCCCGGCGGGTCGTACATGCCGGATATTTCGATGATGCCGTCGCCGTCGGCGTCTTCGCTGTTGCCCGAGTATGCTTTGTAAGTCGTTTGAGGATTAAACGCCCGTTTGAGCTTCCCTCCCTCGTATACAAGCAGTTCGGTATACGAGGAATGAGCGCCTACCGCAGCATCGAGCACAACGCCCCGCTTGTCCGTCGACACCCGCCCTCCGAGCACGTTATAATACTCGTTCACGGTCGAATCCAAACGGACGCTTCCCAGCTTGCGAAGCTCATTTTCATATTGATAGAGTGTTGCGTTGGACGATGCTTCCCTATCGTGCACAATGATCGTTACATCTTTCTTGCCGTCTCCGTTCAGATCGTCAATGACATAAGCCGTATACGGCAGCTCCAGCTTCTTCATCATCCGTCCGGCCTCCAAGGAATAGACCGCCAAGCCTTTGGCCGATTCCGCTCCCGTCGAATAGCCCGCGATAACGTCCTTCCGGCCCTTCTGCACCACATCGTCAAACGTCAGCGAATCCAGCTCGAAGCCGGCGCCCTCGAACCGGTCAAGACGCTGCCACGAGTCGTCCTCCATTTTCCATATTTCGCCATGCAGTTGTTCCTTGTTTTTGATCTTGTAAAAGAACACCGCTTCCTTGCTGCCGTCACCGTCCAAATCGATCAGCGAGAACGCTCCCTTCTGCTCCGCCTTGCGGGGGCGGATCAACGCAGCGCCTTCCGGCAGCGACCGTTCGATCGTCAGCTTGAGCGCCTCCTGCTCGGCCGGGAGCTTGGGCAGCCGCATATATGCCCCCGGCTGCCCCATGAAGCCGCAGCCCGTACAGCCTAAAACCAGCGCCAGCCAAGCCTCCGCCGCTTTCCTCATCATCGTCATATGTCACTCCCCAAGCGGTGGTCCGAACGTCCGGGTTTCGTTTTTTCACATGATAGCCTTTCCTCTTGTAAAAATCAATCGACGGGCCGGAATATGTGTGATCCGGCTCATGTTAGGGTAAATAAGAGTACCTCTCTCCATTGTAATCGTTTGTCAAAAGAAGAAGGTAACAAAACGATGACAAAAGAATTTGGCGGATTTTTAATATTTTTGTAACCTTTTGCCCCATGTTTTGCGTTATTATGGTAGACAGTGTTTTGAAAGTGCATTAACAGGAGGTTGAATGATGATTCCTTCCCGACAAAATTTAACGATCAAACCCCGCAAAACCTTGCGGAATGTTATTATAGGTCTTGCCCTGCTTGGCGTAGGCGCCGTTGCCTATGCCGGATATTTGCTGCATCAAGCCGATAAAGCGCTCAAAAGTATGTCCGTGGCCCCGCCGGTCAAGACGACCCCGCAAGGAGGCCTGATTGCTCCTGCGGAGAACTTCAAACCGATGACCTTTTTGCTGACAGGGATCGACAGCCGCGATGGCAGCGGCGGCACGCTGAACACCGATGTGCTCATGCTTGTCTCACTGAATCCGGAGACCCGCTCCGCTACCATCGTTTCCATCCCCCGCGATCTGGAGATGAAGCCTAAGGAGTTCGGCCTTTCCAGCCAAAAAGCGAACTACTATTACGCATACTATTACATACAGAACAAAGACACCGCGATTCAGAAAACGAAAGAGCTGTACGGCAGCATGTTCAACGTGCCGATCGATTATATGGCGGCGATCGATTTCGACGGCTTCCGTAATGTCGTTGACGAGCTCGGCGGCATCGAAATGAACGTTGATATGGATATGCGTTACGTCGACGAAGAAGACGGTACGAATATCAATCTGAAAAAAGGGTTTCAAACGTTAAACGGCAAGCAAACGCTTGATTTCTTGCGCTACCGCAAATCCAACCGGGGTACCGAAGAGTCCACGGACCTTGCCCGCAACCAGCGCCAGCAGGAAGTGCTCGATAAGCTGCTGCAAAAGATGACGTCGTTCAGCGGGATTACTCAATGGAGCGGATTGCTGAAAATTGCCGGAGAAAGCGTAAAAACGGATATTCCTGCCAATGAGCTTCGCCGGTTTCTGCTTTCCTTCCAGAAGCTGAAGCCTGACCATATCGAGTTCATCCACTTGGACGGACGGTGGGATAGCCCCTTCATTGTCGTCAAGGAAGAAGAGCTTACCGCAGCGATCGCCTCTTTGCGGACACAGCGGGGCCTTCCGGCCGAAATCCCGAGGTCTACCGTGACCGGTTCAACCTACAGCTTGTACAGCAAACGCTTCGGAATCGATCCGGCTCCCGTGAAAATCAAGGAAAAAGAAACCAGCACGATGACCAAGAACAGCAGGTCCCGCTAACCGCGGTAGACCTGTTTTTTTATTTAAATCCTTCAGCGGCCCGGTTTGGAGAGCATTCCGTTGAATTCCATTGAACAAGTATCCGGCGAAATAAGAACATGCGTTCCGGTACTAGATGAAATTAGTACTTATCCCCTCCTCTCTTGTTCCCTTACAATTATTGTAACTCAGTACGGATAACGGATCGGAGGAGGAACGTTAGGCATGAAAGAGCGGCTGCGCAGGTTGACGTCATTTTGGCCCGGAGCCTTGGTGGTTCCGGGCGTTTTGTTATATGGGCTCTGCCTTACGCTAGGGAAAGGGCCTCCGTCAGGAGCAGGCATGCTGACTGCAGCGGCAGGGGCAAGCTGGATCGCCTTCAAACGGCGGTCCAGGCTCCTCTTGAACGTATCGCTGCTCGGAGGATGGCCGGCGCTCCTGATTGTAAGCCCGGGCCCGGATGAAGGCTGGATGCTCTGGGCCGGGTTATTGGCATTGAATGTCGTCTATTTTACTCTCAGTCTTCGGCTCGATTGGAACGAGCTAAAATTCACCGCATTTGCAGGCACATGGCTGTTGTATTTCGTATTTTACTTGAGTCTCCAGCCGGACGCCGCCGAAGGTTGGAGCCTTGCGTACCGTTATGCGCTTCTGATTTATATTTTTTATATTGGCGCCTTGTCCGTCTCGATATGGAAAAAACGGACAGACAACGGCGCCGACCTGTTCCTGGGTATCGCGAATGCCGCCGCGTTCGGCTTCTGGGCGTTCGTCTTGTGGGAGCGGGTCGTGCCGATCGCCTACCCGATGCTGTTCATGGGTATGCTGTACGTCATCCTGGCCTGCCTTATTCGACGCTGGTTACCCGAATGGTCTACGATCGTCCTGATGAAGCTGTTCGGCGGGATGATGCTCATCCTCTTCGCATCGCTCCACTTTCTCAAGGAACGAAACTTGGAACCGGTCACCCATGTATTTTTGTGGCTTCCCGCCGCCATCGCTATGCTGGGACTCGGCACCGTAAAACGATGGGATGCGCTCCGAGGGGGAGCGGCCGTCGTCTGGCTGGGCGTCTTCGGCTACTGGCTTTTTGGCACATGGAATGCGGCTGAGGCGGACCCGTTCGATCATTCCTCCCCGTTCGGCCACGGGAATATGCCGGTTTGGGCGCTGCTGGCCGCCGTAGGGTTTTATTTGTCGGCCAAAGGCCGCTTCGAACGATTGCGGGAAGACGACAACCGGATGTTGTCCAACGGGTTTACCTTCCTCAGCCATCTGGCTGTCGGCGGAGGGCTTGCCTGCGGAACGCACAGCTTCTTCGCCTATTATGGGCTATCCCCGCGAATGAATCTGCAGCTTATTTTGTCGGCCGTCTGGGGCTTGTACGCGCTTGTGCTGCTGCTGTGGGGCGCTTACCGGATGCGGAAGCCGCTTCAAGCTCTGGGCTCCTTGACGCTGATCTGTCTCGCTGTCAAAACGATACTGTTCGATCTATCCGGGAGTCCGGCGCTGGACAAGGTGATCGCGTTTTTCCTGTTCGGGCTGCTGTCTGTCGGCATTACTTATACGACGAACCTGCGAGCGGCTCAAAACAAACGGCCCAAGCTCGAAAACGACGCGGCTCCCCCTTTCTGAAACGGCAAAAAACCATCTCTTGCGGAAGATCCGGCAGAAGAGATGGTTTTTTTATGGGTTAGACCGAATGGCATACGTACATTTGCCGCCGCCTTTGGCAAGACATTCCGTCCGTTCCACTTCGGCTTCCGGGCCGAGCAGGCGCTGAAACATCGCGAGCTCGCACTGGCAAGCATGGTTGTATTGATTGGCTACCTGAGAAATCGGGCAATTGTATTCCTTCAGCAGGTAACCGCCGTCCTTCGTCGGCTCTAATTCGACCATGTAGCCATTCGCATTCTGAATCTCAGCCAGCTCTTGGACGCGTCCGTCGAACGGCTTGTCTTTCATACGCACCCCATAGCGGTCGATCAGCCTCTCCTTCCGCCGCTCGAACAGCAGGTTCACGTTGCTTTCCCCCAAGGAAGCTTCGAGCTCTTCCAACAAATCCAACGCGAGATGCTGATACTTTTTAGGAAATAAGTCGTCGGCATTCGGTGTCAGCGAATACAGATGCGAAGGTCGTCCCATCGCCTGCCGTACCAGCTTCGATTCGATCAAATTATCCCGCTCCAGTGTATTCAGGTGCCGCCGCACCGCCATTTCCGTGATGCCTAGCTGCTTCGACATGTCCCCGACGCTGAGCGCCCCTTTGGTCTTGAGCATCGTGAGGATGACGCGCCGCGTCGATACGTCCGTTTCCTGGTTCATCCGGTCTCACCGTCCTTCTTGTATGCAGGCCGCCTGTTTCATTCTGGCGAAGCTATGCTGTACCGCATGAATAAAAACATTGTATACGAAATGAGACGATAAGTAAATTAATATACTACTATGTATGTAAAATCCTAACCGAGGAAGAAGCTGCCGGAGAATACAATGGAGAAAATTAAGGGACCTGTCCTGATGCGGACGGTCCCTGGTCTGTAGCAGCGGCGTCTACAGCATTTCTTTGCTGATAAATGCCGGTACGGCTTCGGCAAAAGCGCCCAGCGCCCCGGGCAGCTTCGCGATCATCGGATGCAGCCCGCTGCGCGGCAGCGTGTTGTACTCCTGCGTCAGCGGACGGCGCAGCTTCACAAGCTCCGTCAGAACGAGCGCGACGTCGGCTCCGAACACGCCTTCGCCGGCGAGAATCTCGACGATGTCCTCATAGCTGCTGGCGTCCCGCATCATGAACGCGTCGATCAGCAAGCTGCCTACGTCGGTCACCGTCTCAATCGCCAGATGAAGCGTCCGCTCCTGCGCCAAGTGCAGCAGCAGCTCCGAATCCGCTTCCTTTACGCCGCCTTCGGGGGCAGTCTTTCCCCGGGCTTCCCAAGAGGACTCCAAGGCAGCGCAAGCTTGCAGTAAATCCGGCACGAACGCCAGCCGGGCATCGATTTGTTCCTGATTGACATAATACATATCGCTTATCTCCGTTTCTTCTTTTTCCACTTGGACCACAGCACGATGGCGGGGAAAAAGGCAATGAGCACGACGATGAGCAAAACCGCCTGCATCAAGTATTCATAGCTCATGGTATGGATGCTCCTTCGTCTGCTATTCGGCCGCGGCGCGCTCGCGCACGTACGCCCAATGGTTCGTCGGACCGTGACCGGCGCCGATGCCGAGCGTATGCCGGATGGCGAGCGTAATAAATTGCTTGGCCGTATGGGCGGCCTCCAGCAGCGTATTCCCTTTGGCGAGCTCCGCGCAGACGGCCGCGGAGAAGGTGCAGCCTGTCCCATGCGTATGGCGCGTTTCGTAACGCTCGCCCGTCAGCAGGTGAAACGCCTCGCCGTCGTACAGCACGTCTGTCGGCTCACCTTGGCGGTGGCCGCCCTTCACGATCGCGGCGTCCGCGCCGAATTCCTTGACGATGTACCGCGCCGCCTCCTTCATGTCCTCTATCGTAGTGACCGAAAGGCCTGTAATAACCTCCGCCTCAGGAATATTGGGCGTCACCAGCGCGGCCAACGGCAGCAGCTTCTCACGAAGCGCGTTCTGCGCATTGGCGGCGAGCAGGCTGGCTCCTCCTTTGGCGACCATCACCGGGTCGACGACAAGCCGCTTCAGCCCGTGCTTGCGGATGCGTTCCGCAACCAGCTCGATAATTTCCGGCTGCGATAGCATGCCGGTTTTGGCCGCGTCTGCTCCGAGATCGGACAGTACGGCGTCGATCTGCTTCTCGATTCCCTCCAGCGGGATATCGTAAATGCCGTGAACGCCCAACGTGTTCTGCGCGGTGATCGAAGTGATCGCGGACATCCCGTACACGTCGAGCATTTGGAACGTTTTCAAATCCGCTTGAATCCCCGCTCCGCCTCCGCTGTCCGAGCCCGCAATGGTCAATGCTTTAAATATCGTCATGCTGCTCCAGCCTCCCGATTCGCTATACCTTCCATAAGTTTAGTCTTCTCCTTTCCTACCGTCAAGAAGCCCCACTGGCCCGCATCCTTCGGTTCGTGATCATTTTATGACAAGTAGGACAAACACTTTGACGCCGCAGAAGCGAACACGTTATGATGAAAATACATTTCAATGGAGAAAAGGAAGGTCCGATCCCGTATGTCCCGGAGAACTCATGCGCTGCATGTCATTACGACCGGCCGGCAGGAGCTGGAAGAGGTAGCCGCCATTGTGGCCCGCTGCCCGTTCGAGCTGGTCGACGCGCTGCACATCCGCGAAAAGCACCGCAGCGCCAGCGAACTGGTGCGCTGGCATGCTCGCCTGAAGCCGCTGCTGCCGCACACCGCGGTTCTGCTGAACGACCGCCTGGATGCCGCGCTGGCCGCCCGAGCGGACGGCGTGCAGCTTACCGGCGGCAGCTTGTCGCCGGCCGAGGCGCGGACCATCGCTCCGCGCGGCATGGCGCTCGGCTGCTCCGTGCATTCGGCGGAGGAAGCGGCCGAAGCCGGACGGCAGGGAGCCGATTTCACCCTCTTCGGCCATGTGTACGCGACCGGCTCGAAGCCCGGCCTAAAGCCGCGCGGCCTGGCCGGATTGGCGGAAGCCGTGGAGGCTGCCGCCGTGCCCGTCCTGGCGATCGGGGGCGTCGAGCCGCATCTTGTGGACGACGTCTTGTCCACCGGCGCGGCCGGCATTGCCGTACTGTCCTCGGTGCTGCTGCACGCCGACCCGGCGGTACAAATCGCCGCTTTCCGGGAAGCGCTCGATCGGACAAAGCATTCCCCGAGGAGAGGATTGTCATGAATACGGATTCAAGTCATACGTCTACCAAGCCGGCCGTTATCATTGTGGGCGGCGGCATTATCGGCTGCAGCACGGCCTATGAGCTCGGCAAGGCAGGCTTCGCCTGCACGCTGATCGAGAAGGGAGCGCTGAATCAGGAGGCGTCCACCGCCGCCGCAGGAATGCTGGGGGCGCAGTCCGAAACGCATCAGCCCGGCCCTTACTATGAGCTGTGCCGTCTGAGCCAGCAGCTGTACCGCGCTTGGACGGACGAGCTGGAACAGGTCAGCGGCCTTACGGCGCAGTATGTCGCCGAGGGAATCGTCCGCGCGGCCCTTACGGAAGAAGATGAGGCCGAGCTGAGCGGCCGCTTGTCGTGGATTCGGGATGCCGAATGGGTTCAGTCTGCGGAAATGCTGAAGCTGGAGCCCGAGCTGACCCCCGCCGTGCGCGGCGGTCTGTATTTGCCTGCCGATCATCACGTGCACCCGGTCTGGCTCGCCAAGACGCTGCAAGCCGCGATAGCCAAGCAGGGCTGCGCCATCCGCGAGTGGACGCCGGTTATCCGGCTGCTGACGGAGCCCGGAAGCGGCCGAATCCGCGGCGTACAGACGTCGGAAGGCCCGCTGTACGCGGACCTCGTCGTCCTCGCTGCGGGCGCTTGGAGCCCGGCGTTGACCGAGCCGCTCGGGCTGAGCTTGCCTATATTCCCGGTCAAAGGCCAGTGCATCTCGCTCAAGACCGAAGCGCCGCTTATCCGCTCCACCGTATTCACCAAAGGCTGCTACGTCGTGCCGAAACGGGACGGCAGCTACATTGTTGGCGCGACCCAGACAGAGTCCGGCTTCGACAAGCGATCGACCGCCAAGGTCATCGGCGAGCTGCACACCAAAGCGGCAGCGCTGCTGCCTCGGCTGGCCGATGCCGAATTCGTCGCCACTTGGGCGGGACTGCGGCCCGGCACGCGGGACGCCCTGCCGTTCCTCGGCACGTGGGATGCTGCGCCCGGCTTAATTTTCGCAACCGGCCATTATCGCAACGGCATTCTGCTCGCGCCGGCCACTGCGCGGATCGTCGCCGAGCTGGCGCAGGGCCGGCCGACTTCGGCGGACTTGACGCCGTTTACGCCCGCCCGGATTGTCGCCGGGACAGCCGCCGTCTTATGATTTCATGCGGGCGAGAAGCGCCCAGCGCCGTTCGTGGCGCCGCTTGTATTTGGGAAGCCCCCGGTACAGTTCCACGGCTTCGCGGAACGCCCGGCGGGCTTCTTCGTTTCGCCCAAGCCCCCGGTACAGCAGCCCGAGCCGGTAATACGCTTCGCAGGACGAAGAGTGTACTTCCCCGAACCGTTCCAGATACCGGATCGCTTTCTCCGGATTGCTTCCTGCGAACGCTTCGCCCAGCCGCAAATAGGGCTCGCCGTATTTTACCCGCGGGTTCAGCTCCAGCGCACGCAGCAAGAGACGCTCGCCTTCTTCCATCCGTCCCAGCTTCAACTCGCAAATGCCCTGCTCGCTGAACACGTCCGCGGAATCGTCCATCACCCCGGCCACTTCGACCAACAGTTCAAGCGCCGCGCCGTATTTTTTTTGCTCCATATAAATTCGGGCGATTTCCAGCTTGGTCGACGTATGATGCGGATTGAGCCGAAGCTCATCCTTCAGGCGGGACAATCGCCGCGCCCGCTTCAACGGCTGGAAAATGCTTGGGGTCAAACCGACAAAACGGCGGTCAAACATATACAGAATGATCAGCAGCACGAGAAAGGCCACAAACGGATTTCCGATGAGCCACCATAAAAAAGAAAAAATTAAAACTTTACTCACGCCTCGCATACCAGCCTTTCGCTTATTTTCCCACCGATTGTACCACAAATTGCCATAAACGGTCACGGAGAAGTAAACAATCCAGTTGTGAACGTTTCCCGAACAGGCAGGAATTTACCGCATGCTTCGCGAATGGTTTGTCCATGAAGCCATCGGGGGGAACAACCATTCCATGAGTACAGCAAATGAAGACAAGGCCACCAAGTGGCAAAAAACGCGGCAGTTGGGCAAAGCGAAATATGTCATGTACTACGGCGTCGCCATGTGGGGTTTATCGCTGGCGGTGCTGTTTACGGCGATCGAATGGCTGACGCAGCAAACGCTTACGGCATCCTGGTTTACGCTCCGCATCGTCGTATTCGGGATTATCGGCTTTTTTATCGCGAACTTCCGTTGGGACGGAAACGAGCGCAAATACGCGCCTCGCCCAACGAGCAAGAAGCGCTGAGCTGCGGCAAGATAAGGAACAGACGGCATGCCTCAAGGCGTGACGTCTGTTTTTTGTTTCCTTGCTTTACGGCTTACGCCTTCTACAGCCGCGCTCCCTCCAACAAATAAACACTTGACTTTAGTAAGTTACATGTTTTATTATACTTACATAAAGTAAGTTATTAATTTTGATCCATCCTATCCCTTGTTTTTCCACATTTATAAGGAGGCTTCATTCTTATGTCCAACGTACTTTTTATTAAAGCTAACGACCGCCCGGCCGATCAGGCCGTGAGCGTAAAGCTGTATGACGCATTCCTGAAATCGTACCGCGAAGCTCATCCGCAAGACCAAATTACCGAGCTCGACCTGTTTGCAGACAACCCGCCTTATTACAATTCCGTTATGATGACCGGCCTGTTTAAGCAAGGTAAGGGTCTGGAGCTGACAGCGGAAGAAAAAGCGGCAGCCGATGTCGCCAACGCTTATCTGGATCAATTTTTGGCTGCGGACAAAGTCGTTTTCGCATTTCCGCTCTGGAACTTTACGGTTCCGCCTCAATTGACGACTTACCTGTACTACCTCTGCCAAGGCGGCAAAACATTTAGATATACGGAAAAAGGACCGCAAGGTCTTGTAGGCGACAAAAAGGTCGCTCTGCTGAACGCGCGCGGCAGCGATTATTCCGCAGGACCAATGGCTTCGCTTGAAATGTCGCTGAACTATGTTAAAGCGATCATGGGCTTCATCGGCGTGACAGATCCGACCACGGTCGTTGTCGAAGGCCATAACCAATTCCCGGATCGTGCCGGAGACATTGTGGAAGCTGGTCTTCGACAAGCCGAGAAAATCGCATCCACATTTTAATTCATAGCTGCCAACCATCGTCGGCCCCTGCCCAAGGGGCCGATTTTTTTTGGCCTTTGAGCCTAAGTTGACCTCCGGACGAATAGGGTTTCGTTTGGGACAACACAGAAAATTTTCTTATTTTTTTGTACCTTTTCGCAAACTCGTATATGATAATGTTGGGGTTCTCTTCCCCATACAACTTCATATATTGTTTAGCAAATTTGAATGAGAACGAAGGTGCATGAAAAAACTATGTCTGAAGCCAATCCAACTATTTTGATTTTATATGCCAGCTACGGCGACGGACATCTCCAGGCAGCCAAGGCGCTGCATCAGCGTTTTTCCCGCTTGGGGATTAACCGGGTCAAGCTTGTGGACCTGCTTGCGGAGGCCCACCCCTGTATAAACGCCGTTACCCGTTATATTTACCTGAAGAGCTCCACCCTGGGGCCGGATTTATACGGCTGGAGCTTTTATTTTACTCAAAATTTAAAACACGATACGGCGTTTGCCAAATGGCTGAACCGGTTAGGCATGCGCAAATTCAAGCAAATGCTGCAGGCCGAACGGCCCGATGCGATTATTTATACGTTCCCGCTGCCCGTCGTCTCCGGGATGATGTCCCCCAACGGCATGCCCGTCCGGACGTATACCCTATTAACCGACTTTGTCCTTCATCAGCGCTGGATTCATCCGGATATTGATAAATATTACGTAGCCACGGAGCAGCTGAAGCAGCAGGTTGCCGCTTCCGGTGTGCCCAAGCACCGTATTGCAGTGAGCGGCATCCCGCTCCGCAGTCCGTTCAGCGATCCGATCCGACCGCAGGACGTCTTCCGGAAGTACGGCATAGAGCCTTCCAAGCCCGTCGTTCTCCTGATGGCCGGAGCCTACGGCGTCCTGAAGCACATCAGTCGGATGGGGCACGCGCTGCTTCGGCTGGACGAAATCGAGCTTGTGATTGTGTGCGGCAGAAACAAACCGCTCAAGGGACAGATCGAATCATCGTTCGCCGCTCATCCCCGCGTCCGCATTCTCGGATATGTGGAGGACATTCACGAGCTTATGGCGGTCTCGTCGTGCTTGATTACGAAAGCCGGGGGCATTACGCTCTCGGAAGCTCTGGCCATGCGTCTGCCGGTTATCGTCTACCGTCCCCTCCCCGGCCAGGAGAAGGAAAATGCCCGCTTCTTGTCAGAGCAAGGAGCAGTCGAAATTGCGCAGTCTCCGGACGAGCTGATTTCGCTTGTGAAACGGATCGTCTCTCTCCCCGGACAAGCGGAACGAATGAAGACCGCCATGGAGAATTTGTACAGCGGAGATGCTGCGGAGGCGGTTGTCTCGGATGTGCTCGAAGGTCTCTCCCGGACCAATACCGAACTTTTCGGCTAGAACGGAAACTTGAGATTTTGCTCGTCAAAAATTGCAATGGACAAAGACGTACTGCCGCTTGCACTCATTTTGTTTTGGGTCGGATCGTTTGGAAAGGACCGGTGTCGCCATCGGTCCGGTGATCGGCGGATGGCTCGTCACCAAGTTTCTATGAACTGGCCGCCATATTGACAAGTGCAGCTCTGTTAGGGGGGATTGTTTTGTTTTATGGTTTCGTTCCTGTGGAAAGAGTGATAAAACATGGCTGAATCGATCACGATCCTCGTTATTGTCCTTACTTTATATACGCTAATCCCTACATTTCTCATGCGCGTCTTCTCGCTGGGCGCTTATCCGAAAGAAAATACCGAGCACGGCATTGCGCTCACCTTCGATGACGGTCCGGACCCGAAATATACGCCGATTCTGCTCGACCTGCTGGCACGGCACGGCGTTAAAGCAACCTTCTTCGTACTCGGGTCCAAGGCTGAGAGTTACCCCGAATTGATTCTACGCATGCACAACGAGGGCCACCTGATCGGGGTTCACAACTATGTCCACCGAACTAATGCCTTGATGATGCCTTGGAAGGTCAGAAAGCAAATTAACCGGACCGCCGCGGTAATCGAGAAAATTACCGGCAAGTCCCCTCAATTTTACCGTCCGCCCTGGGGGATTGTGAATATCTTTGACTTTTTCCTGTCCCGGCGTTTCCGCATCGTGCTCTGGTCGCTTATTGTCGGGGATTGGCTCAACCGGACGGGCAAGGAGACTATTAAAAAGCGGTTGTTCGCTCAGCTTCAGAGCGGTTCGGTGATCGTGCTTCATGACAGCGGCGATACGCTCGGGGCGGACCCGGATGCGCCGGAGCTTATGATCGCCGCGCTCGATGAATTTTTAACGGAAACGGCGCGCCGAGGCTTTACGTTCGTCCGGATCGACGAGCGGTTTCCGCTGAACGAGTCGGAGGATTGCCTGCCTGCGGATCGGCCGAAGCGGAAACGATGGATTGCCGCGGTCTGGCTGCAGTGGGAACGGTTTTTTCAACGGCTGCTTCAGGTGCGGCCGATCGACCCGTTTAACGCACTGCTCCAGTTTCGGGTGTGCCGGTATCATGGCAAACGGATTCCGCTCAATGACGGACAATTCATCGAACCGGGCGACCGCGTTATGGAGCTGCACCTCGACAATGCGACGCTGCTCAGCTTTGGGATGAAGACCAGAACAACGATGCAGTTGGCCGTGCAATTGATCCGTACGATGGAGCGGTGTTTGCCGCACGTATCTGAACGGCTGGCAAGCGATCCGACGCTCCGTGACGTGAAAGGCTTATACGGCGTCTCAATCATCCATCGCGGCGCTTCCCAGCTCGGATTTACCGTCTCCGATCTGCCCAAGGGCATCTTTTTATTTTGCTCCAAGCTTTACTTACGGTGGTTGTTGTACGTCATCCACCCGCAGGGCAAGCGGAGACTGGACACGAGGACCACGCTGCTGACGCCGAAAATGATCGCCATCTCCGCAAACGAAGTGTACCGGAGATACCCGTCGTTCAGCTTCCACAATCCGGAGCTAACCTCGAACCCGCTGACGGCCGGAAGTGGCTGCGACGAAAGCATGGTTCAGAGAATATAAACGAAATATCAAAAATAAAGAGCCTGCAATCTTCGAGATTGCAGGCTGTCAAAGAGTGTATATATTAAAAAGGGGGTCGATTGTTATTATAGGCAAGGAACGTTAACGCAGAATGAAATTCAGATTACAGTTTTGTTACATTTGAATGATTGCAGTAACTAGGCATCTGTGTCTGGAGCCGGATCGCCGCCGATTTTTTTCTTCATGATCAATTGAGTAAAAAACAGCAGCACCTCATTATTTGCAAACGAAACGCCCAGTCCGAACAGACCGAACATCCGGGAAAACTGCTGTTCGGAGCCCGCAAAAGCCGACGACCACCACCAGAGCGCACCTGCCGTCAGCAGAACGTTGACCGCCGTCCCCGCCAGAAACGAAAGCAGAAGCTTTTCCGTCTTCCACATCATAAGAACCCCAACGAGTCCCGTTAATACAAATCCGGCTCCCAGCATGAGCCAGTAAATCGCATCGTATGTCAAGGCAAGCTCCACTCCTGTTCAGTCGCATGTTTATCCCTTCCAAGGTTACCATGAAAGAAGAAGCGGTACAACCGGTTACACGGTTCGCCGCAAAACTGTCAAACTCCCGCCGTCTGGTCATCGTCCTTCAAGAAGTGTATAATAGAATGGATAACCCATTCAGGAGGTGCCTCATGGCCAAAAGTCAAGCATGGAAAAAACGGCGGAAGCTGGAGCGCGAAGGCTCTCGCAATCCCGAGCTGAACCGCGGAAGCTGGCACGGCGTCGTTCCCGTCGAACGCACGACCCCAACGCTGCACGAGAAACAAAGACGTTTAATAGATAAGCACAAAAAGAAATGGAACCGCACGCTGCCCCCGGACAGTGACGGTTCCATTTTTTATTGTTACCCGATTGCTCCGGCGTCAGGCCTTATACAATTTCGGTTCCGTTCAGACGCTGCTTCGCATACAGCGCGCTGCCGACGACGCCCGCATCTTCAATCCGTTCCGCAGGCTTGATGACGAGATCGTCCAGATAGAACGAAAGCGTAGACCGCTCGATTTCCTTGCGCATCGGTGCGAACAATCTCTCGCCCGCCAGTGACCCGCCGCCGCCGATCACAATCGCTTCCGGGCTGAACAGCGGAATCGCCGTAGCCAAGCCACGGCCGAGCAGCGTCCCCGTGCGTTCCATCACGGCAATCGCAGCAGGGTCTCCTTCGTCGTATGCGCGGGATACATCCGCAGCCGTCAGCTTCTGAAGGTTGTCCCCGGAGAAACGCTCAGCCAATATCGTCGATTCGCCCCGCTGCACCGCTTCCTTCGCTTGACGGGCAATGCCCGTTGCCGAAACGGCCGTCTCCAAGCACCCGGTCATCCCGCAATTGCAAGGGTAGTCAAGACCTGGAGCCGGGATGTGTCCGAATTCGCCGGCGCGTCCGCCGCTGCCGTAATACAGCCTGCCTTCGTTCACCATCGCCGCCGCGAGCCCCGTCCCGACCGTAAGACCGAGCACGTGCTTGTAGCCTTGCCCTGCCCCGGCTACCGCCTCGCCATACACATACATCCGCACATCGTGGTTGAGGTAAACAGGCATTCCGTCGAGATGCTTGCTCAGCACCGACGTGACCGGGACGTTTCTCCAGCCAAGGTTGACGGCAAGTACCGACACGCCGTTCACATGATCGACAAAGCCGGGAATGCCGATGCCGACCGCCTCCGGCGATACGCCCGCTTCCGCGATCAATCTGCTCACGGCTTTCCCCAGCCGCTCAATCACATCCTCGCTTCCCCGCTGCGCCTCGGTCGCCACCTTCGTCATGCGCAGCGTACGTCCCGTCTCGTCCGTCAAACCGCAAACCATATTAGTACCGCCGATATCGATTCCTACGTAATGTTTCACCGGATCTCCTCTTTTCTATGCGTTTCGCTCTAGTAATCTCCCCATCAGAGGACGGGAACTGCGGGCTCCGCCAAGTACAGCGCGATCCCCTGCTCTTCCAAATAGCGCTTCAGCTTCTCCTCGGCCGGCTGGTTCGTCATGCAGCCCTGCACGGCCGTCAGCGGCACGATGCTGAACAGCGAAGTCCGGCCGACCTTCGTATGATCGAAAACGGCAACCGTCCGGCGCGACCGCTTCAGCATCAGCCGGGCGATATCGGCTTCCTGCTCGGAGAAGGTGGTCAAGCCCTGCTCCTCGGTAACGCCGTCCACGCCCAGAAACATCATGCCGATGTTGACGCTGTCCACAATTTTCTCCGCAAGCGGACCGCACAGCTCGAAGCTGTTGCTCCGCATCACTCCGCCGGTCAATACCACCTGAATGCCGTCGCTCTCGGACAGCTCCATGGCGATGTTCACCGCGTTGGTCACGACGGTAATGCCCCTGCGCAGCTTAAGCTCCCGGGCGATTAGAAACGTGGTTGTGCCCCCGCTCAGCCCGATGACGTCGCCTTCCTCCACCAGCGAAGCGGCCTTGGCCGCAATGGCTTCCTTTTCCAGCCACAGCAGCTCCTTCTTCTCGTTGAAGGGGACTTCCCTGCCGGCAGATGGAGACGGCGTATCCAGCTGTGCGCCGCCCAGGCTGCGGATCAGCCCGCCCTGCTTCTCCAGCAGGTCCAAGTCGCGCCGGGCAGTCGCTTCCGAGCATGCGAACTTGTCAATGATCTCTTGAATCGTAATTTTTCCTTGGCGTTTCAGCAAGTTCATAATCTGCTCGCGCCGCCGGTCGCCCTTGCTGAGCATCTTGCCACTCATGGTATCCCCTCCCGTCGCTCCCATCCGTTTGACAATCTAATGAAATAATAAATCATTTTTTTGACGATATCAATCAATTTCAATCAAACGGAAAGAAGGGCCGGCTATTGCGGCACTGTATTAACGGGCTTTCCTTCAAGGAAAGCCCGGACGTTCGCGCACGCCGTGTCCAACAGGCGGGCCCGCGCTTCCTTCGTCGCCCAAGCGATATGCGGGGTGACGATGCAGTTCGGGGCCGCGAGCAGCGGGTTGTCCGGGTGCGGCGGCTCCGCCGACAGCACGTCCAGACCCGCGCCCGCAAGGCGGCCTTCGCGCAGCGCCGCGGCCAGGTCGCTCTCGACGACGAGCGGGCCGCGGCCGGTGTTGATCAGCATCGCCGAAGGCTTCATGAGGGCGATGCGGTCTTGGTTGATCAGCCCGTGCGTCGCGGGCGTGAGCGGGCAGTGCAGGCTGATGACGTCAGCCTGCCGCAGCAGCTCCGGCAGCGTCACCCATTCCACCCCCTCCACGGGGGTGGGCTGGGTGCGTCCGCTGCCGACGGCGATGACGCGCATGCCGAACGCTTCGGCGATGCGCGCGGTTTGCCGCCCGATGCGGCCGAGCCCGATCAGCCCCATCGTTTTCCCCGCCAGCTCCACGAGCGGCGTCTTCGTGAAGCTGAAATCCGGGGAGGCGCTCCATTCCCCGGATTTCACCGCTTCGTCGTGCCGCCCGACGTGCTGGCACAGCTCCAGCAGCAGGGCGAACACGAACTGCGCCACCCCATGCGTGCCGTAAGCCGGCACGTTGGTGACGACAATCCCCCGCGCCTTGGCTGCTTCGGTATCGATAATGTTGTAGCCCGTCGCCAGCACCCCGATGTAGCGCAGATTCGGCAGCCGCGCAATCGTATCCGCAGACAGCGGCGTCTTGTTCGTCAGCACGATGCCGGCGTTTTTGGCCCGATCTGCAATCTCCTCGACCGGCGTCCGGTCGTACAGAGAAACCGATCCCAATCGTTCCAGCCCTTCCCAGCTTAGATCGCCGGGATTCAGCGTATAGCCGTCAAGTACGACAATCTGTTCCATTCCAAACCTCCATATCAGCCCCAAAGTCCCGTTCCGCCTGATCATCCGCCAGGAAGAGTGTGACCCAAGTATCTCCATCATACCGTTTTTTCCGCAAAGCGTAAATTGAAAAGGCCCCGCTCTCCGCCTCACGCTTCCACAAAAAAAGTCCCGCCCGTAAAGTCTTCTCAAGACCTTGCAAGCGGAACTTTATGCCAAGTCTGAAGCCGTGTCCGGTTACGGCTGCTGCAGCGTGCCGATGAGCCGGCGGGCCGGGCCATACGGGGTGTCAATGACTTCGTATACACGCATCGTCAGCGGATGATCGAATTGATCCGACGGCGTATCGGTAAAGTAAATCGATTGCTCGCCGTTCTCCACGCGCCCCTCGCCCGTTAAGCTGAGGGTTTCTCTGGCGACTTCGCGGGTATCGCTGCCCTCGATCACCGGCTGAAGCTTGGAATAACCGCCGTCCACGATGACGGCCTCGGTCGTCGTCAGATCGACGTTCCACTTCAGCTTGTACGTATAGGTGTAAGACTTGGTGACCGGGTTCGTACCGGTCGTGTAAGCCAGCCACCAGTCTTTTACCTTAAGCGCATAAGGATAAAAATCTACCGCCCCTTCCTCGTTCTTCGTCTGATTCACGTTCAAACCAACCTGTCCGATTGCCGTTTTGTACGGTGCGGCGGTTTTGCTATCGCTGAACTTGAGTATAAAATGATCCCCGTCACCGGCAAGCGGCAGCATGAAGGTGTAATTCATCACGTACGCCGTTCCGGGCAGCACCTCTTGCGCCGCCGTCTTTTGCGGGCTGCCCGTGTACGAGGAGCCGCTCGCGCCGATCAGCTCAGCCGCCAGTTGAGGCACCGGCAGCGGCTTATCGCTGCGGTTATCCAGCTTTAGCTTCACGACGCCGGTCTGATAGCTCTGCCCCTTGTTTTCGTACAGCCGGAAGTCGACTACCGATACGGCGAGGTCGGGATGCACCGGCTTGACCAAACAATTCAAGGATGGGGCGCCAGTCGAGCTGCTTCAACTGCTGGTGACCAACACCGGTACTCAGACCGAGACAGTTCCGGCGTTTACGGTAGACGGCAAAGCTGCCGGTCAAATTTACAAAGGGTCCCGTCAGGATCAAACGGCCGTTAGCGCGGGCCGCACTCCCCCAGACGTTATACATCTTCACGACGACGCCGATGCGCGTGCCGCCGTTCGCCCGTTCGCTGAGCAGGCTCTTCACTTTCACCTGCATCGGACCGGACAGCACGGCCGGATACCGCACATCGACGGCCGGCTGCGGATTTTCCGCCCGTACGGCTCCTTGAAAAGACAAGGCCAAGGACACAATCAGCGCCGTTGAAACTACTCTTTTCCATGTATGCATAGGATGTCCTCCATTATTCAAAGTCGTTCGTTTGTCGGCGACGAAGCCTCAGTTGCGGACAACCGCCTTGTCTTGATCCTTCAGCTCCCGCTGCCCGGATACGATCACCTGCTCGCCTTCCTTCACCCCGCCGAGCACCTCCCGGTTCGACCCGCTTTCCCGTCCGAGCGTTACCTTGCGCTTCTCCGCATGGTCGCCTGCCAGCACGAAGACGAAGCTATCGTTCCCTTCCTTTACAATGCCCGAAGCCGGTACGGTCAGCGCCTCCTGCTTCGCATCGCCGCCAAGCCGCAGCTTTACCCGCATGCCCGGCTTCAGCTTCCGGTCCGGGTTAGGCGCGGTCAGCTCCAGCACATAGGTTTTGCTTTGCGGGCTCATCACCTCGGCCATATAAACGACGGTCCCCGTCATTTTTTCGCCCGTGTCCTGAATGGCGAACGGAATATCTTTTTTGCCGCGGACCAGCTTCGCCGTCGTCTCGGTCACGTCGGCATGCAGCTTGATCGGATCGATCTGCTGAATGACGCCCGCGACATATCCGGAAGCGACCGTCACGCCCTGCTCGGGATACAGATCCGTCAACAGCCCGCCAATCGGCGCCTTCACGTCGAAGTCGGACAAATTCTTCTCGATATCCTGCAGCGCCAGGTCCGTGCTTTCGATCTGAATGTGCAGCGCAGCGAGCGGATCAGTCGATTCCAGATTCGCAAGCTGCTTCTTCGCCGTGTCCAGATCGAGACGGGCCGTTTTCAATTGAGTCTCCGCTTTGTCCACCTGCGATTTGGGAGCCGTGCCCTCATCATAATCGTTGCGCGCGTTATTGTACGCTTTTTCGAGATCCGCAATTTGCAGTTCCAGCTTCTCGACCGTATTGCTCAGCACGCCTTTGTTGGTAGCAATATCTTTGCTTGTTTTGTCCAATTGCGATTCGAGGTTTTGCCGGGACAACCGGTTTTTCTCCTTGTTGCGGACAGCATCTGTGGAATCGAGCCGGAACAGCACATCGCCCGCCGTGAAATGATTTAATATTAAATAAATTAGCACGGAAAATTTTTAACGTCGATCAAAATGTTTCATGGCAAACCAGGGCGCGGAAAACTTTTTGAAACTTAAGGGGGCAACTTGCGTATTACTTAATATTTTGTCGAACTCTATCTTTACCGGTAACAATTAAGGGGGCTATTATGGTACACCGACAAGATTTATATGAGCTGGAGGAAGCGTTCCGCTTAATGTTTCGCAAAGTGAAAGCCAGTTGGACCCGCTTTGAAGCGCACGGGGTCTCCGCCTCGCAAGCGGTTATTCTGGAAAAATTGCAAAACGAAGGTCCGCTGAAGGTCTCACAAATCGCCGACGCGCTCTGGATCACGTCGGGCGCGGTGACATCGCTTTCCGATAAGCTGATTTCCGGCGGGTTCGCCGAAAGAACCCGCTCTGAGGAAGACCGGAGAGTGGTCTATATGGAGATTACCGAGAAGGGAAGAGCAATTATCGAGGAGCTTCGCCTGCACCGCCAGCGAGTCGTCGAGGAATATTTCGGAAAGCTGCCCGACGAGGACATTAAACAATTGACCCGTATCTGCAAAACGATATTGACTGAAAAGCAAGAAGTGAAGGTGTAAGCGGCGAAGGCAACCCGGTCGGGAAGCCTTCGTTTTGCTTTTCAATCATTTTTTCGCGAAACGTTCATAAACTGGTAGCATACGGCAGGAAAGGATGCGATCCTATGGTCCATACGATCTCGTTTCTCATTTGCCTGATGCTGCTCGGCATGATCGTTGTCGCTTTTATGGCTGCACTGCTGGAGTTTGTTTTGCGCGATACGACGGACTACGATATGGAATTTTTATGGAATCATAAGTATACGCTGGAGGATTTGCATCTGGACGGACGGAAAGAAGAAAAATGACAGGCAGTTATAGGAAGTTATAGGAGGCTCCCGGGCGGCGATATCGCTCAGGAGCTCTTGTTTTATTACTTGCTCCAGGAACGATTACGTGCTATATTATCCAATATCCCAATCATCGGATGTTTGGAGGTTTACAAGATGGAACTGAAACAAACCACGCGCTCCACCCTGGTGGAACAGGTCGTTTCCCAGATGGAATCGCTTATCGAATCCGGCCAATGGCCGGTCGGATCGCGCATCCCGGTCGAACCCGAGCTCGTCAAGCAGTTGGGTGTCAGCCGGAACACTGTTCGCGAGGGGGTGCGGGCCCTGATTCACGCCGGACTTCTGACGGCACGCCAAGGCGACGGCACTTACGTGCGCTCTTCGAGCAGCCTCGGGCCCGCTCTCATTCGCCGGCTGCGCCGCTCGAACGCCACAGAGACGCTGGAGGTACGCTGCGCGCTCGAACAGGAGGCGGCAAGGCTGGCTGCCCTGCGCCGTACGCCGCAGGAGGTCGAGACGTTCCGCTCCCTGCTGTCGGCATGCGACGCCGCCGCGGCGGCGCATGACTTTGAAGGCTATATCGAGGCCGACCTGAAGCTGCACCTTGCGATCGTCCGGGCGACCCGCAACAGTGTATTGATCGACCTGTACGAGCATATGACCGATGCCTTGGAATCGTCCATCGACCAGACCCTCGACCTCTCGATCATCGTAGACGGAGCTTGTCGCTCGCACTGCCAAATGGTTGATGCCATCGCCGCCCAAGACCCGAATTCGGCCGCCGAAGCCGTGCGCCGCTATATCCGGGAATCGCTGAACCTTCTGCAAGAAGATGTGCGTAAGGAGGATTCCCTATGATTCCGGCTCAAGATGCCGTCAACTCCCGAACACAGTCCCATACCGGTCTAAGCCTGCTTATCATCGGCATCGTTCTGATCGCCGCCAACCTGCGCGCTCCGTTAACGGCCGTCGGGCCGATTATCGGAGAAATTCGCGGGGAAACGGGGATATCCAATACGTGGGCGGGCATGGTGACCACCTTGCCGCTGCTTGCTTTCGCGCTCCTCTCGCCGCTCTCGCCGCGGATCGCCCGGCGGCTGGGCATGGAGCATACGCTGTTCGCCGGTCTGATCGTCCTGCTGGCAGGCATTTTGCTGCGCTCGCTATCTTCGGTTACAGCGTTGTTTGCAGGCACGGCGCTCATCGGGATCGCCATTGCCGTCAGCAATGTGCTGGTGCCGGCCTTGATCAAGCGGGAGTTCCCGAACAACGTCGGAACGATGACCGGCATTTATTCCGTCTCCATGAATCTGTGCGCTGCGATCGCTTCGGGGATCAGCATCCCGATTTCGCAGGGACTGGGCTTGGGATGGCGGGGGGCGCTCGGCAGTTGGGCGCTTCTGGCCATCGTCTCCCTCGCCGCTTGGCTGCCGATGCTTCGTTCGCGCCAGCGTCCGCAAGCGGCGCAGACACATGCGGACGCCAAAAGCGATTCGCTCTGGCGCTCTCCGCTGGCTTGGCAAATTACGCTGTTCATGGGACTGCAGTCGCTGTTCTTCTATGTCAATATTTCCTGGCTCCCCGCCATATTGCAGGATCGCGGCATGAGCGCGGTGTCCGCGGGTTGGATGATTTCGATCATGCAGTTCGCCAGCTTGCCGGCGACGTTCTTTATGCCGATCCTGGCTGGACGGCGTTCTGATCAGCGTGGCTTGGCCGTCGGCGTCGCCTCCGTATTTATAGCCGGGTATCTCGGTTTGCTGTTAACCGATACGGACTGGCTCGTTCCGCTCTGGGTCGTTCTCGTCGGCATCGGCGCAGGGTCCGGCTTCGGACTGGCCGTCATGTTCTTCGCCCTGCGCACGAAGTCGGTTCGTCAATCGGCAGAGATGTCCGGCATGGCCCAATCGTTCGGGTATTTGCTGGCTGCGGTCGGCCCGACGCTCTTCGGCTTCATTCACGACGCCACAGGCGGCTGGACCCTTCCTCTGCTCCTGCTTCTTGTCGCGGCAGGCGGGCTGCTGTTAGCCGGTCTGAAGGCCGGGAAATACGGGTACGTGATGGCCGAAGCCGACAAGGAGGCGGACGTTGCCAAGAGGAATCGCTGAGCAGTTACGTCAACACGCGGGAAGTCCGGGGAGGGCTTCTCGCGTGTTTTCCATTTGTGGCCGCCAAAAAAAGCCCGATACGATCAATCAGGAACGATCGGTATCGGGCGATAACATAACACCGTATATTCATCTCGGGCAAGCTAGCTGCACTTGCCCTCCGTTTTGCGGCTTTGCTGCAGGCAGCTTGCCTTGGCGGATAATCATCCTTAGCAGCGCATTGGCAACCTCCGGGTCAAAATCCTCCTCGGCCAGGCTTTGACCGCTGGATAAAATTCCATATTGCCCCAATACATGAAACAACCTTTCTGCCGGCATCCTAAGAAGGCAAGGCCGATATTTACCATGCCCGAAGGAGCTGAATTGCGATGAGCCATTCGAAACGCCGCAAGGAAAACCAATGGAAAATCCGCAAGCAAACCCAGCAGCCGCACGGTAAAATCAAGTCCTTGGCTGCGTATTCGGACGAGTACGATGCGCAGCAGTCAGGCCGCTAAACGCGCGAAAAACCCCGCGGACGGCATGTCCGTGGGGTCTTCCTTTTCTAAGCTTGCTCTCTTCCTTGGTCAATCAAACGTTTCGCCCGCTCCTGCTCCCGGTCGCTTGGCGTAGGCACATGCTCCAGCGGGTAGGCTTTTCCGAGCTGCTCCCATTTGTAGACACCCATCCGGTGGTAAGGCAGCACCTCCACTTTCTGCACGTTGCCCAGCGAACCGATGAATCGTCCAAGCTCCAGCAAGTCCGAGGCATCATCGGTGATGCCCGGGATGAGCACATGACGGATCCAGACCGGCTGTCCGCGGTCCGACAACCAGCGGGCGAACCGGAGAATTCGTTCGTTCGGCTGGCTTGTCAACGCCTTATGCTTGTCGCTGCGGATATGCTTAAGGTCGAGCAGGACCAGATCCGTTACGTCCATCAGTTCTCCCGCATGCTCCGGCTCGCAAAAGCCCGACGAGTCCAGTGCGGTATGCAAATTCCATCGTTTCTTCGCTTCCCGAAACAGCGCGGCCACAAAGGGAGCCTGAAGCGTTGGTTCGCCGCCGGTCACGGTCAATCCGCCGTTCGAGCTGCGGTAATACGGAAGAAACGGCTCGATCTCGTCCAGCACGGACGCGACCTCTACCTGACGGCCTGTGGCCGTCTCCCACGTATCGGGATTATGGCAGAAGCCGCACTGCAGGGCGCAGCCCTGCATAAAGAGCACGAAGCGGATGCCCGGCCCGTCTACCGTGCCGAACGTATCAAGCGAATGGATGCGTCCTTTCATCCAATCGACCCGTGGAACGTCCGGTTGATGACGTCAAGCTGCTGCTCCCGGGTCAGCTTGATGAAGTTGACGGCATAGCCCGATACGCGAATCGTCAGCTGCGGATATTCCTCCGGATGCTCCATCGCATCGAGCAGCTGCTCGCGGTTGAACACGTTCACGTTCAAATGGTGGCCGCCGCTTGTCGCATAGCCGTCCAGCATCGCGACGAGATTTTGCGCTCTCACGTCGGTTTCCCGGCCAAGCGCCTTCGGCACGATGGAGAACGTGTTCGAGATGCCGTCGAGGCAGCATTGCTCGTAAGGCAGCTTGGCTACCGATGCCAGCGAAGCGAGCGCGCCTTTGCGGTCGCGGCCATGCATCGGGTTTGCGCCAGGTGCGAACGGTTCGCCGGCTTTGCGGCCGTCCGGCGTGCTGCCGGTCTTTTTGCCGTAGACGACGTTCGAGGTGATCGTCAGCACGGACATCGTAGGAAGCGCGCCGCGGTACGTTTTATGCTTGCGCAGCTTGTTCATAAAGGACTCGGTCAGCTCTACGGCGATCTGGTCGACCCGTTCATCGTTGTTGCCGTACTGCGGATATTCGCCCGTAATCTCGAAATCGACGGCGATTCCTTTCTCGTTGCGGATCGGCCGCACCTTGGCGTAACGGATGGCGCTCAAGCTGTCCGACACGACGGACAAGCCCGCGATGCCGCAAGCCATCGTCCGCAAAATTTCCCGGTCATGCAGCGCCATCTCCAGCCGCTCGTAGCAGTACTTGTCGTGCATGTAATGAATAACGTTCAGCGTGTTCATATAGAGCTTCGCGAGCCAATCCAGCATTTTGTCGTATTTGCTCATGACTTCGTCGTACGAAAGCTCATCCGACGTCACCGGCACCGTCTCCGGCCCGACCTGAATGCCGAGCTTCTCGTCGACGCCTCCGTTGATCGCGTACAGCAATGCCTTCGCGAGGTTCGCGCGCGCTCCGAAGAACTGCATCTGCTTGCCGATCCGCATGGCGGATACGCAGCAGGCAATTCCGTAGTCGTCTCCGAACTGCAGCCGCATCAAGTCGTCGTTCTCGTATTGAATCGAGCTTGTCTCGATCGAAACTTTGGCGCAATATTGTTTAAAGCCATCCGGCAGATCGGCCGACCACAGTACGGTCAAGTTCGGCTCGGGCGCCGGGCCGAGGTTATAGAGCGTGTGCAGGAAGCGGAAGGAGTTTTTCGTTACCCGCGTCACGCCGTTCATTCCCATGCCGCCGACCGATTCCGTCACCCAGGTCGGGTCGCCGCTGAACAGTTCGTTGTAGTCCGGTGTGCGCAAAAACTTCACGATTCGCAGCTTCATGACAAACTGATCGATCAGCTCCTGTGCTTCTTCCTCCGTCAGCGTGCCGTCTTGCAAATCCCGTTCGATGTAGATGTCAAGGAAGCTGGAGACGCGGCCCAAGCTCATCGCGGCGCCGTTCTGTTCCTTAATCGCGCCGAGGTAAGCAAAATACAGCCACTGTACCGCTTCCTGCGCATTCGATGCCGGGGACGAAATGTCGTAGCCGTACGATTGCGCCATCCGTTTCAGTTCGTCCAAGCTGCGGATTTGCTCGGACAGCTCTTCCCGGGCGCGGATGATGTCTTCCGTGATCGCATCGGTTTCGAGCTGAAGCAGATCGTTCTTCTTGTCCGCGATCAACCGGTCCGTGCCATAGAGCGCCACGCGGCGGTAGTCGCCGATGATGCGGCCGCGACCATAAGCGTCCGGCAGTCCCGTGATGATACCGGCCTTCCGCGCGGTCTTCATCTCGGTCGTGTAAGCGTCGAATACGCCCTGGTTGTGCGTTTTCCGGATGTCGGTGAACAGCTGCACCAGCTCTTGCGGCAGCTCGAAGCCGTAAGCCTTGCAGGCATCGACCACCATGCGGATGCCGCCGAAAGGCTGGACGGAACGCTTGAGCGGGGCGTCGGTCTGAAGACCGACGATGCGCTCTTTCTCTTTGTCAATGTACCCTGGCGCATGGGAAGTAATGGTGGAGACGGTGTGGAGGTCAATGTCCAGCACCCCTCCGTTTTCCCGTTCCTTGCGCATCAATACGCTCAGCTGCTGCCAAAGATCCGTTGTCGCTTCCGTCGGTCCGGCCAGAAACTCCGAGTCTCCCGTATATGGTGAAATATTCCGGTCGATAAAATCCTTCACGTCGATCCGCTGCTGCCAATTGCCCGGCACGAACTGACGCCAAGCCTCCGATGGTTCGGGATTCCGGTTCACTTCCGCTTCTTTCAAGCTCATAGTTAGGTCTCCTCTCCAAGATGTCTTTTTTATTCGAATTTCCCGTAGAACGCATTGCGGTAAACGTCCGCCAGCTCCGTCACGAGCGGCAGCCTCGGATTGGCTGTCGTGCATTGGTCCTCGAACGCGCGGTCCGCCAGTACATCGACCTTCGCTTCGAAGTCTGCCGCATCGAAGCCGAGATCCTGGAATCTCTCTGGAATGCCTAGCGATTGATTTAGCTTGCGCACTGCGGCGATCAGGCTGTTCACGCCTTCTTCCGTCGTCTTCGCCGGCAGGCCCAGCACCCGGGCAATCTCAGCGTACCGTTTGTCCGCGATGAAATGATTATATTTCGGGAACGATGCGAACTTGGTCGGCTTCTGCGCATTGTACCGGATGACGTGCGGCATCAGAATCGCATTCGTGCGGCCGTGTGCCGTATGGTATTCGCCTCCCCACTTGTGCGCCAAGCTGTGGTTGATGCCCAAGAAGGCATTGGCGAAGGCCATACCGGCAATCGTCGACGCGTTGTGCATTTTTTCCCGGGCCAGCGGGTCGCCGGTGTGGAACGAATTTTCCAGATGCTCGAACACGAGCTGAATGGCTTTCATCGCCAGTCCGTCCGTATAATCGTTCGCCATCACCGAGACGTACGCTTCAATCGCATGCGTCAGCACGTCCATGCCCGTATCCGCAACCGCTGTTTTTGGCAGGCTGTAGACGAATTCCGGATCGATAATCGCCACGTCCGGCGTCAGCTCGTAATCCGCGAGCGGGTACTTCGTATTACCTTTATGATTATCGGTAATGACTGCAAAAGATGTTACTTCCGACCCGGTGCCCGAAGTCGTCGGAATCGCAACGAACTTCGCCTTTTGACCGAGACGCGGATATTTGTACACCCGCTTGCGAATGTCGAGAAACTTCTGCTTAAGCGAATCGAAGCTCGTGTCCGGATATTCGTAGAACAGCCACATCGCTTTGGCCGCGTCCATCGGCGACCCGCCGCCCAATGCGATAATGCAGTCCGGCTTGAATGCAGCCATGCGGTCCGTACCGCGGTCTACCGTATCGACGGAAGGGTCCGGCTCGACCTCGGAGAATACCTCGATCGCTACAGGCTGCTTCCGCTTGCGCAGATAGTACTCCAAGCGTTCCACATAGCCGAGCTTCACCATCATCGCGTCGGTAACGATCATCACTCGAGAAATGTCAGGCATTTTCTCCAAATATTGCGTCGAGCCTTTCTCGAAATATACTTTCGGCGGCACCTTGAACCACTGCATATTGACCGTCCTTTCGGCGACACGCTTCAGGTTGAGCAGGTTGACAGCCGAAACGTTGGCGGTCGTCGAGTTATGTCCATAGGAGCCGCAGCCGAGCGTCAGCGAAGGCAGGTTCGTGTTGTACAAGTCTCCGATCGCACCGTGAGTCGACGGCGCATTGACGATGACGCGTCCGGTTTGCAGTCTTGCCGCAAAAGCCTGAATGACGTCCTCGTTCTTGGAATGGATGACCGAAGAATGTCCCATGCCGCCGAAGGCAACGACTTCTGCAGCGCGCTCGACGCCTTGCGCCGCGTTCTTCACTTTGTAGCAAGCGAGCACCGGGCTCAGCTTCTCCGCAGACAGCGGGTAAGCGTCGCCTACGCCCTTTAGCTCGGCTACGAGCACCTTCGTATCGCTTGGTACCGTGATCCCCGCCATAGCTGCGATCTTAACGGCCGGTTGGCCGACGATGACCGCATTGACAGCGCATTTGTCGGAGTTGATGACCAGCTTCGATACCGCTTCGGTTTCTTCCGCGTTCAGGAAGTAGCAGCCCAGCTCCTTCATCAGCTTTTTGGCCTGCTCGTAAATCGGCTCTTCCAGAATGACCGCTTGCTCGGAGGCGCAAATCATCCCGTTGTCGAATGTCTTGGACAGAATCAGGTCCGTTACCGCCTGCGGCAGATCGGCCGTCTTCTCGATAAAGCAAGGAACGTTGCCCGGCCCTACGCCAAGCGCCGGCTTGCCTGTGCTGTAAGCCGCTTTTACCATGGAGGAGCCGCCTGTCGCGAGCACCAGCGCTACATCCGGATGATTCATGAGAAGCTGAGTCGCCTCAACGGACGGATTCTCGACCCACTGAATGGCGTGCTCCGGCGCTCCGTGCTTCACGGCCGCTTCCAGCAGCGTAGAGGCAGCCGCGACGCTGGAGCGCTGCGCCGACGGATGGAACGCGAAGATGATCGGATTGCGCGTTTTGGCGGCGATCAGCGACTTGAACATCGTCGTTGACGTCGGGTTCGTAACTGGCGTAACCCCGGCGATGATCCCGACCGGTTCAGCTACCGTCTTGTAACTCTCGTAAGGATTGTTATCGATTACGCCAACCGTCTTGTTATGCTTGATGCTGTGGTAGATATATTCGGTAGCGAAAATATTTTTGGTAATTTTGTCCTCATATACCCCGCGTCCGGTTTCTTCCACCGCCATCTTCGCGAGTACCATATGGCGATCGAGCCCGGCAAGCGCCATGTGCTGCACAATGTCGTCCACTTGAGATTGATCCAGCTTCAGATACGCTTCTTGCGCCTTTCTTGCCCGGGCTACGAGCTTGTTCACTTCCTCGAGCGCGGCTGCTTTTGCGTCGGCTTTCACTTCTTTAACGGCCATTGAGTTTCCTCCATTCGTGTCGCTTGCGTTATTGTGGTCGGTTTGGGTCCGGATTGTCTGGATTTGACGGCGGAACAACGCGACAATCGTTGCAAATCCATGAAGTGCCTTTCGGCCCTTCGCCCTTCGTCTTGCCACATTGCTCACAAGTAATAAGATTCATCGGCATCCCCCCTCCTCTGTCCTGAATTTATGCTGTATGTTTAAGAAATTAAGAAAATAAACTATCGATATCGTCAAGAATCTGTTCAGCCATCGGATAGACGATGTCTTCCTCCAGATTCAGATGCTCATTCAGAATGAGGCAAGCCTGGATCAAATGGGAGCTCGTTTCGCGGATGGCTTCCCGGGTCGGCAAAGACAACCGGTCCACCGATTCGATAAAAGAATCGATGAACGTTTCCGCAAGCTCATGATCTTTTTCCATCACCCAGAAGGACGGCATCATGGACGGGCCGGAATATTTATTGAAATAATTGCAAAGTAAAGGGAACAGCTCCCGCTCCTCCCAGGTCGCATGCCGGTCCAATTCGGTGCGGAAATCCGTAATTTCCTCCCGCAGCTGCTGGAGAAGCGCCATCGCTTCCGGAACAGTTTTCATCTTTCCGACCGATTGAGCCTTGGCTTGCACCGCGGACAGCCGGATTTTTAAGGCGTCGTGCTCTTCCTTGAGACGGTCCACCGCGTCCATAAACCGGGTCGGACGCGCGCTTTGAACGCTCGCTTCCGTTATCGTACTCATTGAAACAATCCTCCTCGTATTGGGATTGCCTTCATTGTAACCTCAATGGAAGAAATACACTGTGAAAAAAATCACTAGTCACAAAAGTGACATAATCCGACAACAAAAATCGACATTCGCCCGGTGCGATTTCGTTATTGAAACCCGGTAAACACGGCAAAAAAGAGCTCGGTCTGTCTGTAGACCGGCCCTTCCGATGGAACTTGGTTTCATGGGGTTGTTCTGCGGGTCAACGTTTAGACAACTGTTCTTGGGCGAGCCGAACCATCTCGCGCACCATGCTTCCGCCGATCGGCCCGCCGATCTTGCCTGCCTGCTCGGTCGAGAGCTGGCCGTTATTTCCCGGACTTAGCGGAATACCGAGCGTCTTGGCCACCTCGTATTTCACCAAATCCGGGCGGTTCGGATCGACGGCATAGCCTTCCCGGCGCATCACCTCCGACTTCAGCCGGTCCAGCGCCTGATTCGCTCCGGGCACGACCGGCGTGCGGCTGCGTCTTCTTGCCATCGCAATTCCTCCTTTGTTTTCAGGTATAGGAACATTCATTCTTGTTCATGCTTCAAAATAAACATCGACGCCGGAATTTTTATGGCGCCGATTCTGCCCTTCCTGACCGACGGCCGGAAGATATGGTGCTATGAAGATTTACGGAACCTTATCCACAAGCGGTACAACAAGAACAAGACCACGCCCCAAAAAAGGATACCGAGAATCGAGAACCCTCCATGTACTGGCGCGACCCCTCCTCCAAACAAGCCAAACGGGTTCAGGATTCTGCTGAAAAGCGCGCCGGCCGCAAAGCCCCCAAGAATGCCGCCCAATCCGCCCCGGGCGGGAGGCGGAGCCGTTCCAGGTGCCGGAGTCGCGGGGGTTGTGCGGACAGTACCCGCGGGCGTCCTTGTGCCCGGTGCGGGCGTATATCCCCTTCGGCCGCTGGAATAACCCCCTCGTCCCGAGCGGTAAGCCTCCGTCTGATAACTGCCCTGGGGTCCACCAAGCATATCGATATCTTCCTGGCTATAAGGAATCGGCAGGCTCCCCTCCTGCGCGCTCACCGGGGCGGTCAAGGTACATAGAAGAACGATCCATAACGAAAGCAGCAACTTTTTCATGCCACACCTCCTTCACTTAAGGCAGCGATAGGTAAAGTATCCGTCCGAAGGATGGCGTCTATGCATGATGGGCCAAACAAAGATACGTGCAAATTGGATCGTCTGCCTAGCCTGAACGACGGCAAGACGTTCATTTCATACGAGGACAAGGAAGCCTTGAAGGCCCAAATTGATTACATTTAGCAAAAGGATTTGGCCGGAGCGATGGTATGGGAATATTCCCAGGATGCGGAGCGCGGATTGGTCAAGTTTCTCTCGGAGCAGTTGCAAAAGTAGAGGGGATCGATTGAAGAATAAGCGCGCCTTTCTCGTACAACGACAAAGCGCGCTCGCTCTATTCCAAATAGTCTTTCCGATAAAACAGTAAAACCAAATAAACAAAAAAAATGAAGAGGAGCGTCAAAAATGTAAAATAAGTAAGTTGATATCCATATCCGGTAGAAATAAACCCGATGACTAAAATCGCCCCGCTACAGATAAGGCTTCCGAGAATATTTCGGTTGACCGCAGTCCACTTCATAGTTCTCGGAATATGTCTGGAGATGAAAGTGAAGCCTCCATTTTTCTTTTTGATAATCCATGCTATTCCAAGTCCAAAAGAGAATGTAACCATCTGCAGCATAAACGTTCGATCCCCAGTTATATTGTGATAATCTTCCAAAAAATAACCATAGCCAAATTTAAATAAAAGTATAACTAAACTTTGAAGCAATACGTACATCGAATATCCGAAACAGAACATAATCGACGCATCGAACCAACGAATTCGATAAACGAACTTTAAGTATATGTACATGGCAATTAATTGAAACAACATATCAAATACTGGTTGCATAAGAATCATTCGCGCCCACAGAGAGAATACGGCAAGAACGAGCCCTAAACCGGTGACGGCCAAAAGACGATAGGATTGTCGATAACGGAAACATACCATTACCAGAACAAATATCGTAACCGTCTCTAGTGTGGAAAGTGCTATGGAAATGGCTAGTTCCACGTATTTTCCTCCCTTATAAAAATTTTACGAGCTGCATACTCCTATAAAAACTCTCCAGACCCTTTACCATTAGTCTGATTGTTTCGCCTCCCTCCAATCTTTAAGACGGATTTCCGTTCCAAATGTTACGCAAAATTTGCAAATCTTCGAGCGCCGCTTCGTACAATGCTTCTCGCACTTCTTCATTCAAGTGGACTCCCTCGGTGAATTCCAGCGTAAACGAGCCGCGGAAGCCCATGCGTCTCATCAAAGCCAGCCGGTCCTTAACAAGCTCTGGCCGCTGGCTTAACCGGATAAAATGGTTGTCCTCGTCACGAAGCTGCACGTGTGCATGAGTAATCGCGGACCCCAGCCTTTTGAACCAATCTTCGAGTTCTTCCAAGCAGCAGAACGGATGCACGATCGCTTGGAACGGCCCGTCCCCTAACCGGCGCAGCATTTCTGCGGCGGCATCGGGATGCTCCGCGACCGTGCCCGGATGACACTCGCACAATATTCGGCAGTCTGCGGGCAGTAACTCCGCCCAGCGCTTGACGTTGGCTATGTAAACCGGAAGCTGGGCCGGGTCGGCACCGAGATTGAATTTCACCGCAGGCGCACGCAGCCGATTCATCAGAGCCGCGGCCTCCTCACGCTTCTTCTCCGCCGCATCGCCATCCTCGAATCCGATATACGAATTGATGATCGTTACGAAACCCGAAGCCTCCAGCACCGACCGCTCCCGTTCGTCCGCCAGAATCGCATGATTTTCCCACAGCTCAATCCCGTCGAAGCCGTCTTCTTGAAACCGCCGCTGCCAATCGCTGACAGCATAGGACGGCTGGCGCTCCGCCGCCCACCGGTTCCGTTCCAGCAAAATCGTGCCGATATACAGCTTGTTCTCGTAAGTCTGTGCCATCTGAGCAGTTCCTCCCGCATCAAATTATCTTCGAGGAAGCATAGCCCACGCCGAAGCTTTCGTCAAGAACGCTATCCCCCGCTGTCAGGAAATAACGGACCGTTCGGAAAACGCAATCCTGATGCTCGCCTGCAAAAAAAAGAGACCGCGCCCTATGACGCGTATCTCTCCTACGCTATACCTGCATTTTACGATCCGCTTAACAACAAATGTTCCAGCTTATAGAATCGAAGGGCGTTGCCGCCAAAGACGGCTTCCCTCTCCGATTCGCCGAGCCCATCGGGAAGCGCGCTGTCCAGCAGCTCCACGACCTGATCGTAGCTTGCCGCCAGCAGGCAGACAGGCCAATCGCTGCCGAACATGACCCGGTCCGTGCCAAAAACGGACACCACGTGCCTCACATACCGGACAATCTGCTCCGGCTTCCAATTCCGGTGGTCGGCCTCCGTGACCATCCCCGACAGTTTGCAGTACAGCCGCGGGTTGAACGCCGCAGCCTCCGCCAATTGAGCGCTCCACGGCTCCCATTCGCCTGCGGCAATTTGCGGCTTCGCGATATGGTCGATCACCGCCCGCAGGTTCGGCGTCTGTTCCAGCAGCTTGAGCACCGCTGGCAGTTGATGCGATTTCAACAGCAGGTCCACCGGAATGTCTTCCTCGGCAAAAAAACGCATCGCCTCGACGATGTGCGGCCGGAGCATGTCTTCCGCCCGCTCCATCTCTTGAATCATGGTCCGAAATCCGACGAACGCCGGATACCGCTTAAACTTCCGGTACTGCTCCCGGTAATCCGGGCGTTCCAGATCGATCCAGCCGACAACCCCCGCGATGCGTTCGGATTGCCCAGCCAGCTCCAGCATATAGTCCGTATCCGACAGTGTAGACGCTGCTTGAACAACAATTGTCCGGTCGATCCGGTTCGCTGTCAAATGAGCTCCAAATCGCGCGGCTCGTAATCCCGGTATAACACGCTCATCCCCGGCGTAATCCAGCAATAGTCTCCTCGTTCCAGCTTCCAGTAATGCTGGTGCGCATCGATTCTCATCTTAGTTCCTCCTTAAGCATGCCGCCGCCATCTATCCGCAGTCATCGCGTTTATTCTCGTCTCCATTTTATATGCGGCGCAGCGCCGGATTGGGCTCGACGACCGCTCACTTCATCCTCATGTGCTGCCTTAGCTTTTGGTACATGCCGAACCCGGCGACTCCCAAACCCGCCAACAGCGCTTTCATAAACTGACGAACCTCCGCTTCTGTGATTCGTCTCGAAACATCCGCTAAATTGATTCCCATTCTAACGCAGCGCTTATTAAATGTATAGATCAAGTTCCGACAAAATCTGTGCAGTAATGAACTAGCGGTTGATCGGCTCCGTTGAAAAACAAGCAGTTAGGCATACATTTATATTCCCTTGCGGATGCTGTATACTCTAGTTGGAGCGACAAAAGATAGTAATGCTTTGGGGCACTATAAAATAAACGCGGCAGTATAAACGAAATGGAGAGAAGATCAGGTGCAACCAACCCTTATCGAGCCTGCGGCTTATACCGCTTTTAGTGACGAGGCGGCACTCATTGAGCAATGCAAAGAATGGAATTTGCTTTCGGAAAAAGCGTCCAAAGCCAAAACCTTTTTCTACAAGAGAAACGGACTCATGCTGGCCTGCCGGTTGATCGGCTATGTCGATAAAATGACTGCTGTCATCGAATTGGAAGACAAGCGGCTGCACTGCATCCACCCGTCCTACCTGAAGGAGATGCAGGCTTCAACTTACGGGCAGAAGTCTGCCGGCGGTGCAGAGGATGCAGCGGAACCGACCAGCACTGTTCCAGCGGTTACGGCAACCGAAACTCCTGCAAAGGAAACCCCGGGGCTTGAAGCCCCCGAGGCTAAGAAGCCACAGGCTGAAGAGCCGGGGACCGCAGAACAGACGACAAAGGGGAAGAGCAAGAAAGAAAAAGCGCCGAAGCTGCAGCTTCCGGAAGAAAAAGTTAAAATGACCGCCACTGTAAAACAATTTACAACCGTACCGAACAATTTCTCTGATAATGACGATGAAGTGATTATTTACGAGGCGGTTTCCATCGCCGAGCCGGCGACCGAAATCGGCGAAGCCTGGTCCAGCAACAGCGCCACGATGAAGAAGCTGGAACTCGATATCGGCGACACGATTACCTTTGAGGCAAAAATCATAGCCAAGAAGCTTACGCGGCATCCCGTGCCGTATAAAATCAACAATCCGTCTAAAATTCAAAAACAAGAATCTTGACAAATCCAAGGGGCTGTCCTAAGATTGTCGATTTCACATATAAAAATACCCTTCATCTCCCTTTACGGGTGGATTTAAAGGTTTTTTTTCAATAACTGGGACTCCCTTATCCATACGAACACTCTTAAGGAAGTCCGCATCCTATCTGCCCGGCCACAGTCGGTCGTCGCGGGTAAACCACAGCTTGTAGCTGATCAGCCCCAGCAGCATTCCCGTAATTGCCGCCGATGAAGCAAGCACAAACATGATCAAAATCTGGTACCGCACCGCTTCGACCGGATTGGCTCCCGCCACGATCATCCCGGTCATCATGCCCGGCAGCTGGACGAGGCCGACCGTTTTCATCCCGTCGATCGTCGGGATCATGCTGGACTTGATCGAACGCTTGAGCGACTGCTGAATCGCCTGCCGCAGCGTCGCGCCGAGCGCCAGCAAGGCTTCAATCTCGCCCCGGGAGGACTCCAGCTCCCGTTTCATCTAGTTAAGCAGCAAGCCCGAGACGATCATCGCGCTGCCGATCGTAATGCCGCTGATCGGGATGATGTACTGTGGCGTGGGCTGAATAATACCGAAGCCGAGCAGCAGCGTCATCGTGATCGCTTCCGTTGTCGTAATCGCGACGGCGATGCGCAGCCGGATGCCGGCGACGCCCTTGGCACGCTGCCCGGCGTTCCACGAAGCGACCGCAATCATCACGCCGACGATCAGCGCCATGAACCAGGGATTGTCCGTATGGAAAACGAACTGGAGCACATATCCGACGAGCAGCAGCTGCACTGCGGAGCGGATAGTGCCGACCGCTACGTCTTTTTCGAGCCCCAGCTTCTGCCAGACGGAGACGAGCATGGTCACGACAACGAACACCAGCGTGCTGATTAGCGCCAGGTTGGACATTCCGCATCCTCCTTCCCCGGAGTAGCCGCAACGGATAATGCTGCCGTGAACCGGCGGCCGTGTTCCGTATCCGGAGCATGAAAAAAGTCCTGCGTCTCCCGGTTCTCCAGCAGCGCCCCCTCGGCCATAAACCATACGCGCCGACTGACGCAGCGCGCCTGCTCCAGATCGTGCGTGACCCACAACTGCGCAGTCCCTTCACGCTCGTTCCATTCCCGCAAAAGCCGCTCGGCTGACGTCCGGCTGTGCGGGTCCAAGGATGCGGTAACTTCGTCGAGCAGCAGAACGTCCGGCCGAAGCAGGAGCGAACGGACCAGCGCGAGCCGCTGCTTTTCGCCGCCGGACAGCTCGCCCGCAGGCTTGCTCCAAGCCATTCCGCCGAGGCCGAGCGCTTCCATGCAGCGGGCGGCGAGCGCACGGTCAAACGGGCGGCGGTGCAAGCGGCTGACCGTGCACAGATTGTCCTCCACGGTTCCCGGCAGCATGACGGCCTGCTGAGCGACGTAAGCGACCTTCGTCCGCCACTCCTGCGGCTTCCATGCGGAAGCCGGCTTGCCGCCCAACCGCAGCTCCCCCTCGTCTGCGGCGTCCAGCCACGCGAGAATGCGCAGCAGCGTGCTCTTGCCCTGGCCGGAAGCGCCCAGCAGCGCGACCATGCCGCCTTCCTCCAGCTCGGCTGTCATACCGCTGAATAACGCTGCGCTTCCTTCACCGTCACGCTGCCGGTATTTCGCAAGCTTCTCCATCGATAATACGGATGCCAACGCCAAGCGCCCCCTTTTTCAAAAAGCTTATTCGTACCATGGATTCAAATGGATGAGCACTTCATCGACATCGGCATGTTGCTCCATAATCGCCCGTTTGATTTGCCGGGAAATATCATGCCCTTCTTGTACCGTAAGCTCGCCCGGAATGCTGACCCGCAGATCGACCAAAATGTAATGCCCATGCTCTCTCGCCCGAAGCCGGTCGATCCGCTTCACCTGCGGAATCGTTTGGATGAGCGCCGCGTATTCGTCCAGCTTCTCCGGCTTCACCGCTTTTTCCATCAGCACATCAAACGCTTCCTGCCCCATCGAGTAAGCTAGCTTCAGCACGAGAACCGAAACGATAATACCTGCGAGCGGGTCGCCGTAGGCCAAGTACGGGATGCTCCAAGCCTCGCCGAGCATCGCAAGCGCAATGCCTACGACGGCTGCGAGCGATGCGTACACGTCGGCCAGATGGTCGTAAGCCGTGGCAATCAGCCCTTTGCTGTTCGTCCGTCTGCCGACCCGGATCGTGTACATATACAAAGCCTGCTTCCAGGCCAAAGAAACCAGGGCCGCGGCCAGCGCCAGTACGCTGGCTTCCGCCGGTTCCTGGAACAGCGCGGAAGCGGCATGATAGCCGATGAACAAGGCGGCGATCGCCAGTACGACGGCTACGAAGGCGGAGCCGAGCACCTCGGCTTTGCCGTGTCCGTACGGGTGGTCCTCGTCCGCCGGACGCTTGGAAATCCGCATCGAGCTTAGTGCCGCGGCCGTCGCAATCACGTCGCCAGCATTGTGCACGCCATCCGCAAGCAGCACTTGGCTGCCGGATAGAAAGCCGACGGTCAGCTTGAGCAGCGTCAGAGCGATATTGCTGATCAAACTGATCCACACCGCTACGATGGAAGCATTGTTCCCTTTACTCATCATTTATGACCCCCGCCAGAACTTTTTCCCATAGGAAACAAAAAACCCCCGGCCGGCCGGCCAAGGGTTGGAAAAGCTTTTTTTATGACAAAAATCAGTCCTGTGTAGAATCATCACCATCACCACGCTCAAAAAAATAACATTCGACCATTATAACACGAAATCCGGAAGGTTGCAAAGCCGATGCTCATCAGCCGGCCGAAGGCTGCGGTTTTTTCGTTCCTTCAGCCCCTCGCGCCGTCCCCCCGAATTCTTCCTGATACGTATAGAGAATCTGCTCCCGTATCGGACGTCCGCCGAGCAAATGCTCCTTCACCAGCTCCCGGCCCAGCTCGGGGGTCATTTCTTTGTACCAGACGCCCTCTGGATAGACGATGACGATACAAGCGTCTTCGCACCGTCCGTTGCACCGCGTTCTTGTCGTGTGAACGATCGCATCGGCCTGCTGCCGGGCAATCTCCTCCCGGATCGCCTGAGTTACCTCCTCGCCTTGCTTCCTCATACAGCTCCCGCCGTTGCAGATAAGCACATGGCGGCGCGTACCGGACAAATTCCATGTTGCCATTATTCCCGCCTCCTCCGTTTCGAAAAAAAGAAAAGGAGCATTTCAACCCTGTCGGTTAGAAATACTCCCTGTCAGACTCGTATCTGCATGCCCGAATGCGCTGTCTGTAAGACAGCAGCCCGTGCATTGGCATATCCGTTCTTCGTATCCTAACACCCCCTATGCTCCGTAGGGCTCAGCCGTGTTATCGGATCGGGCAGGTATCCTGGCTTAGGGCATCCCGCTCGACGCCTTCCCGAAGACGTGTCTCCAGTGGCATGCTGCCGAACGATAGCTTGAATCAAGCGCCCTTTACAGTGGCGGGACCGCGACGGATTTGCACTCGTCTTCCCTTTTAAGCTTCGGACAAGGTCCGAAGCACCCAATTCTCGGTATTCGGTTGTTATGAACCTAACGATACCCGAGGGGAAGAGTCATTGTCAATATGATCCTGCCGCGTAACTATTGCGTCCTACCGCTTTCCCGGTGCAGGGTTACCTTCTTGAGCCGAGGGCAGTATTTGCGAAGCTCGAGCCGTCCCGGGTGAGTTTAGAGCCGCTTCCAATTGCTCCGTCGACACGTTTGGCAGCCTGTCGGACAGCAAACTCCAATCCCCGGCCATTTCCTCATCCATGAGCAGGCACGCATCCAGCTCGGCTGTGATCCGCCGCTTATCCGGCGCGATCCCGATCAAGACCAGCTTCGTTGTCCGGTCCCCGAAGACGGGGTCCCAATGCTGCGCCAACTCCGGCTCCTCGGTCAATATGGCCTGACGCTCCGCTTCCGGGAGCGCGGCCACCCAGTAGCCGGCCGGGCCGAATTGAATTGAAGGGCCGGCCTGGCTCAAGCTCTGCGCAAGCGCGTTGCGGCTCGCCAGCCACACCGTCCCCTTCGCGCGGACGATGGCCTCCGGCCAGTCGGACATCCATGCCGTAAGCCGTTCGGGATGGAACGGACGGCGGCGCTCATACACGAACGAGGAGATGCCGTACTCTTCCGTCTCCGGCGTATGATGGTCATTCATCAGCTCCTGCATCCAGCCCGCCGAGGTGCTCGCGGCCTCAAAGTCGAACAAGCCGGTGTTTAGAATCTCCTCCGGGTTCACCCGCCCCCGCTCGGCGCGCAGCAGCTTGGCCCGCGGCTGAAGCTTTCTCAGCACGCCCTCCAGCTCGTTCAATTCCTCCTCTTCGACCAGATCGCACTTGTTCAAGATAAGCACGTCGCAGAACTCAATCTGGCTGATCAACAGGTCGACGACATCGCGCGTATCGTCCGCGCCGACGGCCTGCTGTCTCTCCAGCAGCGATTCGCCGGAGGAATAGTCGTGCCAGAACCGGTAAGCGTCCACCACCGTAACCATACAGTCCAACCGGCACCAGTGGGACAGATCGATGCCGTGTTCTTCGTCGATGTACGTGAATGTCTGCGCCACCGGCACCGGCTCGCCCACCCCGGTCGATTCGATCAAAATGTAATCGAACCGGTCTTCGAGAGCCAGCCGCTCTACCTCACGCAGCAGGTCTACCCGCAGCGTGCAGCAGATGCAGCCGTTCGACATTTCCACAAGCTTTTCCTCCGTGCGGGACAATCCACCCCCATCTTGAATCATCGCCGCATCGACGTTCACTTCGCTGAGATCGTTGACGATGACCGCCACCTTCAAGCCATGGCGGCGATTCAGCACATCATTTAAAATGGTCGTCTTCCCGGCACCCAAATAACCGCTCAGCACCGTTACCGGTATTTTCGTCGTATTGTGTTCCATCGTCAGCAAACCTTTCTTAAACGTAATTATTACTAATAAATTATTGTACTGAGGCGCCTATCGTTTGTCAACGAATTTCAGATGTTCGACGGAAGGAGGCAAAAGGAAACACTTGCCCGCGTGAAAGTATTTTTATCTAGTGCAATATTTATTGCATAAGGAAAATTTTTTATAGTCAATAAAATTTGTTATTTCAGGGAAACAATGAAGGGAGCCCGATGGTTCTTCACTTGTTTTTGACGATGAAGGAGGTCCTTCAATACATGTCCGCTTGGAGGTGAGCTTTGGAAAGGTGCCTGATGCTTCTGCTTGTTCGGTGAGGAGATTGACCGTTTTGATGTATTCGTCCCCCATCTCCTTCAGCAGGGAAACATCGTTTGGGAATATTCGAATTTGAACGGTTACAGTTTGCATGGCGTCACCCCCTTTTCTTTTGTTTTTCAACATAACGTTGGATCGTTTCAGGACAATTAAGCTGCCTAAAGACAGCCCTTGTCCTAAGCCCATTCATCCTATGCCTAAAGGCAAGGGCTTTCTCGGCTAAGATCTGTAAGCAGCGCTGCGGCTGGAAGACATTGTGGGGTGAAATCTAGCGATCCTCGTGATAGACTGTAAGGGCCCTTGAGAGACCGGGTGGGACGAGACGTTCGGCGTCACCGGTTCTGTCGAGAGGACAACTACATTCAAGGCCGAAGCTTCTTTCGAAGCGCGGGGGAACCCATTTTTTGGGGTGAAGCCATACCATATGCTATGGCCGGGTGATTGCTCTTTGACCCGAACCCGTCAGCTAACCTCGCAGGCCAAAAAAGGAGAGGATCTTTTTTGAATCGCATGAAGAAAACTGCTTTGGTAAGTATGTTGGCCCTTACTTCGGTGTTCGGTGCTGGTATGGCATCTGCTTCTGCTGCAACATGCCCCGTTACCGATAACGATACGTTGTCGACGATTTCTCAAAAATACGGCGTTGATCTGTCCTCGCTGCTGAATTCGAACCCGCAGCTTTCCAACCCAAATGCCATTTGGAAAGGAATGGTTATCAACCTTCCGGGATGTGATACCGGATGGCAGCCGACGACTCCGGCGAAATCGCAGCCGGCTCCCGTTAAACAGCAGCCGACAGCACCGGTAACACAACAGCCGACAACGCCAGCCAAGCCGCAGCCTACGACACCTGCGCAACCGGATTCCGGTTCCACGCAAGGGACCAGCCAGTCTGCTTTTGCCAACCAGGTGGTGAATCTCGTGAACCAAGAGCGCGCCAAAGCCGGCCTGCAGCCGCTTGCTTCCGACAGCGCCTTGACAGCTATGGCCTTGGACAAAGCAAAAGACATGTATAACAACGGTTACTTCGATCACACATCCCCGACGTACGGGTCTCCATTGGATATGATGAGATCATACGGCATCCGTTATTCGTATGCGGGTGAAAATATCGCAAAAGGCCAGCGTTCGCCGCAAGAGGTAATGAATGCATGGATGAACAGCGACGGCCACCGCAAAAACATTCTCAGCCCAAACTTTACAAAAATCGGCGTTGCTTACTACAACGGCGTATGGGTTCAAGAGTTTATCGCGAACTAATCCTCTATTCTCATACAGATATTGGATCGGTCCCCTTGCTTGGGGATCGATTTTTGCTTTTATTTTCGAAGAACGGGCAATTCTAAAATTTTCTTTAGAAAATTCCGTATGAAACGATACAGACAAATTCCATTGTTTGCTGGTATCATGAAGTCAGGTAGGCAATGATTTCGAATCTGTATATGGGCACTTGGATTCGAAGGAGCTAGTAGTGCAACCGGACCATCTTTCCTAGTGATCGCTAGGAAAGGTGGTTTTTGTTTTATAATCCTTTTCTAACTAGGGGGTATCCTAAATGAAGCAGCCGATAGATTGTCAACTTCTCATCGAACAATTAGAGATCCCGCTGGAAAAATTCGAAGCGTGGAAAAAAGAGCAGCTTAAACATATGAACAAAGAAATCCATGGCATAACCATGAACGGGACGGACGATTATTTTGAAGCTTCACTAAGTCCGTCTTCCGAAATTTGATTGAGGTCGTTTCCCCCAAGGAGCCAAAAGCCGACCATTTCCCCCCTCTATCAACAGCAATTTCCCCACCAGCCAGGATCGCCGTTTCCCAAGGACGGGGGCATCCCGGTTCTCCACATCCCCGCACTCGTCGCTCCGGGAGATTTGTCCCATCTTGAGGCGTCTCCCGGCGAATCAGACTGGTCGGCCCGCAGCCAACCGATATCACTTTCGCTTCGTACATCTAATTAGGGACCGCGTAAATTATTGACCCAAGACCGTGTACATACTAACATAGACAAAGGCAAGACGAACGCGGCCACATTACTAAACGTTTTGGACAATATGTAGCCGCTTGTCATCACCTGTTTAATTGAATATTGCCGTAACTTTTTACAATCGAATTTAAAGCTATGGCAGCATGTCTAAATCCATTACTTACTCCCAAAGCGTACATTTTTCCAGATTCGTCAATTCGATTTTTTTCTTCGTTACTCCAAATATGTTCAAGCTTCCGAAAATCTTCAAGCAGCTTATTTAATTCTTCGGCCAATACCCTTACCCCCTTTCTGCTTTAACTCTTGTGGCTCTCTCGTGATTTTGTAAACATTTTGTGTTAAGATTAGGGAAAATTCTCTGCTAGATTACATTGTACTTAATTCTATTCAGTTTCGATTTATTTTACTTCGCAAATATATTATATGCTTTTAAAAACAAAAAGTCAAACATTATATTTGCCTTATTAAACATTTATTTTTATATATCAGATAACCACTTAAGGGGTACAAATATGCCTTTTTCCTATAAACCATTATGGAAATTGCTTGTTGATCAAGAATTAACGAAAACCGAATTTCGGGAAAGCTTGGGCTTATCTACCGCAACTCTTGCAAAATTAGGGAAGAACGAGTATGTCTCACTGGAAGTTATCGATAAGATTTGTACGCATTTCGGCGTCCAGCCTAACGATATCATGGAGCATAACAAGGATCAATAAAGCCATCAATGTCACAAAATGCCCCCCGTCTCTGTCTCGTATAATGAGTCAAAATTTAAGGCATCTTTGAAATGCCGTTCAATGGGAGGCAAGAAGTATGAAAATATTGGTCGCCGGAGCAACCGGTGTCATCGGGCGTTCGCTGCTGCCGATTCTGGTACGGGAAGGCCATGAAGTGATTGGCATGACGCGTAATGAAGCCTCGAAAAGCCTCATTTCGAAACTGGGGGCGTCCCCTCTGGTTGCGGATGCTTTAGACCGGGAGTCTGTGATTCATGCACTTCAGGAGGTTCGTCCGGAAGTTGTCATCCATCAACTCACTTCTTTAAGCAATTTCAACTTTGAAGACAATAACCGAATCCGAACGATCGGGACCCGCAATCTGGTTGACGCCTCGCAAGCGGTCGGGGTGAAACGCATGATCGCGCAAAGCATATCGTGGACCTACGAACCGGGAGATCACCCGGCCAAGGAAGAGGAATCTTTGGATTTGGAAGCACCGCAGCCGCGAAAAACGACGGTTGACGGCGTGCTTGCTCTGGAGCAAGCGGCCGCCGAAATGCCGGAATACGTCATTCTGCGATACGGTATGCTCTATGGGCCAGGAACTTGGTTCGACCGCAACGGGCTGATGGCCGAGAAGGTGCGGCACAAGGAGCTGAAGGCGACGGAAGGAGTAACTTCCTTTCTGCATGTCGAAGATGCGGCGCAGGTAGCGGTTGCCGCGCTGGAATGGCCGACCGGGCCGGTGAACGTCGTCGACGACGAACCGGCCCCTGGAACGGAGTGGCTGCCTTTCTATGCCGCAGCAATCGGCGCGCCCGCACCTGAGATTCAAGAAGGCAGCAGCCGCGGCGAACGCGGGGCAGCCAATGTCAAGGCGCGTAAAGACTACGGCTGGAAGCCGCTTTATCCGACTTGGCGCGAAGGCTTCCCGGCGAGCTTGCAAACGTAGATGAAAAAGGGCTGTCGGGATGATTCCCCGACAGCCCTTTACGCCGTTTTTATGACCCCTTGCAGGGTCGCGTGTCAGTCTGTATTACACCATAATTTTGCAAATATCGTTCGTAAACTCGACCGGATCTTGAATCGGCAGTCCTTCGATCAACAGCGCTTGGTTGTACAAGAGTGCCGTATACAGATTCAGCTTCTCTTTATCCTGCTCATACGCCGTCTGCAGCGATTGGAATACCTCATGATGGATATTGATTTCCAGCACCTTTTCCGCCTTGACACTCGGGTTATTCGGCATGGCGTTCAATATTTTCTCCATCTCGATACTGACATCACCCTCCGTAGTCAGACATACGGGGTGAGACTTCAACCGCTTCGAGGCTCTGACGTTGGATACTTTGCCTTCCAGCAGACTCTTCATGTGCTCGAACAGCTCTTTGTGGTCGTTTTTGTCGGCATCGTCGTTGTCCTTGTTGTCCTCCGCTTCAATGCCCAGATCGCCGCTGGAGATGGACTTGAATTCCTTGTCCTTGTAGTTCATCAGCATCTTAACGGCGAACTCGTCGATATCGTCGGTGAAGTACAAGATTTCGTAGCCCTTCTCGGCGACGAGCTCGGTCTGCGGAAGCTTCTCGATTCGTTCGTTCGACGGTCCGGAAGCATAGTAAATATACTTCTGGTCCTCCGGCATTCTTGATACATACTCTTCCAGTGTAACCAGCTTCTTCTCCTTGGAGGAGTAGAACATGACCAGATCCTGCAGCACCTCTTTATGGCTGCCGTAATCGCTGTAGACCCCGAATTTCAGCTGTCTGCCGAACGATTTGTAGAACTGCTCGTACTTCTCTCTTTCATCCTTAAGCAAGCTTAGCAGTTGGCTTTTGATTTTGCTTTCGATATTTTTGGCGATCAGCTTCAATTGGCGGTCGTGCTGCAGCATTTCTCTGGAAATGTTGAGCGACAGGCTCTCCGAATCGACCATCCCTTTGACGAAGCTGAAATAGTCCGGCAGCAGATCGGAGCATCTGTTCATGATCAGCACGCCGTTGGAATACAGCTCCAGCCCTTTCTCGTATTCCTTCGTGTAGTAGTCGAAAGGAATATTTTCCGGGATAAACAAGATCGCCTGGTAAACCACGGCCCCGTCGGCGCTGATATGGATATGCTTGATCGGCTTGTCGAAGCCGTAATGCTTCTCTACGTAGAACTTCTCGTAATCCTCAGCAGTCAGCTCGCTTTTGTTTTTTCTCCAGATCGGGACCATGCTGTTCATGCGCTCTTCTTCCACATAGTCCTCAAATTCATTGTCGCTGCCTTCCTTCAAGCGTTTACCGGGAACGTCCATCTTGATCGGATAACGAATGAAGTCGGAATATTTCTTGATGATCGCTTTCAGACGGTATACTTCCAAAAACTCGTCGTAGCTCTCGTCCTCGGTATTCGCTTTGATCTTCAATACGATTTCCGTGCCGACTGTTTCTTTGTCGCAAGGTTCAATGGTATAGCCATCCGCGCCTGTCGATTCCCACTTGTACGCGCTGTCGCTGCCCAAAGCTTTGCTGACGACCGTCACCACATCGGCGACCATAAAGGCCGAATAAAAGCCGACGCCGAATTGGCCAATGATATCGTGCCCGTCCTTGAGTTCGTTTTCCTTCTTGAAAGCGAGCGAGCCGCTCTTGGCGATAACGCCGAGGTTCGTCTCCAGCTCTTCCTTGGTCATCCCGATCCCGGTATCGAGGAGCGTCAGCGTTCTGCTGTCTTTGTCCGGAATCACTTTAATATAGTAGCTGTCTTTGTCGAAAACCAGCTTATCGTCGGTTAACGCTTTGTAGTAGATCTTGTCGATGGCATCGCTGGCGTTCGATATCAATTCTCGAAGGAAGATTTCTTTTTGCGTGTAAATCGAATTGATCATCATTTCCAATAGTCGCTTGGATTCGGCTTGAAACTGCTTCTTTTCCATTCGAAATCTCTCCTTTTTTACAATAAAAGGTGGCTATGGTTGCAAACGACCACGTTGTTAGCACTCTCTATCTTTGAGTGCCACTACCTATTTTTTATAACATTCCTCCTTTTTATTGTCAACCCAAAAGAAAAAACGCTCGGAAGCCCAAGCGTCTAGCATGTTTATTCCTTTTTGACAGATGTGACTTGCCCGTGCGTCATGGCGGCCAGCTCATCAGGCGTCAGCTCGAATACGGCTTTCGGGTGTCCTGCCGCCGCCCATAAAGTCGGGTATTGAAACAGGTCCTCGTCGATTATCGTCAGGATCGGCTCCGGATGTCCGATTGGCGCCACGCCCCCGATGACAAAGCCCGTATGCTCCCGCACGAAATCCGCATCGGCCTTGACAAGCTTGTCGTTCATCCGGCTGGAGATGAGCTTCTCATCGACGCGGTTAACGCCGCTGGCGACAACCAAAAGCGGCTTATTCGACGGCTTGAGCCGGAAAACGATCGATTTTGCTATTTGCGCCACCTCACAGCCTATGGCGTCTGCCGCTTCCTGTGCGGTTCGCGTGCTGTCCGGCAATTCCATAACCCGGTTCGGATATCCCAAGCCCGACAATGTGTCCTGTACGCGCTGCGCGCTTTCCTTTAACTGGCTGCTCAAAACGATTCCCTCCGATAGTTCGAGACTGGATACAGGATGTCCGGCCTATTTTTTAGTCCTTGACAAGGTCCAGCAGGATGCCGTTAATCCCGTTCAGGAAGGCATTCGCGCTGGCCTTGATAATGTCCGTGTCCATCGCGCGTCCGGAGTAGATTTTGCCTTGATGCTCGACACGGATGTTGACCCGGCCGACGGCCTCCATGCCTCGGGACAAGCTGTTGATTTTATAATCCTTTAGTTCAATATCCAGCCCGACCAAGGTTTTGATTGCGCTGTACAGGGCATCGATCGGACCGTCCCCCACGGCGCTCCCTTTCATCGACTCGGAGCCCTTATTCAATTGGATAGTAGCCGTCGGGTGCAAATCGTTGCTCACTACCTGGAAGGACTCCAGCTCATATAATTGCTTGCTGCTCTGCTCGACGGTCCGGTGATTCGTTACGAGATAGAATACGTCGTGATCGTAAACTTCTTTCTTCGCGTCGGCCAAGGTAAGGAACTTCGCAAACAGCTCCTCGAAATCTTTAGCATCGCTCGTATCGAAGCCCATTTTCTCGACGGCGTTCTTGAAGGCGTGCCGTCCGGAACGGGCGGTCAGGATCAGCTCCATGCTGTCCGCACCGACCTCTTCGGGCGACATGATTTCATATACCTGCTTGTCTTTCAGCAGGCCGTCCTGATGGATACCGGAGGAGTGCGCGAAGGCGTTCTCGCCGGTAATCGCTTTGTTAACCTGTACGTCGAGCCCCGTCAAATAGCTAACCAGCCTGGAGGTTCTGTGCAGCTCCGAGGTATTAATATTGGTGTAGCCGTTGAAGTAGTTCTCCCTGACCTTCAGCCCCATCACGACTTCCTCCAGCGAAGCGTTGCCCGCCCGCTCGCCTAACCCGTTAATGGTGCACTCGACTTTTTCCGCTCCATTCTTGATCGCGCTCAGCGTGTTGGCCGTTGCCAGCCCAAGGTCGTTGTGGCAATGGACACTAAGGATCACACGGTCGTCCAAATTTTTGAGCCGTTCGTTGATTTTGCGGATCAGTTCGCCGAATTCCTCCGGAACGGCATAGCCCACCGTATCGGGCACGTTAATCATGGTCGCTCCGGCTTTCACGACGGCCTCGATCGTTTCCCACAGGTATTCAAAATCCGACCTCGATGCGTCTTCCGTGGAATACTGCACTTGCGGAAGCAGCGTCTTGGCATATTTAACCGCGTCTACCCCCATTTGCAGGACCGCTTCCTTGGAACGGTTGAACTTCTTCTCCACATGGATGTTCGAGGTGCCGAGCACAATATGAATGAGCGGGTTCTGTGCCACCTTAATGCTTTCATAGACCGCGTCGATGTCACTTTTGACCGCCCGGGCCAAGGCTGTAATCGAGACGCTGTTGCCTACGCTGCGGGCAATTTCTTGGACCGCTTGGAAATCCCCCGCGGACGAGGCGGGAAAGCCCGCTTCGATAATATCTACATTCAGCCTCTTTAACTGCTGGGCGATCTCTATTTTTTGTTGAAGATTCAGCTTCGCCCCCGGAACTTGCTCGCCGTCGCGCAGCGTAGTATCAAACACCATAATTTTACGTTTCATCCTCTATTCCTCCCAAAATCGCATTTTTCGATATCTACAATATCTATATGTGAAGCGGGGCTGATTAAACCCGGGATTTAATCAAAAAAACCCCGTCTCTATGTATAGAGACGAGGTTGAACCCGCGGTACCACTCTAATTCATTTCCTGAAGAAATGATCTCAATTCGATGGCCATCACCATCTATCCCTGTAACGGTGGAACTCCGGCTTACCCTACATGTCTCAGGCAGCTGTTCATAGACGAGTTCGAAATGAACGACGTTACCGTTTCGCACCAACCAACGGCTCTCTGAAAAGTCATTGCACTTCTACTATTTCTAATCCTCACATTTGAATATGGAATTATTAGTAATTATAGGGGATTCGGATTGATTTGTCAAACCTATTCTGCACCGCTTGCGTCCGCAAGAAATTGCTCGGCGCTTCGGACCTTGCCGATTCTCGGGAAAATGTAGTTGCAGGAAGCTTCATGCTCCTCCTTGCTGAAGGTCTTCATCGCATCTGTGATGAAAATTTGATGATAGCCGAACTGGAATGCTTCCCTCGCCGTGCTTTCCACCCCGATATTGGTGGCGATTCCGCACAAGACGATCGTATCGATCCCTCTCCGGCGAAGCTGCAGATCCAGATCCGTACCGAAAAAAGCGCCCCACTGCCGTTTCGTGACCACATAATCGTCCGGGCGGACGACCAGCTCCGGGACGAATTCGGCCCAGCCGTCAGGAGGCTGAACGACCGGAACCGGCTGATCCGTTGCTGGCTTTAACCTGTCTACCCCGTCGTGGAAATCGACATTGACGAACGCGATAAACCCTTCTCTTTGACGGAACAGCCGGACAAGCCCTCGCGCTTGCACCAAGCCTTGCGGCGAACTCAAGCACGCGTCAGGGGTCATTAGTTTCAGCATTGCCGTTCATATCGCAGCGCTGGCTGTTCTGCCTGGCGCATCGCTTTCGCCGAATTATCCGTTAACGACTCCTAAGACGAATCCATCGTACCCCTTACTGCCTACGGTCTGAATCGCCGTAGCGGATATCCGGGCTTCTTGCGTCAACAGGTCATAAAACTCCCTGACTCCATTGACACGGGGATCTGTGCTGGCTTCGTTAATAATCTCGCCGCCGCGGATGACATTGTCCCCAACAATGATTGTCCCGGGGCGGGAAAAGCGAAGCGCCCATTTCAAATATCCGGGGTTATTCGGCTTATCCGCGTCAATAAATATGAGATCAAAAGGCGCGGCTCCTTCCTCTTCCAGCTTAGCCAACTGCTCAAGCGCGTCCCCTACCCGGATTTCCACAACTCCTTCCACCTCAGCAAGGGTTACATTCGCCTGCGCTACCTCCGCATGCCTCGGATCGAGCTCCAGGGTAACGAGACGTCCGTCTGCCGGGAGCGCCCTTGCCATCCAAATGGTGCTATAGCCTCCCAAAGTCCCGATTTCCAAAATTCGCTTGGCGTTTTGCATCCGGACAAATAATTGCAGCAGCTTTCCTTGGGCTGCAGATACGTCATACGGCGGCAGGCCCGCTTGCCGATTTGCGGACAAAGCCTGCTCCAGCACGGTGTCGTGAGGGATGAGTTTCTCCGTTATATACTGATCGACCTGGCTCCACATCTCCAATGCGTTCATGTTATCCCATCTCCTTGTTTTGATTTAACTTCAACATTGATTTTAATTGATTTAGAACCATAAATATAATATATTGTTTAAATCGTTCCATATATTTTGTATATAGAATAAGGAGACTTGCCATGAATCTGCATGCCCTGCGACTCTTTCATACGATCGCTGCCACAGGAAATGTAACCCGTGCCTCCGAACTGTTGAATATTAGCCAACCGGCCATTACGGCTCAGATCAAAAAATTTGAAAAGGAGCTCTCCCTTCCTCTATTGAAGCCCAGTGGAAGAGGGATTGCCCTGACGGATGCCGGTGAAAAAATGGCCCTGCTCGCAAAGAGGCTGTTTGCGATGGAACAGCAGATCGATCAATTTTGTCACGAATATCGCAATGGCACGAACGGACATATTCGATTGGCTGCGACCTATTTGCCGGCCCAGTTTCTGATTCCCGCTTGGATCGCGAAGTTTAAACAGCAATACGAACAGGTAGAAATGACGATTACAACGACCAATTCAAGCGATGCACTCAAGCAGCTTTTACAGATGGAAGTGGACCTTGCGGTTTATGGAGGACTGGCGGAAGAATACCCGGATGCGATTCAAACGGAAGAGTTGTTTCGCGACGAGCTGTGGTTTGTGGTAGCTCCGAATCACAAATATGCGAATCAGCAAGTATCGCTGGACGAAATGATGAAAGAGCCTTTTGTCATGCGGGAAGAAGGAAGCTCGACACGGGAAAGGCTGCTGGCTTTATGCCGAACCTACAACGTATCCAAACCCCGAATCACGCTGCAATTCAATGGATTGCACGAAGCGATCATGGCCGTTATCGCCGGCTATGGCGCCAACTTCGTTTCCTCGTTGGTCGTACGGGAGTATGTACAGCGCGGCGAGTTATGCCGGGTTTACGTTCAAAGCGTCCAGCTGCAAAATACAATTGCCATCTGTACCCGCAAGAACGAGCCTTTACCCGCCGCTGCTGCAAATCTCGTACGAATTATTCGTCAATCCGGGGGCGATGCCGCGCAATAGGAAAGTTTCTCCCGGCATCGTTGTGCATGTCCGCGTGTGGATGAGGTGCTTCAGGGCATCCGATAGCAACGGCTCAGCTTGAGCGAGCCACCGCCTCAAAGCAAGTCTTGCCGGATTCGCCTTGATCGTTGAGCATGGGTTGAATTTTCTCCCAAAACGTGTTCAAAGCCGAATCCGAAAAAAATTCAAAAGTTAATCGGCTCTCTTGGTAATACGGAAAGATATGAGAAAGCTCAGCACGATGAAAAGCAGTTGAGTGAATAAGGCCAGCATGATCCCCATAAAGATACCTTGGTTGAAATGCTCGCTTACAGCGATTAAAGCCCCCCCGATTCCGATGCTCACTCCTGGGAAAAAAGCGTCGACAAATTGAAGATACGCGGAAATTTCGCCTTCCTCACCCGAGCGGGCATGCTGCAGCGCAATGGCTCCTGTCGTCGGATTGGCCAACCCAATGCCGAAGCCCGTAAAGATTTGTGAGATGACGGCAAACCAAATTCCCCCGCTCTCCAACCCTACAGCCATGATGACCAGCGATACGCCGACGATCATGAAGCCGAGCCCGGTTATGATCCGTTTTTTTCTGCCGCGGCCGCTATCCTTTTCGTCCAGTTTGGATTGCAGCCAAGCTGCGGTGGACCAGCTTAACGCGCCTGCGGCGACGATCAGCCCGGCAAGGTCTGCGGGCAAGCCTTTGACCTTCGTCAGCGCCAAGACGACATAGCTCTCGGTTGCAACATAGCACGCATAATATAGCCCTCTTGAAACAATGGTGGCCGGCAGCCCTTTTTTGACGGAGAACGTTCCCGCAGGGAGTAGTTGCTGCAGAGGCCGGACCATGACGATCAACCCGATAACCGCAAGCGCAATGCCCTTCCAATCGGAAACAAAGCCCAATCCGCTCAGCAACAGCCCCGTCCCTATTGTCAGCAGCACAGCGTATCCTTCCTTGCGGCCGCTTTTCTTGGGCGGAGCGCTATCCGTTTGAAGCTTGCGAAAGGAAGGAAACGTCAGCAAGACGGCCAAGGCGATCAAGGGCAGTACAAGCCAGAACACGAATCTCCACGAGACATACTCGGCCAGCAGCCCGGCAATATAAGGACCGATCAACGCCGGCAAAATAAAGGCGCTGGAAAATGCAGCCAAAATTTTCGTCCGGAGCGCATCGGGATAGCTTAAGGTAATGCTATAGTACACGCATGTGACAATAGCGCCTGCGCCAAAGCCTTGAAACGCTCTCCCCGCAATTAACATCGGCATATTCACGGATGTAGCCGCGATCAAAATACCGGCCACAAAAATCACGATAGACAAAGAAAAAGAGCGGTACACGCCGATTTTGCCGATTTGCTGACCGATGACCATCGTCCCCAATATTTGCGTCAACAGAAATGCGCTGAAAATCCAGCCGTATAACGAAATGCCGTTCAAATGCTGCGCCAACTCCGGCGCGATGGTCGTAATCGCCAAGCCTTCGAACGCTACGGTAGTCACAGCCAAAATGATACCGATGGTCAATGCCCGATACCGTGCGTCAAAAATGCTTGCCTTGCTTTTGCCTTGTTCCATTCCCTTATTCCTCCATCTACTTGCCAGAACATTAGTTGCTACAGCAACTATATGAATAAAAAAAACCAAAACAGGTACACGGGCAACTCTCTACAAATCCTTCACGTTATTATACATAACGGCAAGTATTCTTCTAAAGGTTTCGACTTCTTCCTCGGACAACCCTTCGACCGTTTTCTTATAAGCTTCAATGGACGGAGCAAGGATGTCCTCTTTGATCTCCCTGCCTTTCGGCGTTAAATATACCCGCAGCGATCTGCGGTCCGTCTCATGGGTTACCCGATGAACGAAGCCCTTCTTTTCCAGCTTGAACAGCATCCGGGCGATGTTCGTCTGATCTTTATACAGCCGTTCCGCAAGCTCTTTCTGGGTAATCCCTTCCTTTTCCCAGAGAATAACCAATATTTCCCATTGATCCACGGTAATATCGAAAGGGTTAACGACCTTTTGATAATAATTGTTAAGCTTCAAATCCGCCCGGTGTACGATGACCCCGATATACTTTTCTAACTCCAATGGCAGCCTCCATCATAGTCGACATGATTATAGTTGCTATGACCATTATAATTCCCATACCCGCCAGTGTCAATCCGCAAAATGAGCTTCTCTGTGCGAGCTGTATAACAAAATGATCCGAGCCTGGTTCATTGCACCAGGGAATCGGATCATTGAGCTGTTTGTTATACAGTTTTCGTAGGATGCCCGGTTCGTACAGCTGCCTCATGCTTCATTTGCTCTCCCACTTCAGGAATCGGCTTGAACGCAAATGTTCCAAGCAATACACATACCGCAAGCACGATATAAAAGAAGGCCCACTCTCCGATTCCTGTCATGCTTCCCGCAGCCAATAGTACAGGGGCAATGGCAGGAACAAGCGATTGCGGCAGCGCGTTAGCAACGTTCATGAGTCCAAAGTCTTTCGCCGAATCTTCCTTGTTCGGCAAAATCCGTGCGACAAGCGCCATATCAACGGATGTAAAGCATCCTGAGGCCAAACCGATCACGATGGAAGCTATAATGAATGCCGTCGTATTCGGAACGAAAGAATATATCATCAGCCCGAAAAGCATAATAATGCCGCAAGCATATAGAAACGGCTTCTGTTTACCGAATCGGTCTGACAATATGCCGCCAATAATACTAGTGATAGCGGTTGCAATCAAGGCAACAATCTTGATCGTACCTACGACATCGGTAGCATCCCCTTGAGATAAGCCCATACGTTTCACGAGCATGACAGCCGTATAAAGGCTATAGGCAAGACCCAGATTGATCAAAAATTTAGACAGGAGCGCCCATGTGAATTCCGGATATTTACGCGGATCAGGGTAAATTTTCCCAAGCTTTTCTTTCAATGAGATATTTTCTTTTGCTTTCTTTACCATCTTCACTTTGCTGTCGCGGATAATAAACAAGCTGATAATCGGGCCTACGACGCCAATGATCGAAATCAGCAGCCATTTGGACGAGGTTGGCATCGTTTTCAGAGTCATCATCATAATCATTCCAATTGTAAGGCTCAAGGGGATAGCGAGTCCAAGCAGTCCCGACATGGTTCCTTGCTTCTTCACTTCTACCTGGTCGGGAATCAGCGCCGTATAGGCCGCCATCGCAAAGTTAAAGAAGAGCTGCGCTATACACCATCCGACGATAACCTGCCATATTTGTGTCGCGAAGCCGATCCATACCAAGGCCAGGCAGCCCATCAGCGGTCCGATCAGAATCCATGTGCGCCTGCGCCCGAAGCCAATATTGGTTCGATCACTGATCGCTCCGCCAAGCGGATTCCCGACAAGCGCGAACAATGCCCCGACTCCTGCGACGATCCCATACGAAACCTGATAGTTCGTCGGATCGATCTCAATCATTTTAAAAGAGAGCAACAACACCGCCGGCGTCAATAAGCCGATCAACATACAAACATACCCAAACATGATGCCAAAGGTTAATCTTTTAAACGGTGTTTGTATCTGGCCTTCTACTGCTTGTTCCCCCATACTTCTTCCCCCTTACCGATCATACATGTCTGTTGAAACGTTCAATCATACCGTTCAGCATCTCTTCAGAAAAGGCGCCTTGACTGAAATGAACAAGTCCGCGCAGCGGCATATATTTGAACATGGCCGCTTTCATCTCGGACGCTTCTCCACCGCCCTGATCTCCGATCAATGGGGTACGTTTTGCTTGCGCCAACATTTCTTGCAGGATTGGCGCCAGTACCGGATCTGCAAGCAAATCGCCGAGCGGCGTATTCCGCGTTACCCGTTTACGGAGGTTGACTGAAGATTTTACATAGACCGTATTTCTCAGGACGATGTCTCTTGAAGATTTACCGATAAGAATCTCGAATTCGCCTTCTTCGACATGCCAATCCTTCAGTTCCACGTTATAGTAAGCGAAAGATCGCTTGTTCAAGGTGAAGCTGACCGTTTTCTCTTCTCCCGGCTGCAATTCTACTTTAGCAAAGCCCTTCAGTTCTTTTTCAGGCCGCTTGACAGCGCTTACTTTGTCATGAACGTATAGCTGCACAATTTCTTTTCCGGCAATCTTGCCTGTATTCTTAACGTTCACCTTTACCGTGAGGGTCTCCGTATCTTGAATCGAGTCTTGATCCAGCATCAGATTGCTATATTCAAAAGTCGTATAGCTAAGCCCGTATCCAAACGGGAACAGCGGTTCAATCTGCAGCGCATCGTAGTGCCGATAGCCGACAAACACGCCCTCCCTATACTCCACTCTGTCTCCTTCACCAGGAAAATTTAGATAAGAAGGATTATGATGCAGCTCTTTAGGGAACGTCTCCGCCAGCTTACCGCTAGGATTGGCGTCACCGAACAATAGATCCGCAATGGCGCCGCCCAACGCTTGTCCTCCAAGATATCCTTCCAGCACGCCTTTCACTTTATCGATCCAAGGCATAACGACAGGCGCTCCATTGCTTAGAACGACAACGATATTGCGTTGTACTTCGGCTACCGCTTCAATTAGCTTGATATGATTGTCCGGAAGGCGCAAGTGCTCGCGGTCGTAGCCTTCAGACTCGTAGCGATCCGGCAATCCAACGAACAGAATGGCCGTGTCGGCTTCCGACGCGATTTTCTTCGCTTCTTCAATCAGACTTTCTTCGATTTCATCGTGCTCCAACCGGTACCCATTCGCATATGCAACCTTGGTTCCCGGTCCGGATACTTGCTTGATTTGTTCAAGGATATTGTCCAGCTTGGTTGGTTTGATATGGGAGCTGCCTCCCCCCTGAAAGCGAGGTTTTTGGGCAAACTCTCCAATGACGGCCAAGTTCCCAGCCTTGTTCAGCGGAAGAATGGAATCTTCATTTTTCAAGAGAACCATGCTTTCTCTCGCTATTTCTCTAGCCAGCTGATGATGTGCTTCTTCATTAAATGTTGCATTCGATTTATGATTATCCACGGCTCGATATACGATCGTCAGGAAACGCTCTATTGCCAGATCGAGCTTCTCTTCAGACAATTGCCCGCTGGCCACGGCATCGATAATTTTCTTCGCGCCAACTCCTTTGGTGGCTGGCATTTCAAGCTCAAGTCCGCTCGCGAGCCCATTCGCGCGCTCATTTACGGCTCCCCAGTCCGATACGACAAAGCCTTCAAACCCCCACTCATCGCGGAGAATTTCGGTTAAAAGATAAGGGTGTTCTGAAGCATATTCGCCGTTTACTTTGTTGTAGGAACACATGACCGTCCATGGCCGACCTTCTTTTACAGCGGTTTCAAAACTGGCAAGATAGATCTCCCGAAGCGCTCTTTCGTCTACAATAGCATCTGTTGACATGCGGCGATGCTCCTGATTGTTGACAGCAAAGTGCTTGATTGATGTCCCAACGCCTTGGCTTTGGACTCCTTGGATATGACTTGTTGCCATTTCCGTAGAAAGATACGGATCTTCGGAAAAGTACTCGAAGTTTCTTCCGCACAAGGGTGAACGCTTTATGTTAACGCCAGGTCCAAGCAGCACGGCTACATTAAGCGCTTGGGATTCTTCCCCAAGGGCAACGCCCATTTTTTCGGCTAACTCCTTGTTCCAGGAACTCGCAAGCCCTGCAGCAGATGGAAAGCAGGTTGCTGGAACGCTATCATAGATGCCTAAGTGGTCGCCCCCTTCTTCTTGCTTCCGAAGTCCGTGCGGTCCGTCCGCTAACATAATGGAAGGAATTCCAAGTCTTTCAATGTCTTTTGTACGCCAAAAACTCTTGCCGGAGCAAAGGTCAGCTTTTTCTTCAAGCGTCATTTGGGAAATGATCTCTTTTAGATTTCTCTTCATATTCAAGCACTCCTTAGTATGTGTTTTAAGAAAGTAACCGCTTTCCCACCTCTAAGATACCTTGTTTTGCCGTCGATTTATTGTATATGATATAGAAAAATAGTATATTTTTTAGTTCATTGGCAGCATATTTGGGAGGCTTGGTTATGATGAATCATCCGCACATCGATGAGATGGATTATATATGTAACATGATCTATACCACTTTCGATCTGCCCGTATACGCGATGAACGCCAATGGAGAACTCCTGTTCGAACAATCCGCTGCGTATATCCATAATCCAATGTATTTCTCCAAAATGGAAATGCTTAAACCGCTGTTTGTGACGGATGACCCATACCATTTTCCAGTTTTTAGAACGACGATGTTTCTGGAAAACTTTTTCTCGATTACGCTAAGGACAGAAGGAGCATTTCAAGGGATTATTATTGTAGGTCCCGTTCTCTATTCGACGCTTCATGAAGAATCGCTTACAGGTATGCTGAATGAACTTCAATTAATTAATGAGAAAAAAAGAATGAGCGAATATTACGCGGCACTTCCAGTGATAAATCAACTGAAAGTAATCAGTATAAGCAAGCTCATGCATTATATGATATACAAGGTGAAGCTGGATTCGGTTGAAATTCTGCGGCAAAATGAATTGCACCATACCAAAGCTATTGAAATCGAACATCTTCATGTTCATATTTTCGGGAGCGGGCAGCATCATCGATTCCAAGCAAATTCCATCCTTGAAAAGAAGATATATCAGAGCATTGCAACAGGAAGAAAAGAAGAATTGACTGCCGCCTTGACAGCGTATCCTGAAAAAGGAATATTCGGAAAGCTATCCAGAACAAGTTCCAGCCGGAACAGTAAAAACCTGGCCATTGCCGCGATCACTCTGGGTACAAGGGCAGCTGTACAAGGAGGACTGCATCCTGAGATCGCTTATACACTCAGTGACTTGTACATACAAAATCTTGAAGAGCTTAAAGATAGCAGCAGCATTACTCAATTTACGAATAGTGCATTGCATGATTTTGCCGAACGCGTACTGAAGCATCGCGAACAGAAATACTCAAAGCCGATCAACGCTTGTAAAAATTATATATTCTCTCATCTTTACGATGAGATTAAGCTTGCCGATCTGGCCGAAATGACTGTCATGAATCCAAGTTATTTATCGGCGCTGTTTAAGAAAGAAGTCGGCACCACAATCAGCGAATACATTCAGCGTACAAAAATCGAGGAAGCCAAGTCGTTAATTGATTATACGACCTATACGTTGTCTGATATTTGTACTTTGTTAAACTTCCATGATCAAAGCCATTTTACGAAAACCTTCAAAAAATTCGTAGGCTTGACCCCAGGAGAATATAAAAACCGAGCAGAACGTCTTTAACTTCGAGCCGTTCCGCGAATACCCGGTGATCTTCATCAATGTATGTTTGCAAAAAAAGTGCTATAATAAATGAATTCAACATGTTATTCAGTCCACAATAAGGAAGGAGAATTATTCATGAATACCAAACAATTAGAGAGAATCCATACGGGGAAAGGCTTTATCGCGGCCTTGGACCAAAGCGGCGGCAGCACCCCTAAAGCGCTGGCCCAGTACGGCGTTCAAGAATCGAGCTATTCCAATGAAGAAGAGATGTATGCCTTGGTTCATGAAATGAGAACGCGCATTATCAAAAGCCCCGCGTTTGATTCCCGGTACATTTTGGGCGCGATCTTATTTGAGAACACGATGGACCGCTCCATTGACGGTCAATTGACCGCCGATTATCTTTGGGAGAAGGAAGGGATCGTGCCTTTTCTAAAAGTCGATAAAGGGCTCGCCGATCTGGAAGACGGGATTCAGCTCATGAAACCGATCCCTGATTTAAACGACCTTCTGAAGCGGGCGGTTGAACGCAACATCTTCGGAACGAAAATGCGTTCGCTGATCAAAGAAGCCAATCCTGCCGGAATCAAAAAAGTCGTTGAGCAGCAGTTTGCCATCGGGAAGCAAATCGTGGAGATGGGACTGGTTCCGATCATTGAGCCGGAAGTAGATATTTACAGCGCGGATAAGGTAGCATCGGAAAAACTGTTGAAGGATGAACTTTTTGCTCAATTATCTGCCCTCGACAAAGACGCAAAGGTCATGCTTAAACTTTCCATACCGACGGAAAACAATTTCTACAGCGATCTGATGAAGGATCCGCACGTTGTACGGATTGTCGCTTTGTCAGGCGGCTATTCGCAAGCGGAAGCCAACGATAAGCTGGCACAAAATCACGGATTGATCGCGAGCTTCTCGCGTGCTTTATCGCAGGACCTCACCGCCGGGCAAACCGACGATGAGTTCAACGCAGTGCTTTCCAAATCCATTCAAGACATTTATGAAGCCTCAATTAAATAAAAAATTCACGACCCCGAACTTTTATCTAAGCTCGGGGTCGTTTCTTATGTCCAACAATTTGTGATGATTCAGATTATTGGAATCAGATAATATAGAAGATGAGACCTTTTCCCTCGGCTGCAGTTTGGCTGTAGAAACGCCGGATTTCGTTAAAATGCTGCAGCATGTAGGCAAAGAAATAGTCCTCATCCTCGCCAGAAACAGTGCCATATACCTCGTCCTTGACCATGGCCGGGAAATCATACCGCAAGCGAAGCTGCGCTTCATCCAGTTCAGTCATAGCCTGAAGCGCTTCTGCAACTTGCTCGGCGCGCAAGAAAAACGCCCCGAATTCGCCAAAATCGATGCCTTGGTCTAACGTCATCGGAACAACATAGCCAAGAGGGGGCTCTCCATCGGCAATATCTCCACAGAGCAAGTAGTGAATCGCCTCCCAGGATCTATCAATGTCCAGTTCGGGACAATCGTTTGGGTTCAAATTCTCCAATGCAATTTCGCCTGCGGCGATTTGCTGCACCAGTTTGTCGTCAATAGCATAGTAATATCCGTACATTCCCATGTTGTCTTCCTTCTTTCCATTTTTAGTAGTGACTGTGCTACCCTGTCTAAATGTAACATCCGGGAATTTGTATATCAATGAACATTGGACATAAGCGTCGAATCTAATACATTTTATTCACAAATTCCAAGCGCAGTCATAATACTGGTCAGAAACCCTGAAAACAACCGGAAGCATGAGGATGCACAAAAGCAGGACGATGCAGGCTTCTGTGGATCATGAGAAACAAAAGGTCCGTCTCCCTACTTGCAGCTATGCGATCATAGAGAACCTACTGAAGCCAGCCCCGATACATCGGAACTGGATTCTACACATTTACTATTATTGGAGCGGCTGTAGGCATTCGAGTTGGAATTAAGTTCAAATCACGGTTGGATGATCGAGGGGAATGTTTTATTTGTGCATAATTATCATCTATAAATCATGCTTGACTTCTTCATGACAACCATATATAATAAATCTTGTCGCAAACGGGACCATAGTTCAGTGAGAGAATACTTCACTAACAGAACAAAATTCAATTGAACTATGAATGTATATATGGGGAATTAGCTCAGCTGGGAGAGCGCATCGCTGGCAGCGATGAGGTCAGGGGTTCGATCCCCCTATTCTCCACCATTACCGCACTTTACACCCTCCTTAGGAGGGTTTTTATTTTGCCTTGAAACGATAATGCAGGGGAAATCAATTTCATAGAGTATCCTATATGTGGTCTTGACGATGTGATATGAGGCAGTTCAGTGAGCTAATGTGGGTCACCATTTTTGATTCTTCAGGTACAAAATATGTATTCAGTCGGGCAATGATAGTATCCTTCGCTTTTCCTTCCAGCTTGCCTTTTGCACGAGTTAACCGAATTAAATCACCAGTCCATATTTGTAGCTTATTAAACCAAATCCACTTATATGTATCATCTTTTGCTTCTAGCACGCTATCGTCCAGTACGGATGGTGAATAGTTATCAAGTAAAGATATAACTAAATTTACATCTTCAGTTTTCAAAATGTCTTCTTTCAACGGAGAGTTGCTTTCTATAGAAGAAGCAGTAGGTTTCACTTCTTCCTTAGCTGGACTAGTAACAGACTGGCTTGGATCACAGCCGACCATTGAAATGGACATGTTTTTTTGTCGAATAATCCCCAAAAATTTCTTTTTCCAAAAAAAGAAAGCACTTTATAAGCGCTCCTCGATTAACAAAATGAGATCAATCCAATTTCCTTGTTTCGTTCTCACATACAATCTATTGCCGATTTTCTTACCATGCTTATACAAGTGAATCATCCTTTACAATGAGCCCAAACAGGGATGCAAAAAGGTAGGCTTGTTGGCGGTTAATGATACACCCTTGCAAATCTTCTACTCCCACGCCTAACCCATTGAATTGGCAATCACTTAAATCGATTCCGTTCATCTTAGTACCTGACAATTGAGCCTGATCCAGATTGGAACGATATAATTCGGTTTTTTGCAATTTAGAGAAACTAATATCGGTATGACGCAAAGAACTATCCTGAATCATCACCTGCTTGGTATTGCAGAATCGGAATGTGGCGTAATCGGCTATACATTGATCAAAGAGTACATTCCGCAATGTCGAACCGGATAAATGGATTCCAATCAATTTGCAATTTTTAAATGCAGTTCGATGAATAATGGCATCACTGAAATCGACATTAGATAGATCGCATTGTTCAAAGATAACATCGGTCAATTCAACACCTGTTAAAGTACATTCTGTAAAGGTGACCTGTTTAAAGATCATTTTATCAAAGGTTTTTTTGTGACCCGTCAGTTGCTCAATTACGCATTTTTGCACGATTCCCATTTCCACAAAAGCATTGGACTGAACATCATCTGGCATTAGTTCAGACAATTCACTCGTAATGATCGGCGATTCGATTTTCATTACTTTTTTCTTGTTACTCATTTGCTTTTCTCCCTCCCACCCATAATGGGAACATCAGTTCTTAGTATAGATGAACGAAATGTGGGAGTCAAGACGAAACTCTATGAATAAGTTTTGAAGTCTGAGGTGAATTTGATTTTCAATTAATTATAACATTAAATCATTTTTTGGTTATAATGATTTCCCGTAGTACTATCAATAAGGAGGACTTCATGCAAAATCTACTCGCAAAATTTGGATCTTTATTATGGCGTATGCATTTAATTTTGATTATCAATATCATTTTAATTATTTCTACTGCAGTGGCAGTGGTAGTGCTTCAAGGGACATCTGAGGCTATTTACTTGGGTATTATTGTCTTCTTTTTATTGACTCCTATACATTGCTTTTTAAACCTAAAACAATTCTTAGCAGAAATATATTATTCATGTCGTTATATACATACTTTACGATTCCATTCACTTTAAATATTTGGGTCTTACCTCTAAACATTTCTATTCCGAAATTTTTATTTTCTATCTTTGTAACATCAATTAACATTCCGATTGTTAGCTATCCCATTTGTGTTCTCAGCTAGTGTGCTTAGAATTGCTATCGATTGGGTATCGTTTAAAATAAATAAAAAAAGGCCCTTTGGCCTCTTACTTTAACCACTAGAGCTTATTCGTATCTCCGCTTGACTGATGCTTGGACAGCAGTCCGGTCAATTCTTTCATAAACATATCGATGTCTTTAAATTGACGATACACCGACGCGAAGCGGATATAAGCGACTTCGTCTACGGGATACAGCTCGCTCATAACAATCTCCCCGATGTCGCGGCTGTCTACTTCGGCATGGGCCGTCGTGCGGATTTGCTTCTCTACCTCGGATACGATCATCTCCAGCCGTTCGACGGATACCGGACGTTTCTCACAGGCGCGAATCAATCCCCGCAGCATTTTTTCCCGGTTGAATTCCTCCCGGCTTCCATCCTTCTTAATAACAATGAGCGGCGTCTCCTCGACCATCTCAAAGGTCGTGAATCGTTTCAGACATTTCTCGCATTCGCGGCGGCGCCGGATCGATTTATTCTCGTTGGCGGCACGCGAATCCAATACCTTGGTGCCGGAATAATCGCAATATGGACATTTCATCGATCGTTTCTTCCTCTCCCTATTTCCCAATAGCTCCCTGTCATGAAGTCCGGGCAATCGCACATAATAGGACTACCAACGACAAGGAGGTGAACAGACATGGGTGCAGGTCAATCCCGCAGCAGCAATCAATTGGTAGTGCCTCAAGCGAATGCAGCGTTGGATCAACTGAAATACGAAGTAGCGCAAGAACTGGGTATCGCGATCCCGCAGGACGGTTATTTCGGTCACATGGCTACTCGTGATACTGGTGCGATCGGTGGTCACATCACTCGTCGCCTGGTGCAAATCGCCGAGCAGTCTCTTGCTGGTCAATTCAAATAATAACACGTTTTGAAGAATACGCAAGAAGTATCGGGCTTAAGCTCGCAGTCAAAGGCAGCTTGTCCGATACTTCTTTGCCGTGTAAGGTCAAGCGGCACGCTCCCCCCACTCTTCCCCATACAATTTAACATACTTGTTATAGTAATACATTACACGCTGTATGTAATGTCTCGTTTCTCCGTAAGGTATACGGTCCGCATTTTGGAGCGTTCCGTCCCATGCGTTCTCCTGGAGCCAGCGGTTGACTTTGCCGTGCCCTGCATTATAGCCCGCAAGAACCGCTATGCGATTCCCGTTAAACTGTTTAAACAACCAATTAAGATACCATGATCCTAGCTCGATGCTGACCGCCGGATCGTTAAGCGTGGTTTTGAATTCTTCATTAAAACGCGCCTTGTCAATTATCCAATTCGCCGTATCCGGCATAAGCTGCATCATTCCGGTTGCGCCTTTCTTGGATTCCGTTTCCGTCAAATAGTTGGACTCCACCCGAATAACGGCGGCCACAAGAAAAGGATCGAGATTGTATTTTGCGGCGTTTTGGCGTATTTCCTGTTCGTAATGGATCGGATACAGCATGCGCCCTACATAATTGCTGCTTAGGAACAAAAAGATAATAAACGTCAGCAGCAGCAAGGCGAAAACCCGCTTTTTCCGCCAAAAGCTCATGATAGCCCCCTTTCATTCCAGAAAGCTTCAACTTGCTTTTCCGTTGCCTCCAGGGTGCCGGAATTGTCGATAACCAAATCGGCAAGCCCTTTCTTTTCCTCGATCGGCATCTGGGACAGCAAGCGCTTCTCCGCCTGCTCCGCCGTGATTCCGTCCCGGGCCATCAGCCGCTGAAGCTGTACTTCGCGCGGCACATAGACGACCATCACCTGCTCGTACATGGCCTGCTGCCCCGATTCATACAGGAGCGGCACGTCGACGACGACCAGCTTGTCCGGCTGCTCTGCCGCGTAGGTCTGCATTCTCTCGCGTATTAATGCGCGAATGGGCGGATGCAGCAGATTTTCCAGATCGCGTAGCGCCTCGCGATTGCCGAAGACCCGCTCGCCCAGCTTTTTACGATGAAGAGAACCGTCCGGCAGCAGCAGATCGTCTCCGAACCGCCGGATCACTTCAGCCAAAACGGGGGTTCCCGGCTCCACGACCTCTCTCGCAATCCGATCCGCATCGATCAGCAGCGCGCCGCGCCGGACGAGCATCTCGGCCACCGTGCTTTTCCCGCACGCAATCCCCCCGGTTAATCCGATGTTCATGGTCATTCCCCTATTATATCCAAGATGATGTTGTTGTATGGTCAGAACAGTCTCATGATGCCCATCAGGATCAAGACAAATCCGGGCAAAGCGGACAGCTTGCGAATCCATTTCAGCTCCGCATAGCGCAATCCGATTTGCAGACCGATACCCAGAAACGTGCCGCTGGCCAGCGCAATGACCGCCGCCGTCAACCAGGGCATGAAGCCAAGCAGTGCGGCGCCAATCCCCGCCCCGAAAGCGTCCAGCGAGAGCGCCAGCCCCAGCAGGGTCGCTTCATAGGCCGATATGTTGCCGGAACGATCCACATCCGCCATGGACGGCGTGCGCAAAATTTGAATGACCAGGCCGAACCGTTTCAGCTCAAGATAAAATACTTCTTTCGCCGTCGCCGGCCCCGGAACGGGGACTGGCGGCTGCGGCTCGTTCGCCTGTCCCGCTTGCGATTCCTGCCGTCTGTGCTGGACCAGCTGAACCAGCGCCCACAAGCCGATCCCCATCAAAATCACGGCGCCGATATCTTTCGCCACGGCCGGGTCGACAAACCGGCTCATCCAGACGCCGATCTGCATCGAAGCGTAAATAATAACACCTGACCAAGCCGCGATGATCGCGATCGAAGTGAGCGGAATTCGGATTTTGCGGAAACCGTACGTAACGCCTACCCCGAATCCGTCCAGACTGACGGCAAACGCAAGCAGAAGCAACGAAACGACAGACAACATGACGTTCCCTCCTCACCAGTAACTGCACACCATACTATATGGCTGTTCTGGGCGGAGGGTGCGTGCTGCCGTTTGGTGCGAGCGCTTCCCGTTTCCCGCGCTATCGCTTCGGCGGCTGGCAGACCGGACAAAAATGGGTGCCGCGCCCGGCTACCACCGTCTTGACAATCGCCGTGCCGCAAGTCAGACAAGCCTCGTCCTTGCGGCCGTACATTTTCAGCTGATGCTGAAACATCCCGATCTCGCCTTGGCCGTTGACGTACGACTTGATGGAAGACCCGCCTGCTGCCACGGCATCCTTTAATGTTTCTACAATCGCTTCATGCAGCTTGGCCGATTCCACTGCGCTCAGCGTCCGGGCTTCCCGCTCCGGATGGATACCGGCCAGGAATAACGCTTCATCCACATAAATATTCCCGATGCCGACAATGTATTCCTGATTCAGCAGCAGCGGCTTGATCTTCGTACTGCGCTTTCCGATTTTCCCGCGGAAAGCTTCCGGCGTAAACGCCTCGTCGAGCGGCTCAAGGCCGAGCTTCTTGAGCGGCGCCTCCAGCAGATCCCGATCTTTCGGATAGACGTGCATCGTTCCGAACTGCCGCACGTCCTTGTACCTCAGCTCCGTGCCGTCGGTAAAATGAAACACGACATGCGTATGCTTTTCCACCGGTTCGTCCGAGCAGTATACCCCATAGCGTCCCTCCATCCGCAGATGCGAGACGAGCGTATACTGATCGAGCATAAACCGCAAAAACTTCCCCCGCCGCTCGACCGAGCGGATCGTTTCCCCCTCAAGCATCACCGCAAACGCCTGGATGTCGTCCGGATGCTGAATGATGCGGGGCAGCAGGACGGACACGCGCTCGATCTTCTTGCCAATGACTAGCTGATTGAGCGTACGGCGTACCGTTTCGACCTCCGGCAATTCTGGCATGATGTCTTCCCCTCCTCCATTCCACCGGGTTAATGCCCGGCAGATTACTTCGCCTCGTACCAGTTCTCCCCGGCATCGACATCCACCTTCAGCGGCACGTCGAGCTTCAGGGCCGATTCCATCAATTCGGCGACCATTTGTTTCATCAAGTCAATCTCGTCTTCCGGCACCTCGAACACCAGTTCGTCATGCACCTGAAGCAGCATGCGGCTGCGCACGCCCTCTTCCTTCATCCGCTTGTCCAATTGGACCATCGCCAGCTTGATAATATCCGCGGCTGTTCCTTGAATCGGCGTATTCATCGCGGTGCGCTCGGCGAACGAGCGCAGGTTGAAGTTCGAGGCTGTAATTTCCGGCAGGTAGCGGCGGCGCTGAAGCAGCGTCGTGACGTAGCCGTCCTGGCGGGCTTTTTTGACGATATCGTCCATATATTGGCGAACCCCTTGGAACACGGCAAAATATTGCTCGATAAACTTCGCCGCGTCCTTACGGGTAATGTTCAAATTCTGCGACAACCCGTAATCGCTGATACCGTATACAATGCCGAAGTTGACGGCTTTGGCCTGACGCCGCATATTTGAATCGACTTCCGCTTCGGATACGCCGAACACGTCCATAGCCGTTTTCGTATGAACGTCCATGTTGTCGCGGAACGCTTCGATCAGCTTCGCGTCCTGCGAAATGTGCGCCAGCACGCGCAGCTCGATCTGCGAGTAGTCGGCGGTCAAGATTTTCCACCCGGGCTCGGAAGGGAAAAACACCTTGCGGATTTTGCGGCCTTCCTCCAGCCGGATCGGAATGTTCTGCAGGTTCGGATACTGGCTGCTGAGCCGTCCGGTCGCTGCGATCGTCTGCCTATAGTACGTATGCACCTTCCCGGTAGAAGGACGCACTTCCTTAAGCAGGCCTTCCACATAAGTCGACTGCAGCTTCGCCAGCGTCCGGTAATGAAGAATATGACCGACCATCGGATGGTACGGCTCCAGCTTCTCCAGCACTTCAGCGTCGGTCGAATAGCCGGTTTTCGTTTTCTTGACCACCGGCAGACCGAGCTTCTCGAACAAAATCTCCCCTAGCTGCTTCGGCGAGTTGATGTTAAACTCGACGCCGGCCGCGTCGTAGATCGATTGCATGATGCCCTCGAGCTGGCTCCCAAGCTCGACGCCGTAGGCTTTGAGCTCGGAAGCGTCCACCTTGATCCCTTTGCGCTCCATCGAAGCCAGCACGAGCGCCAGCGGAAGCTCCAGCTCGTAAAACAACTGATGCATTTCGCTCGTTTCGAGCGCTTCCTTCAGCTTCGGCGTCAGCCGATGGACCGCGGCGGCTTTGCGGCACAGAAAGGCGGTCAGCACGTCTTCCTCGGGCACCTTGAATTTCGCGCCCTTGCCGAACACTTCCTCGTCGGCCGGAAGCGGACGCAGCCCGTAGCGGGACGTCAGTCCATCCAGCGTCAGCGACGACTCCGTCGGATCGAGCAAATAGCCGGCGAGCAGCGCATCGAAGCCGATGCCGCCCAGCTCGATCCCGCGCCAAGACAGCACGATGACGGCGCGGTGCAGATCGTAGATGGCAACCTCCTGCTTGTCTTCCGAAGCAAGCCATTCCCGTACCGCAGAGGCGTTATCCTGCTCAAGCCGTTCCACTGGCACATAGAAGCATACGGGCTCCGTGCCCTCTTCTTCGCTATAGAAGGACACGCCTATCACCTCGGCGTTATGCGGATTGTCGCCGGCCGCTTCCACATGCAGCGCACAGACATGCGGCAGCGCGGCGGTCAGCGCGGCCAGCTTGTCGTCGGTAACCAGCACCGTCGGCGGCTCGGTTCCGGTCTCCTCCACCTCCACTGCTCCGGCCGCCGCAGCGCCGGAAGCAGGCAGCTGCAGCCGCTCCAATAATGACTTAAACTCCAGCTTGCGGAACATCTCGGCAAGCTCCGATTCCTCATATCCGCGATAGGCCAGCTCGTCCCATGAAAAATCGACCGGCACCTCCCGGAAAATCGTCGCAAGCTCCTTGCTCATCCGGGCGCTGTCAACGTTCGCAGCGACCTTCTCCCCAAGCTTGCCTTTGATCTGCGAGGCGTTCTCCAGCACGTTCTCGACCGAGCCGTATTCGTGCAGCAGCTTAAGCGCCGTCTTCTCCCCAACGCCCGGAATGCCCGGAATGTTGTCGGACGTATCGCCCATCAACCCTTTCAGGTCGATGATCTGATGCGGCTTCAGCCCGTACGTTTCTTCGATGTGCGCCGGATCGAACAGCTCGACCTCGCTGATGCCCTTGCGCGTCAGCGCGATGGTCACCTGCCCGCTTGCAAGCTGCAGCATGTCCTTGTCCCCGGTGACGACGACGACCTCGATACCGCTTTTCTCGTCCGCAATGCGCGTCAGCGTGCCGATGATGTCGTCGGCCTCGTAGCCGTCCAGCTCGAACTGGCGGATGCCGAACGATCCGAGTAGATCCCGGAGCAGCGGAAACTGCTCAGAGAGCTCCGGCGGCGTTTTTTCGCGGCCACCTTTGTATTCTGCGTAATCTTTATGTCGAAACGTCGCTTTCCCTGCGTCGAATGCAACCAGAAAGTGCGTCGGCTTCTGTTCCTCCAGCAGCTTGAGCAGCATGGTGGTGAACCCATAGACCGCGTTCGTGTGCAGCCCCTTGGAATTGCTCAGCAGCGGCAGCGCAAAAAAAGCGCGGTAAGCAATGCTGTTCCCGTCGATCAAAATAAGCTTGGACAATGGATACACCCCATTCGGCAGTCTTCCTACTCTATACATGATAGCATAGGACAGCATAAGAAAAAAACCTTTGGAAAGCTTTCTCGAAAAAGGGGTTTGCGCCGTTTTTGCCGCATAAAATGAACTAACTTTTGATCCTTGACGGCGCCTTTCGAGCGGAAAGGAGATCGGAGGCTGGGTTCATGAAAGAGACGGTTCGTTTGAACGGAAAACGCGCGATTTTTTTCGATGTCAATCAGACGCTGGTACAGCAGGGACTCAGCTTCGAACAATGCTTCGCAGAGGTGTGGAACGATTATTCGGCCAGATGGGCGCCGGAGGACCGCCCGAAGGCGGATTCGCTCTGGGAGCAGTATATCACGCGTTGGCAGCATCGCAAAAAAGGCCGGACGACATTCAAGCAGCTCGACGAGCTGCAGCAGCAATGCCTGCGGGAAGCCTTCGAGGCGCTGAGGATTCCCGCTTCCTCCGGCGTCCTGCGAGGCTTCATGCAGGATATCCGCCGCTTGCAGGTATCGGCGAAGTCCATGTCGCCGCAGACGGCAAAAACGCTGGAGGAGCTGTCCCGTACATACCGCCTCGCCATCATCAGCAACAGCCCCCGCAGCGAAGTGCTGATGATGCTGCAGCGGTTTGGGCTGGAATCGTATTTTCCCGAAGAACGCATCTTTACGGCACAGAAGCCGGCGGATAAGAAGCCTGCGCCGAATCTCTTCAAGACGGCGCTCCAAACGATGCAGCTTGCGCCAAGGCAGGCGCTCATGGTAGGGAACTCGTGGAAGCATGACGTGTGCGGCGCCGTAAAAGCGGGCCTGGATGTCGTATGGCTTCATCCCGGAGCGGCCGGTCCGTCCGCCGAAGCGAGAGGCAACAAAATTTCCCAGCAGCGGCTAGGAAAGCGTAGGGTGTATTTGATCAAGCAGCTGGATCAGCTTCTCCAGCTCTTCGGTTGAATTTCAATCAGCCCGGCGTCAACCGGAACGCTGGCCGCATCGCCGCTGAGGCGCTCCCGCGATGCGCTTTCGACTGCTTCTTCAGCTTGGCCGCCGACAGGAGTGCTCTGTTTTTTACAATGGCAAAAAAGCAAAAAATCCCGCCCGCGCCTTGGTAAAATAAGCGCGCGGCGGGACTCCGGACCGGAGCCGTTCGGTATCCGCTAAACGTTCAAATCTTTGCGCTTGCCGGTGACCATAAAGATCACGCCTTCTCCGATATTCGTCGAATGGTCGGCCACACGTTCGAGGAAATGGGCGGCTAGCATGAGCTGGGATAATTGTCTGTTTTTAGCAAAATCAGTGCCCATTAGCATGATGATATCGTTCACGATGACACTGTACAGCTTGTCGACTTCGTCGTCCTTCTCGGCCAGCGCCGCTGCCCGGTGAACGTCGCGTTCGGTATATGCCAGCAGGCTCTCCTGCAGCATATTCTGGGTCAGCTCCGCCATACACGGGATGTCTTCGAGCGGTTTCGCCAGCTCTTGGCCGTTCAACCGGATGCAAATTTTGGCGATATCGACGGCATGATCCGCAATGCGTTCGAGATCGGTGGCGATCTTCAGCGCCATGCTGATAATCCGCAAATCGCTGGCCATCGGCTGCTGCAGCGCGATCAGCCGCAGCGAATCTTCTTCGATTCTGGCAGTCATCTCGTCGATCCGATCGTCCTCTTCGATCGTTTGCCGGGCCAAGCCCTCATCCAGCCGCGCAAGCGCTTCGACGGCTTGGCGGATCAGCCTCGCGACATTGTTGCCCATGTCGAGCAGATCTTTTTGAAGCAGGTCCAGCGATTGGTGAAAATTGATCCGGTTATCCACGAATAGAGCTCTCCTTTGTCCGAACGGCCGGGAACTTATCCGAACCGTCCGGTAATATAATCTTCCGTCCGTTGGTCGGAAGGCGTGGTAAAAATTTTGTCCGTTTTGTCCGACTCAACCAGCACGCCGTTCAGGAAAAACGAGGTGTAATCAGAAATCCGGGCCGCTTGCTGCATGTTATGGGTGACGATGATGATCGTATACTTCTCCTTCAGTACCTGCGTCAGCTCCTCGACCTTCAGCGTCGAGATCGGGTCGAGCGCAGACGTCGGCTCATCCATCAGCAGCACATCCGGCTCGACGGCAAGCAGACGCGCAATGCACAAGCGCTGCTGCTGACCTCCGGAGAGGCCGAGCGCCGACTTGTTCAAGCGATCCTTGACCTCGTCCCACAGGGCGGCTTGCACCAGGCTGCGTTCGACGATTTCGTCGAGCACGGCTTTTTTCTTCGTGCCGTGAATCCGCGGGCCGTATGCGATGTTGTCATAAATGCTCATCGGAAACGGGTTCGGACGCTGGAACACCATGCCGACCTTCTTGCGCAGAGATACGACGTCCGTCTCCGGACCGTAAATATGTTGGCCGTCCACATAGATGTCGCCGGTGATCCGCACGTTGTCGATCAGATCGTTCATCCGGTTCAGGGTGCGCAGAAAAGTCGATTTCCCGCAGCCGGAAGGGCCGATCAACGCGACGATGGAATTTTGCTCGATCGTCAGCCCGATGTTATGCAGCGCATGATTTTCACCGTAATATAAATTTAATTGCTCTACTTTGATTTTATTCGCAACCTTCGGATTCGCGATTGCACTCGCTGTCGCCATGTCATTTCCCTCCGGACAATTTTTTTTGCAGTATACGGCTTGGAATACCGATTAACAGGTTAAAGAGCAGCACGACGATCAACAGCAGCGCGGCGGAGCCTTTGGCAATGTTCTTGGCGTCCGGCACGATCGCTTCGGATTGGACGTACCACAGATGAACGGACAGTGTCTCGCCCATGCTGAGCGGATTGAAGTCCGGGAAGAAGCGCGATACCGACAGCCCCGCGGTATAAATCAGAATGGCCGATTCTCCGAGGGCGCGGCCCGCGACGAGCGTGATCCCCGTAATTAAGCTCGGCAGCGAAGCCGGCAGCAGCACCTTGCGGATCGCTTGCCAGCGGGTCGAGCCGAGTGCAAGCGACGCCTCCCAGTACGATTCCGGAACAGAGCGGATCGCTTCTTCCGTTACCCGCACAAGCACAGGCAGATTGAGCAGCGACAAAGTGATCGCCCCGCCGACGATCGAAAATTTCAGACCCATCCAGTTAACGAACAACAGGAAGCCGAACAAACCGAAGACGATCGACGGTACGGAAGACAATGCTTCAACAGAGACGCGCACGATGTCCGTAAACCGGTTCTTCTTCGCATAAATCGCCAGATACACGCCGGCGCCGATACCGATCGGCAGCGAAAACAACAGCGACAAGAACAAAATATAGAAGGAGTTAAACAGCTGAGGGCCTACGCCGCCGCCGGCCATAATCTCCGAAGGCTTGCCGGTGATGAAATTCCAGTTCAGCATTGGCAGGCCGTCGCCTAAGATCCGGAATAAAAACCACGCCAGAATCACAATAATAACAGCGCCCGTTGCCCAAAAATAAAGCGTGGCGATCCGGTCGGTCGTTTTGCTTGTCATTTCACTTCACTCCTCTTTGCGACAATGCGGATGATCAGAATCAAGGCCAGCGAGACCAGAAGCAGCACAAGTGCCATCAGGAACAAGGCGTTGTTCCACGTGCTGCCATAATGGGTATTCCCCATGTCCTTGACGATCGCCGTTGTCAGCACCGTCGCCGAGCTGAGCAGCGAATCCGGCATTTGCGGCGAGTTGCCGATGACCATGAACACGGCCATCGTTTCTCCAATCGCTCGTCCCATCCCGAGAATGATCCCGGTCAGAATGCCTGGCCGGGCTGCAGGAATAAGCACGCGCCAAATCGTCTGCCAGCGCGTTGCGCCGAGTGCAAGCGAAGCCTCTTCCAAGCGCCCGGGCAGCGCGCGGATCGCGTCCTCGGAGATGGAAAGAATCGTCGGCAGAATCATGATCGCTAGGATGATAGCCGCCGGCAAAATCCCGTACCCGAAGCCCTCATTGAACTTCGCAAGAAACGGAACGATCACCGTAAGACCGATCAAGCCGTAGACGACCGACGGAATCCCGACGAACAAGTCGGTGGCTGGACGAACAATTTCACGCACCCACTTTGGCGCGATTTTAGCGATAAAGACCGCCCCCGACAGCGCGAGCGGTACCGACAGCAGCACCGACAAGAAGGTCAGCAGCAGCGTGCTGTACAGAAACGAAAACGCGCCGAATTTATTTTGCGACGGGGTCCAATCGGTCGAGAAAAAGAATTCGACCGGCGTCACCCCCGAAAAGGTCTTGACTCCTTGCCAACCGACGAAGACGATGACGGAAAAGATGATGAACGCCACGAGAGACGCGCTTCCTATAAATATCCATCTCATCACTTGGTCGCTTCTGTTTTGCGCTCTCGTCCAGCGGTTCATCGGATGCTCCTTCCGCTCTTCCTTCACACTTTCCGTCAGCTGATCGGCAAATGAATTCATCAGCTATTCCCCCCTGGTTCGAATAGTTCCACACGTGTTCCTTAGCTCAAGATCATCATAGAGTACGAATGTAATAACAGAACATGAGAATTGTTAAGGTAATGTAAAAATTGCGGCAGGTTTCGACAAATCGGCAGACGCGGACATAAAAAGAGCAGCGACGTTATGCCGCTGCTCTCGTGGATGACTGGACGATTATTTTTTCAACAAGTTGGCCGGAAGGAACTTGAGCTCCTCGACTTTTTTGTCTTGGAATTCCGGGCTCATGATATAGTCGATGAATGCTTTGGCTGCGCCTTTAGCTTCGCCTTTCGTGTACATATGCTCGATGCCGTACAGCGGGTATTTGCCGTCTTTGATTGCGTCTTTGCTGAAGGCCACGCCTTCGAATTTCAGAGCTTTCAAAGTATCGTTAACATAAGGCGTGTCTACATAACCGATCGCGCCGGTCGTTTGACCAACGGTCGTAGCCATAGCGCCGCTGGATTCTTGGGTCACGCCGTCTTTCGTGAAGTCTTTGCCGTCCAAAACAATTTTCTTCACGAGCGCACGGGAACCGGAGCTGTCCGGACGGTGAACGATCGTAATTTTTTGATCTTTGCCGCCAACTTCTTTCCAGTTCGTGATTTTGCCGGAGAAAATGTCCGCTGCTTGAGCTTTCGTCAAATTGTCGATCGTAACGTCTTTATTTACGATGATGGCAAAAGGCGCAACCGCTACGATGTGATCGACAAGACCTTTGTCTTTGTATTCCGGGCCGGCTTCGATGTCGGAGTTGCCGATATCGGACGTGCCGTCCGCGACGTTTTTAAGACCTGTACCGGAACCGCCGGCGGTCGGGTTGATCGTGACTTTCGAGTTTTTCTTCATGAACTCGTCCGCAGCCGCTTTAACGAGCGGGAGTAGAGCGCTGGAGCCGGAAGCCGTTACTGTGCCGGTAATCTCTTCTGTCTTAGCCGGTTGGTCCGCCGTTTTTTTGTCTCCCGTTGTTGCCGTTTTGTCTCCACCTGCTGCCGCGTTATTCGGTGCCGGTTCTGTCTTCGTACCGCAAGCGGAAAGAACCCCCAACATTAAGATCGAAACCATGGCCAAGCTTAAACCTTTCTTTGACAGCTGCTTCAACATTTCAGCATGTCCTCCCTTTGTTTTTTGTTTACTAGAACATCGTACCAACCAATTGTTAAGTGAAAACCATCGGAACGTAAATGGAATGTAAAAGTTTTAGATCTCACATTCCGCATCCTTCGTGGAAATTCGAAATACATTAATTTTCAAGCATTTTTTCATCTAAAATTAATCGAATTATGGGGTTTAATAACAGGTAATGTATTGTTTAAATCCTATTTAAAGTAAAAATTCTGCATAAAAATAAAAATCCTTTGAATAAATAAACAAGGGTGCGGAATGTGAGTTAGATCTTTCGGGATGATCTAGAAAAAAAGAGAGGAGGGTTCCTATGAATCAGCAGGAGCGTTGACGCTTAGACAGAAGCAGCAGTCGGTTTGATGCCAAGAAGTCTGTAGGCATACGAAAAGCCCCGGTTTCGCATCCAATACGAAATCGGGGCTCCCTGCATTTATTCGAAATAGACGGCTTTGCCGGTGCGGGAAGACTCGTAGATCGCTTCGAGAATTTCCGACACGACGCAGGCCTGCTCCGGTGTGACGACCGGATCGATATCCTTGTCGATCGCTTCCAGCCACAAGCGGGCTTCGAGATCGGCCGGGCTCTCGCCGTTGCCTTCGTAAAAATCGACGCCTTTGGCATCCAGCTGGATTTCGTTCATGAACAAGCGGCTGTGCTTCTCGCCGTTGATGCGCAAGCCGTCCCACATGTCGGCGCCGCCTTCGGTACCGCACAGCGTCGTTTTGGCTTCGCCGGTTTGCAGCAGGTTGATCGCCCAGCTCGATTCAAGCACGATCGTCGCTCCGTTCTGCATCGTAATCATGCCAAACGCGGAATCCTCGACCGTGAACTTTTCCGGGTCCCAAGAGCCCCAAGCGTTGGCAGCGTTCGCTTTCTTTGACAGCTTATGAAACGCGGTCCCGAGCACGGCCTTCGGCTTGTAATTGTCCATCATCCACAGCGTCAAATCAAGCGCGTGCGTCCCGATATCGATCAGCGGGCCTCCGCCCTGCTTCTCTTCATCCAGAAAGACGCCCCAGGTTGGCACGGCACGGCGGCGGATCGCGTGCGCTTTAGCGTAATAAATGTCGCCGAGCTCACCTTCCTGGCATACCTTTTTCAAATATTGGCTATCCGCGCGGAAACGGTTTTGATAGCCGATCGTCAGCTTTTTGCCGGTCCGCTTCGCCGCTTCCACCATACGTCTGGCGTCAGCTACGGTTTTAGCCATCGGCTTCTCGCACATCACGTGTTTGCCGGATTCCAGAGCGTCGACCGTAATGTCGGCATGGGAGTCGTTCGGCGTACAAATATGGACGATATCGAGCGTCGTATCGGCCAGCAGCTGCTTATAATCCGAGTAGACTTTCGCTCCCGGCGCTCCGAATTTACTTGCGGCCTCTTGCGCCCGCTCTTCGACAATATCGCAAAATGCGACCATTTCAACGTTAGGTTGATTTTTCAGCGCAGGCATATGCTTGCCGTTGGCAATACCCCCGCAGCCGATAATTCCGATTCGGTATACTTTAGACATGAAGACGGCGCCTCCTTCGTCAATCGCAGTTTGATTCATAATCTCAAGCCTTAGTATAGACAAATTGCGGCCAAAAAGATATTTCGGAATTGGCGTTCGTTATATGCGATTGTGTCATCGCTGTATTCGTTAGGTATCTTGCTTCTCATTCGGTAGACGCCTATACGCGCACTCTGCGTTCAGTACGGGCTGCCTCCAGCAGCGCATCCATGACCCGCGCTTGTCGGAGCGCTTCTTCGGCTCCGTCGCTGTCTTCTAAATGCCCCTGCTTCCGAAGCAGCACCGCATCCGCGAAGCTCTCTGCCTGCAAGCGAAACGGTGTGAGACGGTCGGTGACCCATTCCTTCCGCCGACTGTCGAGCCGACAACGAATCCGCAGCTCCTCCGCGGTCACGCTTAGCTCAACCTGCAGCTTCCCCTTTGTCCCCCATAGCTCGAAGCTGACGCCATGAGGCAGATCCAGCGCCGCATCCAGTTGGGCCGTACGCCCTTCGCCAAAGTAGAGCGTACCCGCGAACCGCCGGTCTACGCCATGCAGGGGATGCAGCTCCAGGGCGGCATCCGCAGCTACCGGCTCCTCCCGGGTAAAGTACCGCGCCCAAGCGACCGGATAACAGCCGATATCGTATAGCGCGCCACCGCCCCATTCTTTACGCCAGCGGCTGCTGGCTTCGTCGGCTACAGACGAAAAGCGCCCGTAAAAACGGGCCCATTGCCCGATCACGCCCTCCCCGATCCAATCGCGCATCTGCTCGAAACCTGGGTAATGCTTCCACACAAAAGCTTCCCGAACCAGCACATTATGCTTTCGGGCCGCATCGGCAACCGCTTTAGTCTCGCTCCCGCTCAAAGCAAACGGCTTTTCCAGCAGCACGTGCTTTCCGGCTTCGCACGCTTTCACCGCCCACTCTTTATGCAGATGATTGAGCAACGCGATGTACACCGCATCGATCTCGGGATCGCGCAATAAGGCCTCATAGCTCTCATAAGAATGAGGTACACCGAAGCGTTCAGCAGCAGAACGCCCGTTCTCTCCTGTTCTTCCGGCTACTCCATGCCACATTCCATTTGCTGCTTCTTTTAACGCCAACCCCGCTTTGCCTATAATCCGTCCCGTTCCAAGGACTCCCCATTTGATTCGATCTGACATCGATTGCCCCGTCCTTTCGACCTATTTCCCGGGAAATGGACATCGATCGCCATTATTCGATCCAAGCGACCCACTTGATTCCATTTCTCCACGTCCGCAGGGCTGATCTTCATTGTCGAAGTTAGCTTCCCGACTCCTCCATAGATGTGCGTATAGCGATAAAGACGCCGGTCCATAATGCAAGGCAGCGATAGTCCGACTAAGGGAATGGCGCCCACCTTAAACCCTGTAACATTTTCCGCTTCTTGGGGACTTGCCATTTTCAGATTGGGATAACCCAGCCGTTGCGACTCGTCTTTCAAGTCCACCCGTCCCCAATCTCCGGAAACGATCATCAGCCAATATTGTTCGCCCGACTTCAGGATTAATGCGGGTGCGGTTTGCCCGGGCTCGATCCCGAAATACTCAGCCCCTTCCTTGGCTGAGCGAATGGGCCGTTCATGAGTCAAGAGCTTGAACGGAGCTTGACGTTCCTGTAAAAATGCCGCTATCCGGTTCACGTATGTATTTCCCCTACTCTGTTAACATCACGAATTCTGCTTATGCAAAAAATGAAAAGGAGGCCCGCGATATCTGCCCTCCTCCTTGCTGCATAAGCTATCCTTTTTTTCCTGCCGAAGTGACCAGCTTGTAGCCGACGCCGCGAATCGATTCGATCTGCACCGACTGCTGGTTCATTTCCAGCTTTTTGCGGAGGGAACTGACGTGTACGTCCACCGTCCGCTGGCCGCCGATATAGTCGAAGCCCCAGACAATATTCATCAGATCGTCCCGCGTAACGACGACCCCTGGCCGCTGGACGAGATACAGCAGCACTTCGAACTCCTTCGGCCGAAGCGGAATCGATTCGCCGCCGAGCAGCACCTCGTATTTTTCCGGATAAATATACAGGTCGCCCGCGGCGATGACCTTCTCCCCGTTTCCAAACTTATCCCGCAGGCCGTCATCGGCCGTCGTCCGCCGCAGCACGGCGGATACCCGGGCCAACAGCTCCGCCACGCCGAACGGCTTCGTAATATAGTCGTCGGCTCCGTATTTGAGCCCCTGCACCACTTCTTCCTCGGCATTGCGGGCGGTCAGGATGATCACCGGCGTTTTGTTTCCTTTTTGCCGGAGCTTGGATAAAATCTCAAAGCCGTTCATCCCGGGAAGCATAATATCCAGAACGATGAGATCGAACTGATGCTGCAGCGCTGCCTGCAATCCGTCGCTTCCGTGATCGACCACTTTGGTTTCGTAGCCTTCTTGCGTAAGATTATAAGACAACAGTCTCGCCAGTGTAGGCTCGTCCTCAATAACCAAAATTTTTTGCGGCATGGTACTCCCCCGGGCATTTATTCTATGTCTAAAGCTTAACATAGCCTATATTTATTGACAAACGATTAATGGCTTTTGGGCCCAATCGGCCTGCGTTTAATGAATCATCGGCATATCGATCTCGAACTTCGTCCCCACGCCGACCTCGCTTTCCACCCGGATCGTGCCCTTGTGAAGCTCCACCAGATGCTTGACGATCGATAGCCCGAGTCCCGTACCCCCGGAGCTGCGGGAACGCGCCTTGTCCACCCGGTAAAACCGCTCAAAGATGCGCGGCAGGTCCTTCTTCGGAATGCCGATGCCGGTATCGGCAATCGTGAACCGGACCTTGTCGTCCGCCGCCTCCGACGTTCCACCGAGCAGCTGCTCGACCTTTACTTTCACTTTGCCGCCCTCCGGCGTATAGTTTATGCCGTTGGACAGCAGGTTGATCAAAATCTGCCGCAGCCGGTCCTCGTCCGCTTCCATATAAATGTCTTCGGGCACCTGCATATCCAGTTCGATCGATTTTTTCGCCGCCTCCGTCCGCATCACATTGACGCAATGACCGACGAACGTTTCCAGATGCACTGGCGAGAACTGCAGCGGTATGCGTTTTGATTCAATTTTGGACAGCTCCAGAATGTCCCCGATCAGCCGATTAAGCCGCTCGCTCTCGTCGAAAATGATCTGGAGAAACGACCGCGCCGTCTCTTTATCGTTCAGCGCCCCCGCCAGCAGCGTTTCGGCGAAGCCCTTGACCGCGGCAATCGGCGTTTTCAGCTCGTGGGACACGTTGGCGACGAACTCGCTGCGCATCCGCTCCAGCCGCCGGACGGCGGTGATATCGTGCAGTACGATGAGAAGCCCCGTCCATTCCTGGCTCGAATCCGTGACCGGGCTCAGGTTGATCTCCAGAATCCGCTCGCTTGGATAGTAGAAAATCATTTCGTCCCGGATATGCTCGCGGACCTCGATGCATTCCTGGATCAGTTGGGTGAACTCGAACTGCTGCTTGGCCTGATCGAATTTTTTCCCTAAGAGCTCTTGGGCGGAAAAGCCCAAGATGTCTTCAGCCGAGCGATTCAGAAGCACGATCTTGCCTTCCCGGTCGATCATCATGACGCCGCTGATCATGTTCTCCAGCACGCTCTTGAGCCGGTTCTCATCCTCCAGAATGCGGTTCATCTGCAGCTGCAAACTGTCCGCCATCTGATTGATGGCATGGCCGAGCTGCCCAATCTCGTCTTTTTTGTTGAGCCGGACGCGGTACTTGTAATTCATGTCCGTAATCTGCTTTGCGACGCTCGTGATCAGCTCGATCGGCCGCGTAACGCCGTAAGCGATGCGGTAGCTGATCAGACCGGCCAGCAGGAACACCGCCAGCAGCCCGCCAAGCAAAACGTACCATACTTTGCGGATCGACTGTTCGACCTCCGCCAGACTCATCGCGAGGCGCAGATAGCCTTCGGTCTTGTCCCCCATCTGTACCGGAATCGCAACGTAGAGCATGTTTTGACCGATCGTGCTGCTGTACCGCTGGGCGTAACCGACTTTCCCCGAGCTTGCCGCAACTTCGATTTCTTCACGGTGCAGGTGATTCTCCATCTCCGCCGGATTGGAATCCGAATCCGCCAGCACCTTGCCGTCTCCACGGATATACGTGACCCGCGCGTCGGCAAACTGCTTCAGCTGGGCGGCCCGTTCCGAGAACTCCTTCATCAGCTCCGGCTCCGCTCCCCGGTGGCTCCAATCCATCGTCGCGAGGATGATTCGCAGCTCCCGCTCCATATTCGTTTTGAGCGAGTCGATATACGATTGCTGCAGCATTCGGGCCATGAACAAACCGGCCATCAGTACGGAAGCGCCGATCAAAGCGATAAAAATCAAGGTCAACCGGGCACGGAACATCTTCATACGGTACGTTTCCCTCCAAGCGAGCTTCGTGGGTGTTAAGGTCCCAATAAACGTTTTTACTCCATATCGTACTTGTTCATCCTACGGAGCGCCAGTTAATTTTATGTAAAGGGACGAGCGCCAATATTTTTTCATCAGCCAATCCAATATTTTTTCATCAGCCAATGATTGAGCGTGGCCATCGGCTGTTGGATCAAAATCGACAGCACGAACGTCAGCGCCATCGGCAGCGGCATCCGGAACGCTTCGCGGATTTGGCCGAAGCTGCAGCCGGTTGCCATGACGAAGGTCAAATAAGCGATCAGCAGCGGCACCGCCGCCGTCCAGCTATTTATATATTGAGATAAAAGAAAGCCCAGTATCAACGATACCGGGACAATGACGGACAAATATTTTTTTATCCAAGCGTTCAGCCTGATACCGAATGAACCCATGCCCATGGCCGGGCCTTACACGAAGACCGGTTCTTTGAACTGGGCCAGCTTCTCGCGCGACTCCTGTTCGACGTCGGCATGCAGGCTGTTGCCGTGGGAATCCATGGTGACGATGGCCGCAAAGCCTTCGGTTTGGAGATGCCACATCGCTTCCGGAATGCCGAATTCCATGAAGTCGACGCCTTCCACTTTCTTAAAGCATTCCGCATAATATTGCGCCGCGCCGCCAATGGCATTTAGGTACACCGCGCCATGCTCCTGCAGCGCTTTGAGCGTTTTGGCGCCCATGCCGCCTTTGCCGATGACCGCGCGAATGCCGAACTTCTTAATAATGTCGCCTTGGTAAGGCTCCTCGCGGATGCTTGTCGTCGGACCTGCCGCTTTCACGACCCAATTCCCTTCCGCATCCTTGGCCATAACCGGTCCGCAGTGATAAATCGCCGCGCCGTTCAGATCCACCGGAGAATCGTGATCCATCAAATATTTGTGCAGCGCGTCGCGGCCCGTATGCATCAGTCCGTTGATAATCACGACATCGCCGACGCGGAGCTGACGGATCTGCTCCTCGGAGATCGGCGTCTGCAGCACGACTTCACGGCGCTCGCCCGACTCGGATGCAGCAGCCGGCTCGTCCTTCTGCATCGGCAGCTCTTCGCCCTTACGGTATACCCACTTCGTGATCTCGCCCGTTGCCGGATCGAGCAGCACGCCTTGTCTGCGGAACGCCCAGCAGTTGTATGCGACGGAGACGAAGAAGCTTGCCGGCAGCCGGTTCATAACGCCGACCTTGCAGCCGAGCAGCGTCACTTGACCGCCGAAGCCCATCGTTCCGATACCGAGCTTGTTGGCGTTGTCCATAATATAGTCTTCCAGCTTGCGGAGCTCATCGTTCGGATTGACGTCGTCCGCCGCCCGGAACAGCTGGTGCTTCGCCAGCTCGTAGCCGGTCGTCCGGTCGCCGCCAATGCCTACGCCGATGAACCCGGCGCTACAGCCTTGGCCTTGCGCTTGATATACCGCATGCAGGATGCATTTGCGGATGCCGTCGAGGTCGCGGCCCGCTTTGCCGAGGCCTTCGAGTTCAGTCGGCAGGCTGTATTGAATATTCTTATTTTCGCAGCCGCCACCCTTGAGGATCAGCTTCGCTTCGATTTCATTCCGTTCCCACTGCTCGAAGTGGATGACCGGGGTGCCCGGACCGATGTTGTCCCCGCTGTTCGCGCCGGTCAACGAATCGACGGAGTTCGTCCGCAGCTTGCTGTCCTTCGTCGCTTGGGCAACGGCGGCGATAATCTGCTTCTTCATCTCGATCTGGTTCGCGCCGACCGGACAATGAACGATAAACGTCGGCATTCCCGTATCCTGACAGATCGGCGATACGTTACACTCCGCCATCTGAATGTTGTCAGCAATCGTGGACAGCGAAAGCGCGGAGCGTGTACCCGCATCCTCCCGGGCTTGGGCAGACTGAATCGCTTCCCGGACATCGGCCGGAAGGTTCGTGGACGTTTCGACGATCAATTGGTAAATGCTCTCTTGAAAATGCTGCATGATGGCACAAGACTCCTTTCGTTTTTCGCAAAAACGATACTTGATAACACGGAAACGCATAAATCTATAATAGCATATTCGAACGGGGACCAACACCGCGTTTTTGCGGCGGCAGGCAGCACGAAGCTGACCGCGCCGGACAGCCGGACGCAAACGCTTCACAAAGCGCTGACATCGAAAAACAATAAAATTTCATCACTCTAAAGATTTAGAACAGGCGGTCGGGGGACAAATCGTGTATAATCCAAATGTACAAAACTTCGCCCTGCGCCAAACGATCGATACGAAGCCGCGACCAGATGACGCAGGAAGCCGAAGCTGAATTCATAATCTAGGATGATGATGGATGGGAAGTCATTTTTTAGCATATCTGTACCGTCTGCGGTATATTGAGCGCTGGAGCCTGATGCGGAACGTGCTGAAGGAAAACGTCGCCGAGCACTCTTTTCACGTCTCGATTCTGACTCATGTGCTTTGCACGATCGCCAACGAGGTGTACGGCAAGCAGGTGCCGACGGAGCGCGCCGTCAGCATGGCGCTGTTCCACGACGCGACGGAGGTTTTCACGGGAGACATACCGACGCCGGTGAAGCACCACAATCCGAAGATACTTTCCAACTTCCGCGAGATCGAGCAGCTTGCCGCCGAGCGTCTGCTGGACATGGTTCCGGAGCCGCTGCGACACGTGTACGACCCGCTGATCGTTGCGAAGAAGGATGCCGATCCCGAGCTGAAACAATACGTCAAGGGCGCCGATCTTCTGGACGCCTATCTCAAATGCGTATCCGAGCTGTCCGCCGGCAACCGCGAATTCGCCACGGCGAAGAAGCAGATCGAACAATCGATTGAGGCGATGAACATGCCCGAGCTGGACTATTTCCTGCAGCATTTGGCCCCGAGCCTGGAGAAGACGCTCGACGAACTATAGCCCTAACGAAAAAGCAGTCCGGTGCGAACAGCGCCAGACTGCTTTTCTCTTATCTTTCGTTCCGTTCCTGTCATAACAAGTATCCGCTGCCCGTAGTATAGTAAAGACAAGTAGCTTGGGAGGGGGCAGCTTCCGTTAGCCAAACAGCGAGTTGCCTGCAATCGCCAGAAGGATAACCCCGCTGATTAACGTGCCGAATTGTCCCAAGGTGAAGGCCCCGATGCGAACTCCCGAAACCTTCCTTCCTATAATAACGCCGAACCATACGGAAATGAAGCTTCCTTGCGCGGCTGTCAGCGAGATGGTCAGTGGCGACAAGCCGAGCAGCCCTGCGCTCAGGCCGTTCGTGACGGCATTCGCCGAAAGCGCGATGCCCAGAACAACCGACTCGCCTAGCCCGATGGAACCGGATTTATCCTTGTCAGCTTTTTCCGGATGCTGCAAAAGTCCTTTTAACGATTGGTTATCTAACCCATCCCCATCCTCTTTCCCCTCGGGAGGCGCCGGTTGTTTTCGCGGCATCGCGATTAAGACGATGCGCAGCCCGATGACCATCAGAATAAAGGCACTGACCAGAACCGGAAACATTCCCGGAAGAATATCCGAAAGCCACTGTCCGAATAAAATCCCCGTCTCACTGAACAGAAAACAAATGATGGCGATGACCAGATTCGACAACACGCCGACGCGGATTTTCCGGATCCCATAGGATATCCCCACACCCAAATTATCCAAACTCGACGAGACGGCAAAACCTACGATAAGCAACCATGTCATGATGTTTCACTCCTTTTCGCTTTATATTGGCATCATATTGAGGATTCGGTAAAAATGTGCCTATCCGTCTCAACACTATTGAGAATTTTTCAATATGCGTACTCAACACAAGCAATCGGGAGGAATAACCGATGTCCGATAAGAAAAAAGAACCGGAGCTGGGCTCAACCTTAAAATCGCTGTTAAAAGGCCGTTCTTTATCCATGCGCAAGCTAAGCCTGCTTACCGGAATCGATACGGCGACAATTTCGCGTATCGCCAACGGCAAGCAGCAGGCAAAGCCCGACCACCTGCAGCAGTTCGCCGTCCATCTCGGCGTTCCGACGGAGAAGCTGTTTCAAGCGGCCGGATTCGACGTCGGTTCCCGCCAGTCGGAGCAAAGCTCGGATATTTATGCCTTCATCGAAAGCATCAAGGATGTTCTTCTCTCGTCCAACTTGTTCGATCAGCAGTTTACAACTGAGCTTGTAAGTAAGGAATTGAGCAAATACGAACAATATGCCATGACCGAGGAAGGACAGCGGATCATCGTCGACGATTTCCGCACGAAGGTGGAAAGCGTCAACGGCGCCGGGCCTTTTATCGACGAGCTGAGGCAATTGTATGAGCTGTACTGCCGGGAGGATACGACGCCGGAGCGGCGCGCGATCGCAGGCAGCGCTCTGCTTTACTTTATTTTATCGGCGGACATTATCCCCGACTACGTCTTTCCCTTGGGGTATCTGGACGACGCCATCGCCGTGCAGATTGTAACCAGCCGCCTTTCCCAAACGGCGGATAAAATCGAGCCTTAACCGTCGATCCTGCTTTGCATGTGATCCTACAACCACTCGTTGAATTTGCGGATATACCATATTTTCACCAGCTGCGTCAGCACGCAGTAGCTTAACAAGATTCCGACCAGCCAAGGGAAATAGCTAAGCGACAGCGGCTGCAGACCGATGCTGGCCCCGAAAGCCGAGAACGGAATGTATATACCCGCCATGATAATGAGACTGGTCGGCAGAATGACGGGGAAGCTCGCCCGGCTTTGGACAAACGGAATTTTCTTCGTACGGATCATATGCACGATTAAGGTTTGCGACAAAAGCCCTTCGATAAACCAGCCGGATTGTATTGGCCGCAAAAACATAATACATCAGAAAATACGTGGCGTAATTAAATATAGAGCTGATCGGACCGATAAATAGCATAAACCGGCCGACTGATTTGGCATCCCATTTTCTTGGCTTGCGCAAAAACTCCTTATCCATCCGATCCCACGGAATCGAAAGCTGCGAAATGTCGTAAAACAAATTTTGAATCAGCAGATGGATCGGCAGCATGGGCAAAAAAGGCAGGAAGGCGCTGGCGCCCAGTACGCTGAACACGTTGCCGAAGTTGGAGCTGGCCGTCATTTTGATATATTTCACGATGTTGCCGAATGTCTGACGCCCTTCCATGACTCCGGCTTCCAGAACCATTAAGCTTTTTTCCAGCAGGATGATATCTGCGGAACTCCTTGGCGATATCGACCGCCGTATCCACGGAAATGCCGACGTCCGCATCTCGCAGCGACGCCGCGTCGTTGATGCCGTCACCCATGAAGCCTACAGTATGCCCTTTCGTTTGCAGCGCTCTGACGATTCTCGCCTTCTGAAGCGGATTCAGCTTGGCAAATACCGTCATACGCTCCGCCAAATCGGCCAGCTGCGCCTCGTTCAACCGCTCGATTTCATTCCCCAGCACAACCCGGTCGATTTGCAAGCCTACGTCCCGGCACACCTTCCTCGCGACAGCCCAGTTGTCTCCCGTTAGTACCTTGACCTTCACACCTCTTTCCTGCAGCGCCCGGATCGCTGCCGCCGCCGTTTCTTTCGGCGGGTCCAGGAAGCCGACATACCCGACAAGCACGAGATCCTGCGGAATTCCGGATAAACGAAGCATGCCTTAAGCGCAGCGGGGCCAGTCAAGCCCGACGGCAACGGACAGACCAAAGAAGAACGCCGACCGCGTTCTGAAGGACCCTTATTAATAGTCGCCCAGATAGACGTCCGTTGCTTCGGGTCCTGCCTGTTTACCATTGCAGGTTTATTTGGCAATTCCCGTTGCCGTTCCGCTAATGATGTTCGTGCCCAATAGCGGCCCCGAGGTCGATCTGGTGGCGCCGTGGGACGTTTTTACGACGGGGATCGGCGGAAGATACGAATACCGAGGGAAACAGCGTCAAATACCCGGCGGCGTATCCGACCGTGCGGCGATTCCTTTATCGTTGTTGGCCGCAGCGCCGATGATTCCGGCGACATTCGTGCCGTGCCCGTTGTCATCGTCCGGCGGCTGGCCAGGCTCGATCAAATTGATCCCTTTCACCAAATTCGGCATAAGATCCGGATGGTTCAAATCGACGCCCGTATCCACGATCGCAATCACGATCGAGTCGTTTCCGGTCGCGACGTCCCAAGCCTCGTTCATACGAATTTGCTGCAAGTAGGCTTGCTTCTCCACCAGCGGGTCGGTCGGGTAAGCCGAAATCTGCACATCCCTCGCTTCCTCGGCCGCCATGGAAGGAAATGGAACCCATAGTGACCATAAAAGTAAAATGCAGAGAGTGATGACGATGTTAAATTTTTTATCTGGCATCGCTTATTAAAACAACTGTTCCAGCTCGTCGATCAAAGAACCGACATAGGCGACCGCGCTTCGAATCGGCTGCGGCTCGGACATATCGACGCCGGCGAGCTTCATCAGCTCAAGCGGCCGCATCGTGCCTCCGGCCTTGAGCACGTCGAGCCAGCGGTCCACGGCCGGCTGTCCTTCCTTGCGGATGAGCTCGGCTACAGCCGTCGAGGCCGTTAAGCCCGCGGCGTACGTATACGGATATAGCCCCAAATAATAATGCGGCTGGCGCATCCAGGTTAATTCCGCTCCCGTGTCGATGTCGACCGCATCTGCCCAGAATTCCGACAGCACGCTCCCCTTCAGCTCGCGGAGCTTTTTCGCCGTCAGCGCCTTGCCCGCTTCCGCCGCCTCGTACACCCTGTTCTGCATGTCGCCTTCCAGCAGGTGCGTGACGAAATTGTGATAGTAGGTGTTCAGAAGCTGAAGAATCACCCAACGTTTCAGACGCGGATCGTCGGATTGCTCCATCAGATGCTGGGCGAGAAGCAGCTCGTTCATCGTCGACGGCGCTTCGATAAAATAAGTAGATGGCCTGAAGTTCGTATACCGCTGATTGCGCGCGGCCAGCATCAGATGGCCCGCATGCCCCAGCTCGTGCGCCAGCGTAAAGGCGCTGCGCATGTTGTCCGCCCACGTGATCAGAATGTAAGAATGCGTGCTGTACGTGCTTGAGCAGAAGGCACCGGTCGACTTGCCGATATTGTCGGCGTAATCGATCCAGCGCCCGGTCAGCGCCTGCTCCATAAGCTCCGTGTATTCGGGCCCCAGCACCCGCAGAGCGTCCAGAATCGTCCGCCCCGCCTCTTCGAACGTGACCGAAGGGCTGAATTCCGGATCGAGCGGGGCTTTCAAGTCGCAGAACCGGATGCGGTCCAAGCCGAGCACCCGCTGCTTCAGCCGGGCCAACCGCCGCATGTGCGGTGCCAGCTCCGTGCGAATAATATCCAGGATGTTATGATACATCGGAATCGTGACCTGCTGCGGCTGGAGCAGCATATGCGTTACGGATTCGTAGCCGCGCTGCCGGGAAATGACCGTCTGTTTTTTCACTTCGGCGGCATAGACTGCGGCAAACGTATTCTGGTAAGACTCCAGCGTCCCGGTAAACGACTGGTAAGCATTCCGGCGCAGCACGGTATCCGGCGACAGCTCGTAGTCGGTTTCGTACAGCGCGAACGAAACCGGCCGTGTTACGCCCTCACCGTCTTCCACGGAAGCGAAGGACATATCCGACAGCTTGCTTCGCTGGTAGATCGTATAGGGGGCGCCCAGCACTTCCCCGAGCGACGCCAGGACCGCTTCCGTCTCCGCCTGCAGCCGGTGCGGCTTCGTTTCCAGCAATTCCGTCAAGCTTTTGCGGAACGGCTCCAATTTCGGTTCTTCGCCGATGTACCGTTCCAGCCATCCATCCGCCAGCGCCAGCAGCTCCGAGCGAATGAACGAAAGCCCGGCCTCCGCTTGCGCAGCGACATCTCCGACCCGTGCAGAATTCGCTTGGTACGCCGGGTTCGTTCCGTCGCCGGACTGCTGCAAGCGGGCATATGTAGCGGCGCGCAAAAGCCGGATATGCAGCGCCTCCTGCGCCTCAAGACACTCCAGAAGCCGGCCGCCCCCTTCGCACAGCTTCCCTTGAAAGCGCTCCATGGACGTGAGAGATTCAACGATGCCGGTCATCTCGGCTTCCCAAGCTTCGTCTCCTGCATACAGATCGGCCAAATTCCAAGTGGATTGCGGCTCGACCTGATCTCTTCTTTTTCTCTCTTTCATTTCCGCTTTCTCCTTTACATTTGAAGTAGACCGTTCTATCCGTCATAATAAAACAAAATGAAAATCATCGATAAGGATGATCGGCTTATGGCATTCGGTATTAAAAGAAAAGAGCTCGTTCAGTGGAAAGAAGCGGTCGCGCGCGGGGAGATCGCCTTTTTAACCCATTTTTGGTTCGACCCGCGTTTTCCTCAGTTTCATTCAGTCACCAAGGTCGGGTGCTCGGATATGGAGCGGCTCGTCGCATGGTGCGAAGCCAACGACCTGAATCCCCGGTATATCCACGACCGCGAAAGCTTCCCGCACTACGACCTGATCGGACCGAAACAGATCGAAATTTTGCAAAAGGAAGGGCTTGGGGAACACATCGAACGGTTCAAGCTGTGCTGATGCCTCCCGCTGCTCCCCATACGGCATCCGCCAGCAGCTCGTACGAACGAAGGCGGCTTTCGTAGTCAGGCCCCAGCGTAACGATCATCAATTCGTCAAAGCCGCAATCTCTCTGCAACTGCTCCAATGCCGCCTTCACTTGTCCCGGCGTTCCGATCATCGGCTTGGGCCGTTCTTCTCCGCTGCCTCCCTCCGGCTGCAGCAGCCGCTTCGCTTCGGACGCGAGCCTGTGCGCCTCCTCTTCCGTATCCGCGCAGAGGACGTTCACGGCCATGATTGCACGCGGGGCAGCTCCCAAAGGCGTTGGCCGGAACTCCCGAACGTAGGCGGAAAGCACTTCCGCCCCGTCCCGGTCGCTCATGAAATGGCCGAAGACGTATCCGGCCCCGAATTCCGCGGCATACGAGGCGCTCTTCTGATTCGTCCCGAGCAGCCATACCTCCGGATCGGCAGGAGGAACGGGCATCGCCCGGACAGGCATATCCTCCACGCGAAATTCGTCGGCAAGCAAGGCGGACAAAGAACGAAGCGATTCGGGCAGCTGCCGGACATTTTCCAAAAAATTGCCGCTCAGCGCCATGCTCATATGCGCCGAGCCCCCCGGGGCCCGGCCGATTCCGAGATCGATCCGCCCGGGATACAACGCCGCGAGCAGCCGAAACGTTTCGGCCACCTTGATCGGCTTGTAATGCGGCAGCAGCAGCGCCCCGGAGCCGAGCCGTATCCGCTCCGTGTGTGCGCCGATATGCGACAGCAGCACTTCCGGCGCAGGACAGGCCAGCCCCGGCATATCGTGATGCTCCGCGGCCCAGTAGCGCGAATACCCCAGCCTCTCCGCCGTCTGGGCAAGTCTGCGCGCCTGCGCCAAAGCAGTCACGGCATCCGCCCCTTCAAGCAAAGGAACAAGATCCAGCAGGCTTAACTTCATGTGCGTCATTGCTCCTCTCTCAGGGCTGTTTCGATTCTCTTCTAAGTGTATCCAACCTCAATAGCGGCGGCAACTTTGCGAAAGCCTTAACCCCAAAATCCGCCGTCCGAATGAATGATTTGCCCCGTTACCCATCGGGCGTCGTCGCCGGCCAGAAAACGGATCAGCCTTGCAGCATCTTCCGGCTGTCCGATGCGTCCCATGGGAAATTTGGGAAGCAGGGTCCGCTTCAGCGCTTCGTCCATCCATCCCGAATCGGTCGGTCCGGGATCGACCGCATTGACCGTGATCCGGTGCGGGGCCAGCTCCGCCGCGAGCGAGACGGTAAACGCCGAAATGGCCCCTTTGGTCGCGACATAGGCCAGATTTCCCGGCATCGGACCTTTGTCTTGTCCCGATACCAGATTAATGATCCGTCCACCGCTCCCGCCTTTTACCCTGCGGGCAAATTCCACTGAAAGCATGCAAGTGCCGCGAACATTGACGGCGTGATGCGCATCGAGAATATCTGCGTTCAGCGCCTCGAAGCCGACTTCCTCACAATGCGTAGCGTTATTGATCAATATAAACGGGGTGCCCAGCCGGTGCTGTACTTCATCCAGCAGCCGGATCGCCGAGTCAGTCCCGGCTAAATCGAGCTCCATCGACGCGGTCCTTACCCCAAGCGCGACAAGCTCCTCGGCTATCTGCCTCGGCCAGTCCCGCTCGCTTCCGTAAGGCTGAGCTTCGTCATATTTGCTCCAATGGGTAAAAAACAAATCGGCGCCTTCTTCCGCCAGCGCGCGGGCAATGGCGCTACCAATACCGTTTCGGCGGCTCACTCCAGTCACAATGGCGACTTTGCCTTGCAATCTTTTCTCGTTCATCCAATCCCCTCCGTGTAGATGGGACGCACTAGTGTGAGCAGCCGGAGATGCAACCATTCCCGGATACT
>JBHJMN010000210.1:0-301 GCA_042219835.1 Paenibacillus elgii
TGATTCGAGCTTCTATGACGAGCCGCTGAGCAAGCTGCCGGAGGCGGGGAATGTGCCGATCGGCAAGGCATGGCTGAACGCCCGGTTCTACATTGTGGATGCTCACCTGAACCCGGTACCGGTAGGTGTGCTGGGCGAGCTGTGCATCGGCGGCGTAGGCGTGGCCCGGGGATACTTGAACCGTCCGGAGCTGAACGAAGAGAAGTTTGTCGACAGCCCGTTCATTCCCGGAGAGCGGTTGTACCGCACGGGGGATCTGGCGCGCTGGATGGAAGACGGCAACGTGGACTTCATCGGCCGG
>JBHJMN010000211.1:0-300 GCA_042219835.1 Paenibacillus elgii
TAGTTTTATGAAAATCAAAATCCGATTAAGAGAAATATTAGCTGAACGAGGCATGTCACAAAGGCAACTTGCACGTCTAATGGACTTAAGACCAAGTACAATAAATCATCTCTGCTCAGATAATGTTGATAGAGTGTATATCCGAACCCTTGAAAATATCTGTGAAGCCTTGAACATCAGCATTCATGACTTAATCGATGATGACCATGAATCGTCCGATTCCTAACCTCTCCACGTGACTAAAACAGCTATGCGTCATACAGCCAAAACCAAGCCTTCAAAAATGTAAATCAGCCCGGA